>JBKQHU010000133.1:0-42119 GCA_052148655.1 Acidimicrobiales bacterium
CGGGGATGTTCTCGGGAGCACCCGAGGAGGCACTCGACTGTGCGTGCGGCCTCTACCTCGGCGAGCCAGGAGCGTGGCTCGAAGCACGGGCCGACGATTCACCCATGAACTTCTGACCGGGACCACTTAGCAACCCGCCAACCCTTTCCGCCCCGGCAGCGACCGCCGCCGGGGCGCCCCGTGAGTCCCCGCGCCCGCAAGGCCCACCATTAGCCTTCCGCCATGTCCGACATCATCAGGTATCGCCACTTCATCCACCCCCGCACCAAAGCCGTGCTCGAAGGCCAGGCACGCCCGACCAAGGTCAACGACCACCGCCTGCAGGGCAAGTCCGGGTTCGCCCGGTTCAACGCCCGCGTCGGCCTTTTGATCACACTGGGCGTGGGCACGATGATCTGTGCCTACATCTTCGCGATCATCGCCCTCATAAGCCTGCCGTCCGCCATCAAGAGCCACAACCTGACGATCATCATCGCCTGGATCAGCTCGAACTTCCTCCAGTTGGTGCTCCTGCCGGTCATCATCGTCGGCCAGAACATCCAAGCGGCCGCGAGCGACAAGCGGGCCGAGGACACCTACAAGGACGCCGAGGCGGTCCTGCACGAGGCGCTCGAGATCCAAAAGCACCTCGCCTCCCAGGACCAGGCGATCACCGAGATCGTGGACAAGCTGAGAGGACTGTCCCCGTCTCCGGCCTGAGCGGCGGTCCCGGCCCGGGTGACGGGCAGGGCCGTGGCGACTCGGGTCACGCTCTAACCTTCGAGCCGTGCGCACCACGGGCCGGCTGATCGCGATCGAGGGTGGCGAAGGTGCCGGCAAGTCGACCCAGGCAGCGCTCCTCGCCTCGGCGATCGGTGCCGAGCTGAGCCGCGAGCCCGGTGGCAGCCCGGTCGCCGAGCGCATCCGCGAGCTGCTCTTGGACCGCTCCCTTCCCGCACTCGCCCCGAGGGCGGAGCTGTACCTGATGCTCGCCGCGCGCGCCGAGCACCTCAAGGTGCGGATCGAGCCGGCGCTGGCGGCCGGCCACCACGTCGTGGTCGACCGGTTCGCCGGCTCGACGCTCGCCTATCAGGGCTACGGCCGGGGGCTCCCAATCGACGAGGTGCGGCGCGCCTGCGATCTCGCCGCCGGGGGCCGCTGGCCCGACCTTTCCGTCCTCTTGGACGTGCCCCGGCCGCTCGCCGAGCGCCGCCGTGCGGTCCAACAGGCGCAGCTGCCCGGTCTCGGACCGGACCGCATCGAAGCCGAGGAGCCGGAGTTCCACAAAAGAGTCAGCGAGGGCTTCCTCGAGATCGCCGCAGATGACGCCGAGCACTGGGTGGTCGTCGACGCCACTGGGCCGGTACCCGAGGTAGCTGCCGAGGTGCTGGGAGCGGTCCGGGCCCGTCTCGGCATCGGCGGTTGCCGATGAGCGCGACCGGGGCGCTGACCGGCGCCCCCGTCCTCGACCGGGTGAAGGGCCAGCCGGAGGCCGTCGAGCTCCTGCGCGGAGCACTGCGCGCCCCCGTGCACGCCTATCTGTTCATCGGGCCCCCCGGCACCGGCCGCCGGGACGCAGCGGTGGCCTTCGGGGCGGCCCTGTTGTGCCCGACCGGCGGTTGCGGCCGGTGTGCGTCGTGCCTGGAGGCCCTCGCGCTGCGGCATCCCGATCTCGAGATGATCGAGCGTGTGGGGGCCTCCATCTCGGTCGATCAGGCACGCGAGGTGACGCGTATGGCGCTTCGCACCCCGAGAGCCGCCAGGTACCAGGTGCTGGTCCTCATCGACTTCGATCTCGTCGAAAAGGCGGCACCGGCACTGCTGAAGACGATCGAGGAACCTCCGGACACGACCGTGATCGTCCTCATCGCGGAGACCGTGCCGAGCTCGTTCGTCACGATCGCCAGCCGGTGCGTGCAGGTCCCGTTCAAGCCGCTCGCCGACGAGGCGATCGTCGAGGTCCTGGGGGCCGAGGGCGTCGACCCCACCACGGCGGCGGCTGTCGCCGAGGCCGCGTGGGGACGCCTGGACCGGGCCAGGCTGCTGGCACGCGACCCGGGCTTCGCGGCGCGCCTGCAACTGTGGAGAGGTGTCTGGAGCCGGTTGGACGGGACGGGCGCGAGGGTTGCCGAGCTCGCCGACGAGCTGCTCGCCTCCATCGCCGAGCCCGTCGAGGTCGTGCGTGCGCGCCAGGCCGAGGAATTGGCCGGCCTCCAGGAGCAGGCCGAGCGCCGCGGCGAGAAGGCGGTCCCGGGGCGATCGGTCATCGAGGAGCGTCACGCCCGGGAGCTGAGGCGGGTACGGACCGACGAGATCCGCGCCGGGCTGGCGGCCCTGTCGGCGGCGTGCCGTCAGCGCCTGGTGGAGCCCGAGGTCTCCGCCCCGCGGCTACGTTCCACCCTCGCCGCCATCGCGGCCATCGACGAGGCCTCGACGCGGCTCAACCGCAATGTCAACGCCACGATGCTGCTGCAATGGCTTCTCCTGCACCTCGACACCTGAGCGGGCCTGCATCGCGATGACCAGGAGGTGCTGGGCGGCCCATGGCTGAGATCGTCGTCGTCGGAAGCCTGTCGATGGATCTAACGGCCGCCACGGCGAGACTGCCCGCTCCCGGCGAGACCGTGCTCGGCAGCTCCTTTGCGATGGTGCCCGGTGGGAAGGGAAACAACCAGGCCGTGGCGTGCGCCCGTCAGGGCGTTGCCACCGCCATGGTGGGCCGGGTCGGCTCGGACGACTTCGGCGCCGCCATCCGGGCCCAGCTCGTCGCCGAGGGTGTCGACGTCTCGCAGCTCACCACGGACCCGAGCTTCGGCACCGGGATCGCACACATAACGGTGGACGCGGCCGGCCAGAACTTCATCATCGCCGTGCCCCGCTCCAACCACGCCCTGACGGCCCGGCACGTGGCAGAGGCGGCGGGGCTGATCGAACATGCCGCCGTGCTGCTCGTCCAGCTCGAAGTGCGCCTCGAGGTTGTCCAAGCCGCGCTCGATCTGGCCAGGCGGGCCGGGACGACGACGATGCTCAACCCGGCGCCCGCGTTGGCGGTGAGCGACGAGCTCCTGTCGAAGGTGGACCTCTGCCTCCCGAACGAGGTCGAGGCAGCCACACTGACGGGATTCGCCGTCGACGACGTTGCAGGAGCGGTCCGGGCAGGACGCGCCCTTGTGTCGCGTGGCTGTGGAGCCGCCGTCGTGACCCTCGGCGGCAGGGGTTCGGTTTATGTGGACGCCGAGCGCGTGCTGGCGGTGCCCTCGTTCGAGGTCCCGGTCGTCGACACGGTGGCGGCCGGCGATGCCTTCTGCGGCGTGCTCGCCAGCGCGCTCGCCCGCGGCAGAGATCTCGAGTCGAGCCTGGTCCGCGCCAGCGCGGCGGGTGCGCTGGCCGTTCAGGTGGCAGGTGCCACACCCTCGTTGCCCACCGCGGGGGCGCTGGAGGAGATTCTCGGGCGGATCCCGGCGGTCGAGGTCAGGCGGTACTCGCCGCCGCCCCCCTGAGCGGTCAAGGTCTCGGCCTGACCTCGTATCGCCTCTGGGCGAGGACCGGCAGCGAGGCGCGCACCGAAGTGACGGTCCCGGGCGAGATCTCGGCCATCGCGACGCCTTCGGTCCCGCCGAGCCCCACGATCTCGACGCCCATCGGGTCGACCACGAGACTGCGGCCGCAGTAGGCGGGCGGTGGTTGCGCGGCCGCGAGCAGGTACGAGGTGTTCTCGATGGCGCGTGCGCGGCACATGGTCACCCAATGGTCCACCTTGAGCGGCCCCGCCACCCAGGCGGCGGGCACGGCGAAGGCCGTCACGCCCCTGTCCGCCAAGGCGCGGAACAGCTCGGGAAAGCGCAGGTCGTAGCAAGTCGCAACACCCACCACGAACCCACCGAGGCGCAGCACCAGGAGCTCGTCGCCGTCGATCGGTCCCGGTACGAGCGTGTCGGACTCCTTGTGGCCGAGGGCGTCGTAAAGGTGGAGCTTGCGGTAGCGGCCGAGCAGGCCATCGGCTGCGACGGCCACGACGGTGTTGTGCACACGTCGTTGCCCCGGCACCTTCTCGAACATGCCGGCGATGGCGGTCACCCCGTGCGCCGACGCAGCCCCGGCCAAGGCGGTGACGAAGGGCCCCTCGAGTGTCTCGGCGGCCCGGGCCAGCTCGCCGGCAGGCCGGTCGAGAGGGTACATGGCGGCCTCGGGCAGCACGACGAGCTCGGCACCGTCCGAGGCGGCATTGCCGACCAGCTCCAGTACGCGGGCGCGATTGGCCGGCGCGTCGGTCCTTGATGCGAACTGGGCGACTGCGACCTTCATAGCCAGACCTCCGCGCGGCGCGGTCTTCTCAGGATGGCACGCCGGAAAGGCACACGTGCACCGCCCCGCTCGAGACGGCGGAAGTCTGGCGAGCCGCCTGCAACCTCCTCCCGCCCCTGACTACGGCTCGTGCGGCTGGCAATCTTGTGGGGTGGAACCTCGCATATCGCTTGTCACTCTCGGAGTGGGCGACCTCACCCGTTCCTGCGCCTTCTACCGGGACGGGCTCGGGCTGCCGACGACCCGCAGCCCGGAGGACGGCATCGTCTTTTTCCAGACGAGAGGCGTGACCCTCGCCCTTTACCCGTACTCGCAACTGGCCGAGGACGTCGGCCCGGACTGGGACGGGCCGCGGGCGAAGTTCTCCGGGATCACGCTCGCTCACAACGTGCGGGAGCGCCACGAGGTCGACGAGGTACTGGCGACGGCCGCTCGCGCCGGCGCCGAGATCGTCAAGCCGGCCGCGGACACCTTCTGGGGGGGATACTCCGGCTACTTCACGGACCCGGACGGATACCTGTGGGAAGTTGCCTGGGGGGCGTTCGAATTCGACGAGGACGGTTCCCTGCTCGTCACCTGACCGCCGCGCTTATCGTCCCGGTGTCGCTTTGCCCGGAGGGCACCGGCACGCGAAGCGGTGAGACGAACCTGTCCACGCCTCGGGCGGCGCCACAGCGACGCCGGCCGGCAGGCCGCAGCACGGGCGGCAAGATGTGGACCATGGAAACCGAACGCCAGCGCACGGCGCTGCTCGTCATCGACATGCAGGAGGCGGTGCTCGCCGGATGCGCCGACGTTGCCGGCGTGGTGGCACGGATCAACGAGCTGCTGCGGCGGGCGCGCGAGGCCGGCACCGCCATCGTGTTCATCCAGCACGGGGAGGCCGACGACCCGGAGCTCGTTCCGGGGAGCCCGGGATGGCAGCTCATCGGGACCCTGGACCGCCGGGAGGGGGACACCTTGGTGCCCAAGTCCTACCGGGACAGCTTCGCCGGCACCGACCTCGCTGCGGAGCTGGCCCGGTCGGGAGCAGAAAGACTCGTCCTGACCGGGGCGCAGTCGGACTTCTGCGTGCAGACCGCAGCGCTGTCCGCCCTCATGCGCGGCTACGACGTGACCCTGGTCAGCGACGCCCACACGACTACGCCCGCCGTCGTGCCCGGAGGCGAGCTCGGCGCCGAAGCGGTCGTCGCCTTCGTGAACAGCCACCTCGAGACCTTGCGTTACCCGGGCCGGACCCTCGAGGTGCTGCCCGCGGCCGAGGTCTCGATCTAGGGGGAGGACCCGCCCCCGGCACAGCTAGCTGTCGAACACCTCGGGATTGACCGTGTTGGGCGCACGGCCGCCCGCGAGCACCTCCGCCGCGCCCGTGGTCGCGAGCCGTGCCATCGCCAAGCGGGTGGCGAACGTGGCGCTTCCCACGTGGGGGAGGAGCACGGTCCGCGGCGCGGCCACAAGGCGCGCAGGGACGGCCGGTTCGTTCTCGTAGACGTCGAGGCCGGCCGCGAACAGCCGCCCGGACTCGAGGGCGGCTGCAAGCGCCTCCTCGTCGACGACCGGCCCCCGGGAGGTGTTGACGAGGACCGCGGTCGGCTTCATGAGCGCCATCCTGCGGGCATCGATCAGATGGCGCGTGTCCTGGGTTAAAGGCACGTGCAGGCTCACCACGTCCGCCACCGCCAGGAGGTCGTCCAGCTCGTTCACCCAGCCCTCGAGCCCGGTGGGCCGTCGCGCATGGTGGAGCACGCGCATCGAGAAGCCCTCCGCACGCCGGGCGACCGCCCGTGCGATGCGGCCGTAACCGACCAGGCCGAGCGTGGCGCCGTGCACGTCCCGGCCGAGATAGCCGTCAAAACGCGCCCCGGTCCACCCACCGGCGCGCAGGTCCCGCTCGGACTCGGAGGCCAACCTGGACGCGGACAGGATAAGGGCGAAGGCGAGGTCGGCCACCGTGTCGTCGAGCACGCCGGGCGTGTTGCACACCGCCACGCCGGCTCGAGTGGCTGCGGCGACGTCGACGTTGTCGTAGCCGACAGAGACGGTGGCGACGACCTTGAGGTGGGGCGCGGCGGAGAGCACCGCTTCGGAGATCTTGTCCTTCAATTGGCACACGATTGCATCAACGTCCCGGGACGACTCGGCGATCTCGCGTGTGGTCAGCGACCCGCCGGGTCCGGCCGTGGTGAGCTCGTGGCCCGCGAGCGGGTCGAGGGCGCCGTCGGGCAGCGGCGAGGTCACCAGGATCCGTGCCATCGGGCATCGAGTCTCGCACCGTCGCGCCACTGTTCGCCGAGGAAGGGCGACCGATGGGTGGGTGGTGAGGGCGCCAGCGCCAACGAGGCCGCTCGCCGGCACCCCCTCCACCGCGGTACCCGGCACTTAACCCCCCGGTCGTGCCCGGTACGAAGTGCCGATACCGTATTCGGCCTGGGCCCGCTAGTCAATGGTCCAATTGCCCGAACCTGTGTCCGATCTGCACAAGCGTCGCCCGTCCGTCCTGGTCGGCAGTACGCTCATTGCCACCGCGGCGGGGTCTCGCTCGGTCAGAGGAAGCAGTTTCGCGGAGGTGGGTGAGCCGACTATGCGTAAGGTCCTTGTTCTCGTGATGTTCGCCGTGATCGGGCTCGGTCTGACGGTGGCCGGATCGTCCGCCTCGCCGGCACCGGCGACGAAAGCGCCCCTTGCGGCCACGGCTTCCTCGTGCTCCTACGCCGCCATTCAGCCTGAGCTGTTCAAGCGTGGCGTGCTGACGGTCGCGACCGACAGCCCGGCTTACGAGCCGTGGTTCTACAACAACACGCCGTCCAACGCCAAGGGGTACGAGAGCGCGGTCGCCTACGCAGTAGCCAAGCAGCTCGGCTTTCCAAAGGCGCAGCTGAAGTGGACTGTCGAGCCGTTCGACGCCTCCTTCGCACCGGGCCCGAAGAGGTTCGACCTCGACATCAACGAGATCTCCTACACGCCCGAGCGGGCGACGGTCGTGTCGTTCAGCGTCAGCTACTTCGCCGTGCAGCAGGCGCTCATCGCCATGAAGAACAGTCCCATCGTCAAGCACCACACGCCGGCCGAGCTCCGCACCTACGTCTACGGTGACCAGATCGGCTCCACGAGCCTGGCCTTCATCAACACCGAGCTCCGGCCGACTCACCAGCCGTCGGTCTTCAACACGCTCAACGACGCCAAGTCGGCCCTGCAGGACGGCCGCATCCAGGCGCTGGTGGCAGACACGCCGACCGCGCAGTACATCAGCTCCTCGGAGATCCCCAAGTCGGTCCTCGTGGGTCAGTTCCCGAGCACGGGGGAGCACTACGGTCTGTTGTTCGCCAAGAACGACCCGCTCGTCGGATGCGTGGACAAGGCGATCGACACACTCAAGGCGAACGGGTCCCTCGCCAGGTTCCAGAAGGAGTACCTGGGCATCTACACCTCCGTTCCGACCATCAAGCCGTAGCCACGGCCTAAAGGCGGACCGGTTGCCCGCACGGGGAAGTCGCGAGGGCGCCTACCTGGACGAACAGAAGCTGCTCGCAGCCGGCGCCCCTCCGCCAGGCAGTTTCGCAGGTAACGGCAGGGGGTCGCACCTGCTGGGCGGCCAACGTGCCGCCGCCATCTCGAGCGCGAGCACCGTCGTGTTCATCGGGGGAGTCATCGCCCTGTTCGTCTTCGCCCCGGGGGCCGCGGCGGTCCGGCACACGTTCTTCAACCCGCAGCAGATGAAAGAGGCGTTCCTCGGCGACCCGAGCCAGGGGCTCTACTCGGTCGGCAAAGGCCTCATCTTGAACATCGAGATGTTCCTCATCGCCGAGGTGCTGATCCTCTTCTGTGCCCTTTTGATCGCCGTGCTGCGCCAGCTGCGCAATCCCGTGCTGTTCCCGTTCCGGATGCTCGCCGTCGTCTACACCGACGTCTTCAGGGGGGTGCCACTCATCATCGTGATCTACGGGATCGGTTTCGGGGCTCCGGCGCTCTACATCCGGGGCATCTCCACCCAGTCCGATTTTGTCTACGGGATTGCCGCCCTCGTGCTGTCGTACTCGGCCTATGTGGCCGAGGTTTACCGGGCCGGCATCAATTCCGTCCACCAGAGCCAGGTGGCCGCGGCCCGCTCGCTCGGGTTGTCGCAGTGGAAGTCCCTGCGCTTCGTCGTGCTCCCCCAGGCGGTCCGTACCGTGATCCCACCGCTTCTGAACGACTTCATAAGCCTGCAGAAGGACACCGCCCTCGTCTCGACGCTCGGGGCCGTGATAGAGGCGAACCGGGCGGCCCAGATCGACTCCTCGACCCTGTTCGTGTACTCGTCCTACACCGTGGCGGCACTGCTTTTCCTCTGCTTGACGATTCCCCTCGCCCGGTTCACGGACCGGTTGATAGCCCGTGACGTGAGCCGCCGGCTGGCCGGCACCGGTGCGATCAGGTGAAGAAGGCCCGTGTCAGCACCGACCAGGCCGGCACGCAGGCCGGCGGGTCACCGCTCGGCGCCGGCGCGCCGGGGCCCACGGGCCCCGAGGCCGTCCGGCTCGAGGCCGTCCACAAGTCCTTCGGCGCCCTCGAGGTACTACGCGGAATCGACCTTTGCGTCGCCCCCCATGAGGTCATCTGCCTGATCGGGGCGTCGGGATCGGGGAAGTCCACGCTCCTGCGCTGCGTCAACTTGTTGGAGCCGGTCAATCAGGGGCGGATACTTCTCTGGGGCCAGGACGTCACCGCTACGGGCGTCGACGAGAACGCCGTACGCCGCCACATCGGCATCGTCTTCCAGTCCTTCAACCTCTTCCCGCACATGACCGTGCTGCGCAACATAACGCTCGGGCCGACCCGGGTGCTCGGCGTCGCACGCCCCGAGGCCGAGGAGGCGGGACGGGCGCTTCTGGCCCGCTTCGGCCTCTCGGACAAGAAGGACGACTATCCCGACCGGCTTTCCGGCGGTCAGCAGCAGCGGGTCGCGATCATCCGTGCCCTCGCCATGAAGCCGGGGATCATGCTGCTGGACGAGGTGACGAGCGCCCTTGATCCCGAGCTCGTGTCCGAGGTGCTGGGCGTCATCCGCGAGCTGGCGGCCGCGGGCATGACCATGCTGATCGCCACCCACGAGATGGGTTTTGCCCGCGACATCGCCGACAGGGTCTGTTTCTTAGACGAGGGCGTGATACTCGAGCAGGGGCCGCCGGCCCAGGTGTTCACCGCGCCTACGAACCCTCGTACTCAACAGTTCCTTCGCCGGATCGTCGACGCCGGGCGGCTCTGACGGGGAAGGTGGCCCCGGAGCGGGACAACGGGCTCGAGAGTGAGGATCGCCTCGAGGGCCTCGGGGGCGATCGGCTGGGAGAACAGGGACCCCTGGCCGAACTTGCAGTGCTCGTCCTGCAGGCCTGCGAGCTGCCAGCCCTGTTCGATGCCTTCGGCGAGAGTCTCGAACCCGAGCGTCCGGCCGAGTTGCACCAGGGTGTGGATGGAGCTGATCGCCTGTTTCGAGTCCGCCATGGCGGCGACGAAGGAGCGGTCGATCTTGAGGGCGTCGACCGGAACCTCGCGCAGGCGCGCGAGCGCCGAATAGCCGGCCCCCAGGTCGTCGACGGCGACGAGCACGCCCAGTGTCTTGAGCTCGCGGAGCCTCTCCAACATGGTCTCCATGTCGGTCTTCAGGGTCTGCTCGGCGACGTTGATGATGAGCGACCTGGGCTCGAGGGCGGTTGCCGAGAGGGCCGACCGCACCAGGTCGACGAGATCTCCTGTCTCGAGCTGACGCGCCGAGACGTTGATCGTCATGGTCAGGTGATGACCGAGGCGGTGCCAGGCGGCGGCCCGACGGCAGGCCTGCCTCAACAACCACGACCCGACCGGAGCGATCAGTCCGGTCTCCTCCAGTACCGGCATGAACGAGGCCGGGTCGACGATGCCCCGCACGGGGTGCCGCCAACGTAAGAGCGCCTCCACACCGCACACGGCGACGCTGTCGAGCTCGAATATCGGTTGATAGAGGAGGAAGAACTGGTTCTCCTGCAGGGCCTCGCGCAGGTCTGCTTCGAGCTCGAGCCGTTCCATGGCGGCGGTCTTCATCTCGGGCCTGAAGCGGACGTGGCAGTTGCGCCCCTGCGCCTTCGCCTGGCAAAGGGCGATGGCTGCGTCGCGCAGCAAGTCGTCCGGCTCGTCCCCGTCGTTGGTCGCGATGCCGATGCTTGCCGTGATCGAGATCGGGGTGTCGATGAATCCCTCGACCCGGAAAGGCTCCTTCATGGCATCGATGAGCCTCTCGGCGAGCAGTTCCGGTCCTGCGGCAAGCGACAGTCCCTCTGCCAAAATCGCGAACTCGTCACCACCGGGCCGCCCGACGGTGTCGCTCGCCCTGAGAACTCCCGTGAAACGAGCCGCTACGGCCTTCAAGAGCTCGTCGCCGGCTTGTTGCCCGAGGGTGTCGTTGACGGAACGGAAGTTGTCCAGATCGACGAGCAGGGCGGCGATAAGGAAGTGCTCCCGCTGGCAACGCAGCAGCATCTGCTGCAGGCGGTCACGGATGAGCGTGCGGTCGGGGAGACAGGTCAGGCTGTCATGGCCGGACCGGTGGCGCCACTGAACGTCGGTGCGCTCTCTCAGGAGCTCGTTCTCCCTCTGAACCGAAAGGTCGAGGATCACGCCGTCTATCCATACCGGGCGCCCTGTCGAGTCGGCGACACCCCGGCCGTGCTCGGCGACCCATCGCGAGGAGCCGTTGGCGTGCATGATGCGGTACTCGAGCGAGAACGAACCCCCGCGGCCGAGCGCCTCCCGGACGACGCCGTTCACGTGCTCGCGGTCATCGGGACAGATGATCGACTCGAAGGACCTGACGTTCTCGTCCGTGAACTCGCTCGCCGGGTAGCCGGTGAGCATCTCGATGTGGTCGCTCACAAAGTGCATCGTCCAGGGTTCTACGCACTCGCGGCGGTAGACGGCGCCCGGGATGTTGACCACGAGGGACCTGAACCCCTCCTCGGCCCCGTGCTCGGCCGCCTTGGCACTCGCCGGGACGGGGTGTTCGTCGGCCGGTACGACTTGGTTGAACAGTGTCATCGGACGACTCGGGATCGGCGCTTAGGCCGAAGGTCCTTCAGTGCCGCAGTTTGGCGGGACGGCTGGGGCACCGGCGACGAGCCAAAGGTTGCGTTGACGTTCATCAATGAGAATTGTCGGCGCCAGGTGCCGGAACTTGACAACTACGAGGCAAGGCCAGCCTCAGATTTCGTCAGGTCTGTCGACACGATCACACCGCCGCGCCGGCCACCCGAGTCGAAGGCCCCCGACCGGTCCGGGATTGAGGATCCGCCTCGTCAACCCGGCGGTGCGGCGGGCGACCCTGCGGGCCAGCGCCCGATGCCGCCGTCTTCGAGAAGGAAGTTCGTGACTTGACGGTCCGCGTGCTCCGCCCGCCAGGCGAGCATCGACTGTGCGTAGCCGAGGATGCGGGACGGGTCCTCGACCTCGGTCCGCCAGCTCGGGTCGGCGCCGAGGTCGTAGCAGCGCCAGGATCCGTCGGCGAACTGGACGTAAGCCCCGTCCTCGAACCGGCGCACGGCGAGGTTGTCTCTTTCCAGGTGCCTGTCCCACGGCCAGTCGAAGGCGCCTCCGGGAAGGCCCAGGTACCGCCAGTCGAACTCCCATGCCGCCGCCGCGCGCCACCATGGAGGAGGGCGACCTTCAAGAAAGCTCGTGAGCGGCAACCCGTCGCACTGGGCGGGGATCTCGGCACCCAGTGCCTCGCAGATGGTCGGGAAGAAGTCGATGTTCTCGGTGAAGGCCTCCACCACCGACCCGTGAGCCCCCGCGAGCCCCGGCGCCCGGACGATGCCCGGCACCTTGTAGCTCTCCTCGAAGTAGCCGAGTTTGCTCATCAAACCGTGGTCGCCGAGTTGCTCACCGTGGTCCGAGGTGACCAGCACGAAGGTGTCCTCCCACTGGCCGAGTCGCTCGAGGGCGTCGAGCACGCGCCCGACCTGGGCGTCGACGTCACCGATCATTCCGTAGTACTGGGCCCGCATCTGACGGAGGGCAGCCTCGTTCGTGGGGGCCGCCGTTTGCGTCAGTCGCAGGGCCGCCTCGTGAAGCCGGTGGCGATGCGGCGCGGGCTTGATCGGCAGGTCGACGTCGTCAGGGTGGAACGCGCGGGCCCAACGGCCGGCGGCCGCGTAGGGAGGATGGGGCCGCAAGTAGCTCAGATGGGCGAACCACGGGCGGTCCTGGCGCTCGAGCCAGTCGAGGTAACAGTTGGTCAAGAAGGCCGACACGCCGACTTCCTCGGGACGGTCGGGCTCGGTCTGAAGTGCCCCGTGCACGCCTTCAGGCGCGTCATGGCCGAGATCCCGGAGCCATTCGGTCCAGATCGTGTGCTCACCGGTCAGGTCGAGACCGACCTTGAAGCCCGGCAGCACGCCCTCGTAGCTGGAAAGGCGCGGATCTCCGGGTGAGCGGACCAGGCGTGGATCGACTCCCTGGTCGCTGTAGCCGAACAAAGTGGGGTCGAAGCCCGCCCTCCGGGCGGCCCGCGCCAGGTTGTCCAGCCTGTCGTCGAGCGGGGTGCCGTTGGCGACGACCCGGTTGTTCATCTGGTACGTGCCGGTGTACAGGCAGGCACGTCCCGGTGCGCAGGGCGCGGCCTGGCTGTAGTGGCGGGCGAACCGGACCCCTGTTGCGGCGAGACGGTCGAGGTTCGGGGTGCGCACGACGCGGTGCCCGGCGGCCGACAAACAGTCTCCCCGGAACTGGTCAAGTGTCACAAGGAGCAGGTTCAATCGGTCTCCGCGTCGGTAGAGGGCCCGTTTCCCATGACGGCGCCTGGAGCGTACCGTCTACCGGCGAAGCGATCGCAGGCGACGCAGGAAACCGCTCGAGTGGGCACAGTGCCGCCGGCGCGACTCGGGGGTAGCCCATCGTCCGTCTCTCGCCGGGCTCCGAGTGGCATTCTTAAGTCTGTCCACCTCTTGGACGATAAATAGGCCATGGGATCTGCGAGGAAGCCGAAGAGAAGGAGCGTCGTGGGCCAGCCTCACGAAGACCTCGAGTCCCCCCCGGCGCCGCCCGCGTCGGGTCCCGCCGAAGTGTCCCCTGAGGTCGTGCCCGATGCCGGGGCGACACCTGAGGCCTTGGTGACCGGGACGGACGAGACCGAAGGCGTCGTCGCGCCCGAGGAGCCGCTCGAGGTCGTCGCGCCCGAGGTAGTCGAGACGCTCGACGTCGTCGCCGAACAGGCGGAGGAGCCGCTCGAGGTCGTCGCGCCCGAGGTAGTCGAGACGCTCGACGTCGTCGCCAAACAGGCGGAGGAGATTCTCGAGGTCGCCGCGCCGCCGCGGGAGGAAACGACCGACGCCGTCACCTTCGACTTGGAAGAGACGCTCGACGGCGTCGCGCTCAGCCCCGCGGCCGGCTCGTCGGAGGCACTTCGCCTTGCCGAGGCCCGCAGGCGCGTCGAGGAGCTGCCGGCGGAGGGATCGATTCACGTCGTGTTCCAGCCGATCGTGGACCTGGCCACGACCAAGGTGATCGGCTACGAGGCGCTGGCACGTTTCCCTGGGGACTCGAGCGTTTCCCCGCGGACGTGGTTCGCGGAGGCCGCCGAGGTCGGGCTCCTGCTCGAGATCGAGATGACCGCCATCCGCGCCGCTCTCGCCAAGCTGGAGCGCCTGCCACCGGACGCGTTCATATCCGTCAACGTGTCCCCGGCCACGGCCGGGTCCGAAGAGCTCCGTGACATCCTCGGCAGTGTCGACCCCAAGCGCGTCGTGCTGGAGATCACCGAGAATGCCGCCGCCGGGGACTACGAGGAGGTCAGCGAAGCTGTCGGCGAGCTGCGTGCCAACGGCGTGCGGATCGCCATCGACGACACCGGGTCGGGCTCGGTGAGCTTCAACAGCCTGTTTGACGTCCACGCGGACATCATCAAGATCGACATCGACGTCACCCACGGGATCGCTTCGGACCCGATGAAAGAAGCCATGGCCTCGGCCCTGAAGGGGTTCGCGGACCGCCTCGGTGCCATGAGCCTCGCGGAAGGCATCGAAACCGAGGAGGAGCTCAACTTGCTACGGGGGGTCGGCGTCCAGGCGGGTCAGGGGTACCTCTTCGGCCGTCCTGAGGCCGTGCCCGACTAGTCGCGGACCTGGGCGCTCCGGTCTGCGTGCGGCCGCGCCGGCCGCGTCCTCCGGCCCGCGGGGCGATGCGCTCCAACGGCGGTCCTGTTGCCTGGTGCGTTTCCGTAGAGTAACGATCTGCAAATAGAATCCTGATCGGTACCACCCGCACCGTGATAGAAGAGGCCCGGTGGAACAAAGCCCCTGGAACGAGGCTGGAGCGCTCCAGAGCCCGGAGGCTCTGGGTTCGGTCCCGCGCGGGGAGACTCCGCTGGTGACGGCCCAAAACGGTTTCACCATCTCGGTGCTCGCAGACAGGACCGGCACCCCCGTACCGACGATCCACCACTACCGCCACCTGGGCCTTCTCCCCGAGGCGACCGAGCTCGCGTCCAACCGGTTCCTCTACGACGAGCGCCACGTCGAGGCGCTCAATCTCATCCGACTGCTTCGCGAGAGCCGGAACATGCCCCTCGAGACCATCCGCGAAGCCCTGCCCGAGCTGCTCGCGTTCAGCCGTGAGAACGGTCTGTCCACGAACGCCTGGGACGAGGTCATTGACGCCTACCTGGAACGGTCCGGCCCTGCCGCCGTCTCGGCCCGCCTCGTCGTGGCCGCGCGGGAGGCCTTCGCCCAGCACGGCTACGCGGGCGTCAACGTGGCGGACATCTGCAGCGCCGCCGACGTCGCCAAGGGCACCTTCTACAGGTACTTCGACTCCAAAGAGGCGATCTTCCTCGCTGCGGCCCGTTCCACCGTCGACGCGGTCGGTGAGCAGCTTGACGAGCTGCCCGCGCCGATGAGCGAGCTGCAGGCGGTGGAGAGGTTGAAACTGCTGCTCGCGCCCATGGCACCGTTGCTGTTAGAGGTTGCGACCGGCGAGCTCCGCCACCAACCGAACCTCGTGGGCGTCGTCGGTGTCATCACCGCCGGGCTCGCCAGCAGGGTCGTGCCCAGGCTCCGCACGCGGGGCAAGGCCGCGAGGCTCGTTGCCCGCCGTGTCGTGGACGCGGCCGTGGTCGGCCTGCTGCGGCCCACACTCGAATCGTCCAGCTCCTCGTCGGCAACATCTTCCTGATCCGGGCCCGGGTCGCGGAGCCGCTCGGTCGGTACCCGCAGCTCACGGGCACGATCCACCTCGTGCGGCGGCCGCCCGCCCCCGTTGTGAAGCCGACTTGGACCAGTGCATCCCTTGACGAAGGCACCCCCGCACGTATAACAAAGGTGGACTGGTAGTCATCGGCACTACGCGAAGGAGTAGCCGATGGTGTCAACTGAGTCAGGGCGCTCCATCGGAGGGGACTTCGACGCGCCCGCCCTTATCGCCTCGAAAGCACGGAAGGAGAACTTCCCGGTCGCCTCGCACCTGTTGGCCCGCGACGTGCGGGCGAACCTGATGGCGATCTACGGCTTCGCTCGCCTGACCGATGACCTCGGCGACGAGGCGTCCGGTGACCGGTCGGCGCACCTGGACTGGCTCGAGGCCGAGCTCGACCGTGCGGCCGTCGGCAGCGCGACCCACCCGGTGCTTCGGGAGCTAACGCCCGTGATCCGGGGGCTCGCCTTGAGCCTGGAGCCGTTTCGTGACCTCATCGAGGCGAACCGGATGGACCAGCGGGTGACGCGGTACCGCAGCTTCGGTGACCTCGTCGAGTACTGCATGTTGTCGGCGGCCCCGGTGGGAAGGCTCGTGCTGGCCGTTTTCGGGGTCCACACGGCCGAGGCGACGGCTTTGTCGGACGAGGTCTGCATAGGACTGCAGGTCGTCGAGCACCTGCAGGACATCGGAGAGGACGCCAGGCGGGGCCGCATCTACCTGCCGGCCGAGGACATGGAGCGCTTCGGGTGCAGCGAGGCCGAACTGCTCGGCCGAGAGGCGTCCCCGGCGCTGCGGCGGCTCGTCGCCATGCAGGTGAGCCGGGCGCGCGGGCTGCTGGCAGCGTCGGTCCCGCTCGCCGCTTGCCTGCGGTTGCGTCCCCGGGTGGCGGTCGTGGGCTTCGGCGCAGGGGGGATGGCCGCCCTCGACTCCATCGAGCGGGCCGGCTACGACGTGCTCCGGCACCACTGCGCTCCCCGCAAGCTCGTGTTCGCGAAGCGAGCCCTCTCCGGCTTGGCGGCAACCGGCACGGCGCGGAGCCAGCGGTGAACACCGAGCTCGCCTACGACTTCTGCGAGGCCGTCACCCGCCAGGAGGCGAAGAACTTCGCCTACGGCATCAGGCTGCTACGCAAGCCGGAACGCAGGGCTTTGTCGTCGGTCTACGCGCTGGCCCGGCGCATCGACGACATCGGGGACGGGCGGGCGGCCCCCGCGGACAAGCTTGCCGGGCTCCAGGCGCTCCGAAAGAGCATCGACCCGATCGACGCGGAGACGACGGACCCCGTGTTGATGGCCGTGGCGGACGCGGCCCGCCGCTACGGGCTTGCGATGTCCTGCTTCGGCGAGATCATCGATGGCTGCGAGATGGACGTCATTGGCACGTCCTACGAGACGATCGACGATCTTGTCGGCTACTGCCGCAAGGTGGCGGGCTCGGTGGGGCGCCTCTCGCTCGCCGTGTTCAGCTCGGCGGACCCGCAAAGGGCGGTGACGCTCGCGGACTCGCTCGGCGTGGCTCTGCAGCTCACCAACATCTTGCGCGACGTCGTCGAGGACCGTTCCTCCGGGCGTGTCTACCTGCCGCGCCACGACGCCGAGTCGGTCGGCTGCGACCCCGAGCTCAAGGGCCCACCTTCCGACATTGCCCGGCTCGTCGCCCTGGAATGCGGCCGCGCGGACCGCTGGTTCGCCGAGGGCCTGCAGCTCCTGCCGTTGCTCGACAGCCGCAGTCGCGCCTGCGTCGGAGCCATGGCCGGCATCTACCGGCGCTTGCTGGTCCGCATCAAGGCCGAGCCGATCGCGGTCACGCGCGGGCGCCTGTCGTTGCCGACCTGGGAGAAGGCGCTGGTGGCGGGACGCAGCCTCGCGGGGGCCCGGCCGTGAGCGGGGCGCGCATCGGTATTGTCGGGGGAGGGCTGGCAGGCATGGCGGCCGCGCTTGCCGCCGCCGACGCCGGGGCAGAGGTGGTGCTCTTCGAGCGGCGCCCCGTCCTCGGCGGGCTCACGGCCTCGATCGTCCACAACGGTCTCTCCTTCGACAACGGCCAGCACGTGTTCCTTCGCTGTTGCACCGCCTACCGGGGTTTCATCGACCGCTTGGGGGCGACCGGTCAGGTGTTCTTGCAGGACCGCCTCGACGTGCCCGTGCTCGCGCCCGGCGGGGCACGCGCCTCCATCAAGAGGTCAGCCCTGCCCGCCCCGGCGCACCTGGCCCTCTCGCTCGGGACCTATCGCCACCTCTCGCTCGTCGAGCGGGTCCGCCTCGTGCCCTCCGCTCTCGCCCTCGGCCGCCTCGACCCCGATGACACCGCCCTCGACGCCGTCTCGTTCGGTGACTGGCTGGCCGGCCGACGACAGAGCAAGCGGGCGATCGACCGCCTCTGGAACCTGATCGCCCTTCCGACGCTCAACCTCGCCGCCGCCGAGGCGTCGCTCGGGCTCGCCGCGAAGGTCTTCCGGGTCGGCCTGCTGGACCGCTCCGACGCCGGCGACATCGGCTGGTCCCGGGTGCCGCTCGGAGAGCTCCACGGCACCATCGCCGCACGGGCTTTGCAGGCGGCGGGCGTCGAGACGGTGCTGGGCAGCCCGGTCGGCCCCCTCGCGCGCTCGCCACTCGGCGCCTTCGTGCTGAGCGCCGGACAGCGCAACGCCGCCGTCGACGCGGTGATCCTCGCCACTCCGTTGCGTGTCTCGGCGAGTATCGGCGCGCCGATAGGCGCGGGCGGCGGCGCCCGGGAGGCCGAACGGCTCGGGACCTCGCCCATTGTCAACGTGCACCTCGTTCTCGACCGGAAGGTGACCGATCTCCCTCTTGCCGCCTGCGTCGACTCGCCGGTGCAGTTCGTCTTCGACCGCACGGTATCGAGCGGGGTCCGCTCCGGCCAGTGCCTCGCGATCTCGCTCTCGGCGGCGGACGACTACATCGCCAAGGGTTCCCCCGAGCTCGTCGCCATGTTCTTCGAGGCGCTCTGTGAGCTGTTCCCGGCGGCGCGCCGGGCCCGCCTCGTGGACGCGCTCGTCACCCGCGAGAAGGCCGCGACGTTCCGGGCGGTTCCAGGCACGAGGGCGTTCCGCCCCCAGACCAGCACCGATGTGCCGGGGGTGTTCCTGGCAGGGGCCTCGTGCGACACCGGCTGGCCGGCGACGATGGAGGGTGCGGTCCGAAGCGGCCGGCAGGCCGCAACCCAGGCCCTGGCCCTGCTGTCGGGGGCCGGCGCCGGGGACCCACGACAGCTGGAAGGGGCCGGGACATGACGGCGATCTCCTCACCGGCACGGCGCGACTCCGCTGTGCTCGCGGCGGAATCGCTCACACGGGCGAGATCGGTGGTGAGCCCCGCCCTCGACGCGGCCGTGGCCCGCCTGTGCCCGGCACTCAGGCCGGCGGTGCGCGAGCACCTCGCCGGGGGAGGCAAGTACGTGCGGGCGGGGATAACGCTCGCCTCCGCGGCCGCCGCCGGGGCCGACGACCGCGCCGGGCTGGCGGGCGCGGTCGCCATCGAGCTCGTCCACAACTTCTCGCTCGTGCACGACGACATCATCGACGGCGACCTCGAGCGGAGGCATCGCCCGACCGTCTGGGCCGAGCACGGCGTCGGTCACGCCATCATCGCGGGCGACGCTCTGGCCACGCTCGCCTTTCAGATCCTTCTCGAGGACCCGACGCCGGAGCGGGTGAAGGCCGCCGTCCGGCTTGGCGAAGCCACCCAGGACATGATCTCCGGTCAGGCCGAGGACATGGCATCCGAACTGCGGGCCTCGTTGTCGGTGGAGGAGTGCCTTCACATGGAAGCCGGCAAGACGGGTGCTTTGTTGTCGTGCGCCGCCTCGATGGGCGCCCTCCTGGCGGGTGCCCCGGCGCCCGTCGTCGAGGCTTTGGCGGACTTCGGCCGCCATCTCGGGATCGCCTTCCAGGCCATCGACGACGTGCTCGGCATATGGGGCGAGCCGAGCGTCACCGGCAAGCCGGTCGGCAACGACCTGCGCCAGCACAAGAAGTCGCTGCCTGTCGTCATCGCCCTCGCCCGCGGCGCGGACCTGCCCGCCGGGCTCGGGTCGTCGCTGCAACGCGAGCTCACCGAAGCCGAGGTCTCGCGGGCGACCCTTGTCCTCGAGCGGTGCGGTGCGCGCCAGGAGACGCTCGCCATCGGGGAGCTGCAGCTGCGCGCTGCCCTCGTGTCGCTCGAACGGGTGCCGCTCGCGCCCGGCCCTCGCTCGGAGCTGGCGGCGATCGCCCGGTTCGTGACCGAACGAGACCGATGAGAGTGCTCACCCGTAGCGAGAGCCCGGATCCCCGGTCCGCAGCCGTGGCATCGCGGCCCGGCGCCAAGGCCGACGACGACGCCCGGGCGTGCCTTGAAAAGGCCGTCGAGGCCCTTGTGGCGCTTCAGCACCCGCAGGGCTGGTGGAAGGGCGAGCTCGAGACGAACGTCACCATCGACGCCGAGGATCTCCTGTTGCGCCAGTTCCTCGGCATCCGCACCGCCGAGCAGACCGCTTCGAGCGCCCGCTGGATCCGGTCCTGCCAGCGAGAGGACGGCACGTGGGCGAACTTCCACGGAGGGCCGCCCGAGCTGTCGACGACCGTGGAGGCCTACGTGGCGCTGCGTCTCGCCGGCGACGCAGCCGAGGCCCCGCACTTACAGCGCGCCGCCGAGTTCATCCGGGCCTCCGGCGGCCTCGAGCGCACGAGGGTCTTCACCCGGATCTGGCTGGCATTGTTCGGCCTGTGGCCGTGGGCCGGCCTGCCCGAGCTCCCGCCCGAGCTGATCTTCCTGCCGAGCTTCGTCCCGCTCAACATCTACGACTTCGGCTGCTGGGCCCGCCAAACGGTCGTCGCCCTGACGGTCGTGAGCGCGCACCGGCCGGTCCAGGAGCTCTGGTTCGAGATCGACGAGCTCCGCAGTAGTCTTCCCGAGCCGGCTGCGGCCCCGATGGGCACCTGGGCGGGCCGTTTCCAGGCCCTCGACCGCCTCCTCAAGGCCTATGAGCGCCGCCCGGTAAGGTTCATCCGCCAGGCCGCGCTGCGCCGGGCCGAGCGTTGGATCCTGCAACGCCAGGAAGCGGACGGCTCCTGGGGCGGCATCCAGCCGCCCTGGGTGTACTCGTTGATCGCCCTCAGGCTGCAGGGTTACGCACTCGACCACCCCGTCATGAGAGCGGGCATCGACGGGCTCGACGGCTTCACGATCGAGGACGACGCCGGGAGGCGGATCGAAGCCTGCCAGTCGCCGGTCTGGGACACGGCGCTCGCCGTCACGGCCCTCGCCGATGCCGGGCTTTCCCCGAGCGACCCGGTGATGAGGTCCGCGGCCAGGTTCCTGCTTGCCGAGGAGATCTCCGTCAAGGGCGACTGGTCCGTCCGGCGCCCGGAGCTCGAGCCGGCCGGGTGGGCCTTCGAGTTCGCCAACGACAACTACCCCGATATCGACGACACGGCCGAGGTCGTGATCGCGCTCGGGCGTACCGACGAGCCGGCGGCCGGGGCCGTCGACCGCGCGGTCGCCTGGATCGAAGGCATGCAGTGCCGGGACGGCGGCTGGGGGGCCTTCGACGTCGACAACACCCAGACGCTGTGCCGCGAGCTCCCCTTTTGTGACTTCGGGGAGCTGATCGATCCTCCCAGCGCGGACGTGACCGCGCACGTCGTGGAGATGCTCGCCAAGCTGGGGCGTTGCAAAGAGGCCGTCGACCGTGGGGTTCGCTGGCTGCTTGCGGCCCAGGAGGACGATGGGTCCTGGTTCGGTCGTTGGGGCTCCAACCACGTCTACGGAACCGGAGCCGTCGTGCCGGCGCTCGTCGCGGCGGGGCTGGCGAGAGACGACCCGGCCGTCCACGATGCAGTCGCCTGGCTGGAAGGCCACCAGAACGCCGACGGTGGCTGGGGGGAGGACCTCCGCTCCTACAGGGACTACTCGCAACGCGGCCGCGGGCCGTCGACCGCCTCCCAGACGGCCTGGGCACTGCTGGCACTGCTCGCCGCGGGTGAGCGCTCCGAGGCGACCCGCCACGGCGTGGCCTACCTGGTCGCAACCCAGCGCGAAGACGGCTCGTGGGACGAGCCCTTCTTCACCGGGACGGGCTTCCCCGGCGACTTCTACATCAACTACCACCTGTACCGGCTCGTCTTCCCCGTCACGGCCCTCGGGCGCTTCGTGAGCGGAGAGACCCACGGCTGATCTCAAGGTTCTCACGGCGCTCCGTGTCGAGGCCTTCGCCGTCGGCGGTGCCGACGTGATCATCGGTGCCGGGCCCGAGCGCGCCAGGCGTGCCGGCACCGAGCTCGCCGCGCATCTCGACGAGAAGACGGCCGTGGCCCTAGTCGGCGTGGCGGGCGGCCTCTCGCCCGAGCTGCGCCCCGGCGATCTTGTCCTCGCGAGCGAGCTGCGCAACACCGAGTCGCCGGGGTCGCTCAACATGCCGGGCGCGTCGTTCCTCGCCGCCGAGTTCCGCCGCGCCGGCCTCGGCGTGCGCACCGGCCCGCTCGTGTCCTCGCCGCGATATGTGAAGGCCCACGAGCGCGACGCCCTCGCGGCCTCGGGCGCCGTCGCCGTCGACATGGAGTCGGCCTTCGTCATGGGCTGTCTCCCAAACAACCCGCTGGCGGTGGTCCGCTCCATCTCGGACACGAGTGACCGCGGCCCGGTGCTCGGAGGTGCCAGGGCCCTCGGGTCGCTGCTCGCCGTGCGGCGGCCGCTCGAACGCTGGGCACGCGCCTGCGGAGAGCACGAGGTGCTCCTGGCCTCTCCCCGGTCCTTCTGCGCCGGTGTCGACCGGGCCATCGAGATCGTCGAGCGTGCGCTCGCGCTCCACGGGGCGCCCGTCTATGTCCGCCGCCAGATCGTCCACAACCTGCACGTCGTGCGCGACCTCGAATCCAAGGGCGCGGTGTTCGTCGAGGAGATCGACGAGGTGCCGCAGGAGGCGGTCGTCGTGCTGGCCGCCCATGGCGTCTCCCCGGCCGTTCGCCAACAGGCCGCCCAGCGGCGCGACCTGTCGGTCATCGACGCCACCTGCCCGCTCGTCGCCAAGGTGCACACCGAGGCGCGCCGTTACGCAAGCCAGGACTACAACCTCGTCCTCATCGGTCACGCCGACCACGAGGAGGTCATCGGGACCCTCGGTGAGGCGCCGGAACGTTTTCACGTCGTCGAAGGCGCCGGCGACGTGGACCGCCTCGAGCTGGCGCGCGAACCGCAACGCCCCGTCGCCTACCTCACCCAGACGACGCTCGCGACAGACGAGACCGCCGAGATCGTGGCGGCGTTGAAGCGGCGGTTCCCCGAGATCACAGCCCCGCCGGCGAACGACATCTGTTATGCGACCCAGAACCGCCAGGATGCCGTGCGCAAGATCGCCCATAGGTGCGACCTGATGCTCGTGGTTGGCTCTGCGAACTCGTCCAATACAGCCCGCCTCGTGGAGGTGGCCCAGCGCGAAGGTTGCCGCGCGGAGCTGATCGAGGACGTCTCGCAGCTCGAGCTCGGATGGCTGGCGGGGGTCCGCGCCGTAGGGCTCACCGCAGGCGCGTCGGCCCCCGACGCCCTCGTGCAAGAAGTGCTCGACACTTTCCGCCTGCTCGGGCCCGTGCGCCTGAGCGAGGAGAGAACCGCAGAAGAAACCGTCCATTTCTCCCTACCGACACAGGTGCGATGATGCCGATTCCCCTCCGTCAGAACATGCGCATCGGTGCCCACCTCTTAAAGCACCGCCTCCAGAAGACCAAGTACTACCCCTTCATCGTCGAGATCGAGCCTCTCTTCGCCTGCAACCTGGCCTGCCCCGGCTGCGGGAAGATCCAGCACCCGACCGAGGTGCTCCGCCAACGCCTCTCGGTGGACGACGTGCTGGCGGCCGTCTCCGAGAGCGGTACGCCCATGGTGTCCATCGCGGGCGGCGAGCCGCTGTTACACCCCGACATCGAGCGTATGGTGCGGGCGCTCATAGCCCGCAAGGTGTACGTCTACCTGTGCACCAACGCCGTACTCCTGACGAGGCGCCTCGACCGGTTCAGCCCCTCCCAGTACTTCTCCTGGGTCGTCCACCTCGACGGCCTGCGCGAGCGCCACGACGCGGCGGTCGACAGGGCCGGGGTGTTCGACACGGCCGTCGCGGCGATCCGGGAGGCCAAGGCGCGGGGCTTTCGGGTGACGACGAACTCGACGTTCTTCAACACCGACTCGCCGAAGACGGTTCGTGACGTGCTCGACTTCCTGAACGACGACCTGGGAGTGGACGCGATGATGATCTCTCCCGCCTACGCCTACGAGAAAGCGCCCGATCAGGAGCACTTCCTCGGGGTCGACCAGACCCGCCAGCTGTTCGCCGAGGCATTCGCCGACAAGCGGCGCAGCCGCTGGCGGCTCAACCACTCCCCACTTTTCTTGGACTTCCTAGAGGGCAAGGTCGATTTCCAGTGCACGGCTTGGGGCATCCCGAGTTACTCGGTCTTCGGCTGGCAGCGACCGTGCTACCTGATGGCCGACGGCTATGCGACCAGCTACCGCGAGCTGGTCGAGACAACGGACTGGAGCGCTTACGGGCGGGGCAGGGACCCCCGCTGCGCCAACTGCATGGCTCACTGCGGCTATGAGCCCTCGGCCGTCATAGCGAGTCTTGGCTCGCTCCGCCAGTCGCTTCGCGCGCTCGTGAACACGCACTGACCGCCATGAGCGTCATCACCGTCCCAGCCGACTCCGTTCTCGCGACGACCGTCTCACCCGAATGCCTCCGGGATATGGACCGGCGCGAGCTCCGCTCGCTCGTCACCGAGATCCGCCGCTTCCTCGTCTCCTCGGTCTCGGCGACGGGGGGCCATCTCGGGTCGAACCTCGGAGTCGTCGAGCTCACCATCGCCCTGCACCGCGTCTTCACGTCCCCCGATGACGCCATCGTCTGGGACACCGGTCACCAGGCCTACGTTCACAAGCTCGTCACCGGCCGCCAGGACGGCTTCGCCCGGCTGCGCCAGGGCGGAGGCATGTCCGGCTACCCGAACCGCGCCGAATCGGAGCACGACCTGGTCGAGAACAGCCACGCTTCGACGGCGCTGTCTTACGCCTACGGGATGGCCGCCGCCCGCCGGTTGAGGCGGGACCCCCGACGCGTGGTCGCGGTCATCGGCGACGGCGCTTTGACCGGGGGCGTCGCCTACGAGGCGCTGAACAACATCGGCGTCGCGGGGGCGAACGTCGTCATAGTCCTCAACGACAACGGGCGCTCCTACGCCCCGACGGTGTCGAGGATCTCGTCCGCCGGCCAGCTCGCGGCGGGGGGCGGCGCCACGGGGCCGACGCCGACGCGCGACTTCTTCGAAGCCCTCGGAGTTCGCTACCTAGGCCCCGTGGACGGCCACGACCTCGACTCGCTCGAAGAGGCGCTGAGGCGTGCCGCGAGCCGGCCCGGACCGGTCGTGCTGCACGTGCACACGACCAAGGGACGCGGCTACCGGCCCGCCGAGCTCGACGAGGAGAAGCGCCTCCACGACGTCGCCCCCTTCGATCCCGATACCGGCCTGGCACTCGCGGCGGGCACTCGCCGCCTGAGCTATACCGAGGCGTTCGCCGCCGCGATCGTGCGCGAGGCGGCGACCCGCCCCGAGCTCGTCGCCATCACCGCCGCCATGCCGGGACCGACGGGCCTGCTCGAGTTCCGGGACCGCTACCCGGACCGTTTCTTCGACGTCGGCATCGCGGAGCAGCACGCCGTGAACGCCGCCGCCGGCATGGCCATGGGCGGTCTGCGGCCGGTCGTGGCGATCTACTCGACCTTCCTCAACCGGGCCTGGGACCAGGTCTACTACGACGTCGGCCTGCACCGGCTCCCGGTGGTCTTCTGCCTGGACCGGGCCGGGATCACCGGCGACGACGGGCCAAGCCACCACGGTGTGCTCGACATGATGCTGCTCACCAAGGTTCCCGGGATGACGGTCTTGGCGCCGTCGTCGTACGAGGAGGTGGGCAACATGCTGCATGAGGCCCTCCAGATCACCTCGGGCCCGGTCGCCCTCCGGTGGCCGAAGAGCGAGGCCTGCTCACAGCCGCAGGTGGGCAGCGGGCTCCGGGCACGAAGGCTCCGCGCCGGGTCCGGTGTCTGCCTCATCGGGGTCGGCAAGCTCGTCTCGGCCTGCGCAAAGGCGGCGCAGATCCTGGCCCGAAACGGCATCGAGGCCACCGTCTGGGACGCACGCGTCGCCACGCCGCTCGACCCGGTGATGATCGAGGACGCGTTGGGCCACGACCTCGTCGTCACCGCCGAAGACGGGATCATCGAGGGCGGCGTCGGGTCGCGGATCACCGCCTCGCTCCGCCGGGCGGTGCCGGCCGGTGCCGGCCCGGCCGCCGTCAACTGCGGTGTGCCGACGGCGTACCTGCCCCACGGCGATGCAGCCGACATCCTGGCCGGCCTCGGTCTGGACGGCCCTTCGCTCAGCCGGGTGGTGCTAGACCGGCTCTGAGCTGACGGACGGCCCGACGCAGCGCCCTCACGCCCGGCCGGGGATCGGCGACGAGGCGCGTCAGCCGCGGGCGCCTCGCACGGGCTGACTCGCCCGTCACAGGTGTTGTGGCAGGTCATGGGCGTGCGCCCTGTACTATTCCCCGGTCGGTCTGACGCGTGGGGGGACCACTACTGATCTAAGAGGAGCGTCCGCGATTCAATTCTCCGTCCGAACGCTTTCCCGCAACCGTGTGCCCGCTCCCGTTCGCGCCCGCGCGCCCCGGCGCGTAGGCCCGGCCGGGAGGGCGCTTTGGAACTGCACGGCCGTCTCGGTGCTGGCGCTCGTGCTGGCGGCCTGCTCAGGCGGCTCATCGTCTGGTCCCGGCCACGTGACGATCACGCTCTACAACGGCCAGCACGTGCAGACGACCGAGGCGCTCGTCGCGGCTTTCGAGAAGGCCACCGGGATCGACGTCGCGGTCCGCAACGACGACGAGGACGTGTTCGACGCCGAGATCGTCGCCGAAGGAGCGCGTTCACCAGCTGACGTGGTGTTCACGGAGAACTCCCCGGCGCTCGAGTACCTGCAGGCGAGGGGCCTGCTCGCGCCCGTCGATCGGGCGACGCTCGCGCGCACGCCGGCCAGGTTCGACTCCCCGCCGGGCGACTGGGTCGGGGTCTCGGCGCGCGTGAGCGTGCTCATCTACAACCCGGGCCTCATCAAAACAAGCGCCCTGCCGACCCACGTGCTCGAGCTCGCCGATCCGCGCTACAGGGGCGAGCTCGCCTTCGCGGCCGGCGAGACGGACTTCCAGCCGATCGTCACCTCCGTGCTGCGCACCTACGGCAAGGCCGCCGCGCTCAGGTGGCTGAACGGCATCAGGGCCAACGCGGGCAGCCACGTCTACCCCGACAACGAGACCATCTCCGAGGTGGTGAACCGCGGGATCGTCGCCTTCGGGGTCGTCAACCAGTACTACTGGTACAGGATGCGCGCCGAGATAGGCGCCTCGCGTATCCACTCGCGGATCGCCTACTTCGCGCCGCGGGACCCCGGCTACGTCCTTGACGTCTCGGGCGCCGGGGTATTGAGGTCGTCCCGGCACAAGGCGGCCGCGCAGAGGTTCCTGGCCTTCCTCGTCTCCGCAAAGGGCCAGGAGATCATCGCCCACTCGATCAGCTTCGAGTATCCGATCGCCTCCGGCGTCAAGACCGCGCAACCGGAGACGCCTTTCGACGAGCTGAGACCGAACCCGATCGACGTCGCCGAGCTCGGCAGCGGCTCGCAGGCGGTCGCCCTTTTGCGCGACGTGCAGCTGCTTTGAACGTGGCCACCAGTTCCACCCGTTCCGCCAGGCGGCCGAAGGCCCTCCTGGTCGCGTCCCTCCTCGTCGCGGCCGTGCTGGTGCTCCCGCTCGCCTTCCTTTTGACCGAGGCCGCCGGCGCGGGGGTGTCCAACGTCTGGCACCTCATCTGGCGCTCACTCACGGCGAGCCTGTTGTGGAACACGGTCCGGCTGACTTTCGTCGTCACCATTCTCTGCGCGGTGATCGGGACCCTCGCCGCCTACGGCGTCGAACGGACCGACCTTCCCGGCCGGAGCATCTGGGCCGTCCTCGTCGTGGTCCCCTTCGCCATCCCTGACTTCGTCGTGAGCTTCGGGTGGTCGTCGCTTTCGACCTGGGTGCAGGGTTTCAGGGGAGCGGTGCTCGTGATGACGCTCGCGGTCTACCCGCTTGTCTACCTACCTGTCGCAGCCAGCCTGCGCGGAGCCGACCCGGGCCAGGAGGAGATCGCCCGCAGCCTCGGCGCGAGCCGTCTCAAGACCTTCTTCCGCATCACCCTCGGCCAGGCGCGCCGGGCCATCCTCGGCGGCTGCCTGCTCGTCGCCCTCGTCATCCTCGCCGAGTACGGAGCCTTCGAGATCCTCGGCTTCCAGACCTTCACGACCGAGATCTTCACGGAGTTCAACATCGTCGACACCTCGGTGGCCTGTGCCCTTTCGCTCGTGCTCGTCGCGTTGAGCCTCGCCGTGCTCGCAGGCGAGAGCGCCTCCGGCGGGGGCGGCCGGGTGAGCCGCACCGGGCCGGGGGCACAGCGTGTGCTCACCCGCAGGCGCCTCGGGCGGGGACGCCCTGTAGTCCTGGCCGGATACGCACTGCTCGTTGGCGCCGCCCTCGGCGTACCGCTCGGGTCGTCGGTCTACTGGATCTTCGCGGGCGGCGCCCACTCGCTCACGGGCGCCTCGCTCGGCTCGGCCGCGTTGCACACCGCGGGCTACAGCCTCGGCGCCGCCCTCGTCGCGACCGCGATGGCGCTGCCGGTCGCACTGCTCGTGGCGCGCCATCCCGGGCGCCTGCACCGGTTCTTGGAGCGGACGACGTTCCTCGTCCTCGCCATGCCCGGGATCGTCGTCGCGCTCGCGCTTTCGTACTTCACCAACCACTACGCGGACAGCTTCGGCTACCAGACGGCGCCGCTTTTGATCCTCGCCTACTCGATCATGTTCTTCCCGCTCGCCCTCGTGTGCGTGCGGGCGTCCGTGGCCCAGTCACCCGTCTCCTTGGAGGAGGTGGCGGGCTCGCTCGGTGTGCGCCGGTTCCCGACCCTTTTGCGGGTGACCCTGCCCCTCGTCGCACCCGGGGTCGCCGCCGCCTTCTGCCTCGTGTTCCTGTCGGCGGTGACCGAGCTCACCGCCACGTTGATCCTGATACCGACCAACGCGGAGACGCTGGCGACACAGTTCTGGGCGTATCAGCAGAACCTCTCCTACGGGCAGGCCGCCCCGTTCGCGCTCGTCATCATGGCGGTGGCGGCCGTGCCGAGCTACGTGCTGGGCCGCTTTTTCGACAGGCTTCCCCGTCGCGGGATCGCCCCGGCCCCCGGGCTGGTGGTCACGTGATCGACCTCGAACTGACCGCCGTGCACAAGTCCTTCGGCTCCCAGCCAGTGCTGCAGGGACTCGATCTCGCGGTCGTGGCGGGATCTTTCACCTCGATCCTCGGGCCCTCGGGAAGCGGCAAGACGACACTGCTGCGCGTCATCGCCGGCTTCGAGCGCGCCGATCGGGGAGTTGTGCGCCTCGCGGGCGGGGTCGTCGACGACCACGACCAGTACGTGACGCCGGACCGCCGGCACATCGGCTTCGTTCCCCAGGAGGGGAGCCTGTTCCCGCACCTGAACGTGCAGCACAACGTCGGCTTCGGCCTGCCCCGCGCCGAGCGTCGTGGCAGGCGGGTCGCCGAGCTGTTGGACATGGTCGGCCTCGAAGGCCTCGAACGGCGCTATCCGCACCAGCTCTCGGGCGGCCAGCAACAGCGCGTCGCCCTCGCCCGGGCCCTCGCCATCCAGCCGTCGCTGGTGCTCTTGGACGAGCCCTTCGCCTCGCTCGACGCGACGTTGCGGGCGACGCTGCGCCAGGACGTGCGTCGCGTGCTCAAACAGGCGGGCACGACGACGTTGCTCGTGACCCACGACCAGGACGAGGCGCTCTCGCTGGCAGACCGGGTGGCGATCATCCACCAAGGCCGGATCGGCCAGTGCGACACGCCGGAGAGCATCTACGCGCACCCCCTTAGCCCCGAGCTCGCCCTAGGCCTCGGCGAGACGAACTTCCTCCGCGGCACGGCGCGCGGCGGCGCCGTCGAGACCCCGCTCGGGCTGCTCGGGATCGAGAGCGACCCACGAGCTGTCGGCGCTGCAGGGGAAGGTCACAAGCTCATCGTCCTGGTCCGCCCCGAGCAGATCGCGGTCGCGCCCGCCCGAGGAGAGGACGGCCCCACCGCAGTGGTCCTCGCCTCGGAGTTCTACGGTCACGACGCCGTGATCCGCCTGCGCGCCGACTGGGACGGTTCGCAGACCTTCGTGGTTCGCAGCTCAAAGGTGGGGGACCTGCCCGAAGTGGGCGCGCAAGTCACGCTCTCGGTGTGCGGGGGCGTCGTCGTGTGGCCCGACACCGCTCTTACCCACCCCAGCCAGGGCGGGGACGGTCCCGTTCCCGAGTCCTGACGGCGCCGGCCCGAGCGGCCAGGTGGTCGAGGACACGGGCCCGTGCCACCATCGCCGACGGTCGCCCCGACCCGCACCGTCACCCACGGCCGCACCTCACTCATGTCGGAGCCGGGCCCTGGCGGCGGTTTCTGGACCCGATGGGCGAGGTCCTAGACTCGCAGGCAACGGTCATCGCTTGCGTTCAGGGTCCCCGTCTCTATAGGGGGAAGGTCCCGGCCGCCTCAACGCCCACCCCGGACGGCAAGGCAACGGAGGTACCCGTCATGGAAACGTCAGCGGTAATTGCCGGCGCCGAGGACCGAGTCGTCGACGAGGCCGTCGCCGAGCTCGACCGACGCCGCACGAACGACCAGGCCTCCAGTCCCGAGATGCGCCGCAGGCATCTGCGGGACCTGTTCGAGCTCGTCGTCAGGTGCCTGCACGACGGCGTCGTCGCGCCGATCATCGCTTCGTCCCAGCAGCTCGCGGCCGACCGCTTCGCGGTGGGTTTCGACATCAGTGAGGTCCAAGGAGAGTTCAACGTCCTGGAAGAAGTCCTTTGGCGTGAGGTCGCAGCCACACTGGCCGGGGATCAGCGCATCGAGGCGCTCGAGCTCCTGAACGCCATCTTGGGGGCGGGGAGGGACGCCCTCGCCCGCACCTACGTGGCCCTCGCCTCCGGCGGCAGCTCCTCCCGGGACGAACAGCAGCCGGCGGCGCCGAGCGAAGGTGCCGTGCCGGGGGGCGAAGGCTCCGGCCCGGACGCGGCCGAGGCCCTCGGCGGGGGCAACATCAAGACCGAGGTGATGGGCAGGGTCGGCGTCATCACCCTCGGCGACCAGCACCGGCGCAACGCCATCAGCGCGGCGTTGGCGAACGGCATCGTCGCCGAGCTCGAGACCCTGCGGTCCCAGGATGTCCGCGCAGTCGTGCTCCGCGCGGCGACAGGGATGCGCGTGTGGTCCTCCGGCCGTGACATCACGGAGCTTCCCCGGGGCCGGCGCGATCCGCTGGCCTACAACGACCCCCTCGAGGAGCTGATCCGCGCCGTGCGCACTTTCCCGGCCCCCGTCATCGCCATGGTGCACGGCTCGGTGTGGGGTGGGGCGTTCGACCTGGTGCTCAGCTGCGACGTGATCATCGCCGACGAGACGGCGATGTTCGCCATCACGCCCGCAAACCTGGGGCTTCCCTACAACACGACCGGGCTGCTCCACTTCCTCGGGCGCCTGCCGATCAATCTCATAAAGGAGCTCTTCTTCGCAGCTGCACCCGTCGACGCCCAGAAGGCCAAAGAATGGTTACTTGTAAATCACCTGGTGGACGCGGCTGATCTGGAGGCGTTCACTTTGGACGTGGCTGCGACGATGGCGTCGAAGTCCCCGCTCGCCATCTCGGTGATCAAAGAGCAGCTCCGCGTCCTCAACGACTACCAGCCGATCGCGGCCCAGGTGTACGAGCGCATCCAGGGCCTGCGGAGGGAGGCTTACGACTCGAGCGACTACCTCGAGGGCCTGAACGCCTTTGCCGAGAAGCGCCAGCCCGTGTTCCGGGGCACGTGAGAGAGTAAGGGCGGGTACGAGCCCGGGCTACGGGCCGGGCGGCTCGCAGGGCGCCGGCCGCTGCCCGGAGAACCTCTCGTTTTCAGCGGCTCGCGTCAGCGGCGAGCGCAGCCCCGACCAGCCGGACGGTCTGGTTCGGTCCAGCCCATCGAGGACCAGTCTCCGGGTCGGCCGGGCCAGCTCGCAACTCGTCGGTCCGTCACGGATCCGTCATTGTTCCAGCGGGTCACAGAAATGGTATTAACCAGGATTTTGCCTTTTGTTCATTTTCCGGCCCGCAATCGTCTTTTCGAAGTGGCGCTACGTTCATTTCGGCTTCATTTGCGCCGATTATGTTGCGCCCGGGCTACCAGTTCGGTGGTTCAAGGACCAGTGGAGGTGGAGGGTAGTGACACTGAAGAAGCTCAAGACAGCGCTGCTTGCCGGTGCGACGACAGTCGCTCTCGTGGCCGTGGCTGTCCCGGGCTCGTCGGCGAGCGTCAAGCACGCGCAGGCGGCCAGCGTGAACTGGGCGACCGTGACGCACCTGACCAAGAGTGGGCCCACGTCTTTGGCGGCGCTGGTCGCTGCGGCGGAGAAGGAGGGTCACCTGAACGTGATCACCCTTCCGACCAACTGGGCGAACTACGGCGCGATCATGTCGACGTTCTCCAAGCTGTACCACATATCGATCAACTCGGAGAACCCTGAAGGCTCCAGCCAGGACGAGCTCAACGCGATCCAGGCGGATGCCGGCCGCTCAGACGATCCGGACGTGCTCGACGTCGGGCAGAGCTTCGGGATCGAGGCTGCCAACCACGGAGAACTGGCTCCCTACAGGGTCCAGAGCTGGAACGAGATCCCGGCTTCGCAGAAAGCCACCGGTGGCGACTGGTATGCCGACTACGGCGGCTACGTCGCCATCGGCTGCGACACAAAGACCGTGAAGGTGTGCCCGACCTCCTTCAAGCAGATGCTCACACCAAACGTGGGCTACAAGATCGGCATCAACAACAACCCAACTGAGGCCGGTGCGGCCTTCGCGGCCGTGTTCGCGGCGGCCCTCGCCAACGGTGGCTCGTTCAACAACATCAAGCCCGGTGTCGACTACTTCCAGAAGCTGAACAAGATCGGCAACTTCGTGGCGACCGTCGCAGGGCCCTCCACTGTCCAAAGCGGCGCGACGAACATCGTGATCTGGTGGGACTACCTGCAGGCCTCGGAGGTCAACTCGCTGCCCGGGTACGCAAAGACCTGGAAGATCGTGATCCCGACCGACGCCTCCTACGCGGCCTACTACGCCCAGGCCATCAACAAGCAGGCCCCGAACCCGGCCGCTGCGCGGCTGTGGGAGGAGTTCCTCTACTCACCCGCGGGACAGAACCTGTGGCTCGAGGGTGCAGCGCGCCCGATCGAGCTTCCCTACCTCGTGGCGAACCACCTGGCCAACGCGAAGGCGCTGGCCGCCCTGCCGCCGGCGCCCGCTGGCGTCACCAACTTCCCGACCCAGGCCCAGCTTGTCAAGGCCAAGGCGGTAGTGGCGCAGTACTGGCCGGTCGAGGTCACCTCCGGCCCGTAGTCTGTCGAACGTGGCATCAGATGTGACAGTCAGTGATGCGGCGGCCTTCGGCCCGGCGACCTCAGCGTCCCGGGCCGGAGGCGCCGGCCTCCCGAAAAGGGCCCACTTGCGGGGCCTGCTTCGTGGCGTCCGGCCCACTCTCGCCATGGCGCCTTTCGTCATCTACACCTTCCTCGGCCTCGGCATCCCGACCCTGGCGGTCATCGAACTCGCCTTCAGGAGCGAAGCGGGCAAGCTCACCCTCTCCAACCTGCACACGGTCACCCAGGGGACCTACCGCCTCGGGTTCGAGAACAGCATCCTGCTGGCGACAGTGACCGCGATCGTGCCCGGGATCCTCGGCCTGATCCTCGCCTACGCCATCCAGACCGGTCGTAGCGGCATGCTGAGACGACTCGTCGCCACTGCCTCCGGTGTACTGGCCAACTTCGGTGGCATCAACCTGACCTTCATCTTCATCGCGACCCTCGGTTCGACCGGCGTGCTCACCGTATGGCTGGACTACGTCCACCTCAATCCGTGGAACTTCGGGTTCAACCTCTACTCGTTCTGGGGCGTCGCTATCGTCTACTGCTACTTCCAGATCCCGCTCATGGTGCTCGTGATAACCCCGGCGCTCGGCGGGCTTCGCCCCTCGTGGCGGGAGGCTGCCGAGAACCTGGGTGCCTCGAGCTTCAGCTACTGGCGCACCGTCGGGGTCCCGGTCCTGCTCCCCTCTGTGCTCGGGGGGATGTTGCTCCTCTTCGGAAGCGGCTTCGCCGCCTACGCCACGGCCGACACGTTGACGGCGGGAACGGTCACTCTCGCCCCGATCCAGATCGGGGAGGTGCTCAACGGCAACGTCATCTCCGGGGAGGAGCACATCGGCTACGCCATCGGTTTCGGGATGCTGATCGTGCTCTCGATCACCATGATCCTTTACGGCCTGGTCCGTAGGAGGGCTTCGAGATGGCTGCGCTGATCCCCGAGATCGCCTACGAGGAGACGCAGGGCGGAGTCCCCCAGGTCGCGGGTGATCCGCAGCGCAGGCGCAGGCCACGACTGCGTTACTGGCGGGGCATCGTCCTGCTCTTCGCAGGGGCCTATTTCCTCATCCCCCTCTACGCCGGGCTCCGATTCTCCTTCGAGAACGACGCCGGACAATTCTCCACGTACGCGGTCGCGGCCATCCCGTCCCAGACGGGGTTCTCGGCGGCGTTCTTCCTGTCCCTGCGCCTGGCCGCGGTGACGACAGTGCTGACGATGGTGCTGATGGTCCCGACTGCCACCTATGTCCACTTGAAGTTGCCGAAGATGCGGCGCGTGCTCGACTTCGTCACGATCCTGCCGATAGTCATACCGCCCATCGTGCTCATCCTGGGCGTGCTCGAGGCGGCACCGCTGTGGCTGCGGGCCTCGCCTTACCTGCTGAGCCTCGTCTATGTCATCCTTGCCCTTCCCTTCGTCTACCGCTCGCTCGACGCCGGGCTTTCCGCCATCGACCTCAAGACCCTTGTGGAGGCCTCCCGGTCGCTCGGGGGAAAGTGGATGGGCACGTTGTGGCACGTGATCCTCCCCAACCTGAGAGCGGCGATGCTGTCGGCGACCGTGCTCACGATCGCCCTCGTGCTGGGCGAGTTCACGATGGCGAGCTTGGACCTGTGGACGACGCTTCCGGTGTGGATCTACCAGTTCTCGCAGTTGGACGCCCACATCGCCACGGCCGTGTCTATGCTGTCGCTCCTCGGCACGTGGGTGTTGTTAACCGTGATCGTCTCAGTTGATCGTTCGCAGTCTCGGCGCACGCGCAGGAGAACGGGGGCACTTTGACCACGACACAGAACAGTTCACCGATCGTCGACTCATTCCTGCAGGACCTGCCGGTCGCGGGTGCGCAGGTCGAGCTCGACGGGCTGGTCAGGGTATTCGGCCAGACACGCGCCCTCGACGGCTTCTCGCTCACCATCGACCGGGGTGAGTTCGTGGCCCTTTTGGGCCCGTCCGGTTGCGGCAAGACGACGGCGCTCAGGGTGCTGGCCGGTTTCGAGCGTCTCGACAGCGGCCGCGTGGTCGTCAACGGGCAGGATCTCTCCCGTGTCAGCGCCCAGAACCGGGACATGGGGATGGTGTTCCAGAGCTACTCGCTGTTCCCGAACATGAACGCCCTCAACAACGTCGCCTACGGCCTGCGGATGCGAAAACAGCGCGCCCGGCAAAGAAGGAAGAAAGCCGGTGAGCTGCTCGAGCTCGTCGGCCTCGCCGACCAGGCGTCGAAGTACCCCCACCAGATGTCGGGAGGACAACAGCAGCGCGTCGCTCTGGCGAGGGCGCTCGCCATCGAGCCCCGCGTCCTGCTCCTGGACGAGCCGCTCTCGGCGCTCGACGCCAAGGTCCGCGCCGAACTGCGTGACCAGATCCGTTCCCTGCAGCAGCGCCTCGCCATCACGACCGTCTTCGTCACCCACGACCAGGAAGAGGCGCTCTCCATGGCCGACAGGGTCTGCGTGATGAAGTCCGGCCGCATCGAGCAGACCGCCACACCCGCGACCTTGTACTCGCGCCCTGCGACCGCGTTCGTCGCCGAGTTCGTCGGCGTGTCGAGCCGGGTCCCCGTCGAGCGCAGCGGCGACGATGTCCTCGTCTTCGGTCAGCGGTGCCCGGTTCGCGACGGCACCGGGACCACGACCTTAGACAGCGTCGACGCCCTCTTGCGCCCCGAGGACGTTGCCATCGAGGTCAGCCCGGAAGGGAAGGGATTCGTCACCCACCGCAGTTTCCTCGGGGCGACGACGCGACTGGTCGTCCAGGTCGGCGAGATTCCGGTCCGGGTCGACATCCGCAGCGAGACCGCGGCCGACATCGAGCTGGGCAACCACGTCAACGTGCGGGTGATCTCCCGGGACGTGCTGGTCGCGCCCCGCCTCGCCAAGGGCGTGTCCCCTGCCAGTTGACCATTGCCGTCGCCGGCTCGTACAAGAATCGATGACAGTCTTGTGACAAGCCCGGCGTGTCGGGCCGCGGCCGTGGTGCGGACCCGGGCCGCGGCTGGGCCGACCGGCGTTCGTACGAAGTCCCCAGCTATCCTCCGACCAATTCCCCCCACCGAGGTGCCATGAAAGCTCCCTATCTGCTCACCCCCGGCCCGCTCACGACATCGGACACCGTCAAGGAGAAGATGCTGCGTGACTGGGGCTCGCGCGACGCCGCCTTCATCGCCATGAACGCCGAGATGCGCGAGCGGCTGGTCGACTTGGCGAACGCCCGCGGGACCCATGTCTGTGTCCCGGTGCAGGGATCGGGCACGTTCGCCATCGAGGCGACGATCGCGACGCTGCTACCGCGCGACGGCAAGCTCCTCGTGCTCGTGAACGGCGCCTACGGCAAGCGCATGGTTCAGATCACCAGGATCATGGGGCGTTCCGTAGAGGCCCTCGAGTGGCGCGAGGACCAGCCGGTCGAGCCGAACGCCGTCGAGGCGCGCTTGTCCGAGGACAGGGACATCACCCACGTGGCGGTCGTTCACTGCGAGACGACATCGGGCATGCTCAATCCGGTGCAGGCCGTGGCCGAGGTCGTGCAGGCGCACGGCCGCGCCCTGATCATCGACGCCATGAGCGCTTTCGGGGCGCTTCCCGTCGATGCGACGGCGCTGCCGTTCACCGCCGTCGTCGCATCGTCCAACAAATGCCTGCAGGGAGTGCCGGGAATGGGCTTTTCCTTGATCCTCAAAGACGTGCTCGAGCAGTGCAAGTCCAACGCCCATTCCCTCTCGCTGGACCTGTTCGACCAGTGGGAAGGCTTCGAGAAGAACGGGCAGTGGCGTTTCACGCCGCCAACCCAGGTCATAGCCGCCTTCATGCAGGCGCTCGACGAGCACGCCGCCGAGGGTGGCGTCAAAGGACGCGGTGAGCGCTACGCCAGGAACCACGAGGTGCTGGTGGACGGGATGGAAGCCCTCGGGTTCCGTTGCCTTCTGGCGCGTGAGCACCAGGCCCCCATCATCGTCACCTTCCACATGCCGGCTGATCCGAACTTCAAGTTCGCGGACTTCTACGAGCGCTTGAGTGCCAGGGGATTCCTCATCTACCCCGGCAAACTGACAGTTGCCGACTCGTTCCGTATCGGTTGCATCGGTGACCTCGGCGAGACCGAGATGCGGGCGGCCCTGGACGCGATCGCCTCGGTCCTAGAAGAAATGGGCGTGCACGACGGTGCGCCGGCCCTCACAGCCTGACAGACCCCACACACCATCCGTGAACCCGGAGGCACCGCAATGACCTTTGACAATGCTCACCGTTACGTCGGACCACTGAGAGCGGTGGTGCTCGACTGGGCCGGGACAACCGTCGACCACGGCTGCATGGCTCCGGTCGCCACGTTCATGCAGGCCTTCGCGGAGACGGGGGTCCCCATCACCGTGGAGGAGGCGCGGGCGCCGATGGGCATGCCCAAGTGGCAGCACATCCAGGCGATCACGCGCATGGGGCCGGTGGCATCGAGGTGGCAGGCGGCCCATGGCAGCCCCCCTACGGACCACGATGTGGACACCCTCTACAAGCGCTTTCTGCCCCTGCAGGTAGAGACGGTGGAGCGGCACTCAGATGTCATCGCGGGGGTCGTGGAGACCGTCGCCGCCTTGAGGGCGCGTGGTCTGGCCGTGGCCTCGACCACCGGCTACCCGCGCGAGGTCATGGACGTCGTCGTCCGGGTCGCCAAGGAGCAGGGCTACGAGGCCGACGTGACGATTTGTGCCGGCGACACGCCGGCTGGCAGGCCCGGTCCCTTCATGGCCCTGCAGGCCCTTATCAAGCTGTCGATAAGCCCGGTCCAGGCGGTCGTCAAGATCGGCGACACGGTGGTGGACATCGAGGAGGGGCTGAACGGCGGCATGTGGTCGGTCGGCATCGCCGTCACCGGCAACGAGGTCGGCCTTACGGCCTCCGAGTACGCCGCTCTACCGGCCGACGAAAAGCTCCGCCTGGCCGATGTGGCGACCGAGCGGCTGACCGCGGCAGGCGCCCATTACGTCGTCGACAGCCTCGGCGACGTGCTGGGCGTGATCGACAAGATCGAAGAACGCCTGGCCAAAGGCGAGAAGCCCTGACCGCTACCGAGTGATTGGACCGGCGTGGCTTTGGAGGACCAGCGCGAAGGGGACGTCAACTCAAGCCCCAACCGGGCCAGCTGGGCCGAGGGCGCCCTCGGCGAGGCGACGCGGGCACTTCTGCGCCGGGATGAGGATGTCTTCATCCGCCAGTCGTTGTCGACTCCCTGCCTGAGCGCGGTGGCGAAGGCCGAGGGCTCCTGGATCGAGGACGCCGACGGGCGCAGGTATCTGGACTTTCACGGCAACTCTGCCCATCACATCGGCTACGGCCACCCCAAGGTCCTCGCGGCCGTGGATCGCCAGATGCGCACCCTGCCCTTCGCCCCGCGCCGGTTCACCTGCGATCCCGCTGTGACCCTGGCCGAGACGTTGTGCGCCATGGTGCCGGGAGGGCCCTGGAAAGTGCTCTTCGCGCCGGGCGGCTCGGAGGCGGTCGAGATCGCCCTCAAGATCGCCCGCCTCGCCACCGGTCGCTTCAAGACGGTGAGCTTCTGGGACTCCTTTCACGGCGCCGGCTTCGGGGCGGCTTCGCTCGGGGGCGAGGCGCTGTTCCGCTCGGGCGGGATAGGCCCCCTGTTGCCCGGGAGCGAACACGTGGCGCCGTTCGCCTGCTACCGGTGCCCCTACGGCTTTGCATCGCCGAGCAGCGCGCCGGACATTGATCGCTGCGCCATGGCGTGCGCCCGGATGATCGAGTATGTCCTCGAGCGCGAGGGAGACGTGGCCGCCGTCGTGGCCGAACCGATCCGGGCCGTGCCCTACCTGCCACCGCCCGGCTTCTGGCCGCGGGTGCGGCGCGCGTGTGACGCCGCGGGCGCTTTGCTGATCTTCGACGAGATCCCGACGGGGCTGGGGAAAACGGGCCGCTTCTGTGCCCACGAGCATGTCGGCGTCTCGCCGGACGTGCTCGTGCTCGGGAAGGCCCTCGGCGGTGGCATGCTGCCGCTCGGGGCGGTGCTGGCACGCGCTGACCTGGACGTGATGGCGGACAAGGCCATCGGGCACTACACCCACGAGAAGAACCCTGTGCTGGCGGCCGCCGCGCTCGCCACCTTGGAGGTGATAACGGAGGAGAACCTCGTGGCCCGGGCGGCCGAGCTGGGGGACTACTTGGTTGCCCGCCTGCACGAGATGGCACGCAGCTTGCCGATCGTCGGTGAGGTCCGCGGCGCCGGGCTTCTCGTGGGCGTGGAGCTGACGGCGCCCGACGGTGCGCCGGCGGTCGAGGCGGCGGACCGGGTCCTGTACGCCGCTTTGGGACGCGGCCTTTCGTTCAAGGTCACCATGGGGAGCGTGCTCACGCTCTCGCCGCCTTTGACGATCGCCCGTGCCGAGCTCGACTTGGCCGTCGGCATCCTTCAGAGCTGCTTGGCGGAAGTGACCTGGTGAGCTGGTAAAGCCGGGAGCTGTGAGGAGGGGCCGGCACCCGCGGTCTCTAGCGGGGCTTGCGAGCCCGCGTGCCCCGAGAGCGCGGTGAACTGCGGTTGGGTTCGCTCCGCTTTGGCGTCACGCGACCCGACGTCGTGCGTTTCGGAGTCGTGTTGGCGTCCTGCGCCCCGGCTCGTTCTCTCGCGAGCCGGGTCGCGCCCCTGCGGGCATCGAACACGATGAGGGCGAAGGCCGCGACTACGAGAACGATCACGATCACCAGCACGGGCAAGCACTTCCTCTCTCTCCCGGCGCGGTCCGGTCAGGAGCGGTCATCGCCAACCTAGCGGAGCTTCAGTGAGCGTAGGTCGTTGTAGACCGCCGCGGCGTCGGACACCAGGAACCGCTGGCGCCCCTGGTTGGTGATCACCCGGACGCGGAGCCTGCGCAGCGTCGGCGTGAGCTGGACGTCGATCACCGAGGAGAGGGGCCACGACACGGCCCGGGCACCGAACAAGGCGTCGATGCGCTTGGGTTCGAAACCGAGTGTGTCCTCGGTCATGTAGATCAGGCCATTGCGGGCGACACCGTGCTGAATATGGTTCGCAGGGCGCGCCCATCTAAGTGCGGATATGTCCAGTTCGGGTTGTCCGAACCAGCGGCTCAATCCCGCCGTCACAGTCGCGGCCCTCCCGCTATGTCAGGCATCCTGGCCGGCGCGGGCACGGGAAACAGGGCAGGCCATTGTGTCGATGATGTGACGGGACGACGGCCCGATAATGGCGAGAAATTGCCCAATTCCTGCGGTCACGACCGTATTGAGCAGGTAGTTCTCGGCCAAAACGATCCCGGCGGCCTTCATGCCGTGAGGCTACTTCACTCTTGAATCCCATGGTGCCAAGTCAGCTTTCCTGGCAGTCATGTGACATTGGACCCTGTTCAAACATGACCAACATCGGTAGCGTGCGAAACGAGGTAGCAGAAAACCAGTGGCCGGCAAGCCACGGAACCGTTGTCGTGGCCCCTGGCCGTGGGACGAGGCCTTTATTGAAAGGGGTGCCAAGTGAGTTCACTGGGCCTATGGACGGTGCACGGCGACGGAAAGCACATTCCCCCCACGGAGGTGGTCGCGCCCGACGAACGGCTGGCGTGGCCCCAAACCGTAGGTTTGGGCTTCCAGCACGTGCTGGCCATGTTCGGAGCTACGTTCATCGTGCCGGTGCTGATCGGCTTCCCGCCGAACACCACCATCTTCTTCTCCGGATGCGGCACCCTGATCTTCTTGCTCATCACGATCGGTCGCGGACAGCGGCTGGGCCTGCCGAGCTACCTGGGGAGCAGCTTCGCCTTCATCTCGCCGGTGCTGGTGGCCGAGCAAAAGGGCGGAATCCCATCCGCGCTGGCCGGCATCTTCGTCGCGGGAGCCGTCTTCTTCGTCATCGGCGTCATCGTCAACAAATGGGGATCGGCCTTCATCGAGTGGCTGATGCCACCTGTGGTCACCGGTGCGGTGGTGGCGCTCATCGGGCTCAACCTCGCCTCGAGCGCGTTCACGAACTTTGACAAGCAACCCTGGACCGGTTTCGCGACCCTTTGCGGCGTGGTTCTTGTGACGGTCATTTTCCGCGGCTTCATTGGCCGTCTCTCGATCCTGGTCGGGGTGGCCTTCGGCTACCTGATCGGTTGGGCTCAGGGCCAGATCAGTTTCACGGCCGTCAAGTCGGCGGGATGGATCGGGCTACCGCACTTCACCGGCCCGCACTTCAGCATGCGTCCGATCTTTCTCATCGTCCCAGTTGTGATTGTCCTCATCGCCGAGAACACAGGCCACATCAAGGCCGTGGCGACGATGACCGGACGGAACCTCGACCGGTCGTTGGGACGCGGCTACATGGGAGACGGTCTTGCGACGATGCTCGCAGGCCTCGGTGGCGGTAGTGGTACGACCACCTATGCCGAGAACATCGGCGTCATGGCAGCCACCAAGGTGTACTCGACGTCGGCTTACTACGTCGCCGCCGTCGTGGCGATTCTGTTCGGCTGCATCCCGAAGTTCGGAGCGCTCATCTCCACCTTGCCGGCCGGCGTGCTTGGCGGCGCGGGGACCATCCTCTACGGCCTGATCGCGGTGCTCGGCGGGCGTATCTGGGTCGAGAACCGGGTCAACTTCAACAACCCGGTCAACCTGATCCCGTGCGCGATCGGCTTGATTGCCGGTGCTGGCAACTACACGCTCATCTTCGACCACGGAAACGTGCAGTTCAACGGCATCGCGATGGGCTGCTTCGGCACCATAATCGCTTTCCAGCTCATGAGGTGGCTCAGCCGCTACGGCGTGTTCCACAACGGGCAGCCACCGATGTTCGCCACCACGGTGGAGCCGACGGGGCAACAGAGTGCTGAGCCGGCCGAGCTGTACACCTCGCTCACCACCACGACCATGCCTGATCCCAATCAGCCTTTCGGAGGGCCGAGCGATGCGCCCATGGGGGGAACCTCCGCCTGAACCATAAGACGCGCAGGCCCGCCTGTCCGCCCATCGCCTGTCTTCGAGCCCTCGGTCCGCCGTACGGGCTAGGTGACGAACCCACAGGCCTCAGGGCGGGTAGCGCTTTCGGTATCAAGCTGTGGGCCGGCGGCC
>JBKQHU010000134.1:0-84703 GCA_052148655.1 Acidimicrobiales bacterium
CGCGATCGGTCGTGCTGGCCGCGCTTGCCGAGCTGAGCACGTCGCCGACCGTGCTCGTCGCGACCGCGACCGCCCGAGAGGCCGAGCAGCTCGTGCACGACTTGGTGCCGTTTCTCGGCGCCGACGCAGTGGAGCTCCTGCCGGCGTGGGAGACCCTTCCCTTCGAGCGGGTGTCGCCCGCGACCGAGACGATGGGCCGCAGGCTCCGCACGATGTGGCGCCTGCGACACGGCTCGGCGGGTGGCTCACAGCATGCGACCCGTGTCGTGGTCGCCCCGATCCGCGCACTTCTGCAACGGCTCGGCCCGAGAGTCGAAGACGCCGAGCCGGTCGTGGTCCGCCAGGGTGGGGAGCTGGACCCCGCCGACCTCGTGGCGCGCCTGGTCCACGCCGGGTACAGGCGCGAGTACCAGGTCGAGGCGCGGGGGGAGCTTGCGGTCCGGGGCGGGATCGTAGACGTCTTCGGGTCGACGGCGAACCTTCCGATCCGCATCGACCTGTTCGGCGACGAGGTCGACCGGCTGACGGAGTTCGAGGTTGCAGGCCAGCGCTCGGTCGCCGATCTCGAGCAGGTCGAGCTTTTCGGCTGCCGGGAGGTGGTGCTCACCAATGACGTGCGCGAGCGTGCCCGGCTCTTGTCGCAGGGCGCGCCGTTCGCCCGCGACAACTTCGCGAGGATCGCGGACGGGGAGCTCTTCGACGGCATGGAGTCGTGGCTGCCATGGCTCAGCGCCGACGAGCACCTCTTCACCGACCTCCTCGACGGGCGCTCCCGGGTCGTGCTCGTCGAGCCGCGGCGCCTGCGTGACCGGGCGGCCGAGCTCCTGGACGAGGAGGTGGCGCTGAGCGAGAGCCTGGCGACGACCTGGGGGCTCCAGGCGATCGACGTCACCGCCGGGATGCCGAGGCTCCACCTCGGCTTCGACCGCCTCTTGCAGCACACCTCCGCCAAGGTCGCGTCGCTGCTCCCTGTCGCCGAGAGCTCGAGCACGGTCACGCTTCAAGCCTCGGGCTGGCCACCGGTGCTGGGCGACTCCGCCGGTCTCGCCCGCCGCCTGGGCGAGCTCGCCCACTCGGGCCACCGGACGGTCATCTGCGCCGACGGCCGTGGCAGTGCGGAACGGATGGCCACCGTGCTCGACGGCGAGGGCCTCTCCTGCGGCCTGCTCCTCGACGAGCCGCAGGACCGGCTCGACGTCGAGATCCGCCGCCCCGGCGTGCACATCGTCGTCGCACCGTTGGACCGTGGAGGTCTCATCTCCTCCTCGAGGCTCGCCATCGTCGCCGAACCGGACGTGACTGGGCGGCGGCGGCCGCACCGCCAGGCGCGGCCGCGACCACGCGCGACGGAGGGTTTCTTCGACGACCTGGCCCCGGGCGACTACGTCGTCCACAACGTGCATGGCGTCGCCCGCTTCGCCGGCATGGTGACCCGGTCGATGGGTGGGGCCGAGCGCGACTACCTGCTGCTCGAGTACCGCGGCGGCGACAGGCTCTACCTGCCCTCCGAGCAGATCGACGCCATCACGCCCTACACCGGCGGCGAATCGCCGGCGCTCAACCGGATGGGCGGGGCGGAGTGGTCCCGCCAGAAGGCTCGGGTGCGCGCCGCGGTCCGGGAGGTGGCAAAGGAGCTCGTCGAGTTGTACCGGCGCCGCCGGACAACTCCCGGCCACGCGTTCGCGCCCGACACACCCTGGCAGACCGAGCTCGAGCAGGCCTTCTCCTATCCGGAGACCCCGGACCAGCTCAAGGCGATCGACGACGTGAAAGCCGACATGGAACAAGCCGTGCCGATGGACCGGCTCGTCTGCGGGGACGTCGGTTTCGGCAAGACCGAGGTCGCGGTGCGTGCGGTGTTCAAGGCGGTGCAGGACGGGCACCAGGCCGCCATCCTCGTGCCGACGACGCTTCTCGCGCAGCAGCATTTCCAGACCTTCTCCGACAGGTACGCGCCGTACCCGATCCGGGTCGAAGTCCTGTCGCGTTTCCTCACCTCCTCGGAGGCGCGCAAGGTCGTCGACGGCCTGGCCGACGGGTCGGTCGACGTCGTGATCGGGACCCATCGCCTCCTCACGCCCGACGTCCGTTTCAAGAGGCTCGGCCTTCTCGTGGTAGACGAAGAGCAGCGCTTCGGCGTCTCCCACAAGGAGGCGATCAAGCAGATGAGCATCGGCGTAGACGTGCTCACCTTGACGGCGAGCCCGATCCCTCGCACCTTGGAGATGAGCCTGACCGGCATCCGGGACCTTTCCCTCATCACGACCCCGCCCTCGGAGCGCCAGCCGATCCTCACCTACGTGGGCGAGCAGGACGAACGCGCCGTCGCGGAGGCGATTCGCCGCGAGCTGCTGCGCGAGGGCCAGATCTTCTACGTCCACAACCGGGTCCAGGACATCGAACGGGTGGCGGCCGAGTTGCGCAACCTCGTCCCGGACGCCCGCATCGCCGTCGCGCACGGCCAGATGGACGAGGGAACCCTCGAGCAGGTCGTGCTCGACTTCTGGGCCGGCGCCTACGACGTGCTGGTCTGCACGACGATCATCGAGTCGGGCATCGACATGCCTTCTGTGAACACGCTCGTGGTGGACCGGGCCGACCGGCTCGGTCTCGGTCAGCTCCACCAGTTGCGGGGCAGGGTCGGGCGTGCGGGCAGGCGAGCCTACGCGTACTTGTTGTTCCCGCCCGACCGGGTACTTTCCGAGCAGGCCTACGAGCGCCTGAGGACCATCGGCGAGCACACCGAGCTCGGGTCGGGGTTCAAGATCGCCATGCGCGACCTCGAGATCCGCGGCGCCGGGAACCTGTTGGGACGGGACCAGTCGGGCCACATCGCCGCGGTCGGTTACGACCTTTACGTGCGGCTGGTGGCCGAGGCCGTCTCCGAGCTGAAGGGCGAGCCGGTGCGCGTGCCGGTGGACATAACCGTCGACCTGCCGGTCGACGCCTTCTTGCCGCCGCGGTACGTCGAACGCGAGGACCTCCGCCTCGAGGCCTACCGTAGGCTGGCCGAGGTTCGCGACCTCGCCGCGGTGGAGGACCTGCGGGCGGAATGGCTCGACCGCTACGGGCCGCTGCCTGCGGAGGCCGAGGCCCTCGTGGCCGTCGGGCGCCTCAGGGCAGAGTGCGTCCGCACCGGAGTCACGGAGGTGACGGCGTCGGTCACGCGCCCAGGTGGCGGTGGCCCGGGGCGAACCGGCGAAGCCGTGGCCCGCCTTTCGCCGATCCGCCTGCGCGCCTCGGCGCGGGTGCGCCTCGGCCGCCTGCATCCCCGGGCGATAGTGAAAGAGGATGTCGACCAGATCATCGTGCCGTTGGCGGCGGGCCCCGACATCGCCGACCGGCTGGCGACGTTGTTGCGCGAGCTCGCGCCGGCTGACCCCGGCGACAACGCCCGTCCCGACCCCGATGCGGCGGCGGTCGCGGCAGCCGAGACCCTGGCGGCTGGCTTCCGGCCTCGTCGCGCCCCTAGCATCTGAGGATCGTGAACAAGCTCCCCGCCGCACTGGCAGGCCTGGCCGCGCTCTGCGCCCTCATGTTCGGGCTGTCCGGGTGCAACGTCCAGTTCTCCCCCTATGCCGCTGTCGTGAACGGCTCGGTCATCCCCCAGTCCCAGCTGCGGGACGCTCTGACCGCCGTCGTGAACAACGCCGGCTACAAGTGCTCGATCGAGTCCGGTGGCACCTCGCACCTGGCGGGCGCGGGACAGGGCACCTACAACGCCACCTTCGCCGCCCAGATGCTGTCGATCCTCGTCCAGGACAAGGTCGTCCGCGGGGATGTCGGGCGGATGCGGCTGGCGGAGCCGCCGGCGCTCGAGTCGGCGGCCCTTGCCCAGCTCGAACAGGCGTCCACACCGGCGAGCGGCTGTCCCGGATCGGGTGCCACGGTCCTCGCCGCCTTTCCCGCCTGGTACAGGAAGTTGCTGATCAGGTTCCAGGAGGACGAGGACGCGCTGAGCGCCCACCTGGCGGGCACCTCGCTCGCTCAGGGCGCGCTCAACAGCTACGTGGCCCGCCACCGCAACGCCATGACGCAGGCGTGCGTCTCGGTGATCGAGGTCGGTTCCAAGGCGACGGCCCTGTCCTTGCGGAGCCAGATCCATGGCGTCGCGAGCTTCGCGTCGGTGGCCCGGGCACACTCGATCGACACGACGACCGCAGCCCAGGGTGGCGTCATCGGGTGCGTCCCCGACGCGGACTTCAACCCCCCGCTCAACACGGTGCTGGCGGGCCTCAAGGTCGGGAGCGTCTCGAGCCCGGTCCCCTTCAACTCGGACTGGCTGCTGTTGGTGGTGAGCCAGCGCCAGAAGGAGACCTACCAGCAAGTGATAGAGAGCCTGGTCTCCGAGGAGCTGAAAACCTTGAACAAGGTCTTCCCCCAGCTCTTGAAGACGGCCAAGGTCACGGTCGACCCGCAGTACGGCACCTGGAGCACCACGGGAACCCTGGCCCGGGTAAAGGCGAACGCCGGGCCGCCCGCCGACGTCGTGCCCAACGCGGGCGCCAACACCGGACCGACAGCCGCCGGGTAGCGGGCGGCCCGTCCTGCACCCGCTCCCGGACGACCGGCGGCTTAGATGAGCGCCGCGCAGGCCCGCCGCCCGGTGGTCGTGGTGGTCGGCCTCGGGCCCGCCGGGCCCGAGCACACGACCCGGGCCGCCGCCGATGCGCTCGCGGGCGCGCCGGTGGCGTTCCTGCGCACCTCGCGTCATCCGGCCGCCGAACCCTGGCTCGCGTTCGAGAACGTCGTCTGCCTCGACCACTGCTACGAGGCGGGCGCCACCTTCGAGGAGGTGTACCGCTCGATTGTCGAGCTCGTCATGGCTGCGGCCACCGAGCACGGCACGGTCGCCTACGCCGTGCCCGGGTCGCCGGCCGTCGCGGAGCGCACCGTCGAGCTGCTCGGTGGCGAGCCCTCCATCGCGCTCGAGGTCGTCCCGGGTCTTTCGTTCTGCGAGCTCGCCTGGGCCCGGCTCGGGATCGACCCGATCGAGGCCGGGGTCAGACTCATGGACGCGGAGAGCTTCGCCGTCCAGGCGGCAGGTGACCCGGGACCCCTCCTCGTCGGCCAGTGCTGGTCGAAGAGCGTGCTCTCGTCTGTCAAGCTCTGCTTCGACGCCGACCCTGGGCCGGCCGTTCTCCTCCACCACCTGGGTCTGGCCGACGAGGTCATAGTCGAGGTCCCCTGGGCTGAGATCGACAGGACTCTCGAGGCGGATCACCTGACGTCGCTGTACGTGCCGCACCTCGAGGTGCCGATCGCCCGGGAGCTGACGCGCCTGGCCGAGCTCGTGCGTGTGCTGCGCGAGCGGTGCCCGTGGGACCGCGCCCAGACGCACGACTCGCTCGTGAGGCACCTGCTCGAGGAGACCTACGAGGCGATGGAGGCGATCGAGCTCCTGGGTGAGGACCCGGCCGCGGCCCCGGCCGCCGTGACGGCCCACGTGTGCGAGGAGCTCGGGGACCTTCTCTGCCAGGTTCTGTTCCACACCACGCTCGCGGAGGAGGAGGGCCTGTTCAATCTGGCCGATGTCGCCCGGAACGTGCACGACAAGCTCGTGGCCCGCCACCCGCACGTGTTCGGCGACGTGACCGCCACCACCCCGGGCGCCGTGCTGGCGAACTGGGAGCGCAACAAATTGGCCGAGAAGAAGCGCTCGCACCTGTTCGAAGGAATCCCCGCCGCCATGCCGGCCCTGGCAAGGGCCGCCAAAGCCGAACGCAAGCTGGCGAGCCTGGACCTGGGCTGGCCCGAGACGGGCCTCGACGCCAAGTCTCTCGTCACGGCGCTGGCGGCCATGGAGGTGCTCACCGATGCGCAGGCGGGCATCGACGCGGACACGGCCGCCGCCGTGGGCTCGCTGCTGTTGGAAGAGGCGAGGCTCGTCGCCCACCGGGGCGGCGACCCCGAGGCGCTCGTGCGCCATGCACTCGATCGCCTGGGAGCCAAGCTGGCCGTGGCCGAGGCGGCCGCCAAGGACGCGGGGGCCGACCTTGCCTCACAGGACCCTGCCGTTCGCCTCGAGTTGTGGCGGGCGGCGAACGCCCAGCCCTGACGGTCAGCGGCGCGCACGCTTGGCACGGCGCAGCCGTGTCACTTTGCTAACTTGGATCACACCTTTCACAGGAGAAACGGACCAGTGAGCCGGATAGCGCACCTTTCCGCACGGGAGGTCCTCGATTCCCGGGGCAACCCCACCTTGGAGGTGACGTGTCGCCTCGAGTCGGGCGCGACGGCTGCGGCGATGGTTCCTTCCGGTGCGTCGACGGGGAGATTCGAGGCCGTCGAGCTCAGGGACGGTGACGAGCGCTACGGCGGAAAGGGTGTCCTCAAGGCCGCCTCACATGTGAACGGGGAGATCGCAGACGCTTTGTCCGGCCTCGAGGCCTACGACCAGAGGGCGGTCGACCTGGCACTGATCGATCTCGACGGCACCGCCGACAAGTCCCGCCTGGGCGCGAACGCCATCGTCGGCACGTCGCTTTCGGTGGTGCGAGCCGCGGCTGTCGACGCCGAGGCGCCGCTTTACCGCTACATCGGTGGCGTCGACGCGCATGTTCTGCCTGTGCCGATGATGAACGTGCTCAACGGTGGCGTGCACTCGGACAACAACGTCGACTTTCAGGAGTTCATGATCGTGCCGGTCGGCGCGGCCTCTTTCTCCGAGGCGCTGCGCTGGGGGGCGGAGACCTACCACGCCCTTCACCGGGTGCTTTCCGGCAGGGGACTTTCCGCTCCGGTCGGCGACGAGGGCGGTTTCGCGCCGGACCTGCGGACGAACGCCGAGGCGCTCGAGGTGCTGGTGGACGCGATCGGGGCGGCCGGGCGCGTGCCCGGCGACGAGATCGCCATCGCCCTGGACCCGGCCGCGAGCGAGCTGTGGCGCGACGGCGCCTATGTGCTCGAAGGTGAGGGCCGGACGCTCTCGCCCGACGAGCTCGTCGCCTACTGGAGCGACCTCGTCGGCTCCTACCCGATCGTCTCCATCGAGGACGGCATGGCCGAACAGGACTGGGATGGCTGGGTGGCTCACACCTCCGCCCTCGGCGACCGCATCCAGATAGTCGGCGACGACGTCTTCGTGACGAGCGCCGAGAGGCTGGAGCGCGGAATCGCGGCCGGCGTCGCCAACGCCGTCGGGGTGAAGGTCAACCAGGTCGGGACCCTGACCGAGACCCTGGCCACCGTGGCGACCGCGACAGGCTCCTCTTACCGCGTGGTGATATCACAGCGCTCGGGTGAGACCGAGGACCCCTTCATCGCCGACCTCGCCGTGGCGACCAACTGCGGCCAGATCAACACCGGCGCGCCGGCGCGCTCGGAGCGGGTGGCGAAGTACAACCAGCTGCTGCGGATCGAGCAGCAGCTCGCCGGCTCGGCAGAGTACCTCGGTGGCGCCGCCTTCGCCGGGTCGCAGAGAGGAGTCGCGCCGTGATCAAGCGAGCCCGCCTGTTCTTCTTCTTGGCGTTGCTGATCGCGTTGGTCGTCCTCGTGGCCAACTTCCCGCTCGGCTCCCTCGTCGAGGGACGCTCGGCCGTGCGGGCAGACACCGCCCAGCTGGCGGCATTGCAAGCCGAGAACCGCGCCCTTAGCTCTGAGGTGAGGGCCCTGCACGATCCGGCGACCGTCGGCCGGATCGCGCACTCCGAGTACGGCCTGGTCACGCCCGGCCAGCGTTCCGTCGTGGTGCTGCCCGGGGCGGCCGGGTCGTCCTCTTCGGCGCCCGACCCGCTCTCTGACAACCCGATCCCGTCCTCGGACCTGTTGCCGAGCGACGCCATCTTGGGCCCGAGCGCGCGGCTCGCACAACCTCCGGTGCACGAGCCGGGTTTTTGGCACCGCGTGATTGCCACCTTGGAGTTCTGGCACTCACTGTTCTGAGCCGAGCTCGCCGGCGCTGTGAGCCGGGCGGGGCGGCGCTAGCCTCGGGCGCCACGTTGCGGAGGTGATGGCCCGATGAAGGAAGTGATTGGCGACATCGACCGCTGGCAAGCCGCGGGCCGGCGTGTCGCCATCGCCCGCGTGATCGGCGTGGAGGGTTCTGGCCCGCGCGACCCCGGGGCGACGATGGCCGTGAGCGAGGACGGTGAGGTTGCCGGTTCGGTGTCGGGAGGCTGCGTCGAGGGCGCCGTGGTCGCCGAGGCCCTCGCCGTGCTCGAGACGGGCAAGGCGAAGGTGTGCACTTTCGGCTATTCGGACGACGAGGCTTTCGCGGTCGGGCTGACCTGCGGTGGCACCGTGCATGTCCTCGTGGAACCGCTCGACTGGTGACCGCAGGGGCCGACAGGTGAGCGGCGAGCTCTACCGCGAGCTTCGTGCCGCGCTGGTCGCCGACGAGCCGATCGCGTTGGCGACGGTGACCTCCGTTGAGGGGGAGGCCACCGGCCGCACCGGCATCGCCGCCAAGCTCGTCGTACGGCCCGACGGCCGCTGCCTCGGCACCCTGGGTGATCCAGAGCTGGACCGGGTGGCGGCGCGCGACGCCCTGGCTGCTCTGGACCGGGGCGTGATCGTGACCCGCCACTACGGGCCGCACGGAGAGGCCCGGCGGTCGGAGGTCGCCGTCTTCATAGAGGTGTTCGCCCCGGCCGCGCGCCTGATCGTGTTCGGGGCCGTCGACTTCACGCGGGCCCTAGTCGAGGTGGGCAAGGTGCTCGGCTTCATGGTGAGCGTCTGCGACCCGCGTCCGGTGTTCGCGACCAAGGCCCGCTTCCCGCTCGCCGACGAGGTCGTCGTGGAGTGGCCGGACCGGTACATGGACCGGATTGGCCCGGAGCTGGGCCCCCGGGACGCGGTCTGCGTACTGACCCACGACACGAAGTTCGACGTGCCCGCCATCCTCTCGACGCTGCGGACCCGGGCGGGCTACCTCGGGGCCATGGGCTCCAGGCGGACCCACCGGCGGAGATGGCTACGCCTCCTGGAGGCCGGTGCCGACGAGTCGGAGCTGGCCGAGCGACTCATGAGCCCGATCGGCCTCGACATCGGCGCCCGTAGCCCCGAGGAGACGGCCGTCGCGATCTGTGCCGAGATCATCATGGTGCGCACGGGCCGGGCTGACAGCGCCGTGACGCCGCTGCGCAGGGCGGTGGGCGCCATTCACAGGGCTTGACCACCTCGGCGCGCACTCGGGCCGCTTCGTGGCGGTGGTTGGGCATTACGCTGCCGGAGATGTCAGTCGCGGCGGTGATCCTCGCTGCAGGGGCGGGGACCCGTTTCAACCGGGATGACCCGGATGCCAGCCCGGGCGCCAAGCTGCTGGCCCGGGCGCGGGGCAGGCCACTGATCGAGTGGGCGATCGGCCCGGCTGTCGAGGCACAGCTCGACGAGCTCGTCGTCGTCTCCGGAGCCGTGGACTTGGGCGGGGTCGTGCCCGACGAAGCGACACTGCTGTGCAACGAGGATTGGCATCTGGGCCAGGCCACCTCGCTGAGGGTTGCACTCGACTGGTGTGCCCGCCAAGGTCACCTGGCGGCGGTGATCGGCCTGGGCGACCTTCCCGGGCTGACGGCCGACGCCTGGCGCGCCGTGGCGGGCGCGCGGGGAGGCCCGATCGTCTTCGCGACCTACTACGGGCACCGCGGACACCCTGTGCGGCTGGACGCCGAGATATGGTCACTGCTGCCGACAAGCGGCGACGAAGGCGCCCGGTCGCTCGCCAGCCGTCGACCGGAGCTCGTCACGGAACTAGCGTGCGAAGGCACGACGGTTGACATCGATACTCAGGAGGACCTGCGGCGATGGAACTGAACGACGAATTCGAGGTCCCACTCCCGGTTGCCGCTGCATGGGAGGTGCTCACAGATGTCGAGAAGGTTGTGCCCTCCGTGCCGGGCGCAGAGCTCCGGGAGGTGGAGGGCGACGAGCTTCGGGGCGTCATGCGGGTCAAGGTGGGCGCCACCACCGTGTCCTACAGGGGCGACGCCCATTTCGAGTCGCTCGACAAAGACGCCCACAAGCTCGTGCTGAGGGCGGAAGGTCGCGAGATCCGCGGCCAGGGCACCGCGACAGCTGTCGTCACGGCGACTCTCCTGGCGTCGCCGACCGGCACGACGGTCCGGATCGTCAGTGATCTTTCCGTCACGGGAAAGCTCGCCCAGTTCGGCCACGACGAGCTCGCCGATGCCTTCGCAAGGCTCGTCGACGAGTTCTCCCGCAACCTGGAGGCGACCCTGCCGGGTGCGCCGGAGCCGGCCGGCGAGGCCGGGATCGACGCCGACGTCGCCTCCTACAAGGCCGAGATCGAGGCGGAAGTGGCCGATGACCTGGTAGAGGCCGGCAAGGAGGCCACCTTTGACGAAGTCGGCTCCGACGTTCGCCCGCCCGACCGGGGGAGCTATGACGAAGACGACTGGTCGGCAGAGCACCCGATCGCGAAGAGAGAGTCGCTGGTGCGGCGTCTGGCACCGTACCTGACCGTGGCGGGTGTCGCCCTCATCCTGCGGATCGTCCTCTACTCGCTGCGCCGCCGCCGGCGGTGAGCCAGGGCGACTGGGAGGCCGTCGCCGGGCTGCTCAAAAGGGCGCCCCAGGGGAACTTCGAAGTCGTCGTCCGCGACGCCGCCGGCGGGCCGGTCGTCATTTCGAACTCACCGTTTCTCGAGGACGGCACGCCCATGCCCACGCTGTACTGGCTCGTGGGGCGGGCCGAGCGGGACCTCGTCAGCCGGCTCGAGTCGACCGGTGGGGTCCGGGCCGCCGAAGCGGCCGTCGACCCCGCCGAGCTCGAAGCGGCCCACGGCCGCTATGCGGCACTTCGTGACGCGGTCGTGCCACCGGGGCAGCGGGGGCCGAGGCCGGCGGGCGGTGTAGGCGGCACCCGCCGGGGCGTGAAATGCCTTCACGCCCACCTCGCCTGGTTCCTCGCCGGCGGCCCGGACCCGGTCGGCCGCTGGACCTGCGAAGAGCTCGGCATCGAGCCTTCCCGGTACGTCCTCACGCCCGCCCGGACGGGGACGGACGGAGCCGGATCAGTCGCCGCCGTCGACTGCGGCACCAACTCCACCCGCCTGCTCGTGGCCGACGCCGGTGGGCGTCCGCTGGAGCGGCTGATGAGGATCACCCGCCTCGGACAAGGTGTGGACCGGGAGGGCCGCCTCGACGAGCGGGCGATGAAGCGCACGATCGATGTCCTCGCCGAGTTCCGCCGCGTCATGGACCACTACGGCGTGACCCGGGCGCGGGCGACCGCGACGGCGGCCGCCCGTGAGGCCGGGAACACGGGCGAGTTCGCGCGGCGCGTGACCGAGGTCCTCGGTGTCGCCCCGGAGGTGCTCGACGGTGAGGAAGAGGGCCGGCTCACCTATCTCGGCGCGACGGCCGACCTCGATCCCGCCGCCGGCCCCTATACCGTCCTCGACGTCGGCGGCGGCTCGACGGAGCTGGTGGGGGGCGCGGCCGGGGCCCCGACGGCCGTGTCGCTCGAGCTCGGCTGCGTACGTTGCTCGGAACGGTTCCTCGAGCACGATCCGCCCCTCCCGGGCGAGCTGGCGGCCTTGCGCAGCCATGTGCGCCGGCTTGTGACCGGAGCGCTTGCGGCGCATCCTTCGCTCCGCTCCGGCGCGCAGCTGATCGGCGTCGCGGGCACGGTGGCGGCGCTCGTACGTCTCGACCAGGGGATCGTCGTCTACGACCGCGACCGTGTGCACCACGCCCGGTTGCGCCTCGACGCGATGGAGCGGCTGTTGGGAGAGCTGTGCGCCCTGCCGGTCGCGCGTCGTCTCGAGTGGCCGGCGCTCGAGGCAGAACGGGCGGACGTGATCGTCGGGGGAGCCGCCGTGCTGGCCGAGGCGACGACGACCCTCGGCTTCGACGCGCTGACAGCATCCGAGTCGGACCTGCTCGACGGGATCGTCGCGGAGCTGCTCGCCGGCTGAACGGCGCTCAGGCGGGCCTGCCGCCTCCCCTTGGCTGCCGCCGCGGGCCGGGCAAGGTGACCGGGTTCCTAGGTGCTCGGCTGCCGGTCGGAGAGCGCGGCGCCGACCTGATCGGCGATGAAGGCCGCCACGAGCAGTCGGTCGGACGAAACCGGCGCGCCGGGCGTCGGGGTCATGACGAAGCGTCCGAAAGTCTCGCCGCGGTACTGGACGATGAGCTCGACCTCGCGTCCCGGCAGGCCGCTCAGGTGGGCCCCCCAACGCAGGCCGCCCAGTGCGACCACGCCGGAGTGCTCGATGCGGGTCGGGTGGCGGTCGGACATCTCGGTGTCAAAACGGCAGTCGCGCAAACCGAGCAGCGAAGTCAGTTCGGCGGCCGCGCGTGCGATGACGAACTGCGCCGGCTCACCCGAGGCCACCATCTCGGTGAAGTCGTGAATGAGCGCCACGTTGCGCGCCTCTTCGGAGGCGGCCTCGCGGTGGCCGCGGCCCCGGGCGGCTATCTCGGTGACGGCGAGGCCGACGATCAACAGGCTGATCTCTGTCTGGAGATCGGGCCGGTTGGTGATGTTGAAGGTCTCGTAGGGCTTGGTGAGGAAGAAATCGAACCAGGCGGCCGCGGAGAGCGCAGCCACCAATCCGGCGAAGCGGTTGCCGAACGCGCCCACGGCGACGACGACGAGGACCAGCACGAGCGCCGCCGCCGGCAGGGCGAAGTTGGTCCGGAACGGCACCAGGGCGGCGGCGACGGCGAGGGGGAGCACCAGGCCGGAAAGGTTCGCTATCCAACCCCTGTCGAGTGCCTGAAACCAGCGCCTCATCGACCCACGCTCCATGAGAAGAAGACCGTCACGACCCTAGCGCTGCTGGCGCGCCGCTGATCACTCGGGACCGGCCGGGTAGCCGGAAGCCGGCCGTGGAACCGGCTGAGCCGTCCCACCGCAGCACGCGCCGGTTGTACACGCGCAGGTGCCAGATCTGCGACCATAGAGCGGTGAGCAACCGTTACGGAGGGCGGCGCTGACATGGCCGAGTTGGCAGTTTCTCGCATCTCGACGGAGTTGGTGGGCCGGCGCGTCCGCCTCCGGCCGTTGCGTGAGGAGGACTTCGAGGCCTGGAGCGAGGTGCGCTCGCGGTGCCGGGACTGGTTGCTCCCCTGGGAACCACGCCCGGCCGGTGCGCCTTACCCGTCGGAGGACCGGACGACCTTCACGACCCGCTGCTCCATGCGCGAGCGCGAGCGGCAACTGGGCACCGGGTACGGCTTCGGGATCTTCGCGATGGGACGCTTTGTCGGCGAAGTGAACATCTCCTCGGTGACCCGGGGAGCTTTCCAGAACGCCTACGTCGGTTACTGGATCGACCAGGCGCAGGCGGGCCGCGGCTATGTGCCGGAATCCTGCGTACTGTTGTTCCGCTTCGCGTTCGAGGAGATCGGGCTCCACAGGCTCCAGATCTCGATCATCCCCCGCAACCGCCCGAGCCGCCGCGTCGCCCAGAAGCTGTGGCTTCGCGGCGAGGGCATCGCCCTTCGCTACCTCGAGATTGACGGGCGCTGGGAGGACCACGTCCGCTACGCCCTCACGGCCGAGGAATGGGTCGAGCGCCGGGACCGGTACCTCCGCCAGTGGCTGGCCGGCACCGCTAACTGGTAGCAGGCCTCTCAGGGCGACGGTCCAGTCCGCCGCCGGGACGAGGGGGCGCCGCGTCCGGTCTCAGGGCCGCCCGGCCGAGACGAAGCCCGGCCAGTACATCGGGTAGTAGGCGACGTCGGTCCCGACCTCGGCCGCCTGGATGATCGTCTGGGTCCCGAACGGCCCCGAACCGACGTACATGGCGACGTGGGTGATGGGCAAGGCGCCGTCGTCGGGGAAGTGGTAGAAGAGCAGGTCACCCGGCTCGATGTCCGCCAGGCTGACCGGGACGGACTCCGCATCCTGGACCGTCGCACCGTGCAAGAGGTCGACGCCCGCCGCGGCCCATGTGACCATCGTGAGGCCCGAGCAGTCGACGCCCTGGCGGCTCGCCCCACCCCAGACGTAGGGCACGCCCAGGTAGGACTCCGCCGCCGCCACCGCCTCTAGACCCTGAGCGTTCGTCCCGGCCGGAGCGAGCGGTTGTCCGTAGCCGGGTTGACCACCACCGGTCCCCGGCCCGTAGGGCCAAGCTCCGCCACCGCTGCCGGGCCCGTCTCCGCCCGTGCTGCCACCTCCGCCTGTGCTGCCACCTCCGCCCGTGCTGCCACCTCCGCCCGTGCTGCCGCCGTCATTGGCGTGATCGCGCTTGGCGGCGGCGGCGGCAGCCGCGGCGGCGGCAGCCCTCGCCGCGGCTGCCTTCTCGGCCGCCCTCAAAGCCGCGGCCGCGGCAGCGGCAGCTGCTGCGGCTATCTCTTGTTCCCGCTTTATGGTCAGTTGGTAAAGCTGCCCCTTGACCTGTTGGAGGGCCGTGTCCGCGGCTTGTGTCGCTGCCTGGGCGACGACACGGGCCCTGTTCGCCGCTTGCTGGGACTGTGCCGCGGCTGCAAGGGTTCTCGACTGGGTCGTCAGCTCGGCTGCGAGCCTCGCGCTGAGCATGTGCAGGTGGTTCACTGCGGCATCGAGGGTACGTACGACGATGTCCGAGTAGACCCCCGCGCTCTGCGCATCGTTCACGCTCGAGTCGAGGATGGCGCCGACTTGCGAGTCGAGTCCGTCGCCGGTCACGTACGCCTCGACGGCCGCTGTCTGTGCCCGGAGGCGCGCGGCCACAACCTCGCGTCGGGTCGTCTTGAGCTCGCGCTCGGTCTTGGCGAGAGTCGCCTGGTCCTCCTGAAGGAGCACCGTCTGCTCGTCATACTGCTCGGCCGCGGCCGAGACCTTGTTCTGGTCTGATGTGATCTCCTGGGCCAGGGCCTGGGCGCGAGCCTGGAGAGAGTTGATCTGCGAGTTGGTACGGTTGATCGGACTAGGCGACGCTCCGGCTGGGGCGTCGACCACGAAGAGTGAAACTGCCAAGGCAACGACGGCAACAACTGAGCCTTCCCGGCAGGGCCGTCGTCTCTTGTGCAACATGTCTTAACTTTGGTCACATTAGCCACGGGTGTCAACTGAATAGCAGCTGAGCAGGGCTTCCTGGCCGACAAAGGAGCAGCTAACGGAGCTCGCCACGTGATGGACTGAGCTTTGACGGGGCCGTAGAGAGTTCTCGGGGACGTAGCCCAACCGGCAGAGGCAAGGCGCTTAAAACGCCCACAGTGAGGGTTCGATTCCCTCCGTCCCCACCTCCGTCCCCACCTCGACCCCAAGTTGTCCTCACCCCGATCCTCACCCCGCTCTCACCCCGCTCTCACCCCGTGCTTCACCTCGGCGTAGCACCGGTTCTCGACGGTCCTCACGATCCGACGCGATCGCCGCTACCCGAGGCGGCAACTCGCGAGTTATCGGATCGCACGGGCGAACCGGCGGCCCGTGACTCGCTTTCGGCGGAACCGTTCCGGCTCCGAGCGAGGGCCTGCAAGGCAGGCCCTCGCGATCGGGCGAGGCGAGCGGGAGTAGTCGGCAGCCTGCAGGGTGACTACGATCCTGTGGCCGGCCCTCGCCAGGGGCGTCCGTGCGCTGGCGAGAACGTACGTGCCCGGCACGAGGGGGGGATCCGATGGCCATTGACGGCCCAGTACTGACAGACACCCGCGACATGGTCGCTTTGCACGACGCCTTCAAACGCGTCCTCAGGGACGCCCCGAGCCAGATCGCTACGGTCCTCGACGGGGACACCGTTTCGCGCCCGGCGCCTCGGCGGTTACCTCGGTGAGGTCCTTTGGCTGCTGCACGCCCACCACCAGGCCGAGGACGAGCTCCTGTATCCCCTTCTGTCCGAACGCGCCCCCGAGGACCGAGGGCTCTTTTCCAGAATGGAGGGCCAGCACGCGGCGCTGACCTCGAGCATCCAAGCCGTGGAGGGGGCAACGGGGCGGTTCGCGGCATCCGGCTCGGCCGTCGATGGCCGGGCGTTGGCGAGCGCGTGCGAGTCGCTCGGCGACACCTTGACCGAACACCTGGACGAGGAGGAAGAAGAGGTGCTGCCGATTGCCGCCCGCTGCGTGTCACCGTCCGAGTGGGGGGCGATGCCCGAGCACGCGCTGTCGCACTACCCCGGTACGCGAGTGTGGCTGCCCTTCGGGCTTGTGCTGGAGGCGATGCCGGACGACGTCCGCGAGAACCTGTTGGCGCACGTTCCCCCGCCCGTGTCGGAGATGTGGTTCGGCGCCGGGTCGGCTGCGTTCGCAAACGAGATGGCATTTGTGAGACAGGGCGCTTCGTGACCTAGCGCGAAGCGCACGGTTGGCGGTGTGTCAACGTCCGAGGCGGCGAATCGCGCAGGGCGTTGGGTAACGAGCCACCCACGGCCGATCGAGATGTAGCCGGGCCGGGCGCAATAACCTCACAAAACTCGGCGTTATCCCCCGGTTGTCCTCTAGAAAGCCACAATCACCCCTCGCTATGATGAGGCCTCGAGACGAGATGGGAGCGGCCCCGCCCGAACGGAAAACGTTCCCATCAGCGCAGCCAGCGGGAGGGCCGCTTTGGGCCTGCGTGGCCACCCCGCTGGCTGCGGTTCGTGATCGGCTCGGTCGGGACATTTCCTGGAACGTGTGGCGCCTCGACACCACGGCGCATCTGTCCAGCCATCATCCCCAGAGCTGCGTTCGTGATGGGGGCAGCGCGTCCCACCGGGTCCGACCAGCGCCCGGAACGCGTCGGGCGGCTGATCGCGACCCGCCTCGGCCCGACCTGCTCGTCCGCCAAGCCGGCGCGTCGGGCGCTAGGGCATCGGGGTGCCTCCGGAGCGACTGCACGAAAGTTCCGCCATGGTGAGCGTCCTGCGGTACCACGAGATCTCCGAGTCCTCCCATCGGATCATGAATCCGCTGTCGTTCGACAATCTGCTGTTGCTCGGTGACATCTGTCGTTTGGCTAAGGGCACGCGGATGTTGGACCTCGCCTGTGGAAAGGGCGAGATGCTCTGCCTGTTCGCGAGAGACTTCGGTGTCGGCGGTGTCGGCATCGACATTCACGGCCCATATCTCGCGGACGCGCGGGCACGGGCCGCCGAGCTCGGAGTCGAGGGCACCGTCCGGTTCATCGAGGGTGACGCCGGTGACCCGCCCGAGCTCGGTGAACGTTTCGACATCGTCAGTTGCATCGGGGCTACCTGGATCGGCGGCGGGTTGAACGGCACACTCGCGCTGATGGGACCACTCGTGGTGCCCGGTGGTTGGCTGCTCGTAGGGGAGGTCTATTGGGCGGAGACGCCCCCCTCTCGGGTCAGGGAGAAGTACGAAACCGGACAGGATTTCGCCGACCTCGCCGGGACCCTGCACCGTTTCGAGGCTTCCGGCGTCGATCTCGTCGAGATCGTTCTGTCCAGCCCGCAGGACTGGGACCGGTATGAGGCAAGCCAGTGGCGCAACGTCGCCGACTGGCTCGCCTCCAACCCGGAGGATGCGGAGGCGGCCGAGATCCTCGAGGAGCGCGACCGCTCGAGGCGCGACTATCTCGCCGACGAACGCCGCTGTCTCGGGTGGGGCGTTTTCGTTCTCAGGGCACAGAGATGAAGGCGCGCAGCAACGCGGGTGGCTCGTGCGGCGGCACCGGAGGCCATGACCGCCGTCACCCGGGCCTTGTCCGGACGGCGCCGCGGCTTTCTGCGACGTCTTCCCGCTCGTCTCGATGATCTCGAGGCCGTACCAGGTCGGGGGCTAGGGTCGGGAGGCCTTGAAGGGTCTCGATCCGCTCTGGTTGGTGTTGGCCGGATTCGGTTCCGGCCTGTGCGGCAGCGTGGCCGGTCTGGCGTCACTTGTCAGTTACCCGGCGCTGCTGGCCGTCGGGCTCACGCCCGTGAGTGCAAACGTGTCCAACACCGTCGCACTCGTGTTCTCCTCCGTGGGCTCGGTCTGGGGCTCGCGCCCGGAATTGACGGGCCAGAGAGCCAGGGCTCGGCGCCTTGTCCCGGTAGCGGTCGCCGGCGGGCTCACGGGCGGACTCCTGTTGTTGGAGACGCCCTCGGACACCTTCGCTCGCGTGGTGCCGTGCCTGATCGGGCTCGCGGCGCTCACGATCCTCATCCCGCGCAACCCGGCCCGCTCGGCGCCGGGCCCGGCGCACCGGCCGACCTGGAAACTCAGTGCGGGCGTGTTCCTTATCGCTGTCTACGGCGGCTACTTCGGGGCCGCGGCGGGGGTGCTGCTCCTGGCGCTGGTGTTGTTCGCCACCGCAGAGCCGCTGGCGCGGAGCAACGCCATGAAGAACCTGCTCGTGGGGTCGGCCAATGCGACCGCCGCCGTGGTGTTCGTCGCAATAGGGCCCGTCCACTGGTCGGCCGCGATCCCCCTCGCCGCGGGCTGCCTGGCCGGAGGTCGGTTGGGCCCGGTCATCGTGCGATGGGTCCCCGCGGCACCGCTGCGGGCCGTCATCGCCTGCGCGGGTCTCGGCCTGGCGGTCCACTTGGGTCTGGATGCGTACCGGTGAAGTTCGCACGCTCGGCCATGCGGGCCCCAGCGGCACGCTTGACCGTCCTGGCCCGGACCGGCCTTTCCCGCCGGCCGTCGCCCAGCAGTGCCGGGGAGTGTCCTAGGTCGGCGTGTAGACCTTCCCCACGTAGTCGTCGAGCATGCGGGTGGCCGAGTACATCGGCCCGAGCGTGCGCATCGACGCCCGCACCCGCTGCAACCACCGGGTCGGGATCCCGCGGGCGTCGCGGTCGAAGAAGAGCGGCTTCACTTCGTTTTTGACGAGCGAGTAGAAGGTCGCCGCGTCACGTGCGTCCTTCGCGGCCGCGTCTGGGTCCGTGTCACCGTCGATGGCCCAGCCGTTCGAGCCGTCGAATGCCTCCGCCCACCATCCGTCGAGAACGCTCAAGTTGAGGCAACCGTTCAAGGCAGCCTTCATGCCGCTCGTGCCGCTCGCCTCGAGGGGCGGGCGGGGCAGGTTGAGCCACACGTCACAGCCCGCGATGAGGGTGCCGGCGGCGGCGAGGTCGTAGTCCTCGACGAACACGGCGCGGTTGATCACCCCCGGCGAGCTCTTGAGGGCGAACATGTGCTGGGCGATCGCCTTGGCCGCGTCGTCGAGCGGGTGGGCCTTGCCTGCGAAGACGAATTGCGTCGGTTGGTCGTGGTTGAGCAGCTCCAAGGCCCTCGCCGCCGGATGCAGGATCAGGTCGAGCCTCTTGTATGTGGCCAGGCGGCGGGCGAACCCCACCGTGAGGAACGACGGGTCGAACGCCTCGGCGCCGGCCTGCACGACCTCGAGGTCCTCGCCCCGCGCCAGGCGGTCGATCACCGCCTTGCGGCGCAGCTGCTCGACCAGTTCGTTCCGTTGTTCGCAGCGGGCAGCCCAGAGCTCCTCGTCGGGGACATCGTCGATGCCGGCCCAGACGGCAGGATCGGACGAGTGCCGCTCCCAGCCCACACCGAAGTGCCGGGTGAGCAGTGCCCGCATCGGCGGGGCCATCCACGTGGGCAGGTGCACCGCGTTTGTGACGTGGGTGATCGGCACCTCGTCCACGGTGAGACTCGGGAACATGTCGTGCCACATCTCGCGGGCGACCGAGCCGTGACGTGCGCTCACCGCGTTCGTGGATCGGGCCGTGTGGATGGCCAGCTGCGTGAGGCCGCTCGGCTCGCCCGCATCCAAGGGGTGCACCCGGCCCAGCTTCAAGAGCAGCTCGCGGTCAACGTGCAGTTCGTCGGCGAGGGCCCCGAGCACCGGGAGGATCTCCTCACGGCTGTAGGTCTCGTTACCGGCCTGCACGGGTGTGTGCGTGGTGAACACGAAGTGGTCGCGCCCGCGCTCGAGCGCCTCGGGCAGCTCGTCGTCGCGAGGGGTTTTCGAGGACCCGAGCGCGCGCGACGCCACGGCCAGCGTGGCCAGCGCGGCGTGGCCCTCGTTCAGGTGGTAGAGGGTGGGATTGACCGACATGGCGTCGAGCGCCCGGACCGCTCCCACTCCCAAGAGCGCGTACTGCGCGAGCCGGATCGCACGGTTGCCCTCGTAGAGCCGGGCACTGATCCAGCGCTGGAGCGGGGTGTTCTCGGCCAGGTCCGCATCGAGCAGGTAGAGGGGAACGCGACCGACGTCGACCCGCCAGACGTGGGCCGACACCTCACCGTCCCAGATGGGGATCTGGATCGTCAACGGCAAACGATCCGGGTAGGTGACGCGGACGGCAGGCAGCACCTCGGGGTCGACTTCGGTCCAGTACTCGTGTTGCCACCCTGACCGGTCGACGCGCTGGTGGAAGTAGCCCTTGCGGTAGAGCAGGCCGACACCGACGAGCGGCAGCGCCTGGTCCGACGCCTCTTTCAACACGTCGCCGGCCAGCACGCCGAGGCCTCCCGAGTAGACCGGCAGGGACCTGTGCACGGCGAACTCGGCGCACAGGAACGCCACGAGCCCGTCACCGAGGTCGGTCCTTTGCGGGCGGGTCAGGTCGGCGTCGAGCAGGTCGGCCACCTTGTTGACACGGGCGAGGTACTCGTCGTCGGTCGCCGCCTCGAGCAAGGAGCGTTCCGACAGGTCGCGCAGGAAGCGGACCGGGTTGTGGTTGCTCAGGTTGAAGCGGTGCACACCGAAATAGCGGAACAGATCGCGGCCGCCCGGGGTCCACGACCAGCGGTAGTTGTACGCGATCCGTGCCAGGGGGGACAGGGGTTCGGGCAGCCGACGGGCAAGCCGGTCGACTGCCCGGACAACGTCGTTGCTGCCGTCGAGGGACTGGTCTTGGCCGCCGGTCGAATTCATCAGGGTGTGAACCTAGTGGTTCGGCGGCGAATGCTCACATTCTGGGTTGCCGGCCGGCCACTGGACCGACGCCGCCCGGGCCAACCAAGCGAGGGCGTCGAGCCCTGCCTGCGCCTGTTTCGAGATGGAGGCATCTCTGAGCACCGCCAGCGAGGCGCCCACCGCGTCGAGGTCGCGAGCTGCCAGAGGAGCGGCGCCCGCCACGAGTGCGCCCAGCACGACGGCGTCGTCCGCCTCCGCCGGCCGCGCTCTCAGACTCGCCGTGAGCCAGCGCAACGCCACCAACGCGCTCGCGTCGCGCCGGCCGGTCACACGTGCGGCCCCGACGCGGGCGGCGACATCCGGGCCGGCCAGGGAAAGGGTCGTCTCGCGCCAGGTGTGGTCCCCGGCCAGGCGGCTGCGGGCGACGGCGCCGACGGCTCCGGTGCACTCGGCCTGGACCTCGACCACCGTGCGCCGGAGGGTGGGCGCGTGCTCGACGACGACGGTGCCTGAGCTCCGCCCGGCCTCAGTCTCGACGTCCTCGGCGGTCAGTACCCAGGCGCCGCGCCGCATCGGGGAACGGGCCGATCCCGCCGCCAGCTCCAAGGCGAACCCGGCCGCGAGCGATCCGGCGTCGCTCCTTTGGGGCTCCACAAAGCGGGCCCACAGGTCGGCGCCGTCAAGTGACGGTTCGAGGTTCGTTCTCACGGCTTTGAGGCGCGCCAGGAACCCCTCGGAGGCATCGAAGCCGAGCACGCGTGCCGCGGTGTCGAGCACCACGGCAACGTGCCGCAGCGAGAGCAGGGTCTCGATCCCGCCCGGGTCGGCGAAGAACCAGGCGCAGCTGGTGAAGGCCGAGAGGAGATGGCTCCTGAGCTCGAGGAGCTCCAGGGCGCGCGTCGTCTCGGCTCTCGGCAGCAAGCGGCCGGCCCGTCTGGCGACGAACGCCTCGGCCGCCTCCGTCCCGGCGACCACTCCGCCGTATTCGACCAGCGCCTCGAGCGGGTCACCGACCAATGGCTCCAGGGCCTTCGCGACCGGTCCCGCCAGAGTCGCCCGCAGCCAGTCGAGCGCCTCGCGCAGGGGCCTGCGCCAGGACTGCCTCCAGCCCGCCTGTGAACCCGTCGTGCAGCCGCAGTCGCTGCGCCAGCGCTCGACGCCGTGCGCGCAGCTCCACGAAGAAGGCGTAACAAGCTCTACCTGCCAGGTCGGCGGATGGCCTGCGAGCCACGTGCCCAGGTTCGTGACCTCGACCTTCTCGTTGCGCAACTCGCGTGCCGCCCAGGCGAGGGCCATCTCGGCGAACTCGTGGTGGTGCCCGAAGGTCTCCCCGTCGGTGACGATGGCTATCAGCCCGTCGTCACCACTGGACGCCAGTGCGGTGCGGATGGCGCCCACGAGCGTGGCCCCGTCGTTCAGCAGGTCGCCGAACGCGAGCTCGCGCGACAACGGGCCGTGCCCGAACACGACCGTCATCGACTCTCCGCCGGGAAGCGACACGAGGTACGCCCGGCTCGGGTCGATCTTCTCGCCGCGGGCGTCGACCCACATCCCCCCGGGCGCACGCACGCGGCGCGCCTGTTGGGGCATGAGCAGTGTGTATCTGATGCCGTGTCGGGCGAGGGCGGCAAGTGTGTCGAGGTCGACCGCGGTCTCGGGCAGCCACATCCCCTCGGGCGCGAAGCCGAAGCGGGCCTTGAAGTCCGCCATCCCCCAGGCGACGAGGACCTCGCGGTCCTCAGGCTGCGCGAGAGGCAGGATGGTGTGCACAGCCGGCGACGCGAGCGCGGCGCCGCTCGGTTGCCGGTCCGGTCCGCTCCCGGCGGCACGCACGACGGTGTCGACGTCGGGTGCGTTGGCCGCCAGCCAGCGGTGCAGCGTCCTCACGACGTCGAAGCTCGCCAGGGCGAAGTTGTCGCACGACTCGCTGAGCCGCTTGTCGGGTGCGAGCACGGCCGCGGCGGTGTTGGGCCGGTAGCACTCCGCCGTGATGCGCTGGTTCCAGTCGTGATAGGGGTAGGCGCTGGGCTCGGGGTTGACGAGGTCCAGCCAGGGGTCCGCCCGCTCGGGCTGGTAGCAGTGGAGATGGAAACAGACAGCGGGCGTCATGGCCGCCTAGACCGTCGGCCGCAGTACCAGGACCGCGAGCGGCGGAAGCACGAGCAGGGCGCTCTGGTCGCGGCCGTGCCAGGGGGTTCCCGTCGTCTCGAACAAACCGGGCACGAGGTAGCCGCTGCCCCCGTACTCCGGTGCGTCGCTGTTGGCGAGCACCTCCCACCGGCCGGACTGTGCCATGCCCACCCGGTAGTCGGGGCGCGGGACGGGCGTGAAATTGGCGACCACCACGAGCACGCCCCCGGTCCCGTCGCGGCGTTCGTAGCAGAGCACGCTCTGGGCACGGTCCTCGCAGTCGATCCAGGCGAAGCTCGCGTCGCCCAGGTCGTCGCGGTGCAGGCAGGGCTCGGACCGGTACAGCTCGTTCAGCTTGGACACCCAGGCCGAGACACCCTGGTGGGCGGGTGAGTCGAGCAGGTGCCAGTCGAGGCTTGCGTCGTGGTTCCACTCTGATCTCTGGGCGAACTCGCCACCCATGAACAAGAGCTTCTTGCCGGGCTGGGTGAACTGGTATCCGAACAGGAGCCGCAGGTTGGCGAACTTCTGCCACTCGTCTCCGGCCATGCGCCCGAGCAGGGAGCCCTTGGCGTGCACGACCTCGTCGTGCGACAGGGGAAGCACGAAGTGCTCGCTGTTGGCGTAGATGGACCGGAAGGTCAGCCTGTCGTGGTGCCAGGGCCGGTAGACCGGGTTGTGCGACAGGTAGTCGAGAGTGTCGTGCATCCAGCCCATGTCCCACTTGTAGCTGAAGCCGAGGCCGCCGGCGTCGACAGGTCGGGAGACGCCGGGCCAGGCGGTGGACTCCTCCGCGACGGACATGATGTCCGGGAAGGACGCGAACAGCTCGGTGTTGCATTCCTGGAGCATCTCGATGGCTTCGAGGTTCTCGTTGCCTCCGAAGCGGTTGGGCACCCACTCGCCCGGTTGGCGGGAGTAGTCGAGGTAGAGCATCGAAGCCACCCCGTCCATCCGCAGCCCGTCCGCATGGAACCGGTCGAGCCAGAAGCGAGCGCTCGAGATCAGGAAGCTCCGGACCTCGTTGCGACCGTAGTTGAAGATCCAGCTCTGCCAGTCAGGCTGTACCCGTTGGCGCGCGTCGGCGTGCTCGTACAGGTGCGTGCCGTCGAAATGCGCCAACGCGAAGGCGTCGGCGGGGAAGTGCGACGGCACCCAGTCGAGGATGACGCCGATGCCGGCACGGTGGAGGGTGTCGACGAACGCCGCGAAGTCGTCCGGAGAGCCGTACCGCGCCGTCGGGGCGAAGTAGCTCGTGACCTGGTAGCCCCACGAGCCGTAGAAGGGATGCTCCATGATCGGGAGGATCTCGACGTGGGTGAAGCCGTGGCTGCGCACATACTCGATGAGCCGCGGGGCCAGCTCCGCGTAGGTGAGGAAGCGGTTGTGCTCCTCGGGCACGCGTCGCCACGAACCGAGGTGCACCTCGTAGGCCGACACCGGCTTGTCGAGGCGCTGTGCCCCGCCCCGGTCTCGCATCCACTCGCCGTCGAGCCACTCATGACGTGGTTCGAAGACGATGGAGGCGGTCTTCGGGGGCTCCTCGCCGGCGAACGCGAACGGGTCGGCCTTGTCGAATTCGCCGCCCCCAAGGCGTGACAGCAACCGGTACTTGTAACAGCTCCCGGTGGTGACGCCGGGGACAAAGCCCTCCCAGATCCCCGACTCGGCGTGCGGCACGAGGGGATGGCGGGCGCCGTTCCAACCGTTGAAGTCCCCGACCACGGCGACGCGCTCGGCGTTCGGGGCCCACACGGCGAAGAAGACCCCGCCGACACCCCCGACTGTCATCGGGTGGGCGCCGAGTTTCTCGTAGAGGCGGAAATGACGCCCTTCGTTGAACAGGTGGATGTCGACCGGGTCGAGCAGGCTGACACCCAGCACCGTCTCGACACCTGGCGCGAGGCGGTCGACCGAACCGGGCGGGACCCGCCCCCGGTTCTTGCGCAGCGGTGCGAGCGCTTCGTGCACCGCCGTGTCCTCGGCGATCTGTTCCAGGGTGGCGTCGGTCAGGCGGATCCAGTTCGGCCGTTCGGTGGTCGTGCCGGGCAGGTTCACAGATTCCAGCTGGCCGACGAGGTCGTCCAGCTGGACGAGCACGAGCCCGGCCTCGCTGCGGGCCAGTTCGGTGTGGATGGCGGCGAGCGCCGAGGCGGGTGTGGCCGAGGGGTCGATCTCCTCGTCCCCGTCGGCACCGGGGGCGTCGTGACCGAGGATGGAGAGGCGCTTTCGCAGCTGCGCCCGTTCGGCCCGGGCCGCCTCGGCCGACGAAGCGTCCAGTTGGCCGCATTCCAGGCGCTCGTCGATGTCGAGCCCGTTCCACCAACCCGTGAGCGTGGGCAGGTCGTGGGTGGAGAACGAGGCGACTGAGCCGGCCGGCGGCGCCTCGAGCACCGGCTCGCCCTGAGCGCGGATGGCGAACTGGGCGACGTAGGAACGTCTGATGCCCTTGTCCTGCATCCCGCGGCGGACCTTCTCGTCGACGGTGCCCAGGTCCTCGCCGATGATGTCGGCGTGATGGCGCTGGGCCTCGATCGAGACGACGGCGAGCAGCTCCTCGAAGGGCATCCTCACGTAGACGCCATGGCGGGGCTCGGCGCCGGCAGGGATCCAGAACAGCCTCTGCAGGCCCATTATGTGGTCGATGCGCAGCATCCCCGCCACGCGCAGGTGGTGCGCCAGCGCGGCGCGGAACTCCTCGTGACCGTCGGCCCGCAGTGCCTCCGGGCGGGTGGGGGGGAAGCCCCACGACTGGCCCTGGGAGAAGAAGGCGTCCGGCGGGGCGCCCACCGACATGCCGGTCGCGTACTGCTCGCGATGGCGCCAGACGTCGTAGCCGCAGGGATGGATGCCAACGGGAAGATCGAGGGCGAGGACCTGGCCGCGCTGTGACAGCCGCTCCGACAGCTCGGTCATCTGCTCCTGGGCGACCCACTGGGCATAGACGTGATAACGCTCGTTCACGGGGTCGACGTCGCTCCAGCGGAGCAGGCCGGCCCGCAGCGGCCCGGGCCATGTGTGCCAGTCGATCCCGAAGCGGTCGACCGCGGCGCGAAAGCGCGCGTACTCGACGAGGTCGGGGCGCTCGAACATGAAGTTGCGCAGCGCCGTCTCGCGTCCTATGCCCGATCGCCCCACGGCGGTCGCCATGGCGCTCAGCGCCGCCCGCTTGGCGGCGGTGACGGCGGCACCGTCCACGATCGCGCCCTTGACCCAGGCCGCCCGGCGTTCGGCCGTCAGCGGGCCCGAGCCGATGACGCGCGCCGCCGGTGACCAGGCGAACTCCGGCACACGCTCGACGTCGATCCAGCGCTCGTGCCAGAAGCGGCGGCTCACCGGCAGGTAGGGGCTCGCCTCGAACGGCTCGGGGCCGACGCCGGCGAGCAGGGGGAGCGTCGCGATCACGCTCGCCTGCTCCCGGGCGGCGAAGCGGGCGAACTCGTCGAGGTCGCTGAGGTCGCCCGAACCCCAGCTACGGGCCGAATGAAGCGAGAACAGCGGCGCCAGCATCCCAAAGGCGCGCCAGTCCTCTCCAAAGCGCCCCCGGGCGCCCGCGGCCGGCGCGACGACGAGTGTCGCCGTACCGACCCGGCCCCGCACGAGGACCGTGAAGCGGTGATAGCCGTACGGCAAGAGACCGGGCAGCGCCACGGTTCCCCGGTAGACGTCGCGACCGTCCAGTCGTTCGCGCTTCAACGCACCGAGCTCGTCGCGTGGCAGGCGCCACTCGACACGCTCACCGTCCTCGGACTCGATCGCGCACTCCAGATCAGTGTCCGCCTCGCGCAGGAAGACCGTGACGGCACCGGCGCAGGCGTCGTCGAGGACCGTCACCGGTTCCACGACCCCCTCTACCCGCGCGCCGCGCCGGCTCCGCAACAGCCGGGCCGCATCGCCGGCCCGGCTGATCGGCACCCCGAGCCCGCTCAGTACCGCCACCAGCACCTCGCCATCCGCCTCCCGCTCCACGCCGGTGGCGTCCACGTACTCGAGCACGATGCCCGCATCGGTGGCGAGGCTCCGTAGCGCGGTCGGGATCTGAGGGTTCGTCGCCACGGCTGTCAGTCCGACCAGGCGATCAGGCCGGGCACGTACGGATCGGCGAGCGCCGGGTGGCAGGGCAGGCACCGCGCCGCCAGGTAGGCATCGAGTCCGGCCTCGTGGGGGACCTGGGCGCGGTAATGGGCGACATGCTCGCGTCGGCCCTCGAAGCTGGTCGATACCGGGTAGGGCTCGCCGAGAGTCGGTGCGACCCAGAGCTGCACGGTGACGTCCCGGGGTTCGAGCGAGCCGAGATCCGCCACGACGTCCGCCTGCACGGTGCCGCCCGGGCCGACGGTGGCGGACTCGACCAGGACGCGGATCGCGGGCCAGGCGCCTCGGAGGCGCTCGAGCGCGGAGGAGAGCTCGCGCGCCCGGGCTCCGCCCTGGGCCGCGAGCCAACGCTCCCGGCGCGCGCCCGGCAGGTAGAGGGTCTCGACGTAGTCGCGCACCATGCGGTGAGAGTCCCACGTCGGTGCCAGGCTCGCCATCGACTGACGGACCGAGGCCAACCAGGCGCGGGGCAGGCCGTGCGAGTCCCGGTCGTAAAAGCAGGGCACGATCTTGTGCTCGAGCGTGTCGTAGAGCGACTGGGCGTCGCCCGCGTCCTGCAGCTCGAAGTCCTCGTAACGGCGCCTTCCCGTCCCGATGCACCAGCCGACGGGTGCCGCATCGGGGTCGGCGTCGTTCCAGGCCTCGTCCCACCAGCCGTCGAGCGTGCTGAAGTTCAAAGCGCCGTTCACCCCCGCCTTCATGCCCCCGATGCCGCACGCCTCGAGCGGTCGCCGCGGCGTGTTCAGCCACAGGTCGACGCCCTGGGAGAGGTTGCGGTCCATCGTTATGTCGAAGTCCTCGATGAACACGACCCGGTGCTCGAGATCGTGCCCGTGGGCGAAGTCGATGACCTCGCACAGCAGTTGCTTGCCGAATTCGTCGCGGGGGTGGGCCTTGCCCCCGAAGATGATCTGCACGGGCCGGTCGGGGTCACCGAGGATCCGCGCCAGGCGTTCGGGATCGCGCAGGAACAGTGTCGGGCGCTTGTAAGCGACGAAGCGGCCGACGAAACCGATCGTGAGGGCGTGGGGGTCGAGGAGCGTCTCGGTGGCGGAAAGGCGTGTCTCATCGGCACCGCGTCGGGCGAGCTGCTCGTTGCGGCGGACGCGGGTGAACTCGATGAGGCGGGCTCGCGCCTGGCAGCGTGCTTGCCAGAGACCCTCGTCACCGGTGCCCGCAACGTGTTGCCACGTCGCCGGCGATCTCGGTGTCGTCTTCCAGCTCGAACCTATCTGCTTGTCGAACATCTCCTCGATCTCGTTGGAGATCCAGGAGGTGAAGTGAATGCCGTTGGTGACATGCCCGATCGGCACCTCGTTCAGGGGCAACCGCGGCCAGAGCCCCCCCCACTGGTCACGGGTCACCACGCCGTGCAGCCGGCTCACCCCGTTGCGGGCACCCGCGAGCCGCAGGGCGAGCACGGTCGGGCAGAACGAGTCGGACGGGTCCTCGGGCCTGTAGCGGCCCAGCGCTGAGAGGGTCTCGAGGTCGATCCCGAGCAGTGCCGCGTACGGCGCGAGGTAGCGGTTCGCCACAACGGCCGGGAAGTAGTCGTGCCCGGCGGCTACCGGGGTGTGAGTTGTGAACAGCATCCCGGGCGCGGCGACAACGCGGGCCGCGGCGAAGGAGAGCCCGTGGCGGGACATCGCCTGGTGGATGCGCTCCAGGGCGGCGAAGGCGGAGTGGCCCTCGTTCAGGTGCGCCATATCGGGCTCATGGCCGAGCGCGGCGAGGGCACGGACGCCGCCGATGCCCAGCACGAGCTCTTGTTGGATGCGGGTCTCCTGGTCGCCGCCGTAGAGCCGTCCCGTGATGCGGCGGTCACTGCGGCGGTTCGGCTTGAGGTCGGTGTCGAGGAGGTAGAGCCGGTTGCGCCCCACGAGAACTGTCCATACCTGGGCGACGACCTCGCGCCCCGGCAGGGGCACCTTGACCCGGACGGGCCGACCCGTGGCGTCGCGTGCGAACTCGATGGGAAGGCGCTCGAAGTCGAGGACCTCCCACGACTCCTGTTGCAGGCCGGCGTCGTCGAGCCACTGATGGGACGCCTCCCGGTAGAGCAGGCCCACCCCGACGACTGCGACGCCGAGCGCGCTCGCCGACTTGAGGAACTCGCCGGCGACCGCACCGAGGCCGCCGGCGTACACGGGCAGCGAGTCCGTGAGGGCGAACTCCGTGGCGAAGAAGGCCACCTCGAAGGTGCGATCCTTACGGTGGGTCCGGGGGAACCAGGTCTTGGGGCGGCTCGCCTGGTAGGAGGTCGCGTCCTCGACGACCCAGGCGGCTAGTGCCGCGAGATCCGGGTCGGAGGCGAGCCTCTGCTCCACAGCCGCGCGCCCGAGGCCGGTGAGCAGACGGCGCGGCCACTCGAGAGCCGACGGCTCAGCCGCGGGGGCGAGTCGCGCGAAAAGCTCCCGCGCGGGCCTCTGCCAGGTCCACCGCAGGTTTGTTGCCACGGCGAGGAGGTCCTCGTAACCGACGACTTGTTGGCGTGACCTCTTCGGAGCTGACCGACGAGTCGTGATCTCACACCTCCTTGGCGTCATGATCGCGCGGGAGCACCTGTCCTGCTGGATTATGGGCGATGCGGGCGGGAGCGCCGGCCGCATCGGAGAAGAGGGGGAACCTGGTCCCGCCCGGGGCGCTCGGCGACCGGACGCCAGAGCCCGTCACGAGACAGGAGCCCAAGCTCCAGCGGCGGCCCGGTCGTTGCCCGGGGCGCCCGGCTCACCCGCAGCGATCAGGGTCTTGCGAGCGACGACCGCCTGAGGGGCGGCAGCGTCGCCGGGGGCTGGCGGCGCGGCGGCAGCTCGGCCAGGAGCTGTGTCGTGGCGGCGGCTATGGACCGGACCGCCCTCTCGAAAGCCGGTTCGGTGGCGGGCGAAGCGAGCTTGACGCCACTGACCTTGCGTACGAACTGACGAGCGGCAGAGTCGATCTCCTCGGCACTGGCCTGAGGCTCCAGGCCGCGGAGAGTGGTGATGTTCCGGCACATGGGACCAGGTTAGACAGCCGGACAGAGCCCGGCGCCCGTGACCGGGCGCCGACTGGGCAAGTTCTATACCGGCACCCAGCAGAAACACAGGAAACCGGCCTAACCTCAACTCGGCGCAAGCCTCTGGGCGCGCCAAAAGGAGAGTCGCAAGTGTTCTCGCTCGGTTACGCCTGGAACGAGCTCCGCCGCCGCTGGGGGCGCACGCTCGTGACCGCTTTCGGACTCGCAGCAGGAGTCGGCCTCGTCATGGGCATCGTCGGGGTCTCACAGGGACTCTCCGACGCCCAGAACAGCGTCCTGTCCCCGCTCGGGTCAGTCGGAACGGACATCATCGTGACGCGCACCGTGGCGCCGACGACGTCCCAGACCACCACCACGACGACGGTCCCGTCGTTTAGGGGTGGTGGGTCGTTCCCCACCGGGGGCACCTTCCCGGCAGGCGGCGGCGGCGCCGCCTTCGCAGGCGGCGGAGGGTTCTTCGCCCGTGGCGTGGGTGGTTTCAACAGCACCGACAGCACGCAGGCCGCCACGCTTCTCAACAACAACTCCTCCATCATCACCGACCTCGCCAAGCTCGGTAAGCCGGGGACGCAGTTCACCCACGACTTCTTCGTCCCCGGCACGCTCATCACCTTCCCGTCGGTGGCGATCACTGACGTCACGAAGATCCCGGGCGTGACCTCGGCTGTCGGCGCCCTCTCCCTCGAGGCCCTGCACGAGAGCGGCACGGTCCCGAAGATCACCGACACCGTGAAGACCGGTGGCCAGACGATCTCGACGACCGTGAAGCCCCCCACGCTCACGGCGGCGCAGACCGCCGCCGAGCGGTCCTGCATCCAGAAGATCGTCTCGAAGGCCTTCGGCAGCAGCGGCGCCGCCGGCCCCAGCGGCTCCGGCTTCCCGACGGGGGGCCGCACGGGCACGGGCTCGGGCTCCGGCTTCCGCACTTTCATCGGGGGCTTCACGGCCAACCCGGCCATCGAGGCATGCATGACCCCCGCCCAGAAGGCCTACGAGCAGAACGTCACCGTCCCTGAGCAGACCATCACACGGATCCTCAACCCGCCGACCACCAACACCGCCACGTCGAGCTACAGCGTGGCGGGGGTGGACCCGACGAACGAGACCACGGGCCTCATCACCAAGGCCCAGCTCGTGTCGGGCACCTGGTTCACGAGCAATCCCTCCGACGAGGTCCTCGTCTACACCGAGTACGCCACTACCAAGGGCCTCAAGGTCGGCGGGACGCTCACGATCAACGCCAAGGGCTACAAGATCGTCGGCCTCGTATCGCCGACGCTCACGGGCAACGTGGCGGACATCTACTTCCCGCTTTCGACGATGCAGACCCTCGCCTCGGCACCCGGTTACGTGAACGAGGTGCTCGTGTCGGTGAAGAGCGCCTCTGAGGTCGCCGCGGTCACCAAGGCGATCAAGGCCGAGCTGCCCGGGGCGACGGTGCTCACCTCCAAGACGCTCGCCGACTCGGTGAGCGGGAGCCTCAACAACGCCCACAAGCTCGCCAACGACCTGGGCGGCGTGCTCGCCATCGTCGTGCTTCTGGCGGCGTTCTTGATCGCAGGCCTGCTCACGCTTTCGAGCGTGGCAAAGCGCGTGCGTGAGATCGGCTCGCTCAGGGCGATCGGTTGGACACGGGGTGAGGTCGTGCGCCAGGTCATCGCCGAGACGGTCGGCATCGGGTTGGTCGGCGGGCTAATAGGAGTGGCGATCGGGGCCGGGGTCTGCGCGGTGATAGCCGCCGTGGGACCGGGCCTGTCGGTCACCTCGACGGGGCTCGCGGTGGGCGCCTCCACTTTGAGCGGCATGGTCGGTCAGTCGACGACCGGCACCGTGACCTCGATCGTGCACCTCACGGCTCCGATCCACTTGACGACCATCCTGCTCGCATTCTGTGGGGCGCTCGTCGGTGGCCTCATCGCCGGCGTCATCGGCGGTTGGCGCGCGGCGCGCCTCGCCCCTGCTTCAGCGCTGCGGGACCTCGGCTGATGGCCGGGGCACCGCAGTCGAAGACCGGAAAGGACGACAGACTATGACAGACAACGACGCCACCGGAGCTGCACAGGCAACGCCCGCGCGGCCTGCAGGCGCACCTATCTACGAGTTGTCGCACCTCGAGCGGACCTTCTCGAAAGGAGGGGTGTCGGTCAAGGCCATCCGTGGAGTCGACCTCGTTATCAAGAGCGGGGAGATGGTCTCGCTGGAGGGCCCGAGCGGGTCGGGCAAGACCACGCTCCTGCAGCTGCTCGGGGCGCTCGACACTCCGACCGGCGGCTCCATCCGCTTCGAGGGCCGTGACCTCGGCGGGCTCCACGACAAGGAGCTGACGAGGATCCGCGCCCGGCAGATCGGCTTTGTCTTCCAGCACTTCAACCTCATCCCGACGCTCACGGCCGAGGAGAACGTCGCCATTGCCATGTTCCCGAACCACGTCCCGGCCCACGAGCGCCTGGCCCGTGCCAGGGTGCTGTTGAACCAGGTCGGCCTCGGCCCGCGCATGGGTCATCTGCCCTCCCGGCTCTCAGGTGGCGAGCAGCAGCGGGTCGCGATCGCCCGGGCACTGGCCAACAGCCCGAGCGTCATCATCGCCGACGAGCCGACCGGCAACCTCGACTCGGACACGGCCAAGGAGGTCATGTCGACGCTGAACGAGCTGCGCGAGGCCTCCAACGTGACGATCGTGATCGCGACCCACGACGAGGACGTCGCCCGGCTGACTGACCGCCGCATCCGCATCCGCGACGGGAAGATCCGGGAGGACACGGCCGCGTAACCACGGTACGGGTTTGCGGGGCCGCAGCCGGGCCCGGGCGACCGGCCGTACCCGTGGAGTGGTCACGGCCGGTGACGGTTCGTCGCGAGTGCGTGCCTCGACGCCGCCGCGCGTTACCCGGTGCACGGGGGCAGCTGCGTTCCCGAGTCGTCAGCCCGCCCCTGCCGGATACACCCGGGGGGTATACTTGCGACCATGGACGAGACCGTGCGGCGCGGCTACAGCGACGACAAGCAGGCCGTCGGAAAGAGACTGCGGCGCATCGAGGGTCAAGTCCGTGGCCTGCAGCGCATGGTCGAGGAGGACCGATACTGCATCGATGTCCTCGAGCAGATCTCGGCCGTCACCCGGGCGTTGCAGTCCGTGGCCCTGCAACTGCTCGAGGGCCATCTGGGCCATTGCGTGGCCGAGGCGGTGAGGAGCGGTGGTGACGAGGCGTCGGACAAGCTCGGCGAGGCGTCGGCTGCCATCGCACGACTAGTCCGTTCCTGAGCACGGCACTCGGGCACGGCCGTACGGGAGAGCGCAGCGTGACACGGGCCCTGCTGCTCGGCGACGTCGGCTGGCTCGATGCGATCGGGAGAGGCCTGCGCGAGGGCTTCTTCATGTTCTGGGAGACCCTGTGGGCCCTTGTGCTCGGCTTCACGCTCTCCGGGGTGGTGCAGGCCTTTGTCAGCCGCCGAGCCATGCAGGCGAAGCTGGGCGACCACGGGCCGGCCGCGGTTGCCCGCGCCAGCGGTTACGGCATGGCCTCCTCGTCCTGCTCGTACGCGGCAAGTGCGATGGCGAAGTCCCTTTTCGTGAAGGGGGCGGATTTCGTGGCGGCGTCGGTGTTCATGGTCGCCTCGACCAACCTCGTCATCGAGCTGGGCATCGTGCTCGTCGTGTTGATGGGCTGGCAGTTCGCGGCGAGCGAGTTTGTCGGCGGGATCATCATGATCCTGGCGTTGGCACTCGGGGGCGGCCTGTTCCTGCGGGGGAGGCTCGTCGTCGAGGCGAGGCAGCGACTGGCCGGGACTCGGGAGCACGACCGCGATCAGGAGCCTGAGGACTCCGCCCTTCAGCGTGCCCCCTTGGCGACCAAACTGCGCTCCAAGGCTGGCTGGGTTGACGCCGCCTCCTACACCATTGCGGATCTCACCATGCTGCGTAGGGAGCTCGTTATCGGGTTCACCGTGGCGGGGTTCCTGGCGGCCGTCGTGCCCTCCGGGGTCTGGGGCGTCCTGTTCCTGCACGGCCATGGAGGTTGGACGACGCTCGAGAACGTCGCGGTAGGCCCGCTCATCGCCCTCGCCAGCTTCGTCTGCTCGATCGGCAACGTCCCTCTCGCCGCGGCTTTGTGGCAGGGCGGGATCTCCTTTGGCGGAGTGGTCTCGTTCATCTTCGCCGACCTGATCAGCTTCCCCTTGCTCCTCGTCTACCGCCGCTACTACGGGACGCGCCTAATGGCGAGGATGCTCCTGGTCTTCTGGTGCGTGATGTCGCTGGCCGGCCTCGTCACCGAAGTCATGTTCCGGGCCGCCGGGCTCGTGCCGGCGGTCCGGCCCCGGCTGGTCGCGCCCGCGCACTTCTCGTGGGACTACACGACGTACCTCAACATCGTCTTCCTCGCAGTCTTCGCCTTGGGTTACTGGGCCTACCGGAACAGGGCCCGCTTGGGCGGCGACGGCGGTCACGCCATCGACGTCGTCTGCGGGATGCAGGTCGAGGTCGCCAATGCACCGGCCTTTACGGTGCAGGCCGGCAAGAGGTTGTACTTCTGTTCGGACCGCTGCCGAGTGCGTTTTGAGGCGGACCCGGGGCGTTTTGCCGCCAGGGGAGCCGAGCGTGTAGACGCCCTCCCACCACTGTCGGTTCCGGTGACCCTCGGCGGCAGGATCGAGAAGGATGAGGAAAGGGGGCACGAGGCGAGCCGCGAGGCCCCCGACAAGACCTGAGGGTCCCGCGGCCGTGAGCAGGCGTTCTATGGCGAATTTCGGCACGGAAATTGCTGCTATCCTGCGTCTTAACGCGAATATAACACGTAGAGTAGTCTTATAACCGCTTAGAGTGCTAAAGCTGGGCTCAATTGATGTCGACACTGACCGTTATGCGAGAAAACCCAGAAACGCACCCGGTAAGGACAGGATTCAAGATTCGGCTAAAGGTGGCCGTGGGGCTCGGGGCTGTGTTGGCAGCTTCGGTGGTCGCCGCCCCGCTTGCCTCCGCCGCGGTGCCGCACAGTGCGGCCACCGCGTCCCATATCGCGAGGGTCGGCTCCAGCCGAGACGTCCTGGTGCCCCTGACGGCCTCCAGCAGCCGCCAGGGGACCAGGACACTGTTGGCCACGTACAGACCGCCGACTCCGTTGTGGCCTCACTGGGGTGGCCCGACGAAGCCGTTGCTGGCCACGTACAGACCGCCGACTCCGTTGTGGCCTCACTGGGGTGGCCCGATGAAGCCGTTGCTTGCCACGTACAGGCCGCCGACTCCGTTGTGGCCTCACTGGGGTGGCCCGATTCGATAGGCCTCAGTCTCGGGTCTTCTTCAAGGAACTGAGACACTCGGCAGCGACGGAAGGTGAAAGCCGCCGCCGGGGACGATGCCGTTGGCAAAGTTCCCGGCGGACCGTCGCGTCAGGCGGTGTCCTGGGGCGCTTCGGACAGCTCGAACCCGTCGCCTGGTGCCGGCAGCGATGTGGCGGCGACACCCGGGACAGGGTCGTCGTTCTCGTCGCCAGTGCCCGCAGAGCCCGGTGTCGCCGGCGCCCGCCAGGGATCGCCGAGAGAGTCGTGGGCAAGTCCTCGGTCCTTCCATAAAAGCCAGCCCGCCAGAGAGGCACCGACCCCCACGAACGCGACGGATGCGACCAGGACGGCGATGTCGCCTCCGGTGTTGTGCGGCAGGAGGAAGTACTCGTCGTTGAAGCGGGCGGCACCGTAGAGCGTGACGGCGGTCGTGGCGACGATCCCGACGGGACCGCCCCGGTGGGCGATCCTTCGTTCCGCCCACAGCGCGATGAGGTAGACGACCGAGTCCTCGAGAGCCTGGATGATCGGCACGGGCACGCGCTTTCCGGCTTGTCCGGCATAGGCCATCCCGTACCAGGCGTGCGTCGGGTTCCCGCCGCCCTGGTACATGAGCTGCGGCCCGAGCAGCCGCCCCATCGCCCATGCGATCACCAGCACCGGCGCGATCAGGTCGAGGGCCACGCTCATGCGCAGCTGGGGACACCAGCGCCGCGCGCAGATGAGCCCGGTGGGCACACCGCCGAGCAGTCCGCCGTAGCTGGACAGGCCGCCGTGCCAGATCGCGAGCACGTCCCCGGGATTCTGCAGGTAACCCTGCGCCCCTTTCAGGTTCGCGATCACGTGCACGGCCCGGGCACCGACGATGGACATGACGACGATCCAGATGAAGGCCCTTGCGAACCAGGCATCGGGATAGCCGTGGTCACGGAGACGTTTGGCGAAGTAGCGGTACCCGAACCAGAAGGTGAGCGCGAGCCCGATGCCGTAGGTATGGACCTGCAGCGGCCCGATGTGGAAGACGACGGGTATCGGCTTCACGGCTCCCCCATGGTGACGACAACGGTATCGCCAACCACGGCCGAGGAGACGCCGGACGGCCATCCCGAGGCTGACGACCCCCGGACGCGGAGGGACCCCGGGTAGCCGGTCAGCTTGCGCCTCCGTACTTCCCGGGGTCATCCCCTGGGCGGCTCGCCCTCCTGCCTGACGACCGGGAACCTTGCGGCCCTGCCGGCGCCTGGGCCTTCCGGCCTACCCCGAGAGGTAAGCTTTGGGGCGGAGGTCCGTCCACCTCTCCTCTGGCGGCTTGGGTCTCGCACCAGACACTCCGGACTCCCCTGCGGGCTTCCCTCGCCTCTGACGTCCGAACCGTACCGCTTTCGGTTAAACGAGAGCTTGCGCCGTCGGCCAGATTGCGTCAAGTGTTTTCGCGAAATCCACCGTGAGTTCACAGAACTTCCTACTTTTCCCCCTTCCGTCCCCAGATCTGCCCCAGAGTCGTCCACAGCTCGACCCCCAAACCGGCCTGAAACGCCGGACGATGTCGATGCCGTCGGATGGTCATTCGGCCCGGGACAGGGCGCCCGCAGATGGCCGGAAGAGAAATCGACACTGAACTGTCAAGAACCTCGGTCGCGGTGACCGGCACCGAGCCCGGTGGGCTGCGACGCGGTGGTATCGTCCGCTCGGCAGTGCGGTCTGGAGGCGTTATCACAATGACTACTGACTGGGACGGGCAGGGTCTCCCGCCTGCGGCGTTGGCCAGGATGGAGCGTGGCCGTTCCTCGGCCGTCCGCAGCAGCCTTCTCTCTGTGCCTGGTCACGTCGGCGTGGAGGCGGTCGGCTTCTCGGTCGCCGGCGAAGTCATGGGCTGCATCGTCGAGACGATCGGGTTCACAGGCTGGGCGGGTTGCGGCTACGGCGGCTACGGGCTGGCCGGCGGGGGCGCCGTGTTCGGCGGCCTGGGCGGGCCCGCCAGAACCGTGACGAGCGGGCAGGCCGGCGGATGGGTGGGCTACGCCCCTTACGTCGATGCGCTCTACCACGGTTTCGACACCGCTTTGTACCGCATGTTGCTCGAGTGTCAGGCGCTCGGCGGAGACGGGGTGGTCGGGGTGCGCTTGGAGCAGCGCCACCTGGGACAGGGAAACCGGGAGTTCGTGGCGCTCGGCACCGCCGTGCGGGCGGCCGGCGACCAACGCCCCGCCCGGCTCTTCTCGACGACGTTGAACGGCCAGGACTTCGCCAAGCTGTTCCAGGGCGGCTGGATGCCGGCCTCGGTCGTGGTCGGGATCTCCGTCGCCATCCGCCACGACGACTGGGCGACGAGGAGCCAGGCCAGCGCCTGGACCTACAACACCGAGGTCTCGGGCTACACCGAGCTCGTCAATCACGTCCGGGCCGACTCGAGGACCCAGCTCGCCCGGCGTGTGGCAGCCATCGGCGCCCACGGGGCGATCACGAGCACCATGCAGCTCAGCATCCACGCGCAAGAAGTGGGGGAGAACCACACGGACCACGTCGCCGAGTCGAGGCTGACGGGCGACGCCATAGTCCGCTTCCACGCCGAGGGCGCGACCCCCACCAAGAGTCTCAAGATCCTGCCGCTGTCGAACCCACAAGGGAGCAAACGATGACGATCGAAGCCAACGAGCTGGGTATCCCCGAAGATGCGATGCGGCGCCTGGCCGAGATGCGGCCCGGCCAGCCGGGAGCACTGTTCACCTCGGACCTGAGCGTGAACGAGTTCCTCCTGGTCCGGGAGGCGGGCTTCCGCCCCCTCGGCCTCGTGCTCGGGTCGAGCATCTACCATGTCGGTCTCCAGATCGGGCGGTGGAGCCAGAACATGGAGCTCGACACGCTCTCGCAGGCCATGTACCACGCCCGTGAACTGGCCATGACCCGCATGGAAGCTGAGGCCGACGCCCTCGGTGCGGACGGCATCGTGGGCGTCCGGCTCGAGATCGAGTTCAAGGAGTTCGGCAACGACCTCGCCGAGTTCATCGCGGTCGGCACGGCCGTCAAGTCCGACGACAAGGGGAACTGGCGCAACGACGAGAACAAGCCCTTCACCTCCGACCTGTCGGGTCAGGACTTCTGGACCCTGATCCAGGCCGGTTACGCGCCGCTCGGCATGGTGATGGGCAGCTGTGTGTACCACATCGCCCACCAGGGGGCGCTTAAGGCGATGGGCAATGTCGGCAGGAACGTCGAGATTCCCAAGTTCACCGAGGCCCTTTACGACGCCCGGGAATTGGCGATGAGCCGGATGCAGGCCGAGGCGGAGCAGCTGAAGGCCGAAGGGATCGTCGGCGTGCAGCTCTTGTCGCTGGCGCACCGCTGGGGCGGTCACACGACCGAGTTCTTCGCCATCGGCACGGCCGTGCGGCCGTTGCGTGCCGACCACATCATCGCCAAGCCGCAGATGGTCCTCCCGCTGACCGACCGGTGAGCTCCGAGGTCGTTCCGGGCGCCGGAGGCGCTGACGCCGGCGGTGGGCAGGGCCCCGGCGAGCTTGCCCCGGACCACGGCGGTGATGCCGCCGTGGTCGACCTCGTGGCGGCCGCCATCCGCGCGGACACCGCCGACCTGGACTCGTACCACCGCGTGCTGTCGGCGACGGTCTCGGACCTCCTGCCGATCGGGATGGTCGAGGTGGACCGGGAACGCACGATGAAGGACCGCATGGCGGGCAGGGAGGGACGGGCGACGGCGATTAGGGTCCGCCTGGGGGAGCGGACTTTGGAGCTCGTGTCCCGGCACGGGGGGCTCGTCGCGACCGTCGCCCGCGAGGTGAGGGGCGTGGTCATCTCCCGCCAGGAGATCAGCGTCGCGGAATGGACCCGGCTGCTGGCGCAGTACCTCGCCCAGCTGGCTGCCGAGAGCGCCGACGCCCGCATCGCCCTCTCGAAGCTTCTGGGCGGGATCTGAGCCCCGCAGGCACCGAGCCGGTGGCGAGGCGGCCGGGCAGCCGCAGTACGCCCAGGGCTAATCGCCGGAGGCGTCGAGGCGGCGCCTGGTCTGGCGGGCGGCGGCGAGGTCACCGGGCCGGCCCCGACGCTTGAGCGCGGCGATCACCGCCTCGCGGTGGGCGGCGTCGACGTTGCCGCCGTACTTGAACTTCGCCCGGACCTCTTCGATGGCGATGCGGATGGCGCGAATCGTTCCTAGCAGGGGCTCGTGGGCCGCGAGGGGATCGGCGATCTCGACGCCCGGCTGGAGGGTCGTCAGCTGGCGGCGGAGCACGTCGGCTATGGCGGCGGGATCGGAGACGACCGTGGCGCGGCCCTCCATCTGGACGGCCGCGTAGTAGGTCGTGGGGACACCGAGAAGCGGGTCCTCCTCCCCGACGGCCTTCCACGAAGAGGGTATGAAGGCCCAGTCACCGGCGACGCTCATGAGGACCCGGGGCTGCTCGGCGATGGCGGTGAGGATGGGGTTCCGGCCCACGAGGTGGAGGACGACCTCGTCGCCCTCGAGGACGAACTGGGTCGGAACGACGACGGGGACCTCCCGACCCACCCCGGCGGCCACGAGATGACCGAAGCCCTGACCCGTGACGAACGCGCGCCACTCCTCCTCGCCGAAACCGCTGTCAACCTTCGCGATGTACACGTCTTTTCCTCGCCGGGTCGTCCCTTCAGGTCAAGGCTAGACGGGGATGGTCACTCGTGGTCCGAAGAGACGCTCTTGCTTCTCACCTTCACTTCGCCCATGATCGGGAACGCCCGGATCAAGATACGGGGCGAGCCTCTCAAGACCGGGACGTCGCGCACCTTGAAGCTGCGCTGACCCATGATGGACAGGCCCGTCAGCTCGACGTCGATCCCCTCGGGCACGACGATGTCGATCGATCCCATGATGCTCACGGCCGTTATCACCACCTCGGGACCGTCGATCTCGGCCCGGCGCAGGTCCATATGGCATTCGCCCATCACCGCCACGGTGGCCGTGCGCTCGCCGGGCCTCCAGCGCCCCTTGGACTCCGATTCGCCCATGACTGCCACGATCCAGCGCCGGGCGCGTCGCCGCGCCGGCTGCGCAAGGGGGGCCGGGGCGACAGGCAGGTCGGCGAGCACGGCGTCGAGGTCGCCCCGGGTACGGGCCCCGAGGGCGGTCCCCGTTCGTTCCGAGAACTCGTCGAGGGTGAGCCGGCCGACCGCGAGGTGATCGCGCAGCATGGTCACGACGTGGTCGCGTTCGGAGTCGCTCACCCGTTCGGTGGCCTCGCCGCCGTGTTGGGGCAGGCCCGGGGATGCCGGTTCCAAAGAGGGGTCTTCGGCCATGGCGCCAGTCTCTTCCATTCTCCCCCGACCCGCCAGAGGCGCTCGCCGGCGCCCCGGCCGGAGGTCCGGGGAGCCGGCCTGAACTAGCGTCGGCCTCGCGGGATTCGAGACAGCGACGAGGAGTGGTCAACGATGAAGGCTCTCGTCAAGGCCAGGCCCGAAGCGGGTTTGAGCTTCGAGGACGTGCCGGTACCGGCCATAGGCCGGGCCGACGTCCTCATCAAGGTGCTGCGGACCGGCATTTGCGGGACCGACCTGCACATCTATTCGTGGGACCCGTGGGCCGAGGCGAACGTGCCCGTTCCCCTCGTCATCGGCCACGAGTTCGTCGGGCGGATCGTCGAGCTCGGCGTCGATGTGGACGACCTCGAGATAGGCGACCTCGTGAGCGGGGAGGGGCACCTCGTCTGCGGGCGGTGCCGCAACTGCATCGCCGGCCGGCGCGTGCAGTGCGCCCGGACGAAAGGGATCGGGGTCAACCATCCCGGGGCTTTCGCGGAGTACATCGCCCTGCCGGCCATGAACGTGTGGCGTCACCTGGCCGGGATAGACCTCGACGTGGCGGCGATCTTCGACCCGTTCGGGAACGCCGTGCACACCGCGCTCAGCTTCCCGGTCCTCGGCGAGGACGTCCTCATCACCGGGGCCGGCCCGATCGGGATCATGGCGGCGATCGTCGCCCGTCACGCCGGCGCCCGCTACATCGTCATCACCGACGTGTCCGACTACCGGCTCGAGCTGGCGCGCTCGGTAGGCCTCACGCTCGCCATCGACGTGTCGAAGACACGTATCGCCGACGCCATGGGAGAGCTCGGCATGCGGGAGGGATTCGACGTCGGCCTCGAGATGTCCGGCCGCGCCCCGGCGCTGCAGGAAATGCTCGCCAACATGGCCCATGGCGGCAAGATCGCCATGCTGGGCCTGCCGACCGAGCATTTCGGCATCGACTGGTCGCACCTTGTGATGAACATGTTGACGATCAAGGGCATCTACGGCAGGCAGATGTTCGAGACCTGGTACTGGATGTCGGTGCTCGTACATTCGGGCGTCGACATCTCGCCGGTGATAACGCACAGGTTCGCGGCCACCGATTACGAGGAGGCCTTCGAGGCCATGCGCACCGGGCGTTGCGGCAAGGTCGTGCTCACCTGGTCCGAAACCTGATCGGAGGTCCCCATGTTCTCCCAAGTCAAAGGCGAGCTCAGCGCCCAGTTGGAGGAGATCCGCGCGCAGGGGCTCTTCAAGGCCGAGCGTGTGATCGTCACGCCGCAACAGGCAACGGTGGCGGTGTCGGGCGGCGGGGAGGTCCTCAATCTCTGCGCGAACAACTACCTCGGCCTCGCCGACGACCCTCGTGTCGTCGCGGCCGCCAAACAGGCGCTCGACCGCTGGGGCTACGGCATGGCGAGCGTGCGTTTCATCTGCGGCACCCAGCAGATCCACAAGGACCTCGAGCGACGGCTCTCCGGCTTTTTGGGGACCGAGGACTCGATCCTGTACTCGTCCTGCTTCGACGCCAACGGGGGCCTGTTCGAGACCCTGCTGGGCAAGGACGACGCCGTCATCTCCGACGAGCTGAACCATGCTTCGATAATCGACGGCATACGGCTGTGCGCCGCCCAGCGCTACCGCTACCACAACCGGGACATGGCGCACCTCGAGGAGCAGCTGCGCGAGGCCTCCGGCGCCCGGCGCCGGTTGATAGCGACAGACGGCGTGTTCTCCATGGACGGTTATGTGGCGCCGCTGGCGGAGATCTGCGAGCTGGCCGAACGCTACGGCGCCCTGGTCATGGTCGACGACTCGCATGCCGTCGGGTTCATCGGCGCCCACGGGCGCGGTACCCCGGAGCTGCACGGGGTCCAGGACAGGGTCGACATCGTCACGGGCACGCTCGGCAAGGCGCTCGGCGGCGCGAGCGGTGGCTACGTGAGCGGTCGCCGCGAGATCATCGACCTGCTCCGGCAGCGCTCCCGGCCCTACCTGTTCTCCAACTCCGTGGCCCCGGCGATCGCGGCCGCCTCGCTTGTCGTGCTCGACCTGTTGGACGAGAGCGACGACCTGCGGGCGAGGCTCAAGGAGAACACGTCGTGGTTCCGCGAGCGGATGGAAGGCCTCGGCTTCGACATCGCGCCTGGCGATCACCCGATCGTCCCCGTCATGTTCGGCGACGCCGCGCGGGCGACCCGGATGGCGGAGCTTCTCCTTGAAGAAGGCGTCTACGTCATCGGCTTCAGCTACCCGGTGGTCCCCATGGGCAAGGCCCGCATCCGCGTGCAGGTCTCGGCCGCCCACACCCGTGAGGACCTCGAACGCGCCGCGACGGCCTTCGACCTGGCCCGGGCGGAGTTGGACTGAGAGCTTTGGCGGCTTGTCGATCGATCGGCGCAGGCGCCTGAGGTGCGGGCGGTCGTGCAGCGGGCGGCGTGGGCGCGCGTGAGCGTCGACGGGGAGATCGTCGGATCGCTCGACGGCCCGGGACTCGTCGTGCTCGTCGGAGTCGCCAAGGGCGACGGCGAGGCGGAGGCGCGCGCGCTTGCCTCCAAGTTGTGGACGCTGCGGATCATGCGCGACGCCGGGGGGCGCATGAACCGCTCCGTGGCCGACACCAGAGGCGGGCTGTTGGTCATCAGCCAGTTCACCCTCTACGGGGACGCCTCCAGGGGCCGGCGCCCCTCTTTTGACGCCGCCGCCCCGGCCGAGGTCGCCGAGCCGCTCGTGGACCTTGTCGTCGAACAGCTCCGCGTCCTCGGGGCGCGGGTCGCCACGGGCCGTTTCGGCGCCGACATGCTCGTCGAGCTCGCCAACCAGGGCCCAGTGACAGTGATCGTTGACACCGGGCGATGAGCTCGGCGGTGAACCGAAAGGCTCGACCATGCGTTATGTGATCCTCGGCGCCGGCGCCATCGGCTCTGTCATCGGGGGCCGCCTTTTCGAGAACGGGCATGACGTCGTCCTCGTGGCGCGGGGCGCCCACCTGGCGGCGCTCGCCGGCGAGGGGCTCGAGCTGCGCGATCCCGACCGCAGCGTCAAGCTCCCGGTCGCGACGGCGCCGAACGCGGCGCAAGCGGGCCTGCGGCCTGGGGACGTGGTCGTGCTCGCCACCAAGACCCAGCACACAGAGGCGCTCCTCGTCGAGCTGCAGGCGTGTGCCCCACCGGGCACGCCGGTGGTCTGCGCCCAGAACGGCGTGGAGAACGAACGGCTCGCACTGAGACGCTTTGAGAACGTGCAGGCGATGCGCGTGTTCATGCCCGCCACCCATCTCACCCCGGGCGTGGTCGAGGTGCCGTCCTCGCCCCTCACGGGGCTGCTCGACATCGGCCGCTACCCGACAGGACTGGACGACGTGAGTGAGAAGGTGGCCGCCGACCTGAACGCGAGCGGGTTCGACTCGATCCCCGACAGCAACGTGATGGCCCGCAAGTACCTGAAGCTTCTCTCCAACCTGGGAAACGCCCTACAGGCTGCCTGTGGCACGGGTGCTGACGACCCGGCGGCGGCCGAGCTGTGGCGCCGCGCCCAGGAGGAGGGCTCCCGGTGCCTTGAGGCGGCCGGGATCGAGGTTGCCGATCCCGATGGAGACGCCGCCCGCCGCGCCGCCCTCGGGGCCCCGCGACCGGTCGGCGGCCACGACCTCTCCCACGGGTCCTCGTGGCAGAGCCTGGCGCGCGGGACCGGCAACATCGAAGCCGACTGGCTGAACGGCGAGATCGTCCTTCTGGGCAGACTGCACGGGGTCGCCACGCCGGTCAACGAGCTGCTCCGCTCGACAGCGAACCGGATGGCCACCGAGCGGGTCGCTCCAGGATCGATCGCCGCCGAGGATCTGCTCAATCAGCTCTGAGCGGCCTCGACAAGACTGCAGAGCTCCGAGGTCCGCTCGGCCGGCGTCACCCGCTCGACGACGATGTTGTCGCTCGCGACCCAGGCGGCGGCCTCGACCAGTGCCGAGGCGACGTGGGCGGCCGCGTCCCTTCCTTCGAGGGAGACGTGCCTGGCGACAAGGGTGCTGCCCCGTCGGGCTGGATCCACAAGGCCGACGAGCCGGTCGCCGCCGAGGACCGGCATGGAGAAGTAGCCGTGGACACGCTTGGCGCGGGGCACGTAAGCCTCCAACCGGTGGCGGAAGCCGAAGAGCCGTTCGGTCCGCTCCCGGTACCAGGTGAGGCAGTCGAACGGGGAGACGAGAACGGCACGGCCTTTCATACGCCGCCCGAGTGCCCCGAGGGCCGCCTCCGTAGTGAAGGCGGGCCGAGCCCATCCTTCGACTCCGGTCAGGAGCAGGGCGGTCTTCGGGATCGCCCGCTCCACCTCCGCCCGCCTGAGGCCGTGGTAGGCGGCGATGTCGCCCGCCGTCGCGACTCCGAGTGCCCCGGCCGCCGCCTCGACGAGGCGCAAGTGGCAGTCCTCGTCGCTGAGCTCGGTGTTGTACAGCTCGGCTGGGACGGCTCGCTCGGCCAGGTCGTAGACGCGCTGGAAGCCCTTGCGCCGACGGCAGGCCAGCTCACCGATGTCGAGCAGCCACTCCGCGGCGATCTTGGTCTCGGTCCAGTCCCACCAGGGCCCGCCCCTCTTGGCCCCACCGAGCTCGCGCGCCGAGAGCGGACCCTCGGACCGGAGGCGGTCGCGGACGTACGAGCAGCTCTTGTCCGCGTTCTCAAGGCGGTGCCAGCGGTGGCCCCTTGCGATGAGGGCGCGGCGGCGAAAGCCGTAGGCGGGCCAGTCATCGAGAGGAAGGATGCAGGCCGCGTGCGACCAGTACTCGAACGTGGCGCTTACAGGTCCCCAGTAGTCATCGTCGATCCTGGACCGTGCGATCGGCCCCAGGCGGGCGAAGGTGACCAGCTCATGGGACCGGGCGAGCACCGAGATCGTGTCGAGCTGGACGGCCCGGAGGCGACCCAGCACCCTTGCCGGCCCTCCGCGCATACGTGGCCCGACGAGCGACTGGGCGGCGAGGGCGATCCTGCGCGCCTCACGGGCGCTGAGGGGGATCGACGGTTCGGGCATGGGTCCTTTCCCGGTGCCGGCGTCAGGCCCCGCCGGGGGTCGCGACGCCACTGCAGGCGGTGGCCGGGCCGGGACGGTGGCTCAACGCTTGGTGCAGATGTGCCTGCCGCAGGTCGATGGGGATGCTCCCGGCTCGGTCAGTTCGCGCGGGGCGGGGGAAGCGATCATCGTCCGGACGCCCGCGTCGGGCCCGGCGACGGCATGGCGCCCATGGCGGTCGGATGGCCGGCGCCGAGGTGTGCGGGGACACCATGGGCCAGCTCGTCCAGGTACCAGGCGGTATGCAGCATTCGGCAGATCGTAACGTGCCAGGCTTCGTCCGATGGAAGAAGCGGCCTACGAGATCCCGCGGATCCCGGCCTCGGCCGGCGCGCTCGTCTTCGACGGGGCAGGCCGCCTGCTCATCTTGAAGCCGACCTACAAGGCGGGCTGGACGATCCCCGGCGGCCAGGTGGAGGCCGGCGGAGAGACGCCCTGGCAAGCCTGCCGGCGAGAAGCCCGTGAGGAGAGCGGGGTCGAGATCGACTCCGGGCGGCTCGCCTGCGTCGACTTTCTCCGGCCAAGGCAGGGACGACCGGGAGGCATGCGCTTCCTGTTCGACTGCGGCGTGCTCGATGCCGAGAAGTTGAGTCGCGTGCGCGTGCAGGCAGGCGAGATCGCAGAGTTCTGTTTCGTGCCGGTGGACGAGGCGCTCGAGCTCCTGAGCGGGCCCCTTCGCCGGCGGGTCCGGGCTGCCTTGAGCACCTCTCGGTGCCGGTACCTGGAGGACGGGAAACCGGTCAGCGGTGTGAGCGATTGAGCGAGGAGCCCGGGACCGTTGCCGCCCCCGCCCCCTTCGAGGCGGCGATCGAGCGCGAATTGAGCGAGGTCCGCCACCAAGATCTGGCCGGCCCGGCCTCAAGGCTCTCGCAGCGTTACCGGTTCGGGGAGGCCGGGGACGAGCGCAGTTTCACCCCCGGCCAACTGCACGCCTACCTGGCGACGCGGGCTCCCGCCACATTCGCGGCGACCCGCAGGGTGCTGTCCGAGCTCCGCGCGCTCAGGCCGGGTTGGGCGCCGAGGACCGTCCTCGACCTGGGCGCCGGCCCGGGAACAGCCACCTGGGCAGCGGCGGCGGTTTTCCCGTCGCTCGAGCACGCCGAGCTCGTCGAGCGCGAGCCGGACATGGCCGCGCTCGGCGCCCGGCTCGCCGAGGCCGGTGCGCCCGTGCTGTTGGCCCATGCCACCTGGACCGTCGCCGACGCGTCCCGGCTCAAGGATCGGAAGGCCGACCTCGTAGTCGGCGCCTACGTTCTCGGGGAGTTGCGGGACGGACTGGACCAGCCGGCTCTCGAGCGGTGGTGGGGCGCCACGCGCGGCGAGCTGGTCCTCGTCGAGCCCGGCACCCCGGCCGGCTTCGAACGGCTCCGAGCCGCCAGAGTCGTGCTCATCTCATGGGGCGCCCGCGTGACTGCCCCGTGCCCGCACGACGACGTCTGCCCGATGGAGGGCTCCGACTGGTGCCATTTCGCCGTGCGCCTTGAGCGCTCGAGCCTGCACCGCGCCCTGAAGGGGGCAAAGCTCGGGTACGAGGACGAGAAGTACTCCTACCTGGCCATGTCGGCGAGTCCGCCGTGCGGGCCCGTGGCCCGGTTGGTGCGCCCGCCCCGGCCGCACAAGGGCCACGTGCGGCTGTGGCTCTGTGAAGGCGGTGGCCTCACTGAGCGCGTGATCAGCCGCCGCGACGGGGAGATCTACAAGCGCGCCCAGAAAGCCCGCTGGGGCGACCACCTCGACTGAGCCATCCTGTATAATGCTTGCTAGCAAGCAAGTAGATGGGTGGCAGGTTTGGCACAGGACTCAATCGCCCAAGGTGGAGGAGCCGAGATGGGCGCGGCCCGGCTGCGGATAGCGGTCGCGAGGCTTTCCCGCCGGCTGCGGCCCACCGAGGCCGCCGGCGCGCTCACGGCCACAGAAGTGGACGTCCTCGTGGCCGCCGAGCGACGCGGGCCGATCCGCTTGTCGGATCTGGCGAGCTTCGCCGGACTCAACCCGACGATGCTGTCGCGCCTGGTCCCCAAGTTGGAGGCGGCCGGGCTTGTCCGGCGGCTCGGCGCCGAAGACGACCGTCGGGTCTGTCGTGTGGAAGCCACTGCGAAGGGGCGCCGCCTGCTCGAGCGGATCCGCTCCGAACGCAACGACGCTCTCTCCAAGCGGCTCGCGGAGCTCAGTCCCGAACAACGGGCGATCGTGTTCGCGGCCGTTCCCGTGCTCGAGGACCTGGCGGAGCGGCTTCTCACACCCGAGACGGGGCGCGCGAGCGCCACTATCCGATGAGCCGGCTCTTCGCGATCGGGAGGCGCACCTTTTCGTCCCTGTCGGTCGCGAACTACAGGCGGTACTTCTTCGGCCAGTCGGTCTCGCTCGTGGGGACCTGGATGCAAACGGTCGCCCAGTCGTGGCTCGTCTACACGCTGACGCACTCCGCCACGGCGCTCGGGTTCGTCGTCGCCCTGCAGACACTGCCGGTGCTCGTCCTCGGGGCCTATGGCGGCGTCATCGCCGACCGGGTCGACAAGCGCCGGCTGATGATCGTGCTGCAGTCGCTCATGGGCCTGCAGGCTCTCGTGCTCGGCCTGCTCGCCGTCACACATGTGGTCCGCTTCTGGGAGCTGTGCGTCCTCGCTGTCGTGCTAGGCCTCAACAACACCTTCGAGAACCCGGCGCGCCAGTCCTTCGTGCTCGAGATGGTGGGCCCCACCGAGCTCCGCAACGCTGTGAGCCTCAACTCGACGATGGTGAACGTGGCCCGCGCGATCGGCCCGGCCATCGCCGGGCTTCTCATCGCCGGCGTCGGCGAGGGTGTCTGCTTCCTGGTCAATGCCTTGAGCTTTGTTGCGGTCGTCTACTCGCTCGTGTCCATGGACACCGGCGCATTGAGCCCGACCGAGCCGACCGGCCGCGCCAAGGGCCAGCTGCGGGAGGGATTCCGCTACGTCAAAGGCGAGCCGCGACTCGGCGTCCCCCTCCTCATGATGGTGATCGTCGGCATGCTCGCCTACGAATTCCAGGTCACCTTGCCGGTGGTCGCCAAGCAGACCTTCCACGGGGGTTCGGCGACCTACGGCTTCCTCACGGCCGCCATGGGTATCGGGGCGGTGCTCGGTGGTCTCGTGACGGCGGCCCGCGGCCGCACCGGGCTGCGGCACTTCACGTTGGCCGGCGCGGCGTTCGGGGTAGCCATAGGCCTCGCCGCCCTGGCGCCGGTGCTGGGCGCCGAGCTCGTCGCGCTGGCAGCGGTCGGGTGGGCGAGCGTGACGTTCATCGCGACGGGGAACACCACCTTGCAACTGCATGCCGAGCCGACCATGCGCGGACGTGTGATGTCGTTGTGGGCGGTCGCCTTCATGGGAACGACTCCTGTCGGAGGTCCTCTGATCGGATGGGTCATCGCCATGGCGAGCGCGCGGGTCGGTCTCGGCGTGGGCGCGGTCGCCTGCCTTGTGGCCGCGGGCATCGGGCTGATTGCCATGGCCAAGCTCGGCCTTCTGCATGGGCCGGGCCGAGGTGGTCGGAAAGCCGCGGACGGCGAGGGGCGAATCGCGGGGGCACATCTCGGACTTGTCGCCGACCCGGACTGAGGCCGCGTCCCGGGGATCGTGGCGCGGGCGGCGCCCGAGGACCAGGATGAGGGAATGGCTGACAACGACAAGTACGACAAGGCCCTTCTCCGACTTCAGACCGAGTTGGTGGGCATGCAGCAGTGGGTTCGCGAAGAAGGCAAACGGGTGGTCATCGTCGTGGAGGGCCGCGACGCCGCGGGAAAGGGCGGGGTGATCAAACGGATCACCGAGCACTTGAATCCCCGCTGGTGCCGCATTGCGGCGCTTCCCGCACCGAGCGACCGCGAGAAGACCGAGTGGTACTTCCAGCGTTACATCGCCAACCTCCCCGCCGGGGGTGAGATCGTGCTGTTCGACCGCAGCTGGTACAACCGGGCCGGGGTCGAGCGGGTCATGGGGTTCTGCACCGAGGAGGAGTACCACCGCTTCTTCCGCCAGTGCCCTGCCTTCGAGCGCATGCTCATCGACGACGGCATCATCCTGGTCAAGTACTGGTTCTCCGTGAGCGACGAGGAGCAGGAGCGAAGGTTCAAGGACCGCCTCAACGATCCCCTCAAGCGGTGGAAGCTGAGCGACATGGACCTGGAGGGTCGCAAGCGGTGGGTCCAGTACTCGAAGGCGAAAGACGAGATGTTCGCCCACTGCGACCTGCCGGACTCGCCCTGGTACGAGGTCGAGGCCGATGACAAGAAGCGGGCCCGGCTCAACTGCATCGCCCACCTGTTGTCGATGATCCCCTACGAGGAGCGCAGGCTGCCCAAGCCCAAGCTGGCCGCGCGGACGCCGGTGGGCAGCTACCAGCGGCCGCCCCGGGACCGGTACCGCTACGTGCCCGACTACGCGGCGACGATCACCTGACCAATCAGCCTGCCGGGGCTTCCTATAGTGGCTCCATGCCCCTCCAAGGAGAGTACGAGCCGAGCCCGCAGGCCTGGGTCCGGGAACAGGTGGCCGAGTACGAGAGCTCGGGAGGTCGGCGGGCCAACACACTTCGCGACACCGGGCTCCCGGTGATCATCGTGACCACGAAAGGCAACAAGAGCGGAAAGATCCGCAAGTTCGCCCTCATGCGCGTCGAGCACGACGGGCAGTACGCCCTCGTCGCCTCCAAGGGAGGGGCTCCCACGCACCCGGTGTGGTATTACAACCTGATCGCCGACCCCCAGGCCGTGACGCTCCAGGACGGCCCGGAGCCTTTCGACGTGGTCGTCCGGCAGGTGAGCGGTGACGAGAGGGCGACGTGGTGGGCACGCGCGGTCGCCGCCTACCCGCCCTATGCCGAGTACCAGACCAAGACGGACCGGAAGATCCCTGTCCTGGTCGCCACGCGCAAGCGCCCCTAGGCCGAGCCCGCGGGTACCGAGATCACCCGGGACAACCGCCCGTGTCGACGGGGGCGGTCCCGGGTGGCGCGAGCCGGCGACGGCTCAGGTCGCTCGGCTCAGTGAGAGTGGCCCAGGCGGTTGCCGTGACCGGGAGCGATAGAGACCGCGGGCAGGATCGTCACCGCGCTCGCCGCCAGCACACCGGAGGACTCGGTGCCGACCGCCTCGACGTGGCCGCCGACGCAGACATTGAGGAAGGTTGCCGGCGTGGGCGTCGCTCCGGTGGCGTCCGTGAAGGTCGTCGTCACGGCGACGTCAACAGTCGTGAGCAGTCGCGTGGGAATGGCGGGCAGCGGTAGGGGCAGGATGCCTATGGGCGGGACGCCGACCAGCGTGAAGCTCCCCGCTGAGCCGGTGGCGCCACAGGAGCCCGCAGTCGTGGCCGTGGTGCCCCCCACCGTGACCGACGTCACGATCCCTTGGGCCTCGGCGGGCACGATCGTCACCAGGGTGGCGTCCAACGCACCGGAGGAGAGCAGGCCGAGAGCGGTGACCTGGCCACCGACGCAGACGTCGCCGAAGGTCGCCGACGTGGGTGGGGTGAGGGCGGCATCGGTGAAAGCCGTCCCCCCCGTGCCCGAGGTGACGTCAACAGTCGTGAGACGCTGCAGGGCGGCGGTAGCGACGGGAAGGGCCAAGAAGCCGCCCACCGTGAAGCTGCCCGGGGAGCCGGCGGTGCCACAGGCGCCCGATGTAGTGATCGTGCTGCCGCCCACGGTCACGGACGTGACGGTCCCTTGCGCCTGGGCAGGCACGATCGTCACCAGGGTGGCAGCCAGCGCACCCGAGGAAAGGGTGCCGAGAGCGGTGACCTGGCTACCCACGCACAAGTCCGCGAATGTCGCCGAGGTGGGCGGGGTGAGGGCGGCGTCCGAGAAGATCGTCGTCGAGGCGACGTCGACCGCCGTGACGAACCTCGGGGCGGCGGTGGCCCCCGGAAGGGGCCAGAAGCCACCCAGCGTGAAGCTGCCCGCTGACGTCGCGCTGCCACAGGAGCCTGCGGTCGTGACCGTGGTGGTCCCCACCGTCACAGAGGCGACCTTACCCGTCGCCTGGGCCGGCACGATCGTCACCAGGGTCGCGACCAGCGGGTCCGACGAACCGGTGCCGAGAGCGCCGACCTGGCTGCCTACGCAGACATCGCCGAAGGTCGCCGACGTGGGTGGGGTGAGGGCGGCGTCGGTGAAGGTTACTCCCGATGCGACCTCGACGGTCACGATGGCGTGGTGCCTGGCCGCGAGCGTGAAGCCGCCCGGGAGGCCTGAGCCGCAGGTGCCCGCGGTCGTAACGCTGTTCACGGAGGTGACGGTCCCCTGGGCCTGGACGGGCACGATCGTCACCGCGGTCGCCGTCAGCGCAGCCGAGGAAAGGGTGCCGAGAACGTCGACCTGGCCGCCGACGCAGACGTCGGTGAAGGTCGCCGACGTCGGCGGGGTGAGGGCGGCGTCGGTGAAGGTTATTCCCGATGCGACCTCGACCGTCACGATCTCACGGTGCCTGGATACCAGCGTGAAGCTGCTCGGGAGGCTTGTGCCGCAGGTGCCCGCGGTCGTAACGCCGCCCACGGATGTGACGATCCCTTGCGCCTTGGCGGGCACGATCGTGACGGCGGTCGCCGCCAGCGCCCCGGAGGAGACAGTGCCCGAGACCTGGACCTGGTCACCGACGCAGACGTTGGCGTAGGTGGCCGACGTCGGCGGGGTGAGGGCGGCGTCGGTGTAGGTCGTTGTCGAGGCGAGGTTCACGGTCACGATGCCCTGGCGGATGCGACCGACGATGGTGAAGGTGCCCGTGTCCGAGCTGACGCACGTCCCCACGGCGGCGTCGCTGCCGTTGACGGAGGTGACCACTTCCTGGACGACGCCGCCGGGTTGGTGCGGGGGACGGGCCCGGCTCGCGGATGCGGCGCCGGCAGCTACCACCGACCCTGCGAGAATCACGACCAGCGCTGCGGGCAGAATTGCCCCGAGCTGCAGTTTTCTCGGCTTGCTCATCATGTGCGGCCTCCTTTTCGGGAGCGCGCAAAAACGCCCTCGCTAATTCCAGTTTATCGGTAGGAGGGGCGGATGGATTTAGCGCGGCTTGCGACGCTGGCCCGAGGCCCGTTGCCGGGGCCGGGTGACGAGGCCGTGAGGGCCCGACTGCGGTGGAGCAAGTCGACGTGCGGTGGAACTAAGGTCAACCCGGGACCGCCTGGTGCGGTTCGCGATCGACGAAGGTTACGGAGGCTGGGCCGGACATGCCGACAATCCAAGCCCGGGGGTTGACGAAGCGTTTCGGAGCGGACGTCGTGGCTGTCGACCACCTCGACTTCGACGCCATCCCGGGTGGGGTCACCGGTTTCCTCGGGCCCAACGGCGCCGGCAAGACCACCACGCTTCGGATGCTGCTGGGGCTCGTGACCCCGACGTCGGGCTCGGTGCTCATCGACGGGCATCGCTATCGCGACCTCCCCAACCCCACCAAGCGGGTGGGCGCGGTGCTGGAGGCGTCCGGGTTCCACCCGGCCCGGACGGCGCGCAACCACCTGAAGGTGATCGCAGAGGTGGCAGGACTTCCCTTCAGCCGGGTGGATGAGTGCCTGGACCTCGTCGGGCTGTCCGAAGTCGGGGGCCGGACCGTCGGTGGGTTCTCATTGGGCATGCGCCAGCGCCTCGAGCTCGCCCGCGCCATGTTGGGCGAGCCCGACATCCTCGTTCTCGACGAACCGGCCAATGGTCTCGACCCCCAGGGCATCGCCTGGCTGAGGGATTTCCTCAGGCTCTACGCCTCCGAGGGCGCGAGCCAAGGCGGTGGTGGCCGCATCGTGATCGTGTCGTCGCACCTTTTGTCCGAGGCGCAGTTGATCGTGGACGATGTCATCGTCCTCACTGGCGGCCGGCTCGCGGCCCAAGGGAGACTGCAGGACCTGCTCGCCGGCTCCAAGCGATCCGTAAGGGTGCGCACGCCTGACGCCGCCCGCCTCGTGCAGGCCTTGCACGACGCCAAGCTGCCTGCTGTGGAGCGCGACGGCTATGTCGTGTGCGAGGGGGGCACACCGGAAACGGTGGGCCCGATAATGGTCGAGAACCGTATTGAGGTGCACGAGATGGGCTCGTCCACCGAATCGCTCGAATCGCTCTTTTTCGCATTGACAGGGGGCGAGAGCATTCAGCTCGGGCACGCTCCGGCCCAGGTCGGTGACTACCGGCGATTCGGCGACGGCCGGCCGCCCTCGACGGTGCCCTCCAGCTCGGCCGGGCCTGCGGGAGGTCAGTGATGGTGAGGCTGCTCAACGCCGAGCTCCGCAAACTCTGGACGATCTGGTCGACCTATGCGATCTTCGCCATCCTGGTCGTGATCGACCTCGCCTTCGGCTTCGGGCTCGCCCTGGCCCCCGGAGGCCGGCACGGGGGCAAAGCCGGCGTCGTCCCCCACGGCTCCTCCCAGTGGTTCGTGAACGTGTTCTCGGTGCTCGACGTTTCACGGCTGCTCGGACTGGTTCTCGGGGTTCTCATCATCACCGGTGAGTACCGGCACAAGACGGTGACCCCGACCTTCCTGGCCGAACCGCGTCGGGGTCGCGTCGTCATGGCGAAGTCCGGGATCGGGTTCGGGGCCGGCGTGCTTTTGGGCGCGCTCACCATGGTGACGGGGCTCATCCTCGGGCTGGTCCTCGTCAGCCTGAGGGTGCACTCCTGCCTGAGCCTGGGCGGTGCGGCGCAGGGGATGTCGCAGGCGGTGTGCAGCGCCCAGCACGGGGTCTACTACGTTGCGACGACCCACAACATGTGGCACGAATGGTCGAGGATCGCCCCTGGTGTAGTGCTCGGGACCGGCCTGTTCGCCATCTACGGCCTCGGGCTCGGTGCGCTGTTGAAGAACCAGATCGTCGCCATCGTCGTGGGCCTGGTCTTCACCTTGGTGGTGGAGTCGATCATCGGCGCCATCTGGCCGAGCATCGGCGAGTACCTCCCCGGGCAGGCGGCCACGGCGCTCGAAGATGCCGCCCGGACCAACTTCGGCGGCGGCACGACCGAGCTCCTGCCATGGTGGGGCGGTGCGATCATGCTGCTCGTCTACGGCATCGCGCTCGCTTTTGTGGGCACATTCACGACGCTGCGCTCCGACATCACCTGAGCGGCCGGGCCGTGTCGCGAGCAGGCTCGCCCGCCTGTGACCAGCTCTCCAAGCGGTGCCCGGCGCGTAGGCAGGTCCAGGTCGCCCACGCGTGAGGCGCTTCTCCGCCGCCTTCAAGACGGGTGCTGAGCGAGACAGGAAGTGACTTCCGTTCACGAGCCGGGGCCGTCCGCGATCCCGGCCCCCGCTCGTCGGTGTCCTCCGCACCGGGATCGGTCGGAGGGTCATGTTCGGCCTGGTCGGAAAGGACGGATGGCGATGAACCTGAGGATCCGTGAGGGCATGCTCGAAATCCCTGACGGCCGCGTCTGGTACCGAAGCGCGGTGATGGCGGCGTGCCCCTGTTGTGCCTTCACGGCGGCCCGGGCATGACGCACAACTACATCGACCCGCTCGAGGACCTGGGGGACCCCAGGTGATCTTCTACGACCAGCTCGGCTGCGGCCGTTCCGACAGGCCGGACGACACTTCGCTGTGGACCGTGGAGCACTTCGTCCGTGAGCTCGGGGCGGTGCGCGGCGCGCTCGGGCTCGACCATTTCCACATCTTCGGCAGCTCGTGGGGCGGCATGCTGGCACTGCAGTACATCTTCGACTACCGGCCGGCGTCGGTGGCCAGTCTGCTCATGGCCGGCAGCCCGGCGAGCATGCCGCGCTCGGTGGCGGGCTGTCAGGAGTTGTTGGCGGAGCTGCCCGCCGAGGTCCGTGAGGTGATCGAACGCCACGAGGCTCGGGGCTTCACCTCGTGCCCGGAGTACGTGGCGGCCGTGAGCGTCTTCTACCGCCAGCACCTGTGCCGCCTGCAGCCGTGGCCGGACGGCCTGGAGCGCACCTTCGCCGAGATGAGCGCAGTGGTCTACGAGACGATGAACGGGCCGAGCGAGTTCACCGTGACGGGCCGCATCCGCGACTGGGACGTGTTCGACCGGCTCAAGGACATAAAGGTGCTGACGCTGGTGATGGGCGGGCGCTACGACGAGATCCGGGTGGATCACCTCACCGACATCCACAAAGCCGTCGCCTCATCTGAGCTGGTGATCTTCGAGAACAGCGGCCACACGCCCTTTCATGACGAGCGTGAGGCGTTCATGGCGAGAGTGAACGAGTTCCTCGACCGGGTGGAGCACCTGGCGCGCTGAGCCGCGCCTGGGCGCCGCCGCGCTTAGCGGCGGCGGCCAACGACGAAGGCCGTTGCGCCGGCGCCGGCGAGGGTCCAGGCCGCAAGCACCACGAACGAGGTTGTCGCGTGGGCGACGATGCCGAAGGTGAGGCCCGCCCGGATGACCACGGCCATGTTGTAGAAGGGCAGGAAGTAGTGGACCGAGGCGAACCAGGCGGGGAGCTGCGACGCCGGGTAGACGATGGGGGAGAACAGGAGCACGACGAACATCAGCGCATTGGTGATGACGTTGGTCACCATGGGGTTCGCGATGGCCATCGCCATGCCGTAACCGACCGTGATAGCCATCAGCGCGCAGAGAAGGACTGCCGGGGCGAGCAGCGGTGAGGGCGCGAGGTGGACGTCGTAGCGCCATGCCGCCACGATGAGGGCGAGCACCGAGCCCGGGAGGGCGAAAAGAGTGAAGAGCGTGAAGGTGGAGGCGGCCTGGGCGCTGCGCGGGGCGGGCAACGACCAGATGTAGTCGAACGTCCCCTCCAGCTTCTGCTCGGCGACGGTGCCCGGGAGCATCACGAAACCGACCGGTATGAGTGCCAGGGTGGGTGCACCCGTCGTGATGTAAAGGGCCCTCATGGCTGTGACGTGAGGGTAGAAGAAACCGTACAAAAGGGCCATGCCCGCGCCCATGAAGGCCTGGATGACGATCATCATCGGCACCCACTGGCGCACGCGGCCGTAGTCGAAGCGCATCATGGAGGCCAGGCTGGCGACCCAGTAGCCGATGCCGGACCGTAGCTCGGACGGCGGGTCGTGCCTCGGGCGGGTCTCGGCGACGACGGTGGTCACGGTCGCCGCCCGAGCGCCCGGCCGGCAAGTGCGGCACAGACGATCGTCCACACGCACAGCACGACATAGCCGGACAGGACCGCCGCGTGGCCACCCGGTGTGAGAGCGGCCCGGGTGACAACGGCCATGTGACGGAAGGGGAGCCACCAGTTGACCGTGGCGAGCCAACGTGGCATCTGGGAGACCGGGTAGAGCACGGGAGCGAAACCGAAGACGATGAAGACCAGGAGCTGGGTGATCATCCTCGTCGCCATGGGGCTCGATATGGCGTGCCCGAGGGCGTAGCCGAGCATCGTGCCGGCAAAAGAGGTGAGAAGCACGGCAGGCACGATCATCGCTGAGACGTGCAGGGGGAGGTCGTAGCGCAACTGGGCCACGACAAGGGCGACGACCATCGCCGGCACGCCGCCCAAGAGGCAGACCGTGTACCAGGCGGCTGCGGACACCGAGCGGCTGACCGGCATCGAGCGCATGTACTCGTAACTGCCGTTGGACCGCTGGTCGGCCACGATCTGGGGCCCGAGGATCATCCCGACCGTGAGCAGGTTGATGACGGGCACGCCCGTGGACACGAACAGGGCAGCTGTCGTCGGGATGTGTGCGAACAGCAGGGAGATCCCGAGCACGAAGCCCACCCCCGCCAGCAGCTGCACGATCGTGAGCAACACGAGCCACATGCGCAGGCTCGCAAGGTGCCAGCGGACCATCACCGTGTAGGCGTGCACCCAGTGCTGCGGCCCCGTCTCGACGGTGCCATGAGGGACGAGGATCGCGGCGGGGGCCTCAGCCACCTTCGTCGCCCTCGTCGTTGGACATGTGGGAGGTGAGCCTTACGTAGGCGTCCTCGAGGGTCATCGCCGCCAGCGCGTACTCCTCGGCGACGCCGGCAGCGGTCATCTCCGCCGCCCATGCGATGGCGGTGGCGGCGTCGGCTTCGGCGATCGTGGTGACGAGGTTGTTGCCGACGCGCACAGGCGGGCCGGCCCATGAAGGCGGTTCGGGCGTGGCCGTTCCCGGCGTGAGCATCAGCTGCAGGCGCAGCTGGGAACGGTTGCCCGCCTTCATGGACGACGGCGTTCCCTCGGCGACGAGCCCGCCCTTGTGGATCACCGCCAGGCGGTCGACCGACTTCTCGGCTTCGAGGACGTTGTGGGTCACGAGCAGGACGGCACACCCATGCGCGCCGAGGGCGCGGATCTCCGCCCACAAAAGACGCCGGCGCAGAGGGTCGACGTCGTTGGTGGGCTCGTCGAGGATGACCACGCGCCCGGGGCGGACGACGGCCATGCAGAAGCCGACGAGTCGCCTCACACCGCCGGACAAGCTGTGGCCGAGGGCGTTCCTCCACTCCCCGAGATCGAGGGCGTCGATGAGCGATGCCGTACGGGCGGCGACCTCCCTGGAGCCCCCGCCTCGGATGCGCCCGGCGAGCTCGATCGCCTCGGAGACGTGGAACGACTCGATCGGCATTTGCACCTGCGGCAGGTACGAGCACAGCTGGCGGGCTGCGTCCGGGTCGGCGACGAGGTCGAAGCTACCGAGGGTGATGCGACCGGAGCTCGGCTTGAGAAGGCCGATCGTCTGCTTGACAAGGGTCGACTTGCCCGCCCCGTTCGGCCCGAGCAGTCCGTAGACCTCGCCCGGCTCGACGCTGAGGGTGATGGCGTCGTTGGCGACAACCGCGCCGAAGCGCTTCGTGAGACCCTCGACGCGGAAGGTCCAGTTCTCCGCCGGCCCTGGCGGTGAGGCGAACCGCGGGTGCGATCCGCCAGGCGGGCGCGGGCTCATCGCCAGTCGTCGATCACGTAGCAGTCGCGTCTGTCGTAAGCGGGCTCGTTCGGGCGGTGCATGGCGACTCCTTGGTACGCGGTCCGGAACCCGTTCTCCCGGAGCACGGCGTAGGCCCGCTCACGGCCGAAGTTCACCCCGGCGCAGAGAGTCGTGGCCCCCTTGTTGGCGGCGAGGTGGTGGCAGGCGTCGATGAGCCGGCCGAAGCTTTGGGCCGCCCGGGGACCGGGCCTGGCCGCCCCGAACTTCACGTAACACGTGCCGCTCCCGGCCTCGGTCCCGGGACCGATGTGGCACACCGCCACGGCCTCGAGCCCGGCGTCGCCGTGGACCAGCACCGTCTCACCGAGCTTCTGGTCGGCCACGGCCTCGAGCTCACGGGTGACCTCGAGGCCTTCGAAGACCGCTGAGGTGAGCTCGCGAACCTCACCGGTGGCCCCGGCGCGCTCGGACGGGGCGAGCTCGGAGAACCTGGAGTACGAGCAGGCCCGCGCCGGGGCCAGCACGGGCATCGCCATGGAGGCGATCAGGTATCTCGGCCAGAACCCGAAGCTCTGGTAGAGGCCGACGTGTTTCGGACTCGCGGCGAAGGTCAACAGCCCCACGTGCCGGGTGCGCCAGGCGTCGAACCGGGCCATCGTCGGTTCCATCAGCCGCTTGGCCACGCCGCGGTCCCAGTGGTCGGGCCGCACCGTCAAGGGCCCGAGGAACCCGACACTGCCCCAGTTCGTGAGGAAGCTCGTGCCGACGAGCTCGCCGTCCAGCTCGGCCCCGAAGGCGGCCGTGGGGTCCGCCCGCCAGCGTGTGCGCACGAAGTCGACGTCCCCGAAGAACTTCTCCGGTTCCGGGTCCTCAAGGAAGGTCCCGAAGGCGGTCCGGAAGATCCGGTCGGCCAGGTCGAGGTCAGGCTCGGTGAGGGGCCGGACGAATAGGCCGCCGCCCGTGGAGCTTTGCCTCGCGGAGCTCATTGCGGGGCTCCGGTTTGTTCCGCCTCAATCCAGTCCGGGGACGGGGCTCTGGTCGGGTGTCGTCCACGAATGCAGCGTCTTCAGGTAGTTGGCGCGTTCGAAGGCACTCGCGTCGAGCGAGGTCGCCTGGGAGACCGAGCCGCGAAGCTGGGCCACGGAGGTGTACTCGTGCTCGGCGAGCCATGAGCGCAGCTCGGACTCGACGGCTCTGACATGACCAGGGCCGGCATGGAGGATGGCCGAGGTCATCATGGCCACGTCGGCGCCCACGGCGAGGATCTTCACGACATCGGACCCGGTGTGGACCCCTGAGGTCGCGGCCAGGAAGACTCCCGCTCCGAGCTGGGGCCGCAAGATGGCGATCCAACGCAGGGGGAGGCGCATCTCCCAGGTCCGCGACAGCTCCACCTTCGAGACGACGTCCATCGTCTCGAGGTCCAGATCGGGTTGGTAGAAGCGGTTGAACAGGACGAGCCCCGAGGCGCCGGCAGCCACGACCCGGGCGGCGAAGCCGGCCATGGCCGAGTAGTACGGGGACAGCTTCACGGCGACCGGCAGGGACACGCTTGCGCACACCTGGGTCACAAGGGCAAGGTCCGCATCCTCCACCTGCGCCGCGGTCAGGTGCGGGTCGGTGGGGACCCGGTACACGTTCAGCTCGAGGGCGTCCGCGCCGGCCTCCGCGAGGATCTTGGCGTAGCGCACCCAACCACCACTGGACGAGGCGTTCAGACTGGCGATGACGGGCACGTCCACCGCCTTCTTCGTGTCCTCGAGCAGCTCGAGGTAGCGGTCGGCGGCGCTGGTGAAGTTCGTGACGGCGGGGAAGTAGTCGAGTGCCTCCGCAAAATGCTCACTTCCGGCTTCGAGGGCGAAGGACAGCCCGACCTCCTCGGCGACGATCTCCTCCTCGAACAACGACGGCAGGACGAGCGCCCCGACCCCCGCATCGGCGAGGGCCTTGGCGCCCTCGGCGTCACGCGTGAGCGGCCCCGCCGATGCCACGATCGGCGACGACAACCGGAGGCCCAGATAGGTCGTCCTCAGGTCCACGGAGTCTGGCCCGGTCATCACTCGACCTCCTCGTCGTCGCTGCTCTCGCTCTCGGTGCCCGCTTCGGGTTCCGCCTCGGAGGAGACCCGGGGAACGGTGCGCTGCACCGAGGCGAGCTGTTCGTAGTACCGCCACCTCTCGGTCACGTCGGCCTGCGCCAGGGTGGCCAGGCGAGCCGCCTGGCGGGGGTAGGTCCGGGCCAAGGTGGCATAGCGGGCCTCTGTGGCGACGAACTCCGCCAGCGGGATGGACGGCGCCTTGGAGTCGAGCTGGAAGGGCTGTCCCTCTGCGGCCTGCGACGGGTGGAAGCGGTAGAGGGGCCAGTAGCCGGACCGCACGGCGTCTTTCTGGTGGCTCATCGACTTTCCCATGTCGATCCCGTGGGCGATGCAGGTCGAGTAGGCGATCACGAGCGAGGGGCCGGGGTAGGCATCGGCCTCGAGCAGGGCCTTGGTCGCCTGCACGTCGTTGGCCCCCACCGCGATCTGGGCCACGTAGACGTTGCCGTAGGAGCGGGCCACCGCACCGAGGTCCTTCTTGGGCGACTCCTTTCCGGCCGCCGCGAACTTGGCCATGGCGCCCCGCTGGGTGGCCTTTGACGCCTGGCCGCCGGTGTTCGAGTACACCTCGGTGTCGAGCACGAGGATGTTGACGTCGCGTCCGGAGGAAAGGACATGGTCCAGTCCCCCGAAGCCGATGTCGTAGGCCCAGCCGTCGCCGCCGACGATCCACACGCTCTTTCGCACAAGAGCACTTGTGAGGGCGAGGAGATGGCGTGCGCGAAGTGCGAGGCCGGCGTCGGGTGAGGTGACCAACCGGCCCAGCATCTCGTCGAGCTGAGCGACGCGCCGCCGTTGGGCGAAAACGGCCACCTCCTCGTCCTGTTCGGCGTCGAGGATGGCCGTGGCCAGCTCGAGGCCCACCTCTGCCGCGAGCGCGCTGAGCAGGGCTCGGGCCCTCACCTGCTGCGCCTCGAGACCGAGGCGGATCCCGAGGCCGAACTCGGCGTTGTCCTCGAACAGCGAGTTGCCCCAGGCCGGCCCGCGCCCTTCGGCATTGGTCGCCCACGGCGTCGTCGGCAGGTTGCCGCCGTAGATCGACGAGCAACCGGTGGCGTTGGCCACGAGCATGCGGTCCCCGAACAGCTGGCTGGCCAGCTTCAGGTAGGGCGTCTCGCCGCAGCCGTCACAGGCTCCGGAGAACTCGAAGAGGGGCTGGAGAGCCTGGGAGCCCTTCACCGAGTCGTGCGGCAGGAGGGAGCGGTCGAGCTCCGGGATCGCAAGGAAGAAGTCCCAGTGGTCCCTCAGCCTGTCCCGGTTAACGAGGGCGGACTCCATGTTGATCGACTTGTGCTTGGCCTCGGTCTTGGACTTCGCCGGGCACACGTCGACACAGACACCGCAGCCGGTGCAGTCGTCGACGGCGACGGCGATGGCCATCTCGTGACCGGGGAGGTCCTTGGAACGGAAGGGCTTGGACAAAAAGCCCTCCGGAGCCCCGGCGAGCGCATCGGGAGTGAAGACCTTCATCCGGATGACGGCGTGCGGGCAGACGATGGTGCACTTGCCGCAGTCGATGCAGATGTCCGGGTCCCAGATCGGCATCTCGAGCGCGATGGCCCGCTTCTCGAATCGGGTAGTCCCCGACGGGAACCGGCCATCGGCCGGGAGGGCGGACACCGGCAGCAGGTCGCCCTTGCCGTCCATGAGCATCGAGGTGACGCGCCGGACGAACTCGGGGGCCGAGTCGGGTACCGCGACCCCGATCGAGCCGGAGGCGGCCAGCTCGGAGGGGACCTCGACCTGGACGAGGTTGGCGAGGGCGGCGTCGATGGCGGCGAAGTTGCGGTCCACGATCGTGTGGCCCCGTTTGCCGTAGGCCTTGGTCACGGCGGCCTTGATCTCGGCCACGGCCTTGTCGGCCGGCAAGATCCCCGAGAGGGCGAAGAAACAGGGCTGCATCACCGTGTTAATCCGGCTGCCGAGCTGCGCCTCCGCCGCCACCTTGTTGGCGTCGACGACCCAGAACTGGATGTGCTTGTCCTGAATCTGGCGCCGCACCTTTCCCGGCAGTTCGTCCCAGACCTCTGCCGGCCCGTACGGGCTGTTGAGAAGGAAGGTCGCCCCGTCCCTGGCCACCTCGAGGATGTCGACGCGGTTGAGCAGTCCGAACTGGTGGCAGGCGACGAAGTCGGCATCTGTTATGAGGTAGGTCGAGTTGATGGGTTCGGGCCCGAACCGCAGGTGGGAAGCCGTCATGGCGCCCGACTTCTTGGAGTCGTACACGAAGTAGCCCTGCACGAAGTCGTCGGTGGCGTCGACGATGATCTTGGCGCTGTTCTTGTTGGCGCCGACGGTGCCGTCAGAGCCCAGTCCGAAGAAGACTGCCTGTACCTGCGTGGCGGGCCGCGGTGGGCGGAAGTCCTTGTCCCATGCGAGGCTGAGAGACGTCACGTCGTCGAAGATGCCAATCGTGAAGTGCCGTTTGGGTTGCTCGGTCTTCAGCTCGTCGAGGACGGCCTTGGCCATGGCCGGCGTGAACTCCTTCGAAGACAGGCCGTAGCGGCCGCCCGTGATCCGAGGTGGTCGGCTGAACGCCGGGGTGGGGCTCTCCATCGCCTCGTCGACCGCCGCGCGAGCGTCGAGATAGAGAGGTTCACCGACGGCGCCCGGCTCCTTGGTCCGGTCGAGCACGGCGACCGAACGGACGCTTGGAGGCAGGGCGGACACGAACTCTGCCGAAGGGAAGGGCCGATAGAGCCGGACCGTCACCATCCCCACCCGCTCGCCGGCATCGACGAGGGCGTCGACCGCCTCGCGTGCTGCGCCGGCTCCCGAGCCCATGAGCACGATCACCCGTTCGGCGTCGGGGGCACCCCGGTACTCGACGAGGCGGTAGGCGCGCCCGGTCCTCTCCGCGAAGGAGTCCATCGTCTCCTGCACGATGCCCGGGACGGCAAGGTGGTACGGGTTGGAGGCCTCGCGGGCCTGGAAGAAGACGTCGGGATTCTGCGCGGTGCCCCGGACGTCGGGAGTGTCGGGGTTCATGCCCCGGAGGCGGAACTCGATGAGGGCGTCGTTGTCTATGAGGGCGGTTATGTCCTCGGTAGAGAGCAGGGCGATCTTCGCCAGCTCGTGGGAGGTGCGGAACCCGTCGAAGAAGTGCAGGAAGGGCACGCGCGACTTCAAGGTGGCGGCGTGGGCGACCAGAGCGAAGTCATGGGCCTCCTGGACGGAGCTGGCCGCCAGTATCGCCCAACCGGTCGTGCGGGCGTGCATCACGTCGGAGTGGTCGCCGAAGATCGACAGGGCATGCGTCGCGATCGTGCGGGCCGCGACATGTATCACCGCCGGAGTCAGCTCCCCGGCGATCTTGAACATGTTGGGCACCATCAACAAAAGACCCTGCGATGCGGTGAAGCTCGTGGCCAGGGCTCCTTTTTGCAGGGCGCCGTGAAGGGTCCCCGCCGCGCCGGCCTCCGACTGCATCTCGATGACGTCGGGAACCTGGCCCCAGAGGTTCTGCTTGCCCGCTGTCGCCCAGTCGTCGGCGTACTCGCCCATGGGGGACGCCGGTGTGATCGGGTAGATCGCGATCACCTCCGAAAGGGCGTAGGCGATGCGGGCAGCGGCCTCGTTACCATCGACGCAGACCCATTCGCGTACGTCCACGTTGCCTCCTTGGCTTGTAGGACTGCTGTCCCCCTTTCTAGCCCAACGGTGAGACGAGGACTGTGGGCCCTTCCGGCTCAAGGACCAACCGGCGGCGGCGTGTGGCCAATCCGCCGGGGGCTAGTTGTGCAGGCGGTCCCGACGTTGCTGGGCTAAGAAAGGCGGCATGGAAGAACTGAGCCGCGGCCCAGCCCGGGTCGCCGAGGAGCTCGTCCGCATGGGCGTCTCGAACACCGTGAGGGAGATGCCCGAGAGCACGAGGTCAGCGGCGGAGGCGGCGGCCGCGTTGGGCTGCGACGTCGCGCAGATAGTGAAGTCACTGATATTCCGCTCCGTGGCCGACGACGAGGCTCTCTTGGTCATGGTGTCGGGTGCCGACCGCGTCGACGAGTCACGCCTGGCGGGCGTCGTCGGCGGGGAGGTGGAGCGGGCCTCGGGCCGTTTCGTACGCGACCGAACCGGCTACGCGATCGGTGGCGTCCCGCCCATTTGCCACACCAACGCGGTGACCACCTATCTCGACGAGCACCTGCTCGACCATGGCGTCGTGTGGGCGGCCGCCGGCACGCCGAGAGCCGTCTTCTCGGTCACACCTGATGACCTCGTCCGGATCACCTCGGCCAAGGTCGTGGCCGTCTCCGGCGCCGGGGACTGAGCGGCGGCACCGCAACCGCCCGGCAGCCGAGCTCATGGGACCGGTGCCGGGAGAGATGGCTGGCCCCAGTCGGTACGATCCGTCCGTGCCGCAAAGAACGGGTGATGAGCCGCGCGACGCTCGCAACTACGTGCGTGACCCGATCACGTCCTATGACGCCGTTCCGACAGAGGAGCGCCACGCGGCGCTGCGCAGGGATATACGTCTCGTCGTCTCCCTGCTCGGCGAGGAGCTTGCCCGTGTAGAAGGCCATGAGTTCTTGAACCTCGTCGAACAAATCCGCGGCGTGGCCAAGCTCGAGTGGTCGGAGGGCGAACCCGCCGGCGGAGGCGGGCTCGCCGAGCAACTTCCGAACATTCCCACAGGTACCGCCCTTCTCCTCGCCCGCGCCTTCGCCGCCTACTTCCAGCTCGCAAATGTCACCGAGCAGGTGCACCGCGCAGCTGAGCTCGGCCAGGCCCGGCGCGCCGAGCGGACCTTCCTGCGCGACACCCTCGACCGGATCGCGGAGCACGGCATCGATCGCGAACGAGTCGGCGCAACCCTCGCCCGCCTCGAGTTCCGTCCCGTGTTCACGGCACACCCGACCGAGTCGGCGCGACGTTCGGTCCTGTCGAAGCTCCTCGATGTGGCCCACATAGTCCAAGGCCTCGGCGCCGATCCGACACCGGCGGAGGCAAGACGGCTCCTTGCCCGGCTTCGCGAGACGATCCTGCTCCTGTGGCAGACGAGCGAACTGCGAGTCGGTCGCCTGCGTCCCGAGGACGAGGCGCAGAACATCCTCTATTACATGTCCCAGCTCTACGACAGCGCCGTTCCCACACTGTTGGAGGACCTCGACGACGAGCTCGAGCGGCATGGCGTCGTGCTCGGGTTCTCGACGTCCAATCTCCGCTTTGGTTCCTGGGTCGGCGGTGATCGTGACGGCAACCCTTCGGTGACGCCCGCCGTGACGACCGACGTTCTGCTGATTCAGCACGAGCTCGGGTTCCGCAAGCTCATCGGGCTTGTCGACCAGCTGACGCGGGCGCTCTCGAACTCGACGGCGATAGTCGCCATCTCCGACGCGCTTTCGGAGAGCCTGGAGGCGGACCGCCTCTTGCTGGCGGACGTCTACGAGCGCTACAAGAGCCTCGACGCCGAGGAGCCCTATCGGTTGAAGTGCTCCTACATCCGCCAACGTCTCGTCAACACCCGGGCACGACTGGCAGGTGACAACCCGCACGTGGCGGGCCGGGACTACGCGGGTGCGGAGGGGCTTATCGACGAGCTGAGGCTCTTGCGCGACTCGCTCGCGGCCAATCGCGGCGAGGCCATCGCCGAGGGCCTGCTGGGTCGCATGGGCCGTCTCGTGAGGACATTCGGGTTCCACGTGGCGACTCTTGACGTCCGCGAGAACGCCGAGGCCCATCACAAGATGCTCGGCGAGCTGTTCGATCAGCTCGGAGAGCTCGAAAGGCCCTACGGGGACCTCGACCGTTCCGAACGCAGCGCCGTGCTGTGGGCCGAGCTGAGCAGCGCCCGGCCACTCGGGGTGTCGCGCTTCGCCCTTTCACCACGCGCGGCCACGACCTATGCGACTTTCGAGACGATCGCCGCCGGTCTTGACCGCTTCGGCGACGGCGTGATCGAGAGCTATGTGATCTCGATGACCGAGGGGGTCGACGACGTTCTCGCCACGGTCGTGCTTGCACGCGAGGCCGGGCTGATCGACTGGCGTTGTCGGTGGGCCCGCATAGGCATCGTCCCGCTCTTCGAGCGCGTGGCGGAACTTCGCGGCTCGGGTGCCCTGCTCGACGAGCTGCTCTCGAATGAGAGCTACCGGGCCGTCGTGGCGGCACGCGGGGACGTCCAGGAGGTCATGGTCGGTTACTCGGACTCGAACAAGGACGCAGGGATCACCACCTCCCAGTGGGAGATCTACAAGGCACAGGGGATGCTGCGCGACGTCGCCCGGCGCCACGGGGTCGCCCTCCGGCTCTTCCACGGTCGCGGCGGGACGGTCGGGCGAGGTGGAGGGCCGTCGGCCGAGGCGATCCTCGCCCAGCCGGAGCGGACCGTGGACGCGTTCTTGAAGGTCACCGAGCAGGGCGAGGTGATCTCCGACAAGTACAACCTCGCGGAGCTCGCGCGGGAGAATCTCGAGGCGAGCCTCGCCGCGGTGATCGAGTCGAGCCTGCTCCACAGCTCGGCTCCCGGCTCGACCACCACGTCCGGACGCTGGCACGAGGTGATGGAGGCCGTCTCTTCGGTGGCCGAGCGCGCCTATCGCGCCCTGCTCGGGAACGCGGGCTTGGCGGAGTACTTCATGTCCTCGACACCGGTCGCAGAGCTCAACGACTTGAACCTCGGCTCGCGCCCGGCATATCGGCCGGAATCCGGGTCCGACCTGGCAGCGCTGCGGGCGATCCCCTGGGTGTTCGGCTGGACCCAGTCACGCCAGATCATCCCCGGCTGGTACGGCGTCGGATCCGGGCTCGCCTCGGCTCGGGCCGAGGGCGCGGGACCAGCACTCGGCGAGATGTACGCCAAGTGGCCGTTCTTCAGAACCTTCGTGGGCAATGTCGAGATGACCCTTGCCAAGACCGACATGGACATCGCGTGGTTGTACGTGAAGTCGCTCGTCGAACCGGAATTGCATGCCATCTACGAGGAGATCGCCGAAGAGCACGCCCGCTCTGTGGCGGGGATCCTCGATCTGACCGGCGAGTCCAGCCTGATCGAGGCGAGGCCGCTTTTGAGGCGGACCCTCGCCGTCCGTGCCGACTACCTCCGGCCGGTTCACCACCTCCAGGTCGAACTGCTGGGAAGGCACCGGTCCGGCTCCTTGGAGCCGGACCTGCGACGCGCTCTGCTGATCACGGTCAACGCGATCGCGGCCGGACTGCGCAACACGGGCTGATCCGGGTCGCAGCGCCTCTCCGACGAGCCGCCGGACGGCTCTTGCGGCGATCGGCGCGCGGCCACGGTGCCGACCCGGAGGCTCCTGAAGCGACCGACGGACAGAGCGCTGCCCATAGCATCGGACAGGTGCCTTTGCTCGAATCGGTGAACCTTGGGGTGCCGAGGGCGGTCCGGGCGAAGTCGGGCTCCACCGGCATCGACAAGGTGCCCGCGCCGGGGCCGGTCCTGGTTTCGGTGCCCGGACCGAAGGGATCGGGAACGAGCGGACTTGCGGGCGACGTAATCTGCGACGCCAACAACCACGGTGGCGGTTCTCAGGCCGTTTATGCCTACGCCAGGGAGGACCTGGACTGGTGGGAGGTCGAGCTCGGCGAACCGCTCCGGTCGGGCAGGTTCGGGGAGAACCTCACGACAACCGGCCTCGAGGTGACCGACGCCCTCATCGGCGAGACATGGCGTGTCGGCGACAGCGTCGTCGTGCAGGTCACGGGTCCCCGCATCCCATGTGCCACCTTCGCCGTGTGGATGAACAGGAGGGGATGGCTGAAGGAGTTCACCCGTCGCGCGCACCCCGGCGCTTATCTGCGCGTTCTGGCTCCCGGCGAGGTTCGCGCCGGCGACCCGGTCGTCGTGGAGTCGCGACCGGGTCACGGCGTGACGGTGGGCGCGACCTTCCGGGCGCTCACGCTGGAACCCGACCTGCTCCCTGCGGTCCTCGAGGCGTCGGAGTACCTCGAGGAGGAGATCGTGGCGCGGGCAACAGGCCGCAAGCCCTTCGTCTTGTTCGAGGAGGTAGGCGGTTGAAGCGAGGAAGCGGCGGTCCTCGATCGGGCGCGACGGGTCCCCACTAGCGCTGCAGCACCGGGCCGGAACGCTCATGACGACCGGCAATATGGCGCCGTTATGTTTGCAACATGAGCCCAGTGTCGCGCCTTCGCCTACTTGCGCTGATCGTCGTCGGCCTTTTCGGCGCGGGACTCCTCGTGCCCGCCCTGGCCGCCGCCGGTCCGGCGCGCCCCGAGACCGGCCAGAGCTGGTCGGCGAGCACACCCAATGTTGCCGGCGCCCCGATCACCTCGTTGCGTGCGGTGACCTGCGTCAGCGCTGCGGACTGCTGGGCCGTCGGCGACCGTTTCCAGTCGTCGGCGTCCAACGCAGGGCCTGCCCTGATCGAGCACTACGTGCACGGTGATTGGACGACGACTGCCGCGGCCCGCGCGCAACCGGGCACGCTCGACCAGCTGTCCGGCGTCAGCTGCCTGTCGGCCACGGACTGCTGGGCGGTGGGCATGCGCAGTGGCTCACACCCGGGCAACCTCCTCGAGCACTACGGGACCCACGGTGGCTGGACCGCCGTCAATACCCCGGCTCCGCAGGGGGAGTTGTCGGCCGTGACTTGTGAACCCGCAGACGGCGAATGTTGGGCCGTCGGATCGTCGGGCAATGGAGGACTTGCCGCCAGCTTCCGGCTCGTCGGCAGCTCCTGGCGCTACGTGAGGGCAGCGCCGCTTTCGGCGTCGTTCGTCCAGGTGAGTGGAGTGGCGTGCGCGGCCGAGGACGACTGTCTATTCGTCGGGTACGCCACGGCGAAACACGGTGCCGGACGGGCCCTGGCCGAGCGGTGGAACGGGCGTGGCTGGTCCGCCGTCACGGTCGCGGGCCAGCTCTCGGGAGGCGGTTCCCTGGCCGGTGTCGGCTGTCTTCCAGGGAGTTCTCCCGTCACTTGCTGGGCTGTCGGCCAGACCGTCAGGAAAGCTCCGGGCCTCATCGCCATCCATCCCCTCGTCGAGCGTTGGGACGGGAATTCGTTCACAACCGTCAACAGTCCAGCGGGAAGCGCCGGTAACTACCCCGAGCTGGAGGCGATCGCCTGTGCGGCTGTGACCGCTTGCCAGGCGGTTGGGTCACGTGGCGCGGGCGAGGACGAGGCACTCGTGCTCACCGAGGGGTGGAACGGCTCGAACTGGTCCGCGGAATCCAGCCCCAGTCCTTTGTACGGCTTTCAGTCGCTCACCGGTGTGGCCTGTCCGTCTCCGGAGGCATGCTGGGCCGTCGGCGCAGGCTTGAACCACACCGGGTCGGGGAGCCGCATGATCATCGAGCGCTTCACCGCCTCCGCCTGACCCTCCATCTCCCGGCCCGGGTCGGGTCGGGTCGGGCCCAGTTCGGAGTTGCCCAACTACCGACCGCCTCCTTTGAGGAAAATCCGAGGGTGTTCGCACGGCGGCGGTCGCGAACGCGGTCGCACTTCTCCGCTCAGGTGACCTCGTCTATCCAACTGAGGTAAGCGGGCAGACCATCGGCCACGGCCAAGAGCAGTATCTCCGGAGTCTCGTAGTCGTGGACCGAGACGATGGCCTCTTCGATCCCGGCGTACAGCTCGGTGCGGGTCTTGACCAGCAAGAGCACCTCGCTCTCAGAGACCATTTCTCCCTTCCAGGTGTAGGCGCTGTCTATCGGCAGCATCTGGACGCAGGCGGCCAACCGTTCCCTCAGGAGCTTGTGGGCGACCCGGCGGGCGTCTTCGCGAGACCTCACCGTCGTCAAGACGATCGAATAGGGAGCAGTCGGGAACGCCTCGTCGGGTACCGTCATCGCGCCGCAATTGTATTGACACGTCTCCGCACGGGATCGGCGCAAGACGCGTGGCCGAGCAGTCAAGATGGAGTCGTGGTCGCCACGCCCGCCGTCGAGGTCCTGGTCCGCAGCGGTACGGCCCACCGGTTGCACGAGTACACACACGACCCGTCGGCCCCCTACGGCCGGGAGGCCGCGGAGGCGCTCGGGACAGAACAAGCGCGAGTCCTAAAGACCCTCGTCGTCGAGGCCGCCGGTGGCCTGGCTGTGGCGGTGATACCGGTTTCTGGCGAGCTTGACCTGAAGGCACTCGCCGTTGCCCTCGGGATCAAGAAGGTGACGATGGCCGACCCGGCGGAGGCAGAGCGCGCGACTGGCTACGTGGTCGGGGGTATAAGCCCGCTCGGCCAGAAGCGCCGCCTTCCGATCGTGGTCGACGAGAGCGCTTCGCGATGGCCGACCGTGTTCGTCAGCGGTGGCCGGCGCGGCCTCGAGGTCGAGCTTGCCCCCGCGGACCTGGTGGCATCGACGGGCGCACGCCTCGCAGCCGTGGCCCGTGCTGGCAGGCGGTAGGGACCGGCGCGAAGCAGGGCAGGCCAGCCGCCCGGCCCGGGGACCTTGACGCCCGGCGGCGGGGCGGTTCCGGTCCCTTCCTCGACGGCGTGCCTGCCATATGGTTGCAGTCTGCTCGTGACCGGCCCGGGGGATCGGCGGCGTTGCAGATCAGGGCGAGGCCGTAGCCGGTTGAGCCTCGGTCGGGGTGGGCGCGGCGAGCACACGAAAAACGCCGGGGCGCACCAGGCGCATCGTGACGAGCACGATCGCCAGGAGAGCACTGGCACCCGCAGTCGTCCAGGCCAGACCGAGCCGGTCCGTGAGCGGCCCCTGCACGAGCGATCCGATCGGATAAGAAACGCCGAGCGCGACCGAGTAGAGGCTGAGCACACGTCCGCGCAGCTGCGCCGGCGCCCGGAGCTGCACGACGGTGGAAAGGCCGGACAGCACGCCGATGTAGACGAGCCCGACGACGAACAGTGCGGGCAGGGCGAACCGGAGCGACGGGGCAAGGCCGTAGCCGACGAGCACAGGCGGCAGAACGGCGAGACTGGTGGTGAGCATCCTGCCCCGGCCGAAGCGGGCTGCGAGCGGGGGGATGGCGAGGGCGCCCACGACGGCGCCGAGGCCCTGGGCGGTTGTCAGCAAGCCTGTTGCCGAAGCGATGCCGCGCGCTCCGCTGTGGGTCAGGCGATGCGCCATCACCGGCACGAGGGCGATGAAGGGAGACGCCGAGAGCCCCACAACAGCGATCATGGCTATCGCACTGCGACAGCCAGGCTCGGCCCGCGCCGCCCTGGCACCGAGGCGAAGCGAGGTGAGCAGCCCGACCTGATCGTCGCGTCCGGGCGGTGGGGACAGGTGCACGAAGAAGAGGGCCACGACGACAGCGAGGAAGGACACCGCGTTGGCGACGAAGGCGACCGGGTAGCCGAAGGCGGCGATCGTAACGCCCGCGAGCGCCGGGCCGATGATGCGCCCGAGATTGAACTGCGCCGAGTTGAGGGAAACGGCGGCGAGGAACTCCGAGGGGGGCACCAGGTCCGGGAGGATGGCTTGCTGAAACGGCCCGACCAAGGCGCTGACTGAGCCCTGGACCGTGACGAGCAAAGTCAGGATCACAGGGCTGTCGTGCCGGGCGGCGACGAGGAGGGCTATGGCGAGGGCGACGGCGCCGGCGAGAAGGTTGCCGGCGGCAAGGGCGGCGCGTCGGGGTATTCGGTCGGCCAACGCGCCTCCGACCGGCGACAGCAGCCCGATCGGCAGGAAGCCTCCCGCGGCGATCACCACCGCCCATGTGGCACTTCCGGTACGGGCGACTATCAGTGCCCCGACGGCAACCGTCTGCATCCAAGAGCCGATGACCGAGACCATGCCTCCCGCCCACAAGAGGGAGAAGTTCCGGTGGTGGAACGGGCGCAGTGAGGAGAGCCCGCGTCTTCTCACGACCGGCGAAGTCACGCCCCGGTCCCCGGCGCCGTCCTCATGGCGCCCGTCCTGGTTCCGGGACGACGCACTTGACGACTCAGACCGCGCGACCACCGGGGTCATGCTAGATACCGGACGGCTCCCGCCTCGCTGACCCACCTGGGCGCCGCGGCGGGACGCGGCCACGCCGTCCCCGGCCGCCGACAGCCAACTGAGTTTGTTGAAAGGCGATTCGGATCCGGGACTCGCGCATTAGGGTCCAGCGCCATGGAACCCACCGACGCGTTGCAGTTCATCAGGCAGCATCACCGGGCCGTGCTGGCCACGACTCGCCGTGACGGTAGCCCTCAGCTCTCTCCCGTCACTGCCGGGACCGACGGCGACTCGGTCATCGTCTCCACCCGGGAGACCGCCACGAAGACCAAGAACCTGCGCCGGCGGCCCCGGGCCTCGCTTCTCGTGTTCACCGACGCCTTCTACGGCGCCTGGGTCCAAGTTGACGGCACCGTCGAAATAGTGGCGCTCCCCGAGGCCATGGACGGTCTTGTCGCGTACTACCGCCAGATCTCGGGCGAGCATCCAGACTGGGAGGAGTACCGGGCGGCAATGGAGCAGGAACGACGCGTTCTGTTGCGGATGACGGTCGAACGCGCCGGACCCGACACCGCCGGGTGACCGGGCAACCGCCCCGGGACGCAGTGACGAACATCTGCACCTGCATGTTGGTCACGGCCCGGCAGGGGACCTGAGCGCCCGGCGGCGCCCGTCAGCGAGGCCGTCGACCCGAAACCAGCCGGGCCCGCCACTGCAACGGCCGCACGCAAGGGGCAGGATGGTTGGCGAGACAGCGGGTGGTCCCGCACGATCGACACGGTTGGCACCTCGCTAACGTGGGAAGACGGGAGGTCGAGATGAGCGCCGAAGCCGAGCCGCGGCGGCTGTCCGCCGAGGAGATCATCGACTGGTCGAGGCGCTACACCCTCTACGACTGGGCCGTGCAGTCGAAGGTCTCGCCCCTACCGGTGGTCAGGGCCAAGGGCGTCTATTTCTACGACGCCGACGGCAAGCGCTACTTGGACTTCAACAGCCAGCTGATGTGCGTGAACATCGGCCACGGGGATCCTCGCGTCGTCGAGGCGATCACCCGCCAGGCACAAGAGCTCGCCTACGCCAACTCCGCCGTCACCGCCACCGAGCCCCGGGCACTGCTCGGCCGCAAGCTCGCCGAGCTGTTCCCCGGCGACATCGAGAAGTCGTTTTTCACCCTCGGGGGTGCAGAAGCCAACGAGAACGCCATACGCATCGCCAGAGCCGTCACCGGGCGTCACAAGATCCTTGCGCGTTACCGCTCCTACCACGGCGCCACCTCGGGGGCGATAACGCTCACGGGCGACCCCCGTCGCTGGGCCAACGAGCCCGGCATCCCCGGAGTCGTCCATGTCCTCGACTTCTACCACGGCACCGAGCGGCCGATGACCACGGCCGCAGAATCTCTCGCGCAGCTCAAAGAGACCATCGAGCTTGAGGGGCCGGGGACCATCGCCGCTTTCATCTTGGAGCCCGTGACGGGGACCAACGGGATCCTCGTACCACCCGACGGCTACCTAGAAGGTGTCCGCGAGCTCTTGGACCGCTACGGGATCTTGATGATCGCCGACGAGGTCATGAGCGGCTTCGGGCGGACGGGGGCGTGGTTCGCGGTCGACCACTGGGGCGTGGTGCCGGACATGATCACCTGTGCCAAGGGACTCACCTCGAGCTACCTGCCACTCGGGGTCGTCGGGATGCGGCCCGGGGTGGCGGCCTACTTCGAGGATCATGTCTTCGCCGGAGGGCTGACCTACAACTCCCATGCCGTCTGCCTCGCGGCCGCCCTGGCGACGATCCGGGTCTATGAGGAGGACGGTCTCATCGCCCATGCCGCCAAGATGGGCGACGTCATGGCCCGCCACCACGCCGAGCTCGCCGCCCGCCACGTGTCGGTCGGCGCGCACCGCAACATAGGGCTCTTCGGCGTGCTCGAGCTGGTACGCAACCGGGCCACGGGAGAACCGATGGCGCCGTTCAACGCCACGAGCCCCGAGATGGCAGAGCTGTACCGGTTCCTGCTCGAAAACGGTGTGTTCGTGAACCTGCACTGGAACCAGCTCATGACCAACCCGCCGCTGACGATCACAGAAGAGGAGCTCGCCGAAGGCTTCGACGTCCTCGATCGGGCACTGGAGATCACCGACCGCGCTGTCACCGGATAACGGGTCAGGCGGACCACCTCAGTGCGAAAGACGGTGCCGGCTACAACGCCGGTCGTATTTGCTAAGGAGACCCTTTCATGACAAGCGATGTTGCGAAGCGCCCGCCCCTCGTCCCGCACTGGATCGACGGCAGGGCCGATGACGCCACCCCCGAGCGGGTCGGTGACGTCTATGACCCGGCGACAGGCAAGCTCACCAAGCAGGTTGCGTTCGCGTCCCCGCCAGATGTCGACCGCGCCGTCGCGGCGGCGTCGAAGGCTTTCGCGACCTGGCGCCACACGTCGCTCTCGCAGCGCTCGAAACTGCTCTTTTCCTTCCGCCAGCTCGCGAACGAGCGCGCCCAAAAGCTGGCCGAGATCGTCACCTCTGAGCACGGCAAGGTCTTCGACGACGCCCTCGGCGAGGTGAACCGTGGCCTCGAGGTAATCGAGTTCGCCTGTGGCATCCCGCAGCTTTTGAAAGGCAGCTACTCCGAGAACGCCTCGACGAGCGTCGACGTGTACTCGATCCGCCAGCCGCTCGGCCCCGTCGCGATCATCAGCCCGTTCAACTTCCCGGCCATGGTCCCGGTCTGGTTCTTCCCGATCGCCATCGCCTGCGGCAACACGGTCGTGCTCAAGCCGAGCGAGAAGGACCCCTCGGCTTCGATCTTCTTGGCCGAGCTGTGGGCGGAGGTCGGTCTGCCGTCGGGCGTGTTCAACGTCGTTCAGGGGGACAAGGTGGCCGTCGACAGGCTGTTGGAGCACCCGGACATAAAGGCCGTCTCGTTCGTGGGCTCGACACCTGTCGCACGCTATGTCTACGAGGGAGGCACCCGTCACGGAAAGAGGGTGCAGGCACTCGGCGGTGCCAAGAACCACATGGTCGTGCTCCCCGACGCCGACTTGGACCTCGCGGCCGACTCGGCGGTGAACGCCGGCTTCGGGTCCGCCGGCGAGCGCTGCATGGCCGTCTCCGTGCTCGTCGCGGTCGAACCCGTGGCCGACGAGCTCGTCTCAAAGATCGGCGAGCGCATGGCGCGCCTTCGTACCGGCGACGGCCGCCGCGGCACCGACATGGGGCCTCTCGTCACCGCTGCCCACAGGGACAAGGTGGCCTCGTACCTGGACGCGGGCGTGGCCGAGGGTGCCGAGCTCGTCGTCGACGGACGCGGGACCGTGGTGGACGGTGACGCCGACGGGTTCTGGCTCGGGCCCACCCTTTTCGACAAGGTGACCCCCGAGATGTCGCTCTACAGAGACGAGATCTTCGGACCCCTGCTCTCGGTCGTGCGGGTGCCGAGCTACGAGGACGCGCTCGAGCTCGTCAACTCCAATCCCTACGGGAACGGCACCGCCATCTTCACCAACGACGGCGGCGCCGCCCGCCGCTTCCAGAACGAGGTCGAGGTCGGCATGATCGGCATCAACGTGCCCATCCCCGTGCCGGTCTCCTACTACTCCTTCGGCGGCTGGAAAGCCTCCCTGTTCGGCGACACCCATGCGCATGGCACCGAAGGCGTCCATTTCTTCACGCGGGGAAAGGTAGTGACCAGCCGGTGGCTGGACCCGAGCCACGGCGGCATAAACCTCGGTTTCCCGCAGAACACCTGAGGCGGGGAGGCCACGACCGAAGGTGAAGGGCCCGTTGACAACAGTTCCGCGGGGCGCGAGTGTGACCAGACCCACGCGGGGAGAGGAAGGGCGTCATGGGTGATGTAGTGCGGGCGGCCTTGATCCAGGCCCATTGGGCAGGCGACAAGGACCTGATGACCAAGAACGCGGTCCGGTCGGTTCAACAGGCGGCTGCGGAGGGGGCCAGGGTCGTCTGTTTGCAGGAACTGTTCAACGGTCCTTACTTCTGCCAGGTCCAAGACGGCGCCTGGTACGACTGGGCCGAACCGGTGCCGGACGGGCCCACGATCCGGCAGTTCATGGACGTGGCCAGAGAGAACAGCACCGTCCTCGTAGTCCCCGTTTACGAAGTTGAGAGCTCCGGCGTGTTCTACAACACTGCGGCGGTCATCGACGCCGACGGGCGGTATCTCGGCAAGCACCGCAAGAACCACATCCCGCAGGTGGCCGGCTTCTGGGAGAAGTTCTACTTCCGGCCCGGCAATCTCGGGTACCCGGTGTTCGACACGGCTGTGGGCCGGATCGGCGTCTACATCTGCTACGAGCGCCACTTCCCCGAGGGCTGGCGCGCCCTCGGACTTGCGGGAGCCAAGATCGTCTTCAACCCCTCCGCGACGAGCCGGGGGATGTCCGAGTACCTGTGGAGACTGGAGCAGCCCGCAGCAGCGGTGGCGAACGAGTACTTCGTGGGGACGATCAACCGGGTCGGGGTGGAGCCGCTCGGCAGCAACGAGTTCTACGGGCAGTCGTACTTCGTCGACCCTCGCGGCCAATTCGTGGACGAGGTGGCCTCCGACGTCGACGAGGCAGTCGTCGTGCGCGATCTCGACCTCGGCCTGATCGACGAGGTCCGGCGCATCTGGGCCTTCTACCGGGACCGCCGGCCGGAGACCTACGACAAGCTCTGCGAGGCCTGACAATGCGCACACTCATCACGGGAGGCACCCTCGTCACAGCCGACGTGGCTTCGCCGATGGACGTGCTGGTGCACGACGAGAAGGTTGCGGCACTGGCCGCGGGGTTCTCAGGTCTTTCCGAGACCTGGAAGCAGGGTGCCGATCTCGTGGTCGACGCCACCGGCAAGTACGTCGTGCCGGGTGGCATCGACGCTCATACCCATATGGACATGCCCTTCGGTGGCACCACGTCGGCGGACACCTTCGAGACGGGGACGCGGGCGGCTGCGTGGGGCGGCACGACGATGGTTATCGATTTTGCAATCCAGACCAAGGGCGGGTCCCTGCTCGCCGGGATGGACACCTGGCAGGCAAAGGCTGACGGTACCTGTGCGGTCGACTACTCCTTCCACGCCATCATCTCGGACGTCACGGAGTCTTCGCTGAAGGAGATGGACGGGCTCGTCGCCCAGGGCGTGACGAGCTTCAAGCTTTTCATGGCCTATCCCGGCGTCTTCTATTCCACCGACAAGGACATCCTGCGCGCCATGGACCGCGCGAGCGGCAACGGCGCCCTCATCATGATGCACGCCGAGAACGGCATCGCCATCGACGCCATAGTTGCGGCTGCCATCGGCCGCGGGCAGACGGATCCCATCTACCACGGTCTCACGCGACCGGCCGAAATGGAGGGTGAGGCCACGGCCCGTGCCATCCGCCTGGCCCAGGTGACCCGGGCGCCGTTGTACATCGTCCACGTCTCGTCGTCGCCCGCCCTCGAGGCGATCGTCGAGGCTCGCGATCGCGGCCAGAACGTCTTCGCCGAGACGTGCCCGCAGTACCTGTTCCTGTCAGAGGAGGACATGGCACGGCCCGGCTTCGAGGGAGCGAAGTTCGTTTGCACGCCACCATTGCGGCCCCGCGAGCACCAGGGGGCGCTCTGGCGAGGATTGCGGACCGACGACCTGTCGGTCGTTGCCACCGACCATTGCCCGTTCTGCTTCGCCGAGCAGAAGGAGCTCGGTGTCGGGGACTTCACAAAGATCCCCAACGGCCTGCCGGGCGTGGAGAACCGCATGGATCTCATCTACCAGGGAGTCGTCTCGGGCGAGATATCCCTCGCCCGGTGGGTGGAGGTCACTTCCACCAACCCTGCGAAGATGTTTGGCCTCTTCCCTCGTAAGGGGGCCATCGCCCCCGGCTCCGACGCTGACATCGTCATCTACGACCCAACCGGGGAGCAGACGATCTCGGCGGCGACACATCACATGGCAGTCGACTACTCCTGCTACGAAGGCATGCGGATCAAAGGTCACGTCGACGCGGTCTTCTCCCGCGGCAGGCAGATCATCGGTGCCGGCCGGTACTCGGGTGAGCCGGGTCATGGCCGGTTCGTGCCACGCCAGGTTTCCCAGCACCTGCGTTAGAGCTCGGCGCAACAAGGTGGACATCGGTCTCGTATTGCAAACCGATCCCCCCGCGAGCTGGGTCATCGAACGCGCTCGCCTCGCCGAGCAGGCAGGCTTCAGTCACGTGTGGACGTACGACTCGTGCGTGCTCTGGCAGGAGCCATTCGTGATCTACTCCCACATTCTTTCCGCCACTTCGCACGTCCAGGTCGGCCCTATGGTCACCAACCCGGCGACGCGCGACGTGTCGATCACGGCATCGCTGTTCGCGACCCTGAACGACATGTTCGGCAACCGGACCGTTTGCGGCATCGGCCGCGGCGACTCGGCGCTGCGCGTGATCGGTCGCGGTCCGACGAGCATGCAGCAGTTCGCCGAGGCGATCACGTCCATCAAGGACCTGGCCGAGGGCCGCGAGGCGGTACTCAACGGTGTCCCCGTGAAGCTCCGCTGGGCCGAGGCGAGCCGTCTGCCGGTATGGGGTGCTGGGTACGGTCCGAAGGCGTTGCAGGTCATAGGGGAAAGGGCCGATGGCCTCATCGTCCAGCTCGCCGACCCCGACATCGCCCGTTGGACCATCGACTCGGTCCGAGCTGCGGCCCGCTCCGCGGGCCGGCGGCCGGAGGATCTCACGATTTGTGTGGCTGCCCCGGCTTATGTCGGCGAGGACCTAGTCCACCAGAGGAACCAGCTGCGCTGGTTCGGGGGGATGGTCGGCAATCACGTGGCGGACCTCGTGGCGCGTTACGGCGAGTCCTCCGATGTGCCACGAGTCCTGACCGAATACGTGAAGGGCCGCGAGGGGTATGACTACAGCCACCACTCCAGAGCGGACAACCCGTCGGTGGACTTCGTGCCCGACGACATCGTTGACCGGTTTTGTCTGCTCGGCCCGGTCGAGCGGCACATCGAAAGGCTCGCCGAACTGGCGGCTATCGGGGTGAACCAGTTCGCCCTGTACCTGATGCACGACCGGGCCCCCGAGACCTTTGACGCCTACCGAGACAAGGTGATCCCGGCGGCCGCGAACTTCTAGGCAGACTGCCTACCAGTTCGCGCAACTCTGCATCGCGTGGCGGTGCACGCACCGGCCGGGCCTCGGACAGAGCGCACGCGCTTTCGTGAGAGCAGCACGATGCTCGAGCCCGGCCTGCGAGGCCCACTAGCTCTCGACGCTCGGCGCACTTGAGGCGATCTGCAGGCGAGGCGCCACCCACCGGCCGTCTGACACCGGCCGCACATGGGTGTGTCAGCTCCTACCCTCGTCCTGGGAGGGTCGCGAGGTAGGGGGATGCTGTGCCTGTGGATCGCGAGGGACGGCCCGAGTGAGCCGTCGTGCCCCTCGTCAGGACGACCTGGAGGCCTTCCAGGAGCCGCCCCCCAGAAGCTGGCCGCCGGCCTTCATCTTCCAGCTGCCGGACATGGAACTGCCTGAGACCGAGCCCGAGTAGGTGATCGATTTGGAGCCGACGGTGCCGAAGCTGATGGAGCCGCCCTGGACGGTCCCGTGGAGGCTCGTGGGTACGTCACTGAACCCGGAGATCTTGATCGTGCCGCTCAGGTTCTGTCCCGACTGCTGCCAGGTCAGGCTGAACGTGCCGCTGAAAGTGCCGCTGTAGCTCCCCGACCACTTCCCTGATAGCGGGCCGACCTTGGGCTTGGGCTTGGGCTTGGATTTCTGGGCGGCATGGTAGGCCGTGTGGCCCGGAGCCGAGGCCCAGGTGGAGTTGGCCCAACCGGGGGCGACCGCGACAAGCGCGGCCACGCCAGTGACAAGGGCCAGCCGCGGTACGACGAGCAAACGCCTGAACACGTGATATCTCCCCCCCTGGGCCAGTGCTGCCCAAATAGTCTAAACCGGCACCTAGGTCGGTAAACAGGCCTCTTGCCCTTGTTGTTCCCTAAGTCCTGCGGCGGCTGTGAGAACGCGTTGAAAAGCCACGCGTTGATGCCACGGCTTGAGGGCGCCGTGCCGGCGTTGGCAAATGTTGGCCGTCTTGGCGACAGGCCGAGGAGCTGCGGTGGCTGTCATGAGCTCGCCAATTCGGACTGGTATCACGGTTGTCAGAGGTCGGAGCGCCTGTCTCCAGGGCGTTCCGTCCCACGAACCGGTGCGAGCTTATAGGTGCGGCGCGCCGTGTCGGCAAAGACGGCGTCGCTCTCTTGTCCCACGAGCGGCGTTATGAGATCGCGGGCCAGACCGAGCACCTGGTCATAGGTCGCCACGGCCGTGCAGACCGGCCAGTCGGAGCCGAAGAGCAGACGGCTAGGGCCGAACAGTTCGACGACCCGCTCCACGTAGGGACGAACAGCGGCCGCATCCCACCCGCTGCCCGCCTGGGAGACCAGCCCAGAGACCTTGCAGACGACCGACTCACTGCGGGCGAGGCGGCCGATCAAGCTACTCCAGGGCTCCCAGGTCGAGGCGGCTATCTCCGGATTGGCCATGTGATCGATGACAAGAGTCGCACCCTCGAGGTGCTCGGCCAGGTCCACTGCGGCGGGGAGTTCACGGGTCGACACGAGAAGATCGAAGGCTCCTCCGCTCTCGGTAACGGCGCGGACACCGCGTCGCACATCGGGTCGCCGGAGCCAGTCAGGGTCCGGTTCGTTTTGGACAAGATGGCGGGCGCCGACGAGTTTGTCTCCCCCGGGGAGCTCAGCCAGGCGCGCCAGGGTCTCTCCGACCGTCGGGTCGGTCAGATCTACCCAGCCGATCACTCCGGCGATGAGCTCGCTTGTGCCGGCGAGCGACAGGAACTCCTCGGTCTCGGCGGGATCGTTGAGAACTTGCACGAGCACGGTGGCCGACACGCCCAGTGGCGCGGCGACCTGTTCGAGTTGACCCAAATCGAAGGGTCGGTTGAGCGACGGAAGCGCAACGAGCCAGTCGTGGGGGCGCCTGCCAGGGTCCCAGAAGTGTTGATGCGAATCGACGACGCCGCCGGTTCCAGGCGAGACATGGGTGCTGTACCCGGTCATCGCTTCCCTCACGCGCCGCGGGCTACGGAGTTGCGCGTTGGGACGCGCCTGGCGGCAACGCCGGTGCGAGCCCCGCCTCGGCGAGCTCTTCGAACAGCTCTTCGGGAACCGTGAACCGGAAGTGGGCAGCGTTCTCGTGAGCCTCTTGCGCGCTGGCCGCACCGACGACAGCTGCCGTCACGGCCGGATGCGCGAGAACGAACTGCAATGCCGCCGCGGCGAGCGGAACGCCGTGACGATCGCAAATAGAACGGATCCGGTTCACCTGCTCGACGACCGGACCAGGCGCAGGGACGTAGTCCAGGTGTGCTCCGGGGCGCGGATCGGCGAGGATGCCGCTGCGGTAGACCCCGGCCGCTAGCACCGACACGCCCCGCTTCTCACAGGCGGGGAAGAGCCGGTCTGCCGCCGGGACGGCGAGGAGGGAATAGCAGCCGGCGATCAAGACACAGTCAAGCTCTGTCCGCTCGACGAGCCACGTGAGCACCTCTGCGTGGTTCATGGCGACACCGATGGCGCCGACCACGCCCTCGTCGCGGAGCTCCTCGAGCGCCGGGTATGACTCGCTGAGCGCGAGCTCGGCGTAATCGTCCGGATCGTGGATCAGCGCCACCTCAACGTGGTCGCGGCCTAAACGCTCGAGACTCGCCGCCATGGACCGGCGCACGCCGTCTTTCGTGTAGTCGTCCACCAGCCTTCGACTGGGTACTCCGTAGAACAGGTGCGAACCTTCGGCGCCGTCGTCGGCGTCGACGAGCAGATGGCCTACTTTTGTCGAGACCACCGCATTGCCGAGCGGGCGATCGGCGAGGAAGGTGCCGAGACGCTCTTCCGACAATCCGACCCCGTACTGGGGGGCGGTGTCAAAGGCGCGGACCCCCTCCTCCCAAGAGGCCTCGAGAACGGCTTCGGCCCGCTCGTCGTCGACGGGGGCGTACATCCCGGCCAAGGGCGCGCAGCCCAGTATCAACCGTGTCACATAGACGTCGCTGCGGCCGAGACGCACCCGCTCGATGCCATCAGGGGCTGCGGGGGTCTCCGTCCCCTTTTCGTTCATAACCGCCGGATCGAAATCGAAGCTATGCCGCTTGCGCGAAGGGAAACCGGCGCCAGACCCGACGGAGATACCAGGTCCGATCCCATGACCGGGGTACCCCTGCCAGTCGGCCAACTAGTCATCTTTCACAGGCTCTCGACGCGGGCGGTGCTGGACTTACGCTCAAGCCAGGATCCCAAGATGTGCTCGCGCATCACCGCGGCCACACCCTCCGGGTCGCGTGCGGCAAGTCGCTCGTAGAGGGCCGCGTGGCCGTGATGACTCATCGACATGTGGTCGGTGCTCACTCCAGCTCCGCGGTAGCGGAAGTTCGTGCGCGCGCGGGGATGGATCGAGCGGATGATCGATCGCCCGAGACGGTTGCCTGAACCCCGCAGGATCAGGTCGTGGTAGTCACCTTCGGCGTCCTGGTACCTTTCGGGCTGGTCCAGGAGCTTCTCGAGGGCTATCAAGGCGTCGTGAAGCTCGCGCAGCTCTGTATCTGTCATCGTCTCTGCCGCCCGGCGTGCCATCTGGCACTCGAGCGCGACGCGCACGTCGATCACGTCGTCAAGGATCTCGAAGGTGTCGGCGTAGTGCATGGCGGCGTCGAGTATCAGCGGGTCGAGCAGGTCCCACTGCTCAGTCGGCCGCACAGTCGTACCTTGGCCCTGCCTGACTCGCACGAGCCCCTTCGCCTCGAGCAGCTTCAAAGCCTCTCGGATGACGGTCCGGCTGACGCCGAAGACCTCACAGAGCGCTGACTCGGTCGGAAGCGACGACCCAGGAAGAAGTTCGCCGCCCACGATCTTGTCGACCATGGTCGCGAGAACGGCGGTTGCGAGACGAGCGGGCCGGCGCGGAACGGCTCCTGCAACGATGGCCTCGAAGCTTTTCGTGGGAGGCTGTCCAGCCAGGGTCACTTCTGGCTCACTCCCCGTCGGTGGCGCGGCCGCCATCTGCGAATTTGATCATACGTAATATGTTAATGCAACCAACTCGAAGACGGGCGCTCGTCGAACGACCCGAGCCGGTGAGCCGCCGGCTGACTCGGCGCCCCGGGAGCTCGCAGGTCGTGGCGCCAAGGGAACTGCAGCTGTGGCATCGGCTCGCTGCGAGCCTTGTTGCCCGGGAGCAGCCTGTTTGTCGCCGCGCAGCTGATGGGTCCAGACCACAGGACTGACCCTTGCAACGTCCTAATAGGTATGACATCATAAGCCAGTCGTCATAGGAGTGATGTCAATGGCACGACCGCGCATTACTCACGTCGAAAGCTTCAAGGTCTTCGCAGCCGGCGCTCGGCCAACCTTCGAATGGCGTAATGGGCTTCGAGGCGGTCCCGTCGACGGACTTGTCGGCGTGCTGTGCCTTCGCACCGATGACGGTGTCGCGGGGGTCTCAGTCGCGCAGAACCGTGCCAGCGCCGTCGTGCTTGAGGACTTGGTCGAGCGTCTCCTCCGGGAGGAGCTTGTCGGGAGCGACCCGCTCGAGCGCGAGCGGATATGGCACCGGTTGTGGGAGCTAGACAGGACTGAGGAGTTTCCGATCTGGCTGATCGGACTCGTCGACAGCGCGTTGTGGGACCTCGCCGGACGCCTCTACGGCTCGCCGACCTGGGAGCTGCTGGGCGGGTTTCGACGCGAGATCCCCGCCTATGCCTCGACATCGACCTTTTCCTCGGTCGAGGAGTACCTCGACGTCGTCACACAGTGCATCGAGCTCGGCTACCCGGCGATCAAACTCCACGCCTGGGGCGACGCGCGGCGCGACGCAGCCCTGTGCGCAGCGGTTCGCGAGCATGTCGGCGCGAGTATCCCGCTCATGTACGACGGCTCGGCGGGCTTCGATCTCGCTGATGCCGTCTATGTCGGCGACGCACTCTCGGAGGCCCACTACCTCTGGTACGAGGAGCCGATGCGCGAATTCAACGTAACGGCCTACAAGTGGCTCGCCGACCGGGTGAGCGTCCCGTTGAACATCGCCGAGACCTCTGACGGCGTCCACATGAACACCGCCGACTTCATCGCGGGCGGATGCGCCACCTTCGTCCGCACGAGCACCGAGCTACGCGGCGGCTTCACCGGGGCCATGCGGATCGCCCATCTCGCCGACGCTTTCCGGCTCCGCGCTGAGCCCCATGGGAACACCGTTTACGCGAGGCACCTTTGCATGGCGATCCCGAATTGCACGTACTACGAGTCCCTCGTCACCAGCAACCCGGTTCAGCGGGAGTTCGGGATCGACGGCAACGGCATGGTCAAGGCACCCACGGCTCCGGGAGTTGGCCTTCCCGTGGGCCCCGAGTACCCCAAAGAACTCGAGAGCTACGTCGTGGATCCGGCCGGGGATCCGCTCTCGCGTGACACCAGTATCCGGCGCAGCGCAG
>JBKQHU010000135.1:0-31550 GCA_052148655.1 Acidimicrobiales bacterium
TGCGGACGACCTGGTCGACCGCAGAGTCGAGCGTTGCCGAGAACAGCAACGTCTGGCGTTCGATGGGCATGAGCCTTAGCAGCCACTCCACCTGGGGCAGGAACCCCATGTCCGCCATGCGGTCCGCTTCGTCGACGACGAGCGTCGAGACCTTGTCGAGCCGGACCGCCTTGCGGTCGGCCAGGTCGATGAGCCGACCAGGTGTCGCGACGACGATGTCGGAGCCCTTGGTGAGCTGGCGTACCTGGCGATCGAGATCGGTGCCGCCATAGACGGCGAGCACCTTCCGGTCGACCGTCTTTGCGAGGCTCTCGAGCACGTCGGCGACTTGAACCGCGAGCTCTCGCGTCGGCACGAGGACGAGAGACGTCGGCGCACGCGGCCCCGCCCGAGGGGTTCGCATGAGCATCGGCAGCCCGAATGCGAGCGTCTTACCAGAGCCGGTCTTCGCCTTGCCGCAGACGTCGCGACCCGCCAGCGCGTCCTTGATTGTGAGCTCTTGAACGGGAAAGGGGCGATGGATGCCCTGGTTTTCCAGCGCCTCGACCAGTTCGGGCGCAACACCGAGACCCGCGAATGTGATCTCGACTTCCGTATCCGTCGTCATGCACTTCCTTGCTGTCTCCAACAAGGCTACCGGCGATAGCAGCGCGTCACGTTCATCGCCTGGAGTGCGATCATGTGAGCATGACAACTCTGGTCAAGGGCGACGCGGCCCCTTCGTTCTCCCTGCCCGATCAAGACGGTGCCATCATCTCTCTCGGGGACTACGCCGGCCGGCGCGTCGTCGTCTACTTCTATCCGGCTGACGACACCCCCGGTTGCACCAAGGAAGCCTGCCAGTTCAGTGACCTCGTCGACGAGTATGCGGCCTTGGGAGTTGAGGTACTGGGTATTTCACCAGACGGTGGCTCCAAGCATCAGAGGTTCCGCGCTAAGTACGGGCTCCGGATCAAACTGTTGAGCGATCCAGGCCACGAGGTGATGGCGCGCTACGGCGCCTACGGTCTCAAGACCCTGTATGGGCGCAAGAGCGTGGGGGTCATCCGATCGACCTTCCTTGTCGCTGGGGACGGGAGGATCGAACGCGCCTGGTACAACGTGCGGGCCGACGGTCACGCCGCGAAGGTGCTGGAGGCACTCGCGCAGTGACGGACCGGGGATACTCTGCAGGATCATGAAGGTTTCTTTGGTCATCGTCAGCAAGGACGAGCCGGTACTTGCTGACACCCTCGATTCGGTCGAGAAGCTTAGGTCGGGCGGCCTCGACGAGGTCGTGGTTGTGGACGCCTCTCAGCGTCGCCTCGACCAGATCCGCGTCGACCATCCGTGGGTTGCCTGGCACGACTACGAGCAACCCGAAGGTGTCCGGATGACGATCGCGCACCAGCGAAACATCGGAGTCGCGCAAGCGCGCGGAGACGTGATTGTTTTCACCGACTGTGGGTGTATCCCTCGGGCGCACTGGCTGGAGCGACTCTTGGCACCCATCTTCGACGAGGGTGAGTGGGTCACTTGCGGTCCGGCCGCTTCTCAAGGTCGCACCATATACTCGGGACCCAACTGGTGGGGCTACACCTCCGAGCGTTACGTTCCCGCGTCTGCGACAATTAACTTCGCATTCCGACGCGAGGTGTTCGACGCCGTCGGTGGCTTCGACGAATCGTTCGCCGCCGGAGAGGACATCGACTTTTCCTGGCGTCTGACCGATGCCGGGTACCGACTGCGATGGGTTCCGAATGCCGTGATCAACCACGAATGGGGCGACACGAACCGTCAGATGCGGCGATCGTTCTCGTACGGATCCGCTTGGGCTCGCCTCTTCCGCAAGCACCCGCGGCGCCTCAGAACGGCTCTCAGGGACTACCCGGTAGCAGTCGTCTACCCGCTGTTCTTTCTGGGTTTGCCGCTCACGCTCAGGTACCGCGCCTATCCGCTTCTACTTCTCATACCTCTATGGCGCGCGCGCCACGAAGACGCCCCGCTGCTTGTCCTTCTCGACCACCTCGCCCAGGGCGCGGGTGTCATAGCAGAGGTGGTCGGGCTCTCTAGGTGAGTGCACGCATCCGAGTTCTCGTTACTCCGAAAGACGAGAACCCTTATCAGAGGCTTCTTTACGACGGGGTCACTGCCGCAGGAGCGGAAGTTCGCTACTTGGAAGGCCCAAGCGGATCGCAGACGATCAACCTCCTGGTAGCTCCGCTGATGCTGGCTTGGAACCGGCTTTCCGGTTATCGCATTCTGCACATCCACTGGGTGTTTCAGTTCTCGTTGCCATGGGCTCGGCGGGCAACGACGGCGCGCCGCGTTATGCAGTGGTGGTTCTGGTTCTACCTCTGGTGCGCAGACACCCTCGGCTACCGAATTGTCTGGACCGCCCACGACCTGTTGCCTCACGAGCAGGTCTTCTTCGACGATCGTCAAGCGCGTCGGTACCTTATCGATCGGTCGGACGCCGTGATCGCCCTGTCGAGCTCAAGCGCGGAGGAGCTCGTCGAGCTTGGCGCCACCGGCGTGCAGGTGATACCACTGGGTCCTTACCTCGAACCGTATCGAAAGGTCTTCGGACAGCAGGCGGCGCGGGATGCTCTTGGCCTCGGTGCCGACGAGGTTGTCGTGCTCCTGATAGGCAAGATCGAGCGTTATAAGGGAGCGGATCTGCTGCTGGAAGCCGCCGCAAGCCTGACAGCTTCCAGCCCCATCAAGGTGGTGGTTGCTGGCGGGTGTGCGGACGCAGCGTATCGGGCGATCCTCTTCGAGCACGCGGCCCGGGCTGGCAAGCGCGCGGTCGTCCGACTGGACCGGATACCTGACGAGGAGATGGCCACGTACCTCGAGGCTGCTGATTTTGCGGCCTTCCCGTTCCGCGAAGTGACCAACAGTTCATCGGTTCTCCTGGCGCAGTCCTTCGGGCTGCCGGTCTTGATCCCGGATCTGGCAGCCCTGCGAGACGTGCCACAGGAGGCCGCGTTCCGCTACGACCCCACTGAGCACGGTCTCGTGAGAACTCTCGAACTAGCAGCTGGATTGAGTGACGAGCGTCGGTCGGACATGGGCCGTGTTGCCGTGCAGTACGCCAACACCATGGACTGGTCCACCGCAGCTCGTCTGCACCTTGAGATGTACGCGCGGCTAATTATTCGCGGCCCGAAGGGCACGCCGGCGCGTCATGGGTTGTGACGGCGCGACGATAGGTCATCTCGTCCCTTCTTGGCCCTTAGGAGTTCGGTGACCAAGCGCTCTCGTGACACGGCAAAGGGTCGAAGAGCGAGAGCCTTAGTACTCTTCTCCATCTCCGCCTCTCATCGTGCCTGTTGTGCCTCTGGCAGGACCTCAACGACGATCGACGAGGACCGCAGACGACCGATCGTGCACGTGACGGGCCGGCGGCGATGGTTTCAGTTCATGTCGAAGTCATGGTTCAAGATCAGCACCTTCCGACGCACCCTTCCCTTCGACCAGGTCGACCAGGTGCGACTCCAGACGATCCGTCGCCGCCGAAAGCGACCAAGTCGACTCGGCGCGGCGCCTTGCCGCCGCGCCCATCCGGCGAGCGAGTCCGTCGTCGTCCAGGATCCGCTCCAAGGCAACGTGAAGCTCGTTGTCATCGTCGACGAGGAGGCCCGTCTCGCCACCGATGACCGTTTCTCGCACCCCTCCTTCAGCCCTTGCCACCACAGGTAACCCACAGGCAGCTGCCTCAAGAGGCGGGTATCCGAAGGGCTCCAGTCTCGGCGCGTAGGCCATCACGGCCGCCTCGTTCAACACCCGAACGACCTCTGGGTGCGAGACCCCTAGGTATGTTGTGAAGGCCACCCCCCGACGTTCTGCGAGTTCCACGAGTTGTCTGAGGTAACGGGGATCTGCCGCGTCGCCGATCCAGGCAAGGGCAGGACGAGGTGATCTGACCTGGGCGACAGCCTCGATAATGACCTCGACACGCTTGTGCGGAGAAAACCGTCCGATACCCGCCACAAGCTTTTGCCTTGCTAGACCCATGTCCTTGTACCTCTCGGTGTCAACTCCGAGGTAGCAGACTGTCGCGTCGATGCCATAGGCACGCAGCATGCTTTCTCTGCTGAAGTAGGAGTTGGCCAGTACCCTGTCGTAGGCGCGGACTCCTGCCAGTTCCTCACGGGCTTGGATCCTCAGCCCGCGCACCGAAATCGCATCGTAAAGACGGTCGCGAATTGCGGAGAGATGGAAACCCTCCGAGTTAGCCCGAGCAGGCCAGGGAAGTCGAGGCCGGGCTTCATAGAGCGGTCGCCACGGCTCTTGGAGATAGAGCAGGGACGGGCCTCTGACATGTCGCGCTAGTCCGGTTACGGCAAACAGGAGACTGCTTCCGGCAAAGACGACATCGAACGCCCCCCTGTCAATCTCCTCCGCACAACGCTGGCTGTGATCATCCATAGCCTTGAGTGCGGCAGGGATCAGCGATCCTCCTCCCGATATACGCGCGAGAGGCGCTTTCCAGCCAAGTTGTTCGATCGTGTCGAGGGGGACGATGTGCTCCAACACGAGATCACCGATCGGAAGGAAATTCTGGTCGGCCGTCGGAGGACACCACGACTCGACGTGGTGGCCACGAGCGACCAGTCCGTGCACGTGATCGTAAAGCGCCCTCTTAGCACCTCCGCTCGGCAGGTTGTGCCAAACTGCAATCCTCAACTACGACCGTCCTTGTTCGCCCCGACTCTTGGCGCATCGCTACGGCGTTAGACGCCCTCGTCTACGTTAGGCCTAGATCGCCGGTTCCGACGGCTGGACGAAAGACCCGCTCAGGTAGACAACAGATGTTCGCGTACCAGTGGATCTGTATATTGCCCCGTTCGCACGCTGAAAGCGTGTGGCAACCGATTCACGGCGGCCCTCGGGAAACCGAGGGGCTTGAGCCCGGTTTCGCCTACGGTTCGCCGCCTCGCCAGCTCCCTACCCAACCGCGACCCCTTACGCCTCATCGCCGCCTACCGGTAGAGCATCTTCCGTGCGAAAAACCTTAACGCCTGAAGTTTTGCGCGCTCTTGAAATGTGGGCACCATGAGCTGGGCCGCCCGCCGAGCTTGCAGGTCGCCGGCTATGTCAGGTCTTCCATTATCAAGCAGAGCCTGTTCTAGGAACCGCTCGTGGTCCCAATACAAGGGAAAAAGCTGCCACGCCGAGCCGCCCCCTGACACCTGGTGTTGCGGACGCCCCGCGTTCAGCGCCTCGGTGGCGACAAAAAATGCTCGCCCGGCTTGGTCGAGCCTCCAGGGCTTTGGGTAACCAGCAAAGTGAAGTATTTTCTCGCCGCCCATCGTAGGTTCTGAGACTATATGGTTGAAAACCCCCGGCAGGAAACCGACCCTATCAGCCAGGATGAAATTTAGTACGTCCTGGTCCAGGTACGTGAAACCGCGAGCATCCTGTGTGGCCACTAAGTCGCGCCATTGGCTAGCGAAGCCAGCAGCACGCCAGCGCCCGGGGTCGGCGGCGATTACGCCGGCATTGAAATAGTTTCCTTTCGTAGCTGAATAGGCCTGGTTAGTTCGGCTGCGCCGAAGCGGCTCAAGCGTTGCCGGACGGTCCATCGCGGCGCAGGCCACCAAGCGGGCGTCATCAAACAACTCGTCACTCACCTTGAAGATCTCGTCCCAGCCCGGGCGCAGCAAGGTGTCAGCGTCTAGCCACAGGAAGCGCTGGTCGAGGAGGTCTAGGAGACCCAGCCTAGCATAAACGGTTTCGTTCCAGTCGAAGCGGTTGACCTCGCCCACGTCGACGTTAACATCCATGACATAGCCAGAAGCCCCGAGGCTATTGAGCAACTCGTTGGCAAGGCGGGTCCCTTGTGGCGACAGGAGACCGTTCACGTTTGCTATCAGGAATGTGATATCTGTTTGCGTCGTAGAAACCGCCGAGAACAAAGAACATGCCAAGGGCCACAAATACCGGTCATCGGTGGCCATTGCAATCACGCGCCGCGAGTCGGTGACCTTGTCCTTCATGAGCATAATCTAATCCAGCTGGGTCGCCGCGTTGCCATCAACCAGGCAGCATATGCTAAGTACCATCTGAGCCCCGCCGCCATGTCACCGCCGACCCCCAAAAAGTGCCCGCACGATGCGCACCAGCTTGGTTCCCTCCTCGTTGGACAGCTCGCGTACCCGCGAATCTCTCTTTCACACGCTGCTACCTCCTGGCCCTGCTTGTTTGGGACAAGCACCAGCCTGTCAGCGCGAGCCCCGCGGACGGTAGACCGTCAGGGGGCAATATTTTCAAGGCGAATTCTAATCGTCTGCGCGATCCTCGGGTGTGACGGATGATCTGCTGAACTGGTTGTGGATGGACTCGATCGGTTGCAATGTCGGCCTAGCCCCCGGCTCCGTGCTTGCCGCCGTTGTCACGGTGGTCATTCCGCTCCCATTAGTTCGGACGCACTCGATACTGCAGCTACCACTTGATGGCTCCGCGAACGTCTCTGACAGATCCGAGCAGAAGGTTTGCGGGGCGTACTATCCCCGGGGCAACCCGGTAGAGCCGCCAGCAGTGACGAGCAACATCCACATGAAGCGGCATTTCTTGACGGGCAGGCGTGCTGCCGTTATTCGAGATGGCACGAGGGCACAGGGACGCCCTTGTACCCGAGTGCGACCGAGCGGAGGTAAAAGGCCCAGTCCTCGTTACCTATCGTGGCAAAATGCTCGTCGAAACCCCGCACGGGTTCGTACATCTTGCTCCAGAACGTGGCGGATCCGTTGACGAAATTCCCACGGGCAAGTACGCGCCAGTCGAATGGCTGGTCCAATCTCGTGACAGTTAGGTGCTCGCGAGCGACACCCCTAAACAGACCACGAAGGTCCTGCGCTAACATTTGCGCCACGATCTCCTCGGGTCACTGTGCCATGGCAAGCGGGAACCGTCGAGATTCGACCTCGTTATTTTTCCGGCGCCCGGGACGTCACGATGCTTGCCGGCGATCTTGAAAGGACGAGCCCGGATGGCATTACGTGACGTTGCTCCTTCACTCGTGGTTCGCCAGTTCTTTCAACCACTCCATGCGGGAAGCTTGCTTGCCGGGCTTGTGTCCGGCGCCGGCCAATCGTTACCCAACCTGGACTTCTGCTGCGTCTACCGGCGCCGGAACGCTGGCCGAGTGACGAATCTGACGGCATGTGTGCCGCAGGCCATGGTTCACTTGTGGGCACTCGACGAGATCGATGAGCAGCTCGCGACGGTCACCATCGGCACTGGACCAGGCATGCGGGTGGAACTGCTCAACCGACTGTGCGCTGATGCCTCGGGGGAGGGAAGCGATCGCTGGCTGCTCATTGCCGACGACGACATCAAGATGCCCCACGGCCAGCTCCGGCTTTTCATTCGCCTCGCGCAGATTGCCGCGCTCGACGTGAGCCAACCGGCGCATCTCGCCCGGAGTTACCACAGCTGGAAAGTCAACAGCCAACGACTAACGTGCATTGCCCGCACAACCCGCTTTATCGAACAAGGCCCTTTGGTCTTGTTGTCGCCTCGTGCGCGGATGGCCTGCTTGCCGTTCCCCGAATCTCTCAACATGGGCTGGGGACTCGAGGTGCACTTCGCCATGGCCGCAGCCGGATCGCTGCAACTCGGCATCATCGACGCAGCGGGTATGCGCCACTTGACCCCCGTTGCGGCCAGCTACGACCGTGAAGTCGCGTACGAAGGTGCTCTCAAGGTTCTCGCTGGCGCCGGCCTGACCTCTTTTGACGACCTGCAGGCCGAGACGAGGCGATGGCCGATATGGCGTCGGCGCGTGCCTTGGACCCAGAAGACGAGCTGAGTCAACTGCCCGTGATGCCGCTCCGGCTACAAAGGAAGTAGCGATGGTGTCAAGAACAGTCTGCGGGCTGTCCACAGATCAGTGGTCACCCAACAACACTTTCGAGCAGCCAACCGAATGCCGTTCAGGCACCGTTGCTGGCGCGCCGCTTCTGGGCTGTGTCTTCGGTTCGAGCAACGGTCGACATATGGCCGTGAAGACGCTGATGTTTTCACGGCTTGCGCGTGATTTCAGCCCGCGACTACGAAGGTTGAATTTGGGCCTCAGTCGCGAATTCTTCATGCGGGACATGGCTTGCATTCCGGCCGTCACTGCAGATAGGGCGCCGACGCAGCGCCGACGCGCTCGAGGAAGTGGTCGAGACTGACGACGGATTCGCAGACAGTTCGGCCGCGCGCGCCCAGCTCAGCAGCGAGGTCTGGATCCTCGAGAAGACGTTTGATGGCGACCCGCATCGCGTCAACATCACCTGGGGGGACGTAGATCCCCGTGGGTCCGTGGAGGTCCTGGATCTCTGGGGCGAAGTAGCGGGCAAAGTAGCCGGCGGTTGACCGGCCGCTTGCGTCAGGCATAATTATTCTAGCGTCAGCGAGCAGATCACCCTGTCCCCTCGTCCGGCTCGCGATTACGGCCTTGCCCATAGACATAGCCTCTTGGATTGCTGTAATGCCATTTTGCACGTCCGTCTCGTGCAGCGGTACTACCACAAAGGCGCAGCCTCCGTAGAGATCCCTGAGTCCCACGTAGTCCTTCGTCGTAATGGTGACGTTCGGAGGGATTGTCGCACACCAACTGGCGTCGGCTTGCGGCGCCCAGAGACTTCCGAACGCTATGACCAGATCGATCCCAAGACCGTCCACGGCTGCCACTAGTAGCTCGTAGTCTCGCGACTCTCTTCCAGAGGCAACGATGTACGGACGCTCGTGCTCGTCCGAATCGGCCCATCTGCGGTCGAAGAAATCCACGTCGACCTGGTAAGGAAGCAGCTCGAGCTTTTCGGACGGTATTCCCCAGGAGACTTTCAGCGTGTCGAGCGCCAAGGTGCTCGTCGGGAAAAGCTTGGTGATGTGCGTATGTACTTTTAGCACCCGAAGCATGATCCACATGGTTCGCGAGGTCGGCACGACCCCGATCATCATGAGTGGCACTCGTTCCCGCGAGAGCTTTAGGAGCAGGGCCAACAGGCTTCCCTCTGCTTCCGTGAGGCACCAGATCAGGCTGTACCTTCGGTGCTTCAGGAACGCGAGCACCGCGGCCGCGACGTACCAGTTGGTGCAGCGCTCGAGAATCCTCCCGATTCGACTCACTTTGACCGCCGACCAGTCGATCACGTCCGCACCTAGAAGGAGTGCAAGTTCGTAGAAGTCTGCACGGCGCCGAGGTCCTCGCTTTGGCGCGGGAGCATGAAGGTCGTGCTGGGAGCAGTCTGCATTCACGAGAAGGAGCACACGATTGGTCCTCCCGGCTCCCTCTGTCGTATTTCTAGACTGCTGCCTTGAGTTCATCCCACTGCTTTCTAGCTGTTGCAGACAACGCTACTGGCGAACCAGCGTGCGGGGTCTTCCGAAAGGGCGACACCTGTCCCGCGCGGAGCTTCGCATGGTCTGCGGACGACATCGAGTGGCGGCACGGCTCTTCGCGGTCAACTAACTTTACCCCGAAGCAAAGAGCTAACGGGGTACGTTGCTCGCTGTTCCGCTGGGTTTTCAACGTTCACCGTGGCCCTTGTGAAACGCGGTCTCCAGAAGTGAGACGTGCTCGTGTAACTGAGAGGCAGTCAGTTGAGCATGTAGACCGAGCCCACACGAGGCAGTCACATAATACTGTCGACCTCATTGCTCGATCGCGCGTAGCACACGGTGCTCATCTGCGACCGTACCAGTGAGACAGGTCCGAGATCACAGCAGTACCGGAAGAGGGGCAGGGTTTTGCCGCCACCGCAGCCAGTCACGGGACTAGTCGGCCTGAACCGTTTGGCGTCGATCCTTGAAGAAGGACCGAATCTCACCTTCGGTCCAGTCCTCCCATGAGCGCACGCTGTGTACTATGACCGCCCTAGAAGCCGCAAGTTCGGGAGGGGACGCAGGCAGCCCTCTCCATGTCACCCCAAATGGGCCATCACGACCGCCGAGCTCAGCGATCGTGAAACCGGCGGCCCGCGTGGTGAGACTTAGGAGCGCGTCATCCGGCACGTGCGAAGTCCCTAGGCCCTTCAGGCTCAACCAGCCACGACGTGCCCAGTCTTCCAACATTCGGGTGCGAATCACGTTCGCGGCGCCAAGGGCGTGCTCTCCGGTCTCGTACCCGTTCCGACGCGCCTCGACCAGCAGCGACCGAAGTGGTCCTCTTGCGAATGGTCTCACCCACGAGCGTAGACCTTTCGCCTCGGCGCCGATCGCCCTGGCGATCGGCGAGAAATCGCGCCGACCACCCGACGGGTCGATCCGATACACACCGGCAAGGCCGACTTGCGGATCCGCGAAGACGCGTCCAATCACCGCCTCCAGGCCAGACGCGACAACGAGCGCATCGGCGTCAAGCTTGAGGATGAAGTCCGATGGACGGTTTACCAGGATGAATTTCAATCCGTAGCAGTACTTCATCCACAGGGCGCCTAACGTGTTGCGCGGGTAATTCAATGGTGGCAGCACAGTCACGTCGTCGGGGAGCCCGTCGCCGCGGACGTCAGGTACGCCGTCGTCGATGACCACAACACGCCACTCCGGCATGAAGGTGCGCACACTGTCCACGGTGTCAACCACGTTGTCCCGTGGGGCGGAAGAGATTAGGACCACACCGCTACTCATTCGCAACACCGTAGCGTCATGCGACTGGGTCGCTGGGCAGTGCGACGGTTACCGTGCCTCGAAGTTCGCCTTCTCCCTCTTAAACGCAGTTAGCCCGAGTGTGAAACTGTGGCTCGCGTTCCAAGCAAGGCGATGATAGTGCCCTTGGTGTTTTCGCCCGACTGTGATCAACGGGCAGCTTTGCCGTTCGAGTGCAAGTCCTGGACCGTCTCCGCCAGTCCCGAGCGTGGCGGCGAGTCCTGAGTTGGCGTTGGTGCAAGCGCTGTCCGACACTTCAGCCACAGTGAGTAGTTAAGTCAATACTAAGAGTGACCACCATAGATAGACCAAAAATCCCTTATGCGCGGTATCCATTCGTCGTTAGGACCGGCGGTCAGGTCGACCGAGGGTCGCAGTGTGCTGGATCACAATCCGACCCGAGCTTGTCGTTGGAGTCCTGGGCGACGAAGACAGCGGCGGCTTGGAGCGGAGCTGCCCGGAGGCCCTGGCAGCGAGGGAAGCCTTCTAGTTATTGATTTATGCACGTGGCCGAGACCAGCCTCCTAGGGTCTGGAGCGCAGACGTCAGCGCCTCGTTTCCTGGTCGGCCCGCTTGGGTACGGGTCAGAGCGAACTCGGTCCTTGAATTCTCCCAGGGCAATCGCGGTCAATGATTTCTCGCGGCCTTCGGCCAGATATGTGGTCAACCGGCGCGGGTCTCGATGAGGTTGTTTGGCTCGTCCCCTTGACATCGTCGTTGGGTCGTGTCAACATCCAAAGCGCGAGGGAAGCGTTGATACCCAGTTCTCACGTTGGTCGCTTGGACTGGGTGGAGCGAGTAGCGAACCCGTCCCCTCCTGGGCATCAAGGTAGTTACTGTACCTGCGAGGAAAGTGGCGGGAAGAGTGAGTTTTCTCCTGTTTCGACACAGGGTGACGGTGGGGGGGCGCTCGGCTTCGGTCTGCAATCGGTTCCCCGAACCTGGTTTCGGTGGCGCGCCCGTCGTCGAAGATCCTCTTTGCCTGAGCACTCAGAGCGATTTTTCGCTCTCAGAAGCTTCTCGCGTGCTTAGGCAACTCACCGCTGAACGCCGGGAATACGACGGCCGTCCGGACGTTTGCCTGAGTGGTCGCGGTACTCCGAGCCCGGCGAAGATGCGTGATTTTCCATTGAACTCATTGACAATAGTCGGGGGGCTATAAGGACATGTCACCACCAGTCGTAGTGAACATCCAACCTGATCAATCCGGTTCTCGGGTATGGGGCGAGGCTGTGGAACGCGCTGCGGTCGCTGGGTTCCAGTCATCGTTTCAACAAAGGAGTGATCAGGTCCCCTTCAAGCTGACCATCGTGGTGCCAGTGTTCAACGAAGAGCACACTGTCCGCCAAGTGCTCGAAGCCCTCATGGATCAGCCGATTCCTGGGAATTTTGAGATCATCGTGGTCGATGACGGGTCAACAGATCGCACGCGGGAGATTCTGCAGGCCAGCTGGCATCACCGGCACGTGTGCGTTCGGCACGAGACCAACAGGGGCAAGGGAGCTGCAGTTCGAACCGGCATCTCGTTGGCTAGCGGTTCTCACCTGCTCGTATTCGACGCGGACTCTGAATACGACCCAGAGGACATACCGAAGCTCATTGCCCCGATCCTTAGCGGTCGTGCCGATGTTGTCTACGGCGTCCGAGTTAAGGGTGCAGGCGCGTTGTTCCCGTCATTCATCAACGTCCTTGGGAATCGGTTGATGACTGTCGCCGCCAATGTTCTGTATGCGTCGGCGATTAGCGACCTTCACACCTGTCTCAAGCTCCTGCCTCTTCCGATGCTTCGCCTCATGCAACTTGAGGAGGAGGGATTCGGTCTCGACACAGAGATCAGCGCGGAGATGCTGCGCCGTGGATTCCGTCCCTACGAGATCCCGGTGAGCTACGTCGGGAGGTCTCGCGCGGAAGGTAAGAAGATTCGCTTGTCCGACGCTTTTCGTTGTCTGCTGGTGCTGCTCAAAGTTCGACTCCGTGGGCGCACGTCGTACGGGGCGCGGGACAAGTCGATCGCTCCCCGCGTTGCGGCGGATGATTGGTCGCAAGCAGCCGACGCAGTGGACTTGTGAGCTGGGGAGTTTCGCGAGTTCTGCATGCCTAGTCCGACAACGCGGCCATCGGTCGCTGTAGTAACGGACGCCATCCACCCATACCACCGTGGTGGCAAGGAGATCCGATACTCGCAGTTGCTGCCGCGCCTGCACGAGACCTTGGACATACGCGTTTACACCATGCACTGGTGGCCTGAACGCAGTAACAGGAGGACGGAACAGGGTGTCGAGTACCGTGCCATCTGCCCTCTGTTCCCCCTGTACAAGGGTGGACGCCGGTCGACGTTCGAAGCCATTGCCTTCGCATTTGCCTGCCTCAGGTTAGTTACGGAGCGATTCGACGTCGTCGAGGCAGATCACATGCCATACCTGCACCTGTTCACCCTGAGGCTCGTGACAAAGTTGAGACGGCGTCCACTCGTCGTCACGTGGAACGAGGTTTGGGGTCCTGAATACTGGGCCAGTTACCTGGGCCGCGTGTCTGGGCCGATCGCCTGGTGGATCGAGCGAACTGCAATGAGTTTGCCGGACCAGATCTTGGCGGTCTCGACGGGGACCGCAGAGCGTCTGCGCTCCTACGTCGGCGACTCGGTGGCGATTCGAGTGATCACCAATGCGGTCGACCTCGCTCTTATTCGACGAGTTGAGCCAGCAACGCCAGAGGAAGCGGCCGACCTCCTGTTCGTCGGGCGGTTGTTGAAGCACAAGGGAGTTGATCTGCTCATCGATGCGCTGGCCAAGGTGAGGGCAGACCATCCGCTCCGCTTGCTCATCGTGGGGGACGGTCCGGAGAAGGCGACTCTTGAGAGACGAGTAGCCAGGACCGGCTTGGCGGACGCCGTGCGGTTCCGCTCGGACGTGGCTGACCACGCCGAGGTATTCGCTCTAATGAAGGCAACACAGGTTTTCGTGTTCCCCTCGCTGCGAGAAGGTTTCGGAATCGCACCTCTTGAGGCGCTTGCCTGTGGCACGAGGGTGGTGACAACGTCGCATCCCGACAATCAAGCCCGCAACATCGTGGCGCGTTCTGACCGGGGGTATGTAACCGAGCCGACGGTCGAGGCGCTCGCAGCCAGTATCGAGGAAGCTATGGCGGACGCGTCCCTCGGAAGAAGGCCGACAGAGACTTGGATCGAGGAGTTCGACTGGAGCGCTGTCGCTGACCAATACCGCGAGGCTTTGATGTCTTCGATCGGACCACGAGGCAATCTCAAGCCTCGAGCCGGCGGTCAGGTTGCACCTGGCCCGGTGGCCGCATCGAGCGGGACGACCCCAACGAGACCTGTGGTCTCAGATGATCGAAGCGATGACAAGATACTTGGTGAGTCGTTCCCTCCCTTCACGGCTGTAGAGACTCAGGCGGGGCGACGTCGTCTGCGGGTGGTCCTCATCGGACCCTGCGGGGTTGAGCGTGACGGCATTGCCCGCTACAGCTCGTTGCTCGCGGCCGAGCTGGAACGTCAGGAGTGTGAAGTGAAGGTGGTGACCCCTCGGCGGCTCTCGGGTGCCGAACCCGCGAATCATCTGGGGGATCTGGAGGGCGACCGCGACGACTTGCAGAGGCTTCAACGGCGGCTTGCAGAGTGGTCGCCGGACGTCGTTCACGTGCAGTTCGCCGTCGCTGCCTTCGGGGTGCAGTTACCGGCGCTGCTTCGACTTCTAGCCGTTCTCCCAGGACGGACCGTGGTGACGGCACATGAGGTCACCAGGGATCTCGAACGGATGGGGCGGCTCGGTCGCTTGCTTTACCGCCGTATCGGTGCAACTTCTAGTTGTGTCGTGGTTCATACCCAGGGCGCAGCACAGTTGCTCTCATCGCTTTGTCCCGAGACAAGAGTCCGAGTGCTGCCGCATCCGGTGCAGCCAGCCCCGCCTGAGGGAACTAGCGAGACAGAACTGCGACAGCGATTCCAGCTGATTGAGCGTGACGTGCTCATGATGTTCGGGTTCATCCATCCCCACAAGGGCCTCGATGACTTGATCTCCGCATTCTCGACCGCGGTGTCACGACGCAGCCCGCGACTCAATCGCATCACTCTTGTCGTGGCAGGCGGCGTGCGCCGTCGCTCAGGCCTCTTTCGTCTGATGGAGATTCCTGATCGGCTATACCTAGCGCGGGCGAAGCGGATGGTTAAGCGGCTCGGTTTGGAGAACAGCATTGTGTTCACGGGCTATGTCCTCGATCGAGACGTATTCGCTTGGTTTCAGATGGCCCACACCGTGGTGCTGCCCTACCGGAAGACCGAGTCGAGTGGAGTGCTCAGTCTGGCGCGAGCTTTTGCCGTGCCAGTGATCACCAGCGACGCTGGTGGTCTCGGGGAGGAGTCCGGCGCCGTATGGACCTTTCCTGCCGGCGACAGGACGGCACTGGCCGAGCTGCTCTCGCGACTCGGCCGTGAGCGTCCCCCGCGAGCCTCGGCTTCTTCTACCTGGGATCTTTCGTCATTCGCCGCTGCGACCGAAGTGGTCTACCGAGAATCCCTGTTGCCGAATGCGAACTGACGCAGCCCGCCTTGCGGACTCAGGTAAGGGCGGTTCTGGTCTTGGCCACATCCGTGGTCGCAGCCGGATTGGCGCCTTATCCTGCAGCTCGTCGACGGACGGGGCAGACCCGCAAGGCCTGCGTTGCATTGCCACAGGTCACGGCTGAGAGAACCTGCGGAACTGCTTGACCTTGGGTTACAAACGGGTCGCCGGCAGTTGGGCGCCGGCAAACGACGACGGGCCATCGTGGCGTGGCGGCGCACAACAACCCACACAGCACCCGGTTGTAAATCGAGCTGTGTCTGAGCAGGTAGCCTAAAGGTGTCCGAAAGCGTGACGTCGACTGGTCGTGGAGGCCGGATGTCGAGGAGGAGGCAAAGTAGCAAGGCCGGTCCCATTGTGAGCGGTGTCCTAGCCATGGGCTTGTTCGTCGGTACGGGCGCGATAACGGGCTGCAGCATCCCCATGAGGAGTGGATTGGCTCGAACTTCGACGACGCGGCAAGTCGCGGTGCGTCCACACCGCCCGAGCTCACTGATCCAGGTCGGTGACTCAAAAACGGCTTGTATCTCCGGAACGCCTGGCACGAAGGTACTTCACGAGGCGGAGTTGGCTACGGGCGTGACATTCAACTGTATCGTGACCTACACCGACGCCGCCCCAACCTGGGCCGACTGGGTCTATCCGTGGATCGCGATCAAGGGCTATGCTCCCTTTGTGGCCTGGGTGGCGGCTGACCCCAGAACGCACCAGCTCGTTGATACTCAGAATCTCATTCCCAACAGCGAGACTAAGAACCCGGATTGGACAGCAGAGTGCGCGGCCGGCGCCTTCGACACTTACGCCAAGTGGTATGCGAAGAACATGATCGCAGCGGGCTTTGGCTACGCGATCATCCGACTCGGCCATGAGATGAATGGCACTTGGGAGAACGATGACCTCGGGACCACAGTCGCGTCGTGGCATCAGTGGGGACAGTGTTTCGCCCAAGAGGTGAAGTCAATGCGGACGGTTCCAGGCGGCCACTTTCTGTTCGATTGGAACGTCAACGGTCGCTACCGAGATATCCCGCTCGCGGACTACTATCCCGGGAACGCTTACGTCGATATTATTGGTATCAGTCAGTACGACGAGTCCGGTTACTACCTGCCGCCGGTTGGATCTGCCGCCCGGTGGAAGGCACTTGTCAGTGAACCAATGGGCCTGAACGTCGTGTACGCCTTCGCAAGACGACACCATAAGCCACTCAGCGTCCCGGAGTGGGCCACCGTGGTCTCACTGGGTGACGACGGAAACTACGTAGCCCACATGGGCGATTTTTTTGCGACCCATGACATCGCTTACCAGGCGTGGTTCAACATACCTAACGACAACATCTGCCTACTCAACTCTGACTCACCCCACTCGGTTGCAGCGTACGCCAAGACAATCGCGCGACCAATCATCGAGTCGGTCGCTAGGTGACCGGGTGGCGACGATGGGGCGAGGTACTGAACTGCTCTGAGTTTGACGGACTTAATCAACGCAGCCAGTGGGTTACTGGCAGCCATGTTCGTGACGTGTTAGCTGTCTCTGCTTGAGGGCCGTGGATGAGAAACCGTCCGTCGTTATCGATGGAATATCTCGGTTGTCCCGGTGGAGTAAACAATGTTGAAGTACTGATCGAGAAACCGTGCGGGAAACATGATGTCCAATAGTCCTGAGCGCGTTTCACCCCACGTCCGATGATCGACGACGTTGGTCGTCGATGCGAAAACCCAAGCGTGTTGGTCGATCGTGCGGGGCGTGACATCGTTGAACACCGCAGTGCGAAGACTTGTGAACTGATCCAGACGAAGCTGCGTGAAGAAGTCCGCGTAGATTACTCGCTGGGGCGGTACGACGGCCGCTAACCAACGTGCCGTCGCTTGTTCCTGGGCGTCCGGATAGAAACCTGCGTAGTCCTCGCCGTTGTTATACAGAATCAATGGGGGGTTGCCACCGGTCACGGGCGCTGCAAGATCCGAGTTACCAACGAAAGCCACTAGCAACAGAAGGCTGAAACTCCCGAACACCGCGAATCCTAGCGACGATCGCGACCGCAGGCGCGTCACTACCATCTCGAAGAGAGCGGCTTCGAGAAGCGCGAGGATGAAGAGGCATTGCAGGAAGAGTCGCGACGAATTGTAGTCGGCCGCAAGCGTTCCACTCAGACGACTCGCGGCGAGTACGAAGAGCGAGGCGATTCCCACGCAGCCGATCATGCGCGTGAGGAAGTTACCTTTGCGCCGCAAGGCGAACATGAGGGAGCAGATCACCGCCAGCAGGTTGATCAACTGTTGAACAAGCAATTCCGCGTCGGCCAGGCCCGAGGACACTAAGGGGGCGTGGTCGGGGAGACTTGAGGGTGTCGCCGCTTGTAGGTTGTACGCGGGATTCTTGGCGACGGCCAGTGGCACTAGAAAGCGCAGATGCTCTGCGTAATAGCTGGCGACAGAGGTCTCGTACTGGCTCGGGGAGACAGGTGGCTCCCGGAGTCCGTTGAAATAGGCGCTTATGACGTTCTCCCCCTTGAGCCTTCCCGGAAGCAGCTGAATGCCACTTTGCCGTAGTGATTGGGCGACGTCACTGACGTTGCTTCCTGAATAGGTAACGGGCACGTACCAGATCAGCGCCGATACAGACATGACCAACGCGGCGACGAGCCACGGCAAGACCGGGAGTGGTGAGTTCTTGCGTCGAGCCACGGTGACAGCCAGGAAGCAAGCCGAGAAACAAAGGAAGATCGTGATGTACGTGGTGGAGTAATGGCACACCACGAGCGTCATCCCAAGGATGGACACGAGTTTCAGCTGTGGCCTCCTGCCTAATGAGGAGTCGAGCAGCGCACCGATGCTGCCAGCAAAAATCAGCAGTGCCAACTCCTGTCTGGCGATCTCGGGTTGTTGTTGGAAGAAGTACGCCTGCACGATGACGATCGCGCCGGCGACGAACGCGGCGCGGCGAGAAAGGAAGCGTGTTCCAAGCTCGAAGACCGCAACCGGGAAGAAAGCGAAGAGCGCGGGATAGCCGAGTTTGAAAATCCAGACGTCTTGGCCACCTACCAGGGCGTGGAGTGATGCTGGGAGCACCGTCAGGCTGAGCATGGCTTCGTACGGGTTCAAGTGTCCCAGGTGCCAGAAACCGTTGACCACGGTCTGATGAAAGTCGAAGTACTCGGAGTTGATGTCGAAGCCGATCACGTAGGCGCTGCGCATGCTGGTAAGGAGCATGAGCGCCAGGCCGCTCCCGTAGAGGATGAGGTTCGTCTGGCTGCGATGCCATCCGTTCGCCAACACAGTGCACGTGGGGATCATGACGGCGACGGCGATGAGGACCACGAATGCGAGCAGGTTTCCGTCGCCGTTGTCGAGTCTGCCTGCGGCCACAACCGAAGTGAGAGGCAGAAGTAAAGGCCAGAACCAGTGCACGTGACCGATGAGCTCGGAGATCTTCAGCTCGCAAGAGGGAGGCGCCCGGTGACCGAAACGCGCAAGTGCCGCGATAACCAGATTCAGCCCGATCAACAATGGCCACCGACGCAGCGGCTCGTGCACGCTCAGTAGAGGGCCGACCAGGTCAACCACGAGACCGGTGGCAATGAGAACCGCAATCGACGCACACGGCAGATATGCGACGTAGCGGGCGACCGACTCCGCGGGAACTCTCAAGCCGCGGAGAAGTAACTGTCCTGGGAGCACAGCGAGCAATAGAACAGCTACCACACGCAGCAGCCAGAGGGAGTTCTCCGCGACGGCGACGTCCAGCAACAAGAGTTCGACGATCCATGCAGTCGGGACCACTGGCCATCGGCCGGTAACCAGGAGTCGCAGCCGGGCGAGCGACGCCCTTTCTCTCACTTCTGGCTCGAGCAGCTCAGCCACAGGGTGATCCTCGCAGAGGAGCGCGCGACCGACACGAGGAGCTGGACGCGCTTACTCAAGCAATAAACGCGAAGGCGTTGTGACACCACGGCCGCCTGACTCGCGGGTACGACGGTGTGGCCAGACGCTAAGCCGATCTCTATCTTGCCCGTTTCCTCGGACACTTCCCAGGTGATTCGGTGTGTTGCCGGACCGACGTTGTCTACGGCGAAACCGATCTTGAGGTGATCCGATGCAGGCACCTGTGAGGGGACCGCGTTCGGGTTCGGAAAGTACAGCTCGATGAAGGGTTCTGTCGTGCGAGATAACCCGGCATCCTTGAGCAGGGATTGGCCGATGCTGCTCTGCAGCACGATGAGCGCGATTGCCACTATCCCAGCGGCTGCGACCCTCCCATTTCGCGGTCCCACGACGCGGTCGACAGCGCGAAAAAAGAAGGATTGGGTAAACACGTCAAATCCTGGGCGCCATAATGGTGAGCCTTGATGAGTGAGGCCTGAGGGCGAGCGGCAGTGGAATTCTACCGCGCGCCGCTTTCCTTGCCCGGGCGCTTCGTTCATTGTCGATCACGGGCCTTTCTCGTCTAGGTGGCAGTGTCATTGATCTCCCGATTTCGGAACCGCCATAGGCCTATTGCAAATCCGAGGTTCAAAGTTGCTTCCTCGGCTAGCTTGATGTAGCAGTCGAGCAGCGGTGCCCAAGACCCTTGCCGTAGTGCGTTCCGGCAACCGTTCGAAAAGAGCAGCTGGGGAGCGAGAAGCGTGACAGCCAGCCGTGATGGGCGACCCCGCGACCAAGCGAGCATTCCCGCGACGAGAAGCGGAAATGGAAAGACGGTAGGGGGCATGTTCCGGCGCTTGCAGTACAAGCGCGCTGCTCCCATGCCGTAGGAGCGATAACGACGGAGTAGCGCACGGGGATCGGTGTCGAAGTGATGGCGAAGTATCGCCGCGGGCTCGAAGCGGAGCGCCCCGGAGCCGTGCTCGTCCCCGATGCGCAGGCAAAGATCGAGGTCTTCTCCGCCCTCGTCACTGCGGAAACGTTCGTCAAAACCCCCGAGCTGGCGCAGGACCGACGCGAGGAACGCACCGTTAGCGGTGGCAAAGGCGTGAATTGCTCGCGCACCCGAACCCGGCGGGCGGGCGTTCCGCAGCAGGTAGAGAGCGAACCGGTAACGGATACTGGTGCTTGAGGCTAAGTCGATCTCGAGCGGTGCCAGTGGATTGTTGCGCTCGAGGTAGCCCCCGAAATAGCCGTCACTTGACGCCGGCAAAGCCGGCCCGCCGACTCCCGCTACCCCGTCGACAAATCCACTCAGCAAACGCTCGGCCCATTCCGGTTCAGGCTCACAGTCATCGTCCAGGGTCGCGACGACTGAAGCCCGCGCTGCGGCGATTCCAGTGTTGCGCGCGGCGGCCAATCCTCGGTTGACCGGGTGGCGAATGACCTCGGCTCCGTATCTCGTGGCTACCTCGGCACTGTTGTCAGTGGAACCGTCGTCGACGACGATCAGCTGGAGGTCCCCTCCGATCGACTGACGCCGGACGGCAGCGAGACACTTCTCGATTCGCTGCGCTCCATTGAGGGTGCAGACGACGACGCTGATGCGAGGAGCGACAGCAGTAGATGGTTCGTCGCTCACGTTTGAGGAGCCCTCCTTGTGTGCCAGGCGACGGAACAGTTCACGATGACACAGGCAACCCTACTGAGCGACGAACGTCACGATCGACGCCTCTGGCGTCCTCTTGGGTTCTTGTTGCTCGTGACTGACGTGAAACCAGACGTTTTGACGAGCCATTCTGCTACAAAAGACTCCGGCTTGGTTACCACTCGCGCCTGATGGGAAGCCCCGCTGTCGCCGCGTGACAGTCAGAGGCTCGTGGTTAATCCGATCGCAGGCTGGTTCTACTCGGCAGCGCGCAGTCAGCTTGTGACGATCGTTGGTCCGCTGTACACGATCAGGCCCGTTGGTTTGGCGGCTGGACCCTGAATTCCCTGCTCATGGGGCTTCTCGGCCGTTTTGGTACCCATTCCGAGGAGATCTGTAGTCAACGATTTCGTAACGAGATCTCTCTAAAGCCACCCTTAGTGGTTGTCGATACACTCCAAGTGAATAAAGAACCCACCTCCGAGCAACAGAGTCAGGGTGCCCGTCAGCGGGCCGCCCTGCGAGTACCAAGGTTCAGCAAGCCTGAACTGCCTCGTGCTCATGAGTTCTTTTATAGGGCTTCGCCCGTTCGCCGACGTCGAGCTCTTGCGGGTGGTCTTATCAGCGCCGTGGCGTTAGCTGCCCTCGTCAACTCGCTGCTTCTGTCCGGAACGTCCGGGGCAACATTCGCTTCGGCGGCCGGCTCGACGAGATCTGTCACGGCTCGAGCACTGAAAAGTCAGGCGCTGGCCTCCAAAGGTGTGACTTTGAGAAGCCGCGCGACTGTTGCTGTGACTCACGCCTCGATGGAATCCCGCGGCACGACCATTGCTTTCAGAGGGTGGAGAGGGTATCACCCGACCACGACCACTAGGCCGGCGACCACGACCACTAGACCGGCGACCACGACGACAGTTGCGACGCCGACGACCACTGATCCGACGACGACCACGGATCCGACGACGACGACCACGGATCCGACGACGACGACCACGGTTGCGCCGACCACGACCTCGACCACGGTTGCGCCGACCACGACCTCGACCACGGTTGCGCCGACCACCACCACAACCACCGTTGCGCCGACCACCACCACAACCACAGTTGCGCCGACCACCACCACAACCACGGTTGCGCCGACCACCACCACAACCACGATTCCGTCGCCCGTTGCAGGCAGCGTCGTCACCGCGGGCAACTCGAAGGCGCACTGCATCGAGCTGAATAATCCGGGTGGCGTCATCACCGAGGCTCAACTCGCAGCGATCACGGCGGTGACGGATGTCACCTATAACTGTGTGGAAATCTATGAGAACCCCGCGCCTCAGTGGGTCGATTGGCAGAACCCATGGCCGTTCCGAATCACTTCGGACGGCTGGGATGCGTGGGTGGCGGAGCCGAACCACCAAGTCGTGCTCGGGCTCGATCTCATTCCGAATGCCGTTACCAACAACAACGACCCGCTCACTTGGGAGCAGCCGTGCGACGCTGGCGACTACGACCAGTACGCCACGCAGCTTGCTGAGAACTTGGTCACAGACGGCGCTGGCAACACGGTGATGCGCCTTGGGATCGAGGCCAACGGTAGTTGGGAGCTCGACTACGTTGGCCAGACGTTGGCTGAGCAGCAGGACTGGGCGCAGTGCTACGACAACGAGGTGGCCGCGATGCGTGCCGTTTCCGGAGCGCACTTCCTGTTTGTGTGGAACCCGAACACCTGCACAAACGACCTCGGACTCGCGAACTGGTACCCAGGCAACGCCTACGTCAACATCATCGGCGCCGATGCCTACGACCTCGACTGCAACACTCTCGAGACGGTGTCGCAGGAGGGATGGTCCGCTTACTACATCGACAGCAATGCGGGCAACGACGCGAGCCTGTCAGCCATAAGTGCCTTCGCTGCTAGCCACGGCAAGCCCATGAGCATCCCGGAATGGGGCGAGGTCGTCGGCCACGGGGATGACCCGGCCTACGTGCAGGGCATCGCCTCGGTGACGAACGACGGTGATTTCTCCTTCGAGGCTTACTTCGACTGTGGTTTCGACAATATTCAACAGCTTGGCTCCACCGAGCCTCAGTCGACCGCAGCCTACGTGAGTGCGTTTGGCTGACAGAACACCGCTGCCGCCCCAGTAGAAACAAACGCCTCCAGACGGCAATCCCTGCTGGTCAGGGCCATAAGTTGCGGTGCTACTCTATCCGAGTGTTCGAGTTCGCTGTCGTTACTCCTACGCGTCGTCGCCCGGAGTACCTCGCGCCCGCGGTCGACAGTGTGCTTCCAGACGTACCCGGCGTCCGAGATCGTCGTCGTAGGAGACGGACCGGGTGCAGAGATCCCCGAGGCGCTCCCTGTCGGAGACGTCAAAGGGATCGACAGGCCGCGCGAGGGTGTCGCGGCCGCGCGCAAGGCAGGGATCTCGTCGACGACAGCCGAGTGGCCTGCTTCCAGGATGACGACGACCTCTGGCACCCAGAGCGGCTTGCGACGATCGTCAAGTTCATCGACTTCCGACCTGGCTGCGCTGCTGCGCATGCTTGTTGCTGGAACTTCGCCGCGGAGCGGATGGCCGGTGTCGATCTCGTCGCTTCCACTCTGGACGAGTACTTGGACGCTTTGACCCGAGTGACCGCCATCTCGGACATGAGGTACGTTTAGCTGACAACTCAGGGTCACCAGGCGACGGCTCAGCGTGGCACACCGAACAGGCCGCCGCTCGATATCATCTCGCGATTGTCGCCGTTGACAGCGAACCTTCCGCAGTGGCGAACGACGGAATCGGGCTATCCGACAAGGACGGACTGTGAGCCCTGACGTGCCGATCAACACGCCGGGACAGCACTCGGAAGGTGAACACAGCGTCGGGCGTGGTCGGCTCACGAGGATACTCTCAGGGCTGAGCTGGGGTACCGGCGGTCAGGTATTGACGGTCGCGCTAAATCTCGTTCTCACGCCGTTCCTGCTGCTCCATCTGGGCGTCAGCCGGTATGGACTGTATGCGCTAATCAGCTCGCTTCGCGGGTTGCTGTCGAATCTGGATGGCGGTCTAGGTCCCACGTCGTCGCGCTACTTCTCGGTATTCGCTGGCGCGCGCGATCGTAAGGCCACCTCCTCCCTGCTCATGACGATCTCCGTCATGCTTGCTTTGGTTGTCGGCATGCTCGCGGCACTTGTTACGATCACCGCTCCCCATATCACCGTGTTCTTCCACGCCTCGGCAGCTCTTCATCGCGAGGCGACTGTGCTCCTACGCGCCTTCATGCCTCTGCTGTTCGTAGCAGCGTTGCGCGCCGGGTTACAGCGAATTATCGCCGCCGAGCATGGGTGGGCTTTTCTGAACATCTCCGGAACAGCCTCTACTGCGGTGTATGTAGTCCTGGCAGTGTTGTTCGTCGGGCAGGGCCATGGATTGATAGGTCTCTTTTGGGCAAACGTTGGTCAAGAGGTATTTCTTGTTCTTGCCTCCGTGGTCGGGTCGCGACGCCTCGTGAAGTTGAGCGAGTGCCGTTTTTTGCCGTGGAGTGAGATCCGGGACATCGTGCGGTACTCCAGTCGTGTACAGGTAGCAGCGGTCGCGAGCTCGTTCAACTTCGAGATCGACTCACTCCTGGTAGGCCTGATCTTCCCGGTGCGCTACGTGGCTTTCTACAGTATCGGCGCTAACTTCTCAGGGCAGCTCGTCAGCCTGCCGATGAATGCAGTGGGCCCGATAGCGGTGACGCTGTCGCGAACCTACGGACGATCAGACCTGAAGGCCACACGCCTGGAGTTTGAGGACATCCAGCGCGTTTGGGTCCGCGCGATCGCGGCGTTCCCTTTCATAGGCGCCGCAAGCGCGTACTTCGCGATACAGCGTTGGCTGGGCCCGCAGGAGCGCCTAGCCGGCGTCGTCGCTGCCATCCTGCTGGTCGGCCAGGCGATCACTCTGCTGAGCCAGGTGATGGACGCCTTCGCCAAGTCGGTTAAGCGACCTGGCCTCGAATCGCGCTATCTCGGAGTCGGATCTGTTATCAACGTCGCCTTCACGGTCCCGTTAGCGCTCACTATCGGCATGCTCGGTGTGCCGGCAGGCACGGCTCTCGGCCAGATTGCGAGCAGTCTATATTTTTTGCACATTGCACGACGCGAGATTGATAGAAAGCTCCGCAGTTTCTTCGCAGATGTACCCAAGTTGGCGGTGCTTCTGGGCGTAGTTACCACGGTCTGTCTTGAGTTGCCGGCATACAACGTGGCACCGCGGGGCGCGGTGGGGCTTTTGGTCTGCGCGGTTCCGGCGGTTATAGGACTCGGGGTCTACACGGTCGTCGTCGCGGGCCTGAAGCAAACTCTCGGCCACCCTTTTGGTTGGGCCAGCCACAGTGAGGAGGCCGTGGTACCTGAGGACCCAGAGTAAGAGTCCTCGCTCGGCCGTGCCGGCTACGCCTGGCGCTTCGTCCGGACGCCGCCGCCTTGGGCGTGCTGGCAGACCGGCTTCGACTGCTGCCGAGAGAGCGATGGATCCCGTTCCGATCCGAGCCCGAGCAGCCCGAAAGCTCCTGCGGCCGCCCGCTCGATCGCTCTCGGATCGGGCGCCCCGACCCCAAGCGCGACTCCAAGCACCACAGCCGCAAGGACTGCTGTCGTGAGGGAAAAGGCCCAGATCGAGGGCCTGCCGACTCCTATGAGGAGCTCGCGGCGGAGAGCGTCGAGCGCGGCCGTCCGACCGCATCGATTCCTCGACGGGCCGTTCGCTGTAGCGAGCGCCTTCGAATAGTTCCGTCAGCGAGGTGGCGGGTGCCGTGGCGGAGGCAAGCATCCTGCGCAGGTAGGGGAGATGTGGTCGTGGCAGCGTGGGCCGACGGCCTGCCGCCCAACGGCGGAAGGGATTGCATGTGGCGACCACGGGCGGCGAGCGCCAGCAGGGCAGTGAGGCAGGCGAAGACCGCCAGGGCCGCCCCCGCGACGAGGACTGGAGAGTGCCTGCGAGGCGCTGAGCCGTCAACGCCCTTACGGTTCCTCGTGACCAACCCCGAGAACAACAGCGCGAGCGAGCCAATCCCGGCAAGGACGGCGACAATGAACAGCGCTCTCAGAACCACTGATGCCCGGCCGCGACGAAGCTGGGAGGCGTCCGCTCCGTGCTCGGCCGAGGCGCCAACGACCGCCAGCACCATGAGGAGCGCCACGACGACGATCCGGGGGTCAACCTCGTCGCTCGACTCGCTGCTTGATGTGACGGGTGAAGCCCGTCCGCGCTGGGGGCCGACTGCAGCGTCACTCCTCTACGAGACCTGTTGTGCCCGGCGACGAGTGCGATGGGCGAGCTCATGACCCGGATACCGAGCCAGGCTCTTGCGCTGACCTGGCACATCTCACGGGGGCCTCTACGCCGATATCATTAATGCAAGCTTGTCGAGCAGATGGCCAGCCTTCGCGCTGGCTGTCTGAGTCGGTTGGAAACTCGAGCCCAGGTTCCGAGTGCTGAGACTCTGCCTGAGGCTGTGGCACGTAAGAGAGAAGGGGTCCAGGAATCACCGAGGAGATACGGCGCGTGCTTGACCAGCACGCAAGGCTGGTCGTCGACGTGGCTGACCTGGACGATGACGACGACCTTTTCCGACTGGGGATGACATCTCACGCCAGCGTGACGGTGATGCTCGCACTCGAGGACGAGTTCGGTATCGAGTTTCCTGAGCACATGCTGCGAAGGCGGACGTTCGAGTCAATTGCTTCAATCCGGCAGTCGATCAATGAACTTCTAAAGACGACCGCAGGCGACTGAGGGTGTCGCCCGGAAGACCGTTACCGGTCTGGTTCGGCCCCGAGGAGTCACCTATGTTCGGGGTGCTTCACGCGCCCGATGGACCAACGCGCGGAGTGGTCGTCCTCTGTCCGCCTCTCGGCCGCGAGTATATCTACTCGCACTCGACGTTCGCGCAGCTGGCAACCTGTCTGGCTGAGCTCGGCTTCGCCGCTCTCAGATTCGATTATCGCTCTACAGGCGACTCCTTCGACCGAGTCGCAGGTGGCCGGACAGCAGGGGGATTCGATCAGGACGTCGGGTTTGCCGTCGAGTACGCGCGATCGCTCGGTAACTCCAATGTCGGGATCGTCGGCATGCGGCTCGGGGCGAACTTCGCAGCAGCCCAGTGCGGCTTCGAAGCGGTGGATGCGGCGGTTCTTTGGGACCCCTGTCCGACGGGGCGGTCCTTCCTCCGCGAGCAGCGGGCGCTTGGGCTGTTCGCTGTCGTTCTTGCGGCTGGGGATGATGCAGATCCCCTCGATTTCCCAGGGTTCGAGCTGTCTCCGGAGATGTCAGAGGAGATTTCGAGCCTGGACTTCATGGAAGGTGACCGCGGGCCTCTCGGGGTGGGCTGTCTTGCAGACAGGGTGCTGCTGCTCACGCGACTGGAGCGTGTCGCCGACCGCAAGCTAGCCGAGCGCTTTGACCAACTGCATGTTGAGCGCAGGGAAGTGCCCGGGCAGCCAAAGCTCTTGAACGTGCACGACGACTGGCCCGTTGTTCCGACCGAGGGGCTGGCGGCGGTCGCCGGATGGCTGGACAAGGTCATGTCTCGAAGAGGCCCAGCAGTCGTGATGCCGCAACACAGTGAAGTCACTGTCCGGCTTTCTTCCCATGGCTCCAGTGCTGGCGTGATCAAGGACGCTGGGACAGCGCTCATCCGAGAACGAGCTGTCCGGCTGGGCCCACCAGAACTCTTCGGCATCGAGACGGAACGGGATACAGGAGGATCCGGCCCTGTTTGCGTCTTCGTGAGCGTTGCGAATGAGCACCGAATCGGGCCCGGCCGCTTATGGGTGCAACTCAGTCGTGTTCTCGCGGCAGAAGGTTTCCGGTGTGTCAGGTTCGACGTCAACGGATTTGGTGACAGCCCACCGCGGGGGGGGTCGCCGGTTCAACCGATGCGTTCAGTCGTGGGAATTGACGACGTTCTCGATGTCGCCCGTGCTGTCTCGCCCGAGGACCCAGGCAATGTGGTGTTGTTTGGACTCTGCTCCAGCGGCTACTCGGTGCTGGAGGCGGCTCTGACCCTTTCGCCGCGAGGCGTCTGCGCACTGAACCCCTCCATTGTGTTCCGGCCGCCCGAGGTGGAATCTGTTGGAACCGTCGATGCCCGCCGCCGCTTTTGTGTGCCGGAAGACCTGGCACTGGCCGCAGCCCGGCAGGCGAGGACCGCGCGATGGCTCAAACGGCGCTATCCGGCGTTTACGTCCAGCGTGAGCCGTCGCTTGTGGAGCGTCGTCGGCTTTTTCCGAAACGGGCCTGGGGCTCGCCTAGGAGATCTGGCTCGGGCGGGCACTGACGTGCTCCTGATCGGCAACGATCATGAGCTTCAGCCCTTTTTGGAATCCGGGGTCACCGCAGTTGGTCGAGCTCAGCGCAGAGAGCACCTCCGGATCGAGGCTATTTCCAACCTCGACCACGGGCTACTGCCTTCAAGGGAGCGGCAACAAGTCACCGAGCTGATTCTCGACTACGTCCTCACCCGTTTCGGCACTGCACGCCGGAGTTGAAGGCTGGGACAGCTTCTGGCTTCAGCCGAGCTGTGAGGTTCACTACCACAGTCGGGATCGCACCGCTACCGGCCAGCGATCTGGATCGAGCCCGTGCGTTCCCAACAGAGCAAGCGTGATCCGCTCGACGCCGAAGCCGACGCATGCCGTGTGCGCGATGCTGCCGTCGTCAGATTCGATCTCGAACCCGGTCCCGAAATGGTCGAGGTGGTAGTTGCACGAGGAGATCGCCGTCGGCTCGCTATCAGGGTGAATGGCGCAGGTGATCTCGTACTTGAGCGTGTCGGTGCGTTGGTTCAAGGCGAGCATCCGTCCAGTTCGCCCGAAGAAAGGGTCGTTCGCTACGACGGTCTCGACTTTGAGGCCGAGCCCGGACAACAGATCGGCAGACCGCCCGAGCCAGAGGTCGCGGTGGGCAACGGCTCCGTCGGGGTCACCCAGGTACACGAACTCGTGCATGCGGAAGGCCTGCATCCTGGCGGGATCAAGGCTCGGCTCGTGGCGGAAGCACTGTCCGAATACCTCGAAGCGGCGACCACCGGCAGGAAGGCGTCCTGAGCACAATGGATAGAGAGGGTGACACCCCGCAGAGCACAGGGAAACGTCGGAGGGAGTGAGCAGCTCGACCCAAGTGCCTCCGTGCGTGAGCCTTTCCAGAAGCTCCACGTGCTCTTCGTCGCCACCGTCGAAGACGCTGACAGAGCCCAACAGGTTCGGGAACGAACGCGGGTAACCGGTGCGCTCGAGGACAGGTCGGGGCATCACAGCTGGGAAGTGGAGGACCGAAGCATCCTGATCTGCTCCGGCGGCCGTGACGAGATCGTCTATTCCCCGGACCACTTTCTCGAAGGTGCCCGATCGGCCGTAGAGGCCGTCGACGCCGGTCTCGACAAGCAGGCCGCTGGCCAACAGCGCCGACCGGAAGTCGGTGGTCATGGCTCGCTCCTACCAGACGCGAAGACGACGGCGGCCGCAAGGTTCTCCTCGTGGCTGATGCTCACGGTAAAGTCGCTCAGGTCAGCTCGTCTGGCGAGCTCGGCCACATGGCCCCTGAGCCGCAGCGTGTACCGGCCGCTCTCATCCTGGCGAACCTCGATCGAACGCCAAGCAGGCAGTCTGTCTTTCGGCCCGAGCGCCTTCATGGTGGCTTCTTTGGCCGCAAGCCGCGCGGCGAGATGACGGGCACGTACCTCCCCCTCACCCGTCGAGCAAGCGATCTCGTGGTCGGTGAAGACGCGCCTCAGATAACGGTCGCCGAACTGCGCCAGCGCCTCCTGCACCTCGTCGACCGCGACGAGATCGATACCGATTGCCAACCTCGTGTGGTCTCCGCCGGACCCCTTTGACACCTGGAACTGGTCTGTGTCGCTCATACCGCGGCGCTCAGTGCCTGATCGATGTCTTCGATGAGGTCATCCACGTGCTCGATGCCGATCGAAAGTCTTATGGTCTCCGGTGCCACGCCGACTAGTTCCAGTGCTTCAGGCGACAGCTGGCGGTGCGTCGTCGACGCGGGGTGGGCGACGAGCGACTTGGAGTCGCCCATGTTCACGAGGCGTTTGAAGAGCTTGACCGAGTCGAAGAACCGTATCCCGGCGTCGTACCCGCCGGCGACGCCGAAGGTGATGATCGAGGGGCAGTGGCCCTTCAGGTACCTCTGGGCAAGCTCGTAGTACACAAAGGCCGGATCTCCGAGGTACCTCAGCCATTCGACGCGTGGGTCACGAGCCAGGTACTGCGCAATAGTACGCGTGTTCGATTCGTGCCGTTCGAGCCGCACGGCCAAAGTCTCGAGCCCCTGAAGCAGGAGAAAGGAGCCGAGGGGGGAAAGCGTCGCTCCGCTGTTGCGGAGGCTGACCGTGCGACAGCGCACGGCATAAGGGGCCTCTGGGAACTGCTCGGCATAGACGACTCCGTGGAAGGCAGGTTCCGGCCGGTTGAACATCGGGAACCTGTCGAGATGATCGGCCCACGGGAAGCGGCCTGCGTCGATGATCGCGCCTCCGAGCGTCGTGCCGTGTCCACCGACGAACTTCGTCAAAGAGTGCACGACCACGTCGGCGCCGTGGTCGATCGGCTTTAAGTACATGGGTGTCGCAATCGTGTTGTCGACGATGAGCGGAATGCCGTGACGATGCGCGACCTCGCTGACTGCCTCCAGATCAACGATGTTGAGCGCGGGGTTGCCGACTGACTCGCAGAAGACCGCCTTTGTGCGGGCGTCGATCAGCGGCTCGATGCACTCGGGGAGGTCGTCAACCGCGAAGCGCACTTCTATGCCCTGGCTTGGCAGCACATGAGCAAAAAGTGTGTACGTGGAACCGTAGAGCTGTGGCGTAGTGACGATGTTGTCGTTCACCGTGGCGAGGTTCAGGACCGAGTAGTTGACTGCTGCGGCACCGGAGCTCAAGACCACCGCTCCAGCTCCGTTTTCCAAAGTCGTGAGGCGCCTTTCCAGCACGTCGTTCGTCGGATTGTTGAGCCGGTTGTAGTGAAAGCCTGGAATGTCCAGGTCGAAGATGGCTCCGGCGTGTTCAGCGCTGTCGAATTCGTGGGCGATCGTTTGATAGATGGGCACGGCTACCGCTCGGGTCGTGTCGGGCGTATAGCCACCGTGGATCGCAACGGTCTCGTCATGCACCGCGCTGCCTCCTGTGTTGGATGAGCCGAAGCCAGTTGGCATAGAGCCTCGTCCCGGAATGCTGCCAGGTGTTGAAGAGGCGCTGTTCCACAGCCTCGAAGGGAAAATCCCTGATCAGTTCGGGGTCAGCCGGCATGGCGCGCACCCGGGCTTCGAAGCTCACCAGAAGCCTGTGACTTTCCTCATCGAAGTAGCCGACCGGAATGGTCGGGATCGTGCCGCGCTCGCCTCGCAGGAAACGCTGCAGGTCGCGCCTGTACTCACGCAGGAGACTGCTGGTCGAGTACTCCGGATGGCCCTGGATGAGGACGAATGTGCACGAGCCCCTGTCCTTAACCGCAACAGTCCAGTTCATCTCCGGTGATTCGATCAGGTTGGTGTAGCCGTCGGCCTGAAGCAGGCCGGATGGCAGATCGTTGAGGCGCGAATGAGGAATGTGCACCAAGGCGCCGAGCCCTTCGGTGAGGGGATGTCGTTTTCTGATCGCCTGGACGAACACGCCTGAGCATTTGACCGGAAGTGCATGCCGCTCGATACCGTCGAAGAGCAACGCGGCAGCGTGCGCGGCCAGGCAGGAGAGCAGGGCGGACGCCGCGGTGCCTTCGGCCCAACCGATGAGATCCGCCAGAGCTTCCCAGTACGGTTCCTTCCTGAGATCGTCGGTGAGGGGCTCTGTTCCCGTCAC
>JBKQHU010000136.1:0-95705 GCA_052148655.1 Acidimicrobiales bacterium
TGTTGCGGAGCATCTCTGGTATGTGGTCGATGTCGTCCGGGGTGATCCACACTCCCCGGGCCCGTCGCACGACATGGCTGTACTCCCGGCAGGCACGCCCAACCGTCGGCGTGTAGATGATCGGGGCAAGCTCCTCGAGGTGATCGACCAGCAGCCGGTAGAACAGCGTCTCGTTGCGGTTCTGCAGCGCTGCGAGACCGATGTACTGCTCCAGTTCGTCACCCTTTCGACGGAGATGCTCGAGCTCGAGGGCGACCTGCTCCTCGATCGACATGGTCCGCCACGGAAGCAGGCCACGAAGTCCGAACGCCGCTCGCTCGTCGTCGGTGAATGCGGTGTCCTTGTTGAGTGCAGCGCAGTCGAGCAGCTCACGACCACGCGCCGTCACCGCCTCAACCGGCAGGTCACCTCGGCCGAACCGACCCGCGCTCAACACTTTTGTGCTCCCTTCGTTCGCCTGCGTTCACATAACCCGATTCTTCCTTGCGCGGTAAGGGCCGAACGTCACATTCGGGCAAGTTGCCAGCGCAAAGGCGCAAGACGATAACTTGAGGAATGACCGCGAACCGTCGCGATCTGGGAGGCGCCGAAGACCATGGGGCTCGAGTCAGAGGGTGGGGGCCCGTCAGCGGAGCTGCTGGCGGAGATCAGCGAGGCTGCAGCTCGCCTCGACGAGGCGGACCCGGTGGAGATAATCGAGTGGGCCGTGAGGCGATTCCACGGGAATGTCGCAGTGGCGGCCTCGTTCCAAGATGCCGTGCTTGTCGACCTGGCGGTCGGCGTCGACCCTTCCATCGAGGTGATCTTCCTCGACACCGAGTACCACTTTCCCGAGACGCTCGCCTATGTGGACCGCCTTCGCGGTCGCTACAACCTCAACCTCGTCGTCACGCATCCCGAGGTGGCACTTGACGAGTTCCCCTGCGGTTCGAGCCGCTGCTGTGAGCTTCGCAAGGTGGCGCCGCTCGCCAAGGCGCTCGCCGGCCGCGAGGCGTGGATCACGGGCCTGAAGCGGGTCGACACACCCGAGCGGGCCGGGGCACCGGTCGTCGCTTGGGACCCGAGCCGCAACATGGTGAAGGTGAACCCGGTTGCAGCCTGGGACGACGACGACGTCGACGCCTACGTCCTTGCCCATGACCTGCCTCGTCACCCGCTCAACTACGTCGGCTACGTCTCAATCGGGTGCGCCCCCACGACCGTGCCGGTGCCGGAAGGCCATCACCCTCGTGAAGGCCGCTGGGCGGGCACCGGGAAGACCGAATGCGGGCTGCACGTATGAGCCGAAGTCGGCGCCCTTTAGACCGCTAGGCGAAGCTGCCGCCCACTCCCGCTGGGAGCCGTGCTTGGTCACCGCGCGCGCCGTCCTCCATGAGCGCTTCGAGATTCGCAGCCCCCATGGGCCGGGCAAAGTAGAAGCCCTGACAGGAGTCGCAACCGAGTCTTATGACCTCGAGGTGTTGGGCAGCCGTCTCAACGCCTTCTGCCACCACGGTCATGTCGAGGTCGTGGGCGAGTTGGATGACGGCGATCACGATGGTGTGGCTGGCCACAACCCGTTCCAAGTCGGCGACGAATGATCGGTCGAGCTTGACGATGTCGATGGGGAACTCGCCAAGGTAGCGCCTATGTCCTTGAGGTCGTTGAGCACGACAAGCGCCCGCTCGGTGTCGCGGACCAGGGCGTTCTCGGTCAGCTCGAGTGTCAAAAGGCGCGGGTCGCTCTGATCGGTCGCGAGCACGGCGGCCACGGTGGCGGCAAAGCCGGTCAGCATGAGCTGATGGGCGGACACGTTGACCGATATGGCGAGCTCGTCATCACAGTTTCCCCGCCAGTGGCAACGATCCGCCCAGGCTTGCTCGAGCGTCCACTGTCCGATCTCGCCGATCAGCCCGGACCGCTCGGCGAGCGGTATCAGCGTTGTCGGTGGCACCATGCCCTGGCTCGGGTGCGACCATCTGAGGAGGGCCTCGACACCGGTGATCCGGCCACTACCCGCTGTGACGATCGGTTGGTAGGCGGTGTGCAGCTCCCCCCGCGAAAGAGCCCAGTGCAGGTCGCATTCCAGGCCGACGTGGTGTTCGGTGAGGTGTTGTCTGTGCAGGTTGAGGAACTGGTGGTCGTGTCCGTCGCGGTGTTTCGCCCTGTACATCGCAGCGTCGGCATCGTCTAGGAGCCGGTCGCTCGCGGAGAGGCTGTTGTCGCCGACCGCGATGCCGACGCTTGCACTGATTTTCACGTCTGTACCCGAGACGACGAAGGGCCGCGCCAGAGCCGCCTTCACGCGGCCCATCACCACCGAGGCCTGCCAGGCGTCTTCGATGTCTTCCAGCAGGATGACGAACTCGTCGCCGCAGAGGCGGGCAGCCGTGTCGCAGGGCCGTATCAGCTCGAGCAGTCTTGCGGCCACAGCGATGAGCAACTCATCGCCGAAGCGGTGGCCGTAGGTGTCGTTGACCGCCTTGAACCTGTCCAGGTCGATGAAGAGCACGACCGCGGTCTTGCCGGACCGTTTGCCCCGGAGAGCGGCATGCTCGAGGCGCTCCAAGATTAGGGTCCGGTTCGGCAGGCCGGTCAGGCCGTCGTGCAGGGAGGCTGTGTGCGCCCGCTCCGAGCTGTCGAGCAGGTCGGTCCTGGCCTGCGCGTTGAGCAGGTAGGCGGCGGCGACGTCCGCAAGTGTCTGCGCGTCTGTCATGGCTTGGGGGGACAGGGGCCCCGGTGTGTCCCGGTACAGGTCGAGCGCGCCGAGCTGGCTTTCGCCATGGCGGAGGGGGAAGGTGAACACCGCCGCCAGTCCGGCCGCCAGAGCGCGGGGAACGAAATCGGGGACCTTGGCTCGCTCCGCAGGTCCGGCACGCTGACGGGCTCACCCCCGTGGTAGGCGGCAAGGCACGGGCCCTCGCCCAGTTCGGTCTGCAGCTCCTCGAAGCAGAGGGCGGAGCCATCCGAAGCGGCCACGTAACGAGGCATGACGCCGGGCGAGATGAGCGTCACGCCGGCAGAACAGATGGGGAGCACGTCGACGATGCTCTCCACCAACCGATCAAGAATTGACTGGATCGGGAAATCCGTCACCATCGTCCGGGCGAACTCGCCCAGAACGTCCGAAAGCCTCTGCTCGCCCGACATGATCCTCCCGTCCCGCGACTAGACACAAAGCCGCAGGGTCCGGGCGGATACAGAAAAGGACCCAGGCGCTATTGGGAAATAGCGCTCGGATCCCAGGCAATCAATGCTAGCGCAAAAAGAGCAGCGCATCAACGAACCGCGTTGCCGAACGGTGTCGACAGGCCCTGGTTGTTTCGAACGCTGAAAGTGCTGAGTCGCGCGCTCTGTGCGGTTGTGATCACTTTTTTGCTGTAACTTTCGGTTAGCAGCTCCGCCAGACCGGAGAACGCTCGAACACTTCCGACTTCCATCGGACTGGGAGGCGATCATGCGAGGAATCACCGAACCAGAAGTGCCGAGGCCCCGTACCAAGAGGGTGAGGATCTCGGTGTTTGCGGCCGCTCTGGCCGTACCCGCCCTCGTGGTGGCTCCCCCCGGTGCAGTCGGGGCGGCTTTGCGGCCCCCGGCGCGTCCAAGCGCGCTACAGCGGCCGCTGACAGCGGCACTGGCCTCGGAGCTGGCGAAGAACGTGGATCGCCCCGTCATCGTGATAATGAGGGATCAGCTGGCGCCGGCGCACTTGGGAAGTCGCGCGGCGAGACTGCGCGCTAACGCGACCGCCGCCTACCAGGCCCCGCTCCTGCGTGAGCTTCGCGAGGTGCACGCGACTCACATCAGGAGCTACCGGCTGGTCGACTCCTTCGCCGCCACGGTGTCGTCCGGCGAGGCTGCGTGGCTGAGAGCCGACCCGGCAGTGGCCGAAGTCGTCCCGGACGTGACCATCACGGAAGCGGAGCCGTCCGGTCCCGCGGTGGCTCGGTCCTCGCAGTCGCCGAAAGCGTGGCCGCCCGCGCCGGGCGCGCCAACGGCGAACGTGATCGCCGGTGCCTGCGCCCCGAACGGTGGGGTGCAGCTCGATCCGGAGGGCTTGGCGCTGACGAACACCGACTCGACAGACCCCGACGCCAAGACCGCGCGCTCGCTCGGCATCACCGGCGCCGGAGTGAAGGTCGCCTGGATCGCAGACGGCGTCGACACCCAGAACGTCAACTTCATCCGGCCCGACGGCACCTCGGTTTTCGACCCAACCGAAGGCGGCGATTACCAGGATTTCAGCGGTGACGGGCCTGGCCAGGCCACAGACGGCGGCGAGGCGTTCATCGACTCGAACACAATCGCGGGCCAGGGCATCTACGTCTACAACGTGCAGAACTTCGGCGCCCAGCCCGACCCGGCCCCGTGCAACATCCGGATCGAGGGAGTGGCCCCCGGAGCGAGCCTCGTCGGCCTCGACGTGGTCGGCCTGGACGAGGAGACTACCGAGTCGAGTTTCTTGCAGGCCATCGACTATGCCGTCGAGACGGATCACGTCAACGTGCTCAACGAGTCGTTCGGCTCCAACGCCTTCCCTGACGTCACGGCGTTGGACGCGACCAAGCAGTTCAATGACGCGGCTGTCGCGGCCGGGGTCGTCGTCACCGTGGCCAGCGGTGACGCCGGCCCGACAAACACGATCGGCTCCCCAGCGACGGACCCTGCGGTCATCTCGGTCGGCGCCTCGACGGACTTCCGTTTCTACGCCCAGACCAACTACGCCGCCGCCCGCTACTTCGCGACAACGGGCTGGCTGGATGACAACGTCAGCTCCCTCAGCTCGAGTGGCTACGACGAGACCGGTGAAACCGTCGACCTGGTCGCCCCCGGCGATCTTGACTTCGCCTCCTGCGACGCCAGCCCGGCCTACTCGGACTGCACGAACTATTTGGACGCGCCCTCCGACGTCGAGGAGAGCGGCGGCACGAGCCAGGCGTCCCCGTTCGTGGCAGGCGCGGCGGCGCTCGTCATCCAGGCCTACGAGAACACCCACGCCGGCACCACGCCGGCACCTGCGCTGGTAAAGCAGATCTTGCTCAGCACGGCAACCGATCTCGGTGCGCCCGCCACCGAACAGGGCGCGGGCCTGCTCAACAGTTACGCAGCCGTCGAGATGGCCGAGTCGATCTCAACGCCGGCCGGCTCGCCGAGCCCGGTCGGGGAGACGTTGCTGACCTCGACCAATCAGCTGAACGCGGTCGCCAATCCGGGCACCGCCGAGTCCTGGCCTGTGACGGTCACCAACACCGGCGCCAACACCCAGGTGGTTCAGCTGTCCGGCCGTACCCTCGGCCCGGACGAGGACGTGCAGTCCGGCAGCGTCACGCTGAACGACGGCACGAGCCCGCAATTCGTGAACTACGCAGGCGTCGAGAACAACTACGCCGTCATACACTTCACTGTGAACCCCGGTCAGGACCGCCTTGCTGTTTCGATCGCGTACCCGGCCGGCCCGGTCGACCCGAGCAACCCGAATGCGGAGAACGCACGTGTGAGGCTGATCCTTGTCGACCCGCTGGGCCGGCTCGCCGCGCACAGCCTGCCCCAAGGAGTGGGCAACTACGGCGATGTGGATGTCACCGATCCGGTGGCAGGCACCTGGACAGGAGTCATCTTCGGTGACGTGGCGGCCCAGGGTGGGACCGACGGATCCGTCCCGTGGCAGGTGTCGACCCAGCAGTTCGCCCCGTTCGGTTCGGTCACGCCCTCGCAGCTCGTGCTGAGTCCAGGCCAGAGTCAGACGTTCTTGGTGAGTGCCACCACGCCCTGGTCGCCCGGAGATGCCTCGGGCTCGATCGTGCTGGACTCGGCCTCTGGTGGTCCCAGCACGTCGATACCGGTCACGCTTCGCAGCCTCGTGCAGGTGAGCAACGGCCGCGGTTGGTTCAGCGGAGTGCTGAACCGTGGCTCCTTCGGTGGAGTCCCGACAGGTGGCTCCTTCGGTGGAGTGGTGACCGGTGGCAACGGCCGGGCACCAGGTGAAGGTCAGGAGGACTACTACGAGTTCGACGTCGGCCAGTCGGTGCGCAGCATCACCGCCGGCGTGTCGCTCACCAACGACCCAGCCGATGCCGTGGGCGCCTACCTGATCAGCCCCGACGGCGACACCCTCGGCTACGGGCAGAACAGCAACAGTGTGGACGGCACCTCGTCGACGTCGCTCGCGGCCTATACCTTGAACCCTGTCCCGGGAAGCTGGACCCTCGTCGTGGACTTCGCCGAGCCGGTCGTGGGAGACGAGATCTCACAGCCGTTCACGGGCACGATCCAGTTCGACGCAGTGCGCGTCGCGGCCCCCCGGCTCCCCGATGGCGCCCGCTACGAGCTGGCGGCGGGCACGCCAGTGACCGTCCCGGTCATGGTCACCAACAACAGCGCGGCGCCGGAGGAACTCTTCGTCGACCCGCGGCTCGATACCACGGTGTCGCTCACGCTCGCCCCGCAGACGCCCAACACCGTGTCGCTGCCGATGGCAGGCGCCTTCCCTACCTGGTTGGTCCCAACGCAGACCTCGAGCATCTCGCTCTCACAGACCTCGAGCCCGGCCGCCATGTTCGACTTCAGCCCCTACCCGGGTGATCCCGACCTGGTCAGCGCCGACAGCGGCCCCGGCCCGCTTTGTGCCGACAGCGAGTCGGCCTCTTACAGCCCGCCCGGCGGCACAGTCACGGCGGGCATGTGGAGCGCCGGGCCCACCGAGTGCGGACCTTACGCGACTGGCGCGACGGGTGGCAACGCCACGATCACCATGACGGCCGAGGCCAAGGCGTTCGACCCCACGATGGCATCCAGCGGGGGTGACCTCTGGCAGGCTGCCGTCGATCCCTCAGTGTTGGGCGCCTTCTCACCGGTGACAGTCGAACCGGGCCGTGCCGCCGTCATGGACGTGACCATCACGCCAGCAGGGCCCGCAGGCACGGTTGTGAACGGCACGCTGTACGTCGACAGCTTCACCTCAGGCGTGCCTCCCTACGGCCAGTTGTCGGGGGACGAGCTGGCCGCCGTCCCGTACTCCTACACGATCGGTGGCGGGCACGGCTCCGGTGGGCACCGGCCTTTCGGGTAGCTCCGGGCGGTGGGCGGAGCGGTCCTCCGCCGTCTGGGGCCGGGTCGGGTTGCGCCCTCTCGCCCGGCCGGCCGGCGAGCCGGAGGCCAGGCGTTTTAGGCCCGTGGGGGCCGTGCCGCGCGGCTAGCGTCAAGTTGAGTGCGACAGCTTCACCAAAGAGATGAGCGCCCAGGTGTCGCTCCGCCGGAGGAAGCTGTCAGGGAGCTCGTCGCTCAGATCTCCGGGTTCGGACGCGCCCGCGAGCCGCACTCGCGCCGGTCGATGCCTGGGACCGAGTGGCTCATGCAACGGGCGATGGGGAACCCGGGGCTGCGAACGCAGATGTTCCGTTTCGTGGATGCGTTGCCGGCCATGGCCGACGACGAGGACCTGTACCGCCACGTCGAGGATTACTTCGACGACGAGGTCCTGCCCGGCTACCTCGCCGGGGCACTGGCCCGGTCCGGGCGGGTTCCTGGGGGCCGCAAGCTCGTCGCCGCGGTCGCGCGCCATGAGGTCGCCCGGATGGCCACCCAGTTCATCGTCGCCGCCGACGCCTCGGGCACGGCACGACAGCTCGAGCTGCTCTGGCTGCGCGGCCGCGCCGCGACGGTCGACCTTCTCGGTGAGCACACCCATTCGCACGCCGAGGCCGACCGCTACGCCGCCCGGCTGGCGGACCTCGTCGCGGTGCTGATGGCGGCGAGCCGCGCCTGGCCGTCAAACGACGTCCTCGAACGGGACGACCTCGGCGCTCTCGGGCGTGTCGCGGTGGCGATCAAGCCCACGGCGCTCGCCCCCGACTTTTCCCCGCTCAGCGCCGAGGCCGGCATCTCCTCGGCCTCGCGTCGTCTCCTGCCCATCCTCGAGAGCGCCGCGGCGGACGGAGCCCAGGTGTGGTTCGATCTGGAACGCTACGAGGTCAAGCACCTGACGCACCGGCTCGTGCGCGAGCTGCTCGCCCGTCCGCAGCTCGCGGGTCTCCAGGCCGGGATCGTCGTGCAGGCCTACTTGAGGGACAGCTACGAGGACCTGGCCGCAATGTGCGAGTGGGCCGCCGGCAGAGAGGTGCCCCTCGGGATACGGCTCGTGAAAGGCGCCTACTGGGACACCGAGACGGTTGTCGCCGAAGCGGCGGGCTGGCCGGTCCCCGTCTACGAGCGCAAGCCCGAGACGGACGCCAATTTCGAGCGGTGCGTGCGGCTCCTGCACTCCTACCACGGCCGGGTCCGCGCGGCGTTCGGGTCTCACAACCTGCGGTCGCTCGCCTACGCGATCGCGGCGGGCCGTGCCGCCGGGATTCCCGACACCGGCTACGAGGTTCAGCTCTTGTGGGGCATGGCCGAGCCCGTGCACGAGGCTTTCCGCCAGCTCGGTTTCCGGGTGCGGGTCTATTCCCCCATGGGCGAGCTCGTGCCCGGCATGGCCTACCTGGTACGCCGCCTGCTCGAGAACACGTCGAACGACAGCTTCGTGCGGCTGCGCTTTGCCGAGCACAAGGACCTCGCGTCCCTTGTCGTAAAGCCGGTGGCCGATCTCGACGAGGTGCCGGCGAGCGTTCTTCTGCCCGCGGTCGGCGTCCGGGAGGCGACGAAGGCGCCGAAGCCGCGTCCGTACGCCGGAGAGCCGCTCGTGCGCTGGTTCGCACCCGAGGCGCCCGACCTGATGAGGGCTGCCCTCGAGACGGTGCGGGCATCGTTCGGGGCTGAGGTCCCCGGCCTGGCGGGCCCCTCGGAGCTGCGAACCGGTAGGACGATCCTCTCGGTCGATCCCGCCGATCCCGCAACGGTCGTGGCGGTGTCGCCCTGCTGTGGCCCTGCGGAGGGCGACAGGGCCGTCGTGGCCGCAAGCTCGGCCTTCGAGGCCTGGAGCCGGGCCGAGGCGGCCCAGCGCGCCGGCGTGCTGTTCCGCGCGGCCGACTGGTTGCGCTCCCGGAGGCTGGAGATCGCCGCTCTGGAGGTCCTCGAAGCCGGAAAGTGCTGGGCCGACGCGGACGCGGACGTGGCTGAGGCGATCGACTCCCTCGAGTACCAGGGCCGCCAGGGCCTGCGGCTGGCGCAAGACGGCGAGATCCCCTCACCGCCGGGAGAGGTCAGCCGGTTGACCTGCCGGGGCCACGGCGTGGCGGCAGTGATCTCTCCCGCGAGCTCTCCCCTGGCGCTCCCGTGCGAGATGGCGGCGGCGGCCCTCGTCGCGGGCAACACGGTGGTGCTCAAGCCTGCCGAGCAGACGCCTGCAGTCGCCGCCGTTCTCGTGCGGGCACTTCGTGAAGCCGGGATTCCCGACGGCGTCGTGTCGTTCCTGCCCGGTTTCGGTGACGAGATCGGGGCTCATCTGGTGGGCCATCCCGGCGTCGACCTCGTGGTCTTCGCCGGCTCCCGGCATGCCGGGCTCGCCGTCGCGCAGCTGGCTGCCCGTACCACGGGCAGGCGTCAGGACCTCCGTCGGGTGATCGCCGAGCTGCGGGGCGCCAACACCGTCATCATCGACTCCGACGCCGATCTCGACGTGGCCGTCCCGGTCGCGGTCAGGTCCGTGTTCGGCTCCGGGGGCCAGCGCTTCTCCGCCGCCTCCCGCATCGTCACCGTCGGCGCCATACACGACCCGTTCCTCGAGCGGTTGGTGGAGGCAGCACGCTCTTTGTCCATCGGCCCGCCCGAAGAGATGGGCACCGAGGTGGGTCCTGTCATCGACGAGGACTCGCTCAAGCGGATACGTGGCTGGCAGGATCGTGCAGAGCAATTCGGCCGTGTCGTGCTGCGACGCGAGGACCTGCCCGACCGCGGGTACTTCATCGGCCCCACCGTGGTCGACGAGGCCGTTGCGGGCTCGCCTCTCGTCACAGAGGAGATCTCGGGCCCGGTGGCGGCCGTGATCGCTGCCCCCGACTTCGGACACGCCCTGGGGCTCGCGAACCAGACCGACTCGGCCGTGTGGGCGGGGATAATCTCGCGCTCCCCGTCGCACATCGAACAGGCATCGGCGTCGCTGAAGGGGGCGAACATCTACGTCAACCGGGCGGTCACCGCAGCGGTGGCAACTCGCCGGCTTTCCCAGGCGCGAGCCACGGCGGGCGATGCGCCGGGAGCGACCGGACCGGATTACCTGCTCGGCTTCGTGCGGCCGAGGATTGTCACGGAGAACACACTTCGCCAGGGCTTCGCCCCTGAGATGGAACCGGATACCGGGCGGCGCCCCTCCCGGGCCGGCATCCTCCCGCGGCTTGCGGCCCGGAACCGATGGCGTCGGTGAGCTCGGCGCCGATCTTCTCCGGTGTCGGGGTCGCCCTCTTGACGATCTTCGACTCGTCCGGAGCCGTCGACGCGGGCGCCACCGCCCAACTGGCCGCCCGCCTCGTGGAGCACGGTGTCCGGGGCGTGCTCGTCGCCGGAAGCACGGGGGAGGCTGCATCTCTCGCCCCCGATGAGCGGGCCCTGCTGGTCGGTGCCGTGCGGGCGGCCCTGCCACCGCAGGTGGCGGTGTTGGCGGGGTCGGGAGCGCCGTCTGGGCTCCAGGCCGTTCACCTGACCAAGGTCGTGCTCGACGCCGGGGCCGACGCCGTGCTCGCGCTCTCGCCCCAACAGAGCTCCGACGCACGCCCGTACTACGAGCTCGTGGCCGGGGCGGCGGCCGGGGCCCCTGTGCTCGCGTACCACTACCCGGCCGTGTCGGCACCGGGCCTGCCGGTCGCGGTGCTCGGCGAGCTAGGGGTGCAGGGGCTGAAGGACTCGAGCGGGGATGTTCACCGGCTCTACGAAGAGCTCGAGGTGTTCACCGGGTGGCTGTACAGCGGTTCCACGAATCTCGTCTTGCTGGCGGGAGCGCTGCAATGCGCCGGAGTCATCCTGGCGATCGCGAACCTGCACCCAGAGCTGTCCGTCCGGGCATTCGGGGGCGACGCCAGCGCCCAACGCCAGCTTGTCGTGGCCGCGGACCGGGTGTCCGGTCCTTGGCCCCACCGGTTGAAGCAGGCAGTCTCCGCCCGGTTCGGCACCTCCGCGGCGGCTCGCATGGGATGAGCGGCCGGGCCACGGACGACGGGGCTCCGTGGACTCGGGCAAGCCGGAGAGGGTCGTGAACGAACGAAGCTGGCCGGCGCGCACCTACACTCGCGTGAGGTAAACCGCCCTTCAATGCCGTGGGAGAGGCGCGCAGGCTCGCCTCCAAGCCCTGTCTGCGAGGCGGTGAGGTCTCGCGAAAAGTGGGGGGAACAGGTGGCATTGTCCCAGCCGAGAGTTTCGGCTGAACAGGCGGCGCAGTCAGGGCTGCGGTCCGGTCTCGGCCTGCACGGGGTCGGGTACAAGTGGATCGCGCTCTCGAACACCACCCTCGGGATGCTGATGGCGACGATCAACTCGTCCATCACCTTGATCGCGTTGCCGAACATCTTCCGCGGGATCGGCGTCGACCCGCTCGCACCGGGGGACGTGGGATACCTCCTCTGGATGCTGATGGGCTTCCTCGTGGTGACGGCGGTGCTCGTCGTCGCGTTCGGCCGTATCGGTGACATCTTCGGCCGGGTCCGCATGTACGAGCTCGGCTTTGCCGTGTTCAGCCTGGGCTCGGTCCTGCTGTCCGTCGACTGGCTGACCGGTGCGGCCGGGGCGTCATACCTCATCGGCATGCGGGTCGTACAGGGCCTCGGGGCGGCGATGCTAATGGCGAACTCGGCGGCGATCCTGACTGACGCCTTCCCCACGAACCAGCGCGGCCTGGCGCTGGGTATCAACAACGTCGCCGCCATCTCAGGGTCGTTCATCGGGCTCGTCCTGGGGGGCCTGCTCGGACCGCTCGACTGGCGGCTCGTCTTCCTGGTCTCGGTTCCCTTCGGCATCGGCGGCACGATCTGGGCCTACCTGAGGCTCGAGGAACGGGGCGTGCGGCGGCCGGCCCGGATCGACTGGTGGGGCACGGTGAGCTTTGCGGTCGGCCTGATCTCGCTGCTCGTCGGGATCACCTACGGGATCCAGCCCTACGGCCACAACACGATGGGCTGGGCCAACCCGGTCGTCATCGCCGAGCTCGCAGGCGGTATCGCGGTCCTCGCCGTCTTCTGCGTCATCGAGACCGTCGTCGCCCAGCCGATGTTCCACCTGCCGTTGTTCAAGATCAAGGCCTTCGCGGCGGGCAATGTGGCCAGCCTGCTCGCGTCCTTGGGCCGGGGCGGCCTCATGTTCATCCTCATCATCTGGCTGCAGGGGATCTGGCTGCCGCTGCACGGCTACAGCTTCGCCTCTACGCCGCTGTGGGCGGGCATCTACATGGTGCCGCTGACGGCCGGCTTCCTCGTGTCCGGGCCCATCTCGGGTTTCCTCTCCGACCGATTGGGGCCGCGGCCTTTCGCTACTGCCGGCATGGTGCTGTCGGCGGCGAGTTTCTTCGTCCTCGAGGTGCTGCCGGTGGACTTCTCCTACGTGTGGTTCGCACTCTTGTTGTTCGCCCTCGGCACCTCAATGGGCCTGTTCGCGTCGCCGAACCGTGCCCAGGTCATGAACAGCGTGCCCGCTGACCAGCGAGGGGTCGGGAGCGGGATGGCGGCCACTTTCCAGAACTCCGCCATGGTGCTGTCCATAGGGGTGTTCTTCAGCCTCATGATCCTGGGCCTCGCCGCCTCGCTTCCGGCTCACCTGTACGCGGGCCTGCGGTCAGCGGGTGTGCCGGCGGCCAACGCCACGCGAATCGCGCACCTTCCGCCGGTGGGGCTGTTGTTCGCGGCCTTTCTCGGGGACAACCCGATGCGCGTGCTCCTCGGCCCGACGATCCACCAGATCTCGGCGGCTCACGCGCAGCTGCTGTCGAGCCGGGGCTTCTTCCCGGCGTTGATCGCGGCGCCCTTCGAGACCGGCCTGCGCCGCGCATTCGATTTCGCCGGGGGCGTCTGCCTGGTCGCCGCCCTGGCCTCCTGGTTGAGCGGCGAGCGCTATGTGCATCAAGAGCCCATGACCACGGCACCCGGCAGGGGATCCGACGCCGTCACGCCACGCCAGTCGTCCGGGTTTGCGACCGAGACCGTGACCGTGGCGCCAGACGCCGACGAGTCCCTGCCTCTGGAGCCCTCCGTCAGGGCTTAGTGTTTCCCGGTGGCCGAGGTTCGCAGGTTCCTGATCCGCACCTTCGGGTGCCAGATGAACGAGCACGACTCCGAGCGCATCGCGGCCGTCCTTGCCGCGGACGGCATGACCCGCACCGAGGACCTCGAAGAGGCGGACGTGGTCGTGCTCAACACGTGCTGCATCCGTCAGAACGCCGACGACAAGCTGTACGGGAACCTCGGGCAGCTGAAGCCCGTCCAGCAACGCCGCCCCGGTCTCCAGATCGCCGTCGGGGGCTGCCTCGCCCAGAAGGACCGCGAGCTCGTGCTGGAGCGTGCGCCCCACGTCGACGCCGTCTTCGGCACTCACAACGTGGCCCGTGTCGCGCAGCTTCTCGGCCTGGCGCGCGCGAGCGGGGAAGCGGTTCTCGAGGTGCCGGAGGCTCCGGGCGAGGAGGAGACCGACTTCCCGACGGCGATGGCGGTTCGCCACGATCAGCCCTACGCAGCCTGGGTGACGATTCAGGTCGGGTGCGACAACTCGTGCGCCTTCTGCATCGTCCCGTCGGTGCGGGGCCCGGAGGTCAGCCGTCCCTTCGGTGAGCTCGTCGAGGAGGTCGCAAGGCTCGTTTCGAGCGGGACCGTGGAGGTGACCCTGCTCGGCCAGAACGTGAACTCCTACGGTCGCGACCTGACGACCAAGTGGAGGGGCACAAAGGGCGACAAGGCGGACCTGGCCCGGATCGCCGGTGAACGCTGGGCGGCAGAAGGCGCGTCGAGGGCGCGGCCTCTGTTCGCCGACCTGCTCCGGGAGCTCGGGGCGGTGCCCGGCATCCGGCGCATCAGGTTCACGAGCCCTCACCCGAAGGACCTCCGGCCCGAGACCATCGCCGCCATGGCCGAGACGCCGGCGGTCTGTGAGCAGCTCCATCTCCCCCTCCAGTCGGGCAGTGACCGTGTGCTGGCGGCGATGCGGCGTGGCTACACCGCCGCGCGCTACCTGTCGCTCCTCGGCCACGCCAGGGCCGTCATCTCGGATCTCGCTGTGACCACCGACATCATCGTCGGGTTCCCGGGCGAGACCGAGGAAGACTTCGCACGCACGCTCGAGGTTGCCTCGCTCGCCGAGTACGACAGTGCCTACACGTTCATCTTCTCGCCGAGACCGGGAACACGCGCGGCGGCGATGACAGAGCTCTACGTGCCGCCCGAAGTCGTCGCCGAGCGTTTCGAGCGGCTGAAGGTCGTGATCGAGCGCTCCGCTCTCGCCCGCAACCAGAGCCGTGTCGGCATCGTCGAGCAAGCCGTCGTGGACGGCCCCTCCAAGAAGGACCCGGCGATGCTCTCCGGGCGCACACGCCAGGGCAAGCTCGTGCACTTCGCCCCTCCGCCGGGCGCCGCAGTCATGCCGGGAAGCTTCGTGAGCGTGCGCATCGAGCGCGCCGCGCCACATCATCTCGCCGGGTCGCTCGCCTGTGTCGAAGCTGGCCCCCGGCGCAGGCCCGGTCAGCGGATACCGGTGGTCGCCGGCTGAAGCTCCCGGCCCGGAACCGGTCGGCACGGTGCCGACCGGGAGCAACAGGGGCGGCGGCGTACAATGTGCGGTCGTGAGCGTGTTCGGGAAGGTACTTCGCGCGGGCGAAAGCAAGAAGGTCCGCAGCCTCGCTGCCATCGTGCCATCCATAAACGCGCTGGAGCCCGAGATCCAAGCCCTGTCGGACGCAGAGCTCGCCGGCAAGACCATCGAGTTCAAAGAACGCCTCGACAAGGGCGAGGACATGAACGACCTGCTGGTGGAGGCTTACGCCGTCGCGCGGGAGGCGGCCGTGCGCACCATCGGCCAGCGACATTTCGACGTCCAGCTCATGGGCGGCATGGCGCTTCACTTCGGGTGGATCGCCGAAATGAAGACCGGTGAGGGCAAGACCCTCGTCTCGACGCTCCCGGTCTACCTGAACGCCCTCGGCGGCCGCGGCGTCCACGTCATCACGGTCAACGACTACCTGGCTCGGCGCGACGCGGAGTGGATGGGCCAGATCTACCGGTTCCTCGGACTCACGGTGGGGCGCGTGACCCCCGAGGTGGACGACTTCGCGGCGAAGGCGGCCGCGTACCGCGCGGACGTGACCTACGGGACCAACACCGAGATGGGCTTCGACTACCTGCGCGACAACATGGCGTCGCAACGCGAGCACATGGTGCAGCGCGAGCATGTCTACGGCATCGTGGACGAGGTCGACTCGATCCTGATCGACGAGGCCCGGACACCGCTCATCATCTCCGGGCCCTCGCACGAGTCGACGAAGCTCTACTACCAATTCGCCAGCATCGTGCGTACCCTGCGTCGCGACGTCGACTACGAGGTCGACGAGGAGAAGCGAACGGCCGTGCCCACCGAGGCCGGCATCGCAAAAGTCGAGCGGCAGCTCGCCGTCGACAACCTCTACGACTCGGTCGCCGTCAACTACGTACATCAGCTCGAGAAGGCCCTACAGGCCAAGGAGCTCTACCACCGCGACAAGGACTACCTGGTGACCGACGGCGAAGTGAAGATCGTCGACGAGTTCACGGGCCGGATCATGGAGGGGCGGCGCTGGTCCGACGGCCTGCACCAGGCGGTCGAGGCCAAAGAGCGCGTCCGCATCCAGGAGGAGAACCACACCTGGGCGACGATCACCTTGCAGAACTACTTCCGCATGTACGACAAGCTCGCCGGGATGACCGGTACCGCCGAGACCGAGGCGGCCGAGTTCGCGTCCACCTACCAGCTGCACGTCGTGCCCATCCCGACCCATCGCCCCATGGTCCGGACCGACTTCCCCGACCTGATCTTCAAGGCTGAGCACACCAAGTTCGACGCCGTCGTCGAGGACCTGAAGGAACGCTACGACAGGGGTCAGCCGGTCCTGGTCGGCACGGCGTCGGTGGCGAAGTCCGAGGAGCTGTCCCTGCTCTTGGACAAGCAGGGCATCCCTCACCACGTGCTCAACGCCAAACACCACGCCCAGGAGGCCGAGATCGTCGCCCAGGCGGGGCGCCTGCACGCCATCACGGTCGCCACGAACATGGCCGGACGTGGCGTCGACATCGTGCTCGGGGGCAACCCCGAGGGCCTCGCCCGCAACGAGGTCCGGGCCCAGGGGCTCGAACTCGACTCGGACGAGGGCCAGGAGCGCTACCAGTCGCTGCTCGTCAAGTTCAAGCAGCAGTGCGCTGCGGAGGCAGACGAGGTCCGTGCGCTCGGGGGCCTTTACGTGCTCGGGAGCGAGCGCCACGAGAGCCGGCGCATCGACAACCAGCTCCGGGGCCGGTCCGGGCGACAGGGCGATCCCGGCGAGAGCCGGTTCTACCTCTCGCTCGAGGACGAGTTGATGAGGTTGTTCGCCACCGGCGCCGTCAGCTGGGTCATGGACCGTGCCCTGCCCGAGGACGTCCCGATCGAAGCCCGCATGGTCACCAAGGCGATCGAGCGGGCGCAGCACACCGTCGAGGGCCGTAATGCCGAGACCCGCAAGGAGCTGCTCAAGTACGACGAGGTTCGCAACGAGCAGCGCAAGGTCATCTACGCCCGCCGGCTCCAGATCATCGACGGCGAGGACCTGAAGCCCCACACCGAGGCGCTGCTCACAGCGACGGTAGAACAGGTCGTCGCGAACCACTGCCCGAACGACTTCCCCGAGGAATGGGACCTCGAGGGGCTCCTCGTGGAGCTGGCGCAGTACTACCCGACCAGGTTCACCGTCGACGACCTCGAGGCGGCGACCAACGTGGCACAGCTCACCGAGAGCATCCTCACCGAAGCCCTCGAGTTCTACGACGAGCGGGAACAGACCTTCCCCGGCGGGGCCGAGACGGCGCGCGAGATCGAGCGCAGCGTCCTGATCCAGATCATGGACCAGCGCTGGCGCGAGCACCTCGTGGAGATGGACTACCTGAACGAGGGCATCCATCTGCGCGGCATCGCGCAGACCGACCCGCTGGTCGCCTGGCAACGCGAGGGATTCGAGATGTTCGGCAAGCTCATGGACTCGATCGACGACGACTACCTGCGCTATGTCATGCACGTCCAGGTCCTGGCGGCGCCGGCGGAGGACCCCGACTACGCCCAGGCGGCGTTCGTGGCGGCGGACGACCCGGCCGCCGGGCTCGGCGAGCTCGCCCAGGTCCCGGCCGCCGATGCTCACGGCGCCCCGCCCCAGGCCGCCGCGCTCCCGGCACCCTCTCCGGCGGCGCCTGCCCGTCCGGCGCAGTCGCCCTCGGCCGGCCCCGCCCAGGCCGGTCAGCCAGGCACTCCGCCGTCGCGGGGCACGCCGAACCGGGGTGGCAACGCCGGCGGCGGGGCAGGCCCGCGCCGGCCGCCCTCGGGCCCGATATCGCCCACCGGGACGCGGATCTTGAGCGGGCCGCCGCCCAAGGTCGGGCGCAACGAGCCCTGCTGGTGTGGCAGCGGGCGCAAGTTCAAGGTCTGCCACGGCGCGAGCTGAGGGACCGTGACTCGGGCATCCGACGCCGGCCCTGTTGGTGCGCGCCCCGATCTCGGCGAGGTCCTGGCCTCGCTTCGGGCCCGCCTCGACGCGGCGAAGGTCTACCTGAGACTCGACGACCTCGTGCAACGACTCGGGGAGCTCGAGCAGGCCATCGCGGAGCCGGACCTGTGGTCGGACGCCGACAAGGCCCGGAAGGTGACGTCGGACTACGGCCGCGTCCGCGATGACGTCGAGGGGTTGCGTGCCCTTGACACCCAGCTCGCCGACGCCGAGGCTCTGCACGTCATGGCCCTCGAGGAGGGCGGGGGCGAGCTCGCGGACCTGGAGGGCGAGCTCACCGACATCGCCGCGGCGGTCGCCAAGGCGCTCGACGACCTCGAGCTGCGCAGCCTGTTCTCAGGTGAGCACGACGAGAGGGACGCCGTCGCTGAGATCCACGCCGGCGCCGGCGGCACCGACGCCCAGGACTGGGCCGAGATGATGCTGCGCATGTACCTGCGCTGGGCCGAGCGCCGCGGGTTCGAGGTCGAGGTCGACGAGGTCTCCGAAGGAGGAGAGGCCGGCATCTTGTCGGCGACCTTCATCGTGCGGGGGCGCTACGCCTACGGGCTGCTGGCGGCCGAGCGGGGCGTCCACCGTCTCGTCAGGATGTCGCCTTTCGACTCCCAGCACCGGCGCCAGACGAGCTTTGCCTCCCTCGACGTGGCGCCGTTCCTGGACGACATCTCCGACGAGATCGAGATCGACGAGAAGGACCTGCGCATCGACACGTACCACTCCTCTGGAGCCGGTGGCCAGCACGTGAACGTGACGGACTCGGCCGTACGGATCACGCACCTGCCGACCGGAATCGTCACGTCCTGCCAGAACGAGCGCAGCCAGTACCAGAACAAGGCCAAGGCCCTGCAGATCCTCGGCGCCAAGCTCGCCGAGCGCCAGCGGGAAGAGCGCCGCAGGCAGCTCGAGACGCTCTCGGGTCCTTTGAGCGACGTCGCCTGGGGGAGCCAGATCCGGTCCTATGTGCTGGCCCCCTACCAGCTCGTCAAGGATCTGCGCAGCGGCTACGAGACGGGCAACGTCGAGGCTGTGTTGGACGGGGATCTCGACGAGTTCATGGTCGCGTTCCTGCGATTCCGCAGGGAACATGCGGGTTCTTGAGGGCGAGATGACCGCTTCCCGCCCTCTGAGGGGCCTGCCTGGTAGCGTGCCCGGAGGGGGTTTCGTGCCGGAGCACGGGGGAGAAGGGCACCGATGATCCGCTTCGAGAACGTCACGAAGTCCTACAAAGGCTCCGTCGTCGCGCTGCGGGACGTCTCGCTCGAGATCCTAAAGGGCGAGTTCGTGTTCCTCGTCGGGGCGTCGGGATCGGGCAAGACGACGATGCTCAAGCTCCTCTTGCGCGAGGAGGTTGCCGATCGGGGCGAGATCTGGGTGGCCGGCAAGGAGATTGGGCAGCTTTCGAACTGGAGGGTGCCCTACCTGCGCCGGAACCTCGGTTGCGTGTTCCAGGACTTCCGCCTGCTGCCGAACAAGACCGTTTTCGAGAACGTCGCCTTTGCCCTCGAGGTGATCGGCCGGCCGCGTAACGTGATCGCCACGCAGGTGCCGCAGGTCCTGGAGCTCGTCGGGCTCGGCCAGAAGGGCGACCGGATGCCGCACGAGCTGTCCGGCGGCGAGCAGCAACGCGTCGCCATCGCCCGCGCCTTTGTGAACCGCCCCTTGATCATCCTCGCGGACGAGCCCACCGGCAACCTCGACCCCACAACCAGTCAGGGCATCATGTCGCTGCTCGATCGGATCAACCGGACCGGGACGACCGTCGTCATGGCGACCCATGATGCCGGGATCGTCGACACGATGCGCCGGCGCGTGATCGAGATCGACCACGGCGCTGTCATCCGCGACCAGGCGCGCGGGATCTACGGCCTGGACCCGACGGTCTCGAGCACGCGGGGAGTCCCGGTCGTGGCAGTTTCGGCCGTAAGGGCCGGCTCCGCGGACCTGGGTGCGGACGATCCGGGCGAGCCGGTCACGAGTCGCCAGGAAACCGTCCGGGCGCGCAGGGGGCGGCGCTGATGCCCATCTCGGCCGGCTACGTGGCCCGTGAGACCGCCACCAACCTGTGGCGGAACCGGTTGATGGCGATCGCGGCGATCCTCACCGTCGCCGTCTCGCTCTCGCTCGTCGGCACGGCCCTTTTGATGCGCCAAGCGGTGAACAACGAGCTCGTGCAGCTGAACCAGAACGTGGACCTGCAGGTGTTCGTGCAGCCGACGGCATCGGCGGCCGAGGTGGCGGCACTGCGCTCCACGATCAGCCAGACACCCCAGATCCGAAAGATCGTCTACCTCGACCACGAGCAGTCCTACAAGTTGGCGTGCCGGATCAGCGGCCCGACTGTCTGCAGCGTGCTGAACATCCAGACGACACCTCCGGTGTTCCAGTGCACCCTGACCAACCCGGGGGGCGCGGCAGCCGTCGCAAGCCTTCTCGATCACGTTCCGGGTGTCTTCCAGATCACCTACCCGTCCCAGGCCGCGCACACCTTGACCGCTGTGAGCAACGTCTTGCAGACGGTTCTGCTCGTGATCGCGCTCGTCCTTTTGATATCGGCACTGGTGCTGATCCTGAACGCCATCCGCATGGCGATCTTCTCCCGCAGGCGCGAGGTCGGTGTCATGCGCCTCGTCGGCGCGACGAGCTGGTTCATCCGCCTGCCGTTCATGGTGGAGGGCCTCGTGCAGGGGCTGATCGGCGCGATCGTGGCCGCCGGCATTGTGTTGCTCGGCGATCTGGGCATCCGGACCCTGATAAGGCACTTTCGGGAGTTCTCCTCCGCCATCGTGCCCGGTCACGACGTGATCATCACCGAGATCCTTGTCGTTGTCATGGGCGCGCTGATCGGTGCCGTCGGCTCAGCCGTCGCCGTGAGGCGCTTCCTCGACGTCTGAGAAGTCCCGGCAGGCTTCACGCCACCACCGCCGTGAGAAGCCGGGCGCTACGCCTGTGATCCGGAGACCAAGGAGCACACGGCGCTGTCCACACCGACCGGCGCCGCCGGCTCGCAAAGGGGCGGCTCGTTTTTCCGCCGTTACGGGCCTGCTACTACGCTCTCAGGGTCACGGGCCGGCACCGAAGAGAGACCTGTAGATGCACGAAGGGCAAAAAGTGGCAGGGGCGGCGTCCTGCCGGCGGGGCTGCACGCACGGACACGGCCTGCAGCTCGCCGTAGGCGTCGCGGCGTGCCTGGCCGGCCTGGCCGGGTGCGCCACGCTCGGAGCTTCGCCGAGGTCATCGCCCGGGACGACAGGACCGGCGCAGGTCCTCGGCCGGTTCGTGCGCGTCGGCTCCGCGCCCCGGGTTCCCGGCGGAGCCACCTTTCTCGGCCCGGCATCGGGATCGGACGAGGTCGAGCTCGACGTGGCGCTGCGCCCCCGCGACCCGGCCGCACTGGCGAGGTTCGCCAACGCGGTCTCGACCCCAGGATCCGGGGACTTCCGTCGGTATCTCCACCCGGGCGCCTTCGGGGCGAGGTTCGGTGCTACGGCGGCGACGGTGCGCGCTGCGACCACGGCTCTGCGCACCCTCGGCCTCGAGGTCGGGCCCATTGCCGGCAACCGGCTCTTGATCAAGGCCTCCGCCACGGTCACGACCGCCGAACACGCCTTCGCCACGACGATCGCCCGCTACCGCCTCGCCTCCGGCGCGATCGGGTACGCGAACCTGTCCGCGCCGCGCATCCCGCGGGCTCTAGCCGGGGCCATCCAGGCGGTTGTCGGCCTGAGCGATTTGGCACCCTCTTACCCCGTGAGCCTCGAGCGCCCCGGCCCGCGTACCCTTCAGCGTGCGCGCAAGGCGCCTGAGGCGAGCACAGATGGCGCCGGCGCCCCGGAGCCGTGCGCGGCGGCGTCCACCGTCGCCTCGGCTTCCGACGCCTACACCGCCGACCAGCTCGCGTCCGCGTACGGCTTCAACGGTCTCTACGCGGCCGGCGACTTCGGGGCCGGCGAGACGATCGCCATCTTCGAGCTCGAGCCTTTCAGCGAGCCGGACGTCCAGGCCTACGACGAGTGCTACTTCCCCGACCAGGCCGCCGCCATGGCGTCGGGGCGGCACGTCCTCTATGTCGACGGCGCCGTCAACGGGGTGCCGAACGACGTCGAGTCGACACTCGATGTCGAGGACGTGAGCAGCTTCGCGCCCGGGGCGACGCTCGATGTCTACGAGGGGCCCAACAACGGCGGCACCGGCCCGCTCGACGTCTTGAGCGCAATCGTTTCCCAGGACCATGCCCAGGTGATCACGACCTCGTGGGGCAACTGCGAGCCACAAGACGGCGGGGCCGAGGTGGTGGCGATCGAGGCCAACCTGCTCGAACAGGCCGCGGCCCAGGGCCAGAGCGTCGTGGCCGCCTCCGGCGACGACGGCTCGACCGACTGTGGCGTCCCGAGCGGCAACCAGCTCCCGGTTGCCACCGTCGACGACCCAGGCAGCCAGCCTTATGTGACAAGTGTCGGCGGCACCTCGTTGACAGCTATCGGCCCGCCACCGACGGAGAGTGTCTGGAACAACACCGACGGGGCAAGTGGCGGGGGCATCTCGTCCAATTGGGCGATGCCCGCCTACCAGTCGGACGCTCCGGCGTCGCTCGGGGTGATAAAGCCTTACTCCTCCCCCGGTCCGTGCGGCGCACCGACGGGCTACTGCCGCCAGGTCCCCGACGTCTCGGCCGATGCCGACCCGAACACGGGCCTCGTCATCGACTGGGGCTCGTGGGGTGGCTGGACGTCGGTGGGGGGAACGAGCCTTGCGGCGCCCCTTTGGGCGGCGCTGGTGGCTCTCACGGATGCCTGGCCTACGTGCAGCGCCCATCCTGTCGGGTTCCTGAACCCGGCTTTGTACTCGATCGCCGCCTCCGGCGGCTACGCCAGCGCCCTCAACGACGTGACGAGAGGGGACAACCACCTGTCGTCGATTGCCAACTGGTGGCGCTACCCGGCTACGGTCGGGTATGACCTCGCCTCGGGCCTCGGGACACCTGACGCCGCCAATCCGTCCGGCGGCGGCCTCGTCACCCGGTTATGCGCCCTGCCCGAGAGCGGGGGAGTGCAGTACGCCTCTCCGACGAAGTCCTCGATCACGGCCTCAGATCACACCGTCGATGCCGTCAGCACGGCTTTCACCACCATCACGGTCACACTGCGCACCAGGTTCGGCCTACCCGTCGCCTCCAAGCGCGTGTGGCTCGTCGCGACGACAGACCCCCGGGCCGCGATGAGAACGACGATCCGGCCCAGGTCCGGCACCACCAACCTGAAGGGAGTGGCGATCTTCGAAGTGAGCGATACCACGATTCAGAAAGTCATCTACAGCGCGACCGACCTCACCGACGGCGTCCTGCTATACCCGTCTGTCACCGTGGACTACGTGAACCCATGAGAGGCGTGATCCTTGCCGGCGGCACGGGCAGCCGGCTTCATCCCCTCACCCGGATCACCAACAAGCACCTTTTGCCGATCGGCGACCGGCCCATGATCAGCTACGGGATCGAGGCGCTCGTCAAGGCCGGGGTAACAGAGATCATGGTCGTCACCGGCGGCACGCACGCAGGCGAGTTCTTGCGGCTCTTGTCGAACGGCCAGGAGTTCGGCGTGGAGCGTCTTCTCTACGCCTACCAGGAACGGGCGGGAGGAATCGCGGAGGCGCTCGGGCTGGCGGCACAGTTCGTCGGCGACGAGGCGGCCGTCGTGATGTTGGCCGACAACATCTTCGGGCGGTCGTTCGTGTCTTCGGTACAGCGCTTCGGCGAACGCCCGGAAGGGGCGCGCCTGCTGCTGGCCGAGGTCAGGGACCCGGCTCACCTCCGCCATCTTGGCGTTCCCGAGCTGGACGAGTCGGGGAAGATCGTGCGGATCGTCGAGAAGCCCGACGACCCTCCGAGCACCTACTGCGTCACAGGCGTCTACCTCTACGACCCCGGTGTCTTCGACGTCATCAGGACGCTTCGCCCATCGGGGCGCGGTGAGCTCGAGATCACCGACGTGAACAACCATTACGTCGAGCTGGGCCTCATCGACTACGACGTGCAGGAGGGCTTCTGGGGCGACGCGGGCGAGTCCATCGACGCCTACTACGCCGTCAACGACCACGTCCGTCGTTACGGCGCCAACCTGGACTGAGCCCGAAAGAGCCGCCGGGCCCCGGGGTCGGGCCCTCCGACGGCCCGCCTCGGACGGGTCGTGTCGTGCTCAGATCGCGTGCTGGGGCGCGAGCGCGGCCGACAGGGCGCCTTCGAGCTCAGCGTGGGTATGGACGAAGCCGGCTCCGGTCAGTTTCTTCGGCAGCACTCTCTGGCTCGCCAAGAGCAGCTCGTCGGCGGCACCGCGTCCGAGGGCCAGCCGCAGGACCGCCGCCGGCACGGCGAGCCTGGCGCGCCGCCCGAGCGCGTGGGCGATGGCGTCGGTCAGCTCGCCGTTGCGCACAGGGTTGGGGGCCGTGGCGTTGACCGGCCCGGTCAGCTGGGTGTCATCGATGGCACGCAGGATCGCCGCGACCTCGTCGTCGAGGGATACCCAGCTCGTCCACTGGCTGCCGTCGCCGAGCCGGGCGCCGAGCCCGAGGCGGAAGACGGGGAGCTCGGCGTGAAGGATCCCGCCGCTTGCGCCTCCGGCGCCCCCGAGCACGATGCCCGTGCGGACGGTGACCACCCGGATCCCGCGCTCGACCGCGGGTGTGACGCTCTCCTCCCAGGAGCGGCACATGTCGGCCAGCACACCGGTGCCCTGGGGACTCGTCTCGTCGAGTACCTCGTCCCCACGATCGCCGTAGAAGCCGACAGCAGAACCGGAGACGAGCACCGCAGGCGGACGTTCGAGGCAGGCGAGTGCCCGGGCAAGCAGGTTGCCGACGGCGATACGGCTCGAACGGATCTCCTCCAGGCGCTTCGGGCTCCACCGCGTCGTGATCGCAGCGCCGGCCAAGTGCACGGCGGCGTCGATCGCTTCGAGGCTCCCGCCCGCAACCCGCGATGAGTCGATCTCCCATCGCGACAGGTTGATGCCCACCTCACCGGTCGAAGGGGGGCGACGCACGACCGGGTACACCTCGTCGCCCCGCCGGCGCAGCGCCCGGACGAGGGCGCCTCCGATGAAGCCGCCGGCACCGGTCACGACGACCCTCACCTGGGGGCTCTCCTGTAACGGGGCGCTTCGGGGCTGGTCACCGCCGAGCCGGGCCCGGCGTCGTGGTGGTCAGAGTGTGAACGGGCCACCGAGGTTGTCGATCGGTCCGTAGGGCTCGCCCGCGTCGAGGTAGCACTCCTCGTGGAAGTGGTCGACCCGGTTCCAGGCGCCTTCGAGATAGACGTTCGCGATCACCTGGCGTGGGTGCGTGCGCGCCGCGAACTTGATCTGCTTGCCGCAGCGCACGCAGCGCACGTCGTTGCCCGGCTCCACTCCGCGCACCACAGCTCGCGTGGTGCTCACCGGAGCACTCCGACGGCCGTCCCGGTTGTTGGCACAACCGGTGCCGGTACATCGATCCTCACACCCACACGCTAGTGCCGGCACGGCCCGGATTCTGCTGGCAGCGCGTATCTGTGTAACCGGCCGGGGACAGATGGCGGGCCCAGGGTGGTTGGTGGTGCTTGACTACAAGGACATGCCCATCGAGCACATCGTCGTCGACGGATCCAATATCGCCACCGAGGGCCGCTCCCTGCCGAGCCTGAAACAGCTGGAGGAAGCGGTCGCCGAGCTCCGCCGTGACCACCCGAACGCCGAGATCACAGTCATCGTCGACGCCACCTTCGCCCACAGGATCGATCCCTCCGAGCTGCGGCGTTTCGAGGAGGCCGCGTTGCGCGGCGAGTACGTCCATCCACCCGCCGGGGCAATCGGGCGCGGAGACGCGTTCTTGCTGCGTGTCGCCGAAAAAGTCGATGCGACGGTGCTGTCTAACGACTCGTTCCAGGAGTTCCACGGCGAGCATCCCTGGCTGTTCGAACGGGGCCGCCTTCTCGGCGGCACCCCCGTGCCGGGCATCGGATGGATCTTCAGCCCTCGCCAACCCGTCCGCGGTCCGCGGAGCCACCAGGCCGTACGGGAGACGGTGCAGGCGAAAAAGCGCGTGACCAAGGCCATCGCCGTGGCGACGAAGGAAGTAGTCGAACCCGCCCGGCAGTCGTCGGACGCGGCATCGGCACAAACGCGCCCGAGAGGCCGCAAGGCCGGCGTTGAGGCCGGGCCCGCAGGCGCAGGGGTCGCGTCCCGTGACGGAGCCAAGCCGACCCCACTTGCGGTGAACGACCCTTTGGCCTTCATACGCTTCATCGCCGAGCACCCCCTAGGCGAACAGGTCGAGGGCGAGGTCGAGGGATACACGTCCCATGGCGCGGTCGTGCGCGTCGGCGACATGCGCTGTTACATACCGCTCGCCAACCTCGGCGATCCTGCTCCGCGCAGCGCCCGGGAGGTCCTGAAGCGTCACGAGCGCGGGATCTTCGTACTGACCGCCCTGGACCCGCAACGGCGCGGCGCCGAGCTCGCACTGCCGGGAATTGCGCACGTGTCGGGTCATCCTCGCGAGGAGACCGTGGCGGCGGAGGTCCGTCTCGCTCAGCCGTCGCGCAAGCGTCCGGAGTTCACGGGCCTTAAGGCCCCTAAGCCGGCGGAAAAGGCGCCCGTGGCACAAAAAGCGGCGAAGAGGGTGGCAGCGGCGAAGACTGCCGCGCCGGACAAGCCGGCGCCGGCGGCAAAGGCGAGGCCTGCAGCCAAGCCGGTGCGGCCGGCCCAGGCGGCGACACCGGAGAAGGCGGCGGCGAAGAAGACCGCGACGTCGAAGACCGTGACTAAGAAGACGCCGGCACGCAAGGCCGCACCGACGGAGGAGACCTCACCGGCGAGGCGGGTGGCGAAGAAGGCACCCCCGGCGAAGCGGCCGGCTGCGAAGGTCCCGGTGGCACCACCACCAGGGATAAAGCCGGCCGAGGCCCGAATGGTCGCGGCCAAGAAGGCGCCGCCTGCGAAGCGGCCGTCGCCCGTGAAGCGTGCGCCGACGCCGAGCCGGTTGGCGGAGCCAGCGGCGAGCGAGACCGCACAGCGCGCCCGCAGGACCTCGGGGGCGCGTCAGCCGGTACGGCAGTCGGCGGACTCGGCGACCACAGCACCCGTGCCCCCAGGCCCAAGTGCCGAGCCGCGGGCGCGCAGGTCCCCCCGCACGACGGCGAACGCCGACCATCCCGAAGCGAAGGCTGCAGGGCGAAGCCGCCAACGAACGCGCTGAGCCTCGGCAGCGGCGGGCATATCGTCTCGGCCCGGGAGATGCCGGTAGCGTTACGGAGTGGCGAAGTTCTCGATTGAAGGGCTCATCCCTCACAGGCCTCCGTTCCTCCTCGTCTCTGAGATCGTCGAGCTGGTCCCGGCGACCTCGGCGCGTGGCCGCTGGCACCTCACCGGAGACGAGGAGTTCTTCGCAGGCCACTTCCCGGGCAACCCGGTTCTGCCCGGTGTCTTGATGGTGGAGTCCCTGGCGCAGCTGGCCGCCGCGGCGGTGCTCGCCGACGATCGTTACAAGGACCGGCTGCCGTTGTTCGGGGGCATCGACCAGGCACGCTTCAGGCGCCAGGTCCTGCCGGGCGAGACACTCGAGCTGGATATCTCGCTGGCGCGCCTGTCGGCACGTTCGGGACGGGGGCGCGGTGTTGCGAGCGTCGGCGGTCAGGTCGCCTGCGAGGCCGAGCTGCTGTTCGTGCTGGCGCCGCGTAGTGCCGCCTCGGAGCACCTAGAGTGAGTGATCGGGCGCTTGGCGCGCGATTTCGCCAAAAAATGGTAAACTCACAACGCTGAGCGAGCAGCCTCATCGGTGCCGTGTTGGGCTTTGCGGAACCAGATGTCGCCTGGGTCGAGAAGGGGCAGCGGTCATGCGGCGAGGGACGGACCGAGCAGCACCGAGAAGGGGGCGAGGGCGGCGACGAGGGGACAGCTCCACGCGGGGCGACGAGGGAGTCACCCTGATAGAGCTCCTCGTCGCTGTGTCGGTCATCGTCATCGTCCTCATCCCCACGGCGGTCTTCATCATCCAGGCCCAGAAGGCTGTCGCCGCCACGCACCTGCGGGCAGAAGCGATCAACGTCGCCACCAAGCAGCTCGAGACACTCCAGCTCGAGGCCGGACAAGGAGAGCTGCCGACGGGCACCTCCACGACGACCTACCCGGTTGCCGAGGCGGGCTCGCGCATCACCGATTTCAAGGTCAAGACCAGCTGGACCGTCATCACCCAGGGCAGCAATCAGTCGATCTGTGTTTCGGGGGCCGATGTGGCCCAGCAGATCTGGTTCGTGACCGCAGTGGTCACCTGGCCGCAGATGGACGGTGCCGCGCCGGTCGTGCAGACGACCGAGATCGCTCCCGCCCAGGCGGGCGCGGTGCAGCAGTTCGCCGGCGAGGTGGCCGTCCGGCTCACCTACGACGGGACGGACCCTTTCCTGTCCTATCCCGTGTCGGCGACCATCACCGCCAACTGGCAAGGCTCCGGCGCTCCTCCAGCGGTACCGACGGGGACCTTCACGACCGAGACCGCCACCACCGCCGCCACCTCGACACAGGTGAGTGACGGTTGCATCGTGTTCCAGAACGTCGACGCCTACAGCGACGCGGACGGTTCGTACAACTACACGATCTCGTTCGCCGGCAACACTGGGCCGCCACCACTTGTTACCGGCGGCGAGCAGGCGGACTCCAACCCGGGCGGTGCGCTCCACCTGATCGTCAATTCACTCGCGCCGGGCGTGCCCGACACGATCAACGTGACGATCGACACGGGCAGTCCGCTGACCGTGGGCTACTACACCGGTGCGGGCGGCAACTGCACGACGTCGTCGACGCTGGCGGCGCCGCTACCGAGCAACGGTGTCCCGGTCTCGGTGGACAACTCCTACCTTGCGGCCTACTACCCCACGACCGACACCTGGCCCGCCTTCGGCACCGCGCCGATCACTTCGCTCCTGCTGTTCCCATGGTCGGGCGTGACGAGTCTGTGGACGGGCGACCAGGCTTACAGCGCAACGGGTGGCTCTTGTCCCGTCAACGCCGCCGGCGGGCCGGCGTCTGTCTATCTCCAGGTCTACCCCCTAGATCTCACGGTCACGGGAGCCGCGAGCTCGATGACAGCCAAGGAAGTCTCAGGAGGCGGCCAGGCGATGAACCTCAATTTCACGTCACCGGGCGTCTGGGACACGAGCCTGCCGCTCGGCGAGTACAGCCTGTCCCACGACGGCAGCGCTACGCCCAATGTCTCGCCCGCCTACGTCTGGGTGACGCCGTCGGGCCTGTGCGGTGACACCGTCGTAGAGTCCAGCCCGCCCGGGGGATGCCACGGGGCGAGCGTGGCGGTGACGGCGTCATGAAAGGCGTGCAGAGAGCGGCCGGGAGGAGATGGCCCTCGGTGACGCACCGGGACCCGGCGGCTTCCCAGGCCGGTTTCACAGCTCTCGAGCTCATCACCGTCCTTGCCATCCTGGCCGTCGTGTTCACGATCGTCACCTCCCTTTTCATCTCGTTCAACCAGCAGACGACCAACACCCAGGACTCCGTCGTGGGTATCCAGGAGGAGACCGAGGCCCAACAGACGCTGGTCCAGTACCTGCGCGGCGCCAGCCAGGTGCTTGCCGTCTACAACAACTCGGGCACCCAGGTCGGCCCGTCGGCAACCGAGCTCGACGCCATAACCTCCGAAGGCTTCAACACGACCACCTACAACTCGAACTGCACGAACCTCGATGCCTTGTGGTTCAAGCCCCCCGGCGCCCTGCACGCCGACGCGCAGTTCGACGTCACCTTCGACGTACCGGCGCTCGGCCCGGCGAACGGCCAGACGGTCCCGCCGGCGCCCTGGTCGCAGATCACACCGGCGGTCGACATGCCGACCGCGTTCACCCCGGCGTCGAGTTGCACGCACGCGTCGCCGGTACCACCACCCAGGACGGTGGCGACGTACTACGCGCTGAGCTCCCAGACACTCCCGGTCTTCACCTACTACTTCTGGAGCAACTCGGTGCTCACGCCGCTGCCGGACCAGTCGCCCTATGTGCCGGCCTGCGCCGTCAACAACATCGCGGCCGTAGGCGTCCACATCACCTTCCTCGACGGACCGCAGGTTCCGACCGAGGGATACGCCGCCGACCAGCCGACAACCCTGGACACGATCGTCTACCTGCGCGGCTCGGCGATGGCGTCGTCCGCGACGACGGCGCCCACGACGACGACGACAACGACCGCGCCGTGCCCGAATTGAGGAGATGACGCTGATGTCCGCGCCGAGCAGGAACGGGGGACCATTGCGCAAGCTGCGCCGCCATGTGGCGACCGGAGTAGCCCGGCGCCGTCGGCTCGAACGCGACGAGTCGGGGCAGGCGCTCGTCATAGCGCTGCTCCTCGTGCTGCTCCTCTCGATCCTCGTCCCGGTCCTCGCGTCACAGGTCCGAAACGAGATGACGGCGACGAATTTGTCCAGCTCCAGCGAGGCGGCGCTTGCAGCAGCCGAAGCGGGCATACAGGAGTACCGCAACTACCTCGACAACGTGCCGGCCTACTACGCCCACAACTACGGCAACCCGGGCAGCGACGTCGCTCTGACCGGGTGGAAGCAGATCGGCTCAACAGACGAGTCCTTCCACTACGTACCCGACCCGAGCCGCTTGGCGGTGCAGACGGGCGGCAGCGCTGGTCAGATGCTCCTCGAGGTGACGGGCCGGGCCGGGGTGCCGGGCGCCTACGCCTACCGGTCACTGCTCGTGAGCTTCAAGCTTTCGGGCATCCTCACCGACTCGTACTACTCCGAGTACGAGCTCTCCGACCCGAACGAGCCGGGTGTCCTCCCCAACGTCACCGTCAACGGGACGTCGTATCCGATGAACCAAGTGACTATCGACTACAACTACACCAATGCGTCGGGCACAACCACCACCTACGGGCCGCTCACACTGAGCGATGCGCTCTGCAAGTACCACACCTACGACGAGAACACCTTCGTCGACTCGATCGGGAACGTCACGAACCCGTGGGCCAACGGGGGCAACCAGGCCGCGAGCGCAACGAACCCGTACTACGGGCCCTACTACGACGAGGCGGGCATCACCTACAACGTTCCCAACAACCCGGGCTGGCCCAACGCGGGGGCAACCATCCAGATCCCGAGCGGGGTCCGCCCCTGCTCCGCCTACGGGGTGGGCATCTACGACGGATCGGTGACCTTCAACGGCGTCGCCTACACCAACGACCAGTTCTGGTTCTGCGGTGACCCGTTGTTCAATGGCTCGCCACCCCTTTATTCGGGCGCACCTAGCAACATGACCTACCGGGACAACTGGAGGGGTGCCGGGGTCAATGGTTCCGGCCAGTATGTTCCCCAGGGCTGGGTTGACGACTTCTACGACGGCTGCGGGGGTCAGCCCAACTGGGGCTCAACTGCGTCACCTCCGGCCGCGACACTTGGGGGCCAGCAGCACCTTCCTTCAACGACGGCCGGCCTCATCTCCTATGTCGACGGAACGAAGATGAACGGCTGTCTCTACACGGGCCCGACGATGATCGAGTTCGTGAACGGCGGCACGATGAATGTTTGGAGCCCCCTCACGGAGAACACGGAGCCGAACTACAGTTCGGGCACTCGGGCCTCCTGCAGCAATCCCACCGAGAATGGCGGGGTTTTCTCCCCTGCTCACCCGTGGCAGACGGGCATCCCGGTGCCTTCGAGCAGCCCGTCGCTCAACCAGAGCGGTGTCATCTACGTCCAGTCGGAACAGGCGACCGGCCCGGGCTGCTCGAACTGCGGGAACCAGGCACCGACGGTGAGCTCGATCGGTGACGCCAGCGTCGCCTACCCATCTGGCGCCACCTGCATCAACCCCTTCTACTACAACCTTCCTGCCAACTCGCCCCAGTGCACCGAGGGAGACGCCATCATCGAGGGCGAGCTCGAGGGCCAGTTGACCCTTGCCACGTCCGCCGACATCATCGTGTCGCGAGACCTCACCTACCAGTGCGCCGATGGGTCCGGGGGCGCAACGGACGCCGACCCGTCCTCCGTGGCCGCGTGCAACTCCTCCTCGTCCTCCAACGACGTCCTCGGCCTGCTCGCGAACGACGACTTCCTGATCGCCCACCCACCGGGCCTCAACAACGGCTACAACACCATTTGCACTGACGACGGGACCGAGTCGAACCCAACGGTCTCCAATGTCGTGCCGTGGTCGTGCATGATCGGCAACCCGTCGGGCGGCAACCTGCCGGTCGGCGTCGTCGTCGATGGAGCCATCGTGACCTTGAACGGGTCGACCTATGTGCCCAATTTCGAACAGGGCCCGGGTCTAGGGGGGTTGTACGAGGAAGGCACGAACATCAACTACTACCCCGGCTTCAACGGCGTCTCGGGGGGCGCCGGCTACGACCAGGAGCTCTCCTACGACCTCCGGCTCTCCTACCTGAACCCTCCCCACTTGCTCCAGGCGACCGACACCGTGTGGGACATCGTCGGCTTCGTCGTGTGCGGCACGGTCGACAGCGCCAACTTGTCCTTGTTCCCGGTCGTCTCAGGTGCCCAGTCGATAAACTGTCCGTCCATACCCTGATCAAGTCCACGCAGCAGGCGTCCCGCCGAGGCGCGTGTCTGCGAGCGGCAACACCGTCTCGCTGGTGCCGTTGCGTCCCGGGCGCGGAGCGGCGACGCTTTGAGGATGCGAATCGCGACCTGGAATGTCAACTCGCTGAAGGCACGCCTCGGCAAGCTCGAGGAGTGGCTCTCCTATGTTGCGCCCGACGTCGTCTGCCTGCAGGAGACGAAGATGACCGACGCGGCCTTTCCCGCGATGGCGTTCGCGGCCCTCGGATACGAGTCCGCCCACCACGGCAACGGGCGGTGGAACGGGGTCGCCATCTTGTCGCGGGTCGGCATCGAACATCCGCGGGCCGGTTTCTCCGGGGAGCTGCCCGAGGCGATCGAAGAGTGCCGCATCCTCACCGCGAACTGCGATGGTGTCCAGGTCACGAGCGTTTATGTGCCGAACGGCCGCGCCCTTGACAGCGAACAGTACGACCTGAAGCTTTCGTGGCTCGGCCGCCTTCGCGACAACCTCGCCGCGTCCGCGACCCCGGACCAGGCGGTTGTCGTCTGCGGCGACTTCAATGTGGCACCGGAGGACCGCGACGTGTGGGACATCTCGCAATTCCTCGGAGCGACACACGTGAGCGGGCCCGAACGTGCCGCGCTGCGCGAGCTCGAGAACTGGGGCCTCGTCGACGCCTTTCGGTCCGTGTATCCCGACGTCGACGGGCTCTACTCCTGGTGGGACTACCGCGCGGGTGACTTCCACAAAGGTCGTGGGATGCGTATCGATCTCGTGCTCGTCTCCCGAGCGCTGGCTGGCCGGGTCCGCTATGCGCTCGTCGACCGGGAGGCGAGAAAAGGGATGGGGAGCGACAGGCCCCCGTCGGATCACGCGCCCGTCTTCGTGGACTTCGACTGCTGAGCCTTCGGCCCCGGTGGGCTTCGGGCTCGCACCCGGCGTCACAACGGCCGGGGCAACCGGCCCGGTCTGTCAGTGGACGGGCAGGCCCCAGAGAGGGAACCAGCGCTCGAGGTCGGGCTCCATCGAGAGGTCCTGGGCAAGGGTGACATTGAGCAGGCGCTCGCGGTCCATGTCGCGCTTTTCTGCCGCCGGCAGCGGCACGAAGGGGTAGAACGTGCCTCGCTTGTAGAGGTAGACGAGGTACGTGCCTGCCACCTTCGGCGCCCCGGTCGCGGCGGCGGGATCGGCCGCGCCCCCCGGGACGGGGGCGAAACCGAAGACCGAACAGAGCAGTTGCGGGCCCCAGCCGTGCTCCTCGAGCGTCGTGTTGACGACGTGGACCTGGTTGATCAGGTCGCCGAAGTCGTCATCTTCAATCACGACCCACCGGTAGCCGTAGGTGTCGGACTCCTCGTGCACCTTGGCGTCGTCGCCGAGGTGGAGCAGCTGCTCGACCTCGGACGCCGTGTCGGCGAACTGCTGGCCTGTGGCCGGCTTGAAGCAGACCCCGGCCTTGCCGGTGGGCTTGAGCCCCATCGAGGCCTCGAGGGTGATCTCAGCCCCGGGAAGGCCGAAGAGGTGGTCCAGGTTGGGCTTGACAGGCTTGGTCCGGCCCAGGAGCACGTCGAACATCTTCACGCGGCGCGTCCCATCTGGGCCTCCAGTTCCGTCAGCTGCTGCAGGCGGCGCTCGAGAGTGGGGTGGGTGGAGAACAACGTCGAGAGGCTGACGCCACGCCCCTTGGTGAAGGCGGGGGCGAAGAAGAAGGCGTTGAAATGCTCCGCCGACCGGAGGTCGCGCGTCGGGATGCGCGACATCTCCCCGGTCACTTTGACCAGGGCCTGGGCGAGGAGCCGGGGCTGGCCGATGAGGATCGCACCCGACCGGTCCGCCGCCAGCTCCCGGTAGCGCGACAGCGTGCGGATGAGCAAGAAGCTGATGGCGTAGATGACTGCGGAGAACAGGAGCATCCCGAGTTCCAAGATGGCGAGCTGGCCACCCGCGTTCCCACCTCCGCCGCCTCGGCCCCTGTTGCCTCCTCCGCCTCCGAAGCCGCCGAACAACCCGGCGTAAAGGAGCACGCGGGTGAGCAGGCCGGCCAGGATCCCGAGGAAGCTGGCGATGGTCATGACCGCGACGTCACGATGGGCGACATGCGACAGCTCGTGTGCCAGTACCGCCTCGAGCTCGGGCTCGTTTAGGCGACGCAGGATGCCTGTCGTGACGCACACGACGGCGTGCTTTTGGTCACGACCGGTCGCGAAGGCGTTCGGCATGTCGACATCCGCGATAGCCACCTTGGGCTTGGGCATGTCTGCCATGGCGCACAGCCGGTCGACAACGCCGTGAAGCTGCGGCGCCTGCTCCCGGGTGACGATCTTGCCCTTCATCGAGTACAACGCGATCCGGTCCGAGTAGAAGTACTGCACGAAGAGAACGACGAGCGCGATGACGATGATGAAGACGAGCTTGACCCCCACGAGGAAAAGCACCGTGACGAACAGGGCGTAGAGAAGGCCCAGCAGGAAGACCGTCGTCATCATGCGGGCTGTGAGCCCGCGGTCTACGGGATAGCGAGTGCGGTGTGACAATGCGTTCAGGACTCCCCGGCGTCCTCGGAGGCAAGGAACTCGCGAAGCTCGGCGAGAGTCGCTGTCTCGGGCGGCAGCGTCAGCTCCGACGGCACGAAACGATCCGGGGGAACGGCCTTTCCTTCCCCTCGCACGCTTTGCACCAACCGCGTGAGCGCCTCGCGGAACGTGTGCTCGTCATTGGAATCGAGGGCCGCGACGAGCTTCTTGTCGAGCTCCTCCAGCGCGGCGACACGGCTGTCTTCCAGTTCGTACTGGCCCTCTCCGAGAATGCGCACGATCATGACGCACTTCCCGCATCGTCGAGGGTGAAGGGGTCGACCGGCGTCTTGGGCGCTGCGCCAGCCGGTTCGTCGTGCACGAGCTCACCGTCGACGGGCTCGTCGGCGCCGGCGTGGCCGGCACCCAGCTCGCCGCTCGGCGCTGCCGCCGGGGGATTGAGCGCAGCCTTCATCTGGGCGAGCTGGAGCTGCACGTCACCGGAGGCTGCCGCCTTGTCGAGCTCGGCCTGGATCGGGTCCGACGACCCGGACAGATCGGTGAGGGTCCCCGACGCCAAGAGCTCGTCGACCGCGCCCGCGCGGGCCTGCATCTGGGCGATCTTGTCCTGGGCCCTTTGCATGGCGAGGCCGGTGTCGCTCATCGACTCGGAGATCCCCGAGACAGCTTCGCCGATGCGGGTCTGTGCCTGCGCCGCCGTGTAGGAGGCCTTCAGGGTCTCCTTCTGGGTGCGGAAGGCTTCGACGCGTGCCTGGAGCTGCTGGGTGGTCGCCTCGAGGCGTTCCTGTTGTTGTGCGAGCTGTTCGTGCTGGGTCTTGAGGCCCTCGAGCTGTGTGGCGATCCCCGACCGCCGGGTGAGGGCCTGGGTGGCCAGGTCCTCGCGGTTCTGCGCCAGTGCCTGGCGTGCCTGGTCCTGCAGCTTGGCGGCAGCCTGCTGCAGCTGCTGGGCCTGAAGCTCGATGCGCTTCTTGGCAGTCGCGACATCGGCCAGCCCGCGTTTTACCTGTTGCAGCTGCTCGATCTGCTTCTCATAGGAGAGATCGAGCGTGTCACGGGGGTCCTCAGCTTTGTCGAGGACCTTGTTTGCCTTCGCCTGGACGATGTTCGTCAGGCGCTTCATCACACCCATTTGCGCTCCCTTGACGGTCTTGCTCCAGCATAGGCGGGTCGGAGGCTCCGGCTTGCCGCGCCACTAGCGTTGCCAGCCATGGACGACCAGCTCTGCATACTGACCGTGCACGCCCATCCCGACGACGAGGCGTCCAAGGGTGCCGGGACCATTGCGAAGTATCACGCCGCAGGAGTTCACACGGTTCTCGTGACCTGTACCGGCGGCGAGGAGGGCGACATCCTCAACCCGATCATGGACACCCCCGAGGTGCGGGCCGACATCGCCGGGGTCCGACGCCGCGAGCTCGACCAAGCCGCCGAGATCATCGGATATAACGAAGTGGTCCTCCTCGGTTACCGCGACTCGGGCATGCCGGGCTCGAAGGCGAATTCCGATCCCCGCGCCTTCGCGGCCCACCCGCTCGCCGAGACCGTGGAGCGCCTCGTCGCCGAGATCCGCCGGGTGCGGCCCCAGGTCGTAATCACCTACGGCGACGACCACGAGCACTACCCCCACCCGGACCACATCCGGGTGCACGACATCTCGGTGGCGGCCTTCGACGCCGCTGGCGATGCGAGGGCCCTCCCGTCCGCCGGGGAGCCGTTCCAGCCTTTGAAGCTCTACTACTCGGTCTGGTCGAGGGCGAGGATCCTGAAGACGCACGCGAAGTTCCTCGAGTTGGGCATGGAGTCGCCCTTCGACGAGAGCTGGCTGGAACGTCCCGGTGACGACGACAAGATCACGACCTCGATCGACCTGACGGGATTCGAGGACATCCGCCGGCTGGCCCTGCTGGCGCACGCCACCCAGGTCGACCCGAACTCGAAGTACTGGTTCGGGCTGCCTCCGGAGATCATGATGACCATCCATCCCCAGGACGACTATGTGCTCGCGCGCAGCCTCGTCGAGACGGAGCTGCCCGAGGACGATCTGTTCGCAGGCGTGCGCCATCCGGCGAGCCGGTAGCATCCGCCCGCGGCAAGGATGTAGGCACACGGTGCCGGCGGAGACGCCACCGGCGCACTGAGGAGGACGACATGGCCAAGTGGCTGACTCAGGAGTGGCTCGACGAGGGAAGAAAGCTTGCCGAGGGACAACCGGAGCGCCCGGGAGCTTCCGCGAGACTGCAGTACGTGATCACCGGCGGGCCCGATGGCGACATCCGCTACTACTGGGTGCTCGAGAACGGCAAGCTCCTCGAGTCACGGCTCGGCGAGCTGCCCGACGCCGAGGTGACCCTCACCGAGAGCTACGACGACGCCATGCGCATTCAGAAGAACGAGCTCGACGCCAATGCCGCCTTCATGCAGGGTCGCGTGAAGGTGAGCGGAAACATGGCAAAGCTCATGGCATTGTTGCCGATCACCAACTCGGCGGAGTACAAGCAGCTCCAGCTCGACACCCTGGAGATCACCGAGTTCTGATCCTCCCGGAGGCCGGGGGCGGTATCTTCCTGCGGCCCGATCAGCGGCCGCGCATGAGCTCCCGGAGAGCCCGGTAGCCGAGGAACCTCACCCGGGCTTGGTCGGCTGCTTGGCTGAGGGCGGCCTTGTTCAACAGCAGCCCGCGGTCGTGGGTGCGTTGGCGCCAGTCGGGCGCGGCCGCGCGCAGCTCGGGCGTGTCGAGCGCCGGGCGTAGGCAGACTTCGGTGACCCCGGGCCCGATCCCGGCGAACAGCTCGGCGAGTCGCGCCTTCGGGTCCGAGTCGACGGCCCCTAAGGCGCCGGCGGCTGACCCCTCCGGCCTTGCGGGCCTTGCCGCGATGTCACCTGGCCAGATGACGCGATCAGGCGAGACCACGCCCCGCTCGGCGGCGAGGGACCGGAGCGGGAATCCCGCCAGTCGCTCGGCGCCGGCGTCCGGCAGGCGCAGGGGGAGGCCGAACTCCTCGGCCAGGTCCAAGAAAACGTCGAAGAACTCCGGCTTGAGCTGAACGGCGCCGAGGTGGGCATCGAGATGGCTCACGTCGAAACCCCAGTAGATGGCCCGCTCGAGCTGAGCGCGGCACTCACGGCGGACCTCGTCGAGGTCGGCGTGGTCCCACAGGTCGGCCGGAGTCCGCGGGAACCCACCGTCACCGTCGAGCAGGGACGGGGCATGGGTGATCGGCCCCCAGCGGTACAGGTCGTGCTCGGCGTTGAGCGTGAGGCCGACGCCTATGTCCTCGCCCCGGTACTGCGCCGCCGCACCGCGCGCCCAGGGGGCGGGAACCAGGAGCGTGGCGGCAGTGGCGGTCCCGTTGCGCAGCGCCTCGTAGATGGCGACGTTCCCGGCGTGGAACACCCCGAGCTCGGCGCAGCTCACAACGAGTACGCGCTCGCCGACGCCGTAGCCGAGTCGCTCAACCAGTGCGGTCACCGGACCGACGGTAGCCGCAGCGCGCCGCACAGCCAATCATTGCGCGCACCGGGTTGCCGGGTGGGCGCGCCGGCGGCGAACCACCTGCTCGCAGCGATGAGGAACGTGGCACACTGGCGCGATGGTCTTCTCTGGCATGCTGGCCTCGGGCGATGTCGTGGGCGGGATCGTCGCAGGCGTGGTCGTCCTGGCGGTCGTGGTGATGATCGTCTCCCGTTCCTTCCTGACGGTCGTGACCGAGTACCAGCGGGCGGTGTTCTTCCGTTTCGGGCGGATCCGCGCCCAGGCCAAAGGCCCGGGCTTGATCTTCCGCATCCCCGCCGTCGACCGGGTCGTCAAGGTGAACCTCCGCGTCGAGGTCGTCGACATCCCGCCGCAGTCGGCCATCACGGCCGACAACGTCACCCTGCAAGTCGACGCGGTCGTCTACTTTCGGGTCGACGACCCTGTCAGGGCCATTGTCGGAGTGGACAATTTCCGCCTTGCCAGCCAGCGCATCGCCATGACGAGCCTGCGCTCGATCATCGGCCGCCACGAGCTCGACAATCTCCTCGCGCACCGGGAGGACATCAACAACGAGCTCAAGGCTCAGATCGCCCTGTCAACCCAAGGTTTCGGCGTCGAGGTGCACGAGGTCCAGATCCGCGACATCTCCCTCCCGGGAGAGCTCGTGCGGGCTATGTCCCGCCAGGCCGAGGCGGAACGGGAGCGCCGGGCCAAGGTGATCGCCGCGACCGGAGAGCTCGAGGCGTCGAGAGAATTGTCGGAGGCGGCGACGATGCTGGCGTCGTCGCCCGGGTCGATGCAGCTGCGGTCGCTGCAGACCCTGGCCGAGGTCGCGACCGAGCACAACTCCACGCTGATCTTCCCCATCCCGATCGAGCTGCTCGAGTTCATGAGGCGCCCCGGTACCCCCGACGACGCCAGCCCGTTCGCCGTGCCGCCTCCGCGCCGGCCGGGCCCGCCTACCCCCTCATCGCCGGCGGCTGTCTCGGCCGTACCGGGCGCCGCCGCCGAGCTCGGGACCGCCGCACCGCCCGAGGACGCCACAGGGGCCGGGGCCTGATCGCTGGTGGCAGGGACGGGCCGCCGGCGTCCCGTCCCTGCCACTAAGTGGGTACCCGGGCGCCGATCAGTCGGCGGGCTCGTGGTCGAGAGGGACGAGCCGCCTGCCCAAACGGCCGAGCAACAAGCCGATTGCGACGCCGCCGAGGACGTCGGAGGCATGGTGGATCTTGGTGTGGATGCGGCTGAGTGCCACCACGCTCGCCGCGGCGTAGTACAGCGGGGCAAGCTTTTCGTCCTCGGCGAGCAGCGTCGCGGCACAGAACGCTGCGGTGGCGTGACCGGAAGGGAAGCTCGAGGTGATCGGCTGGCGGAACGGGAGCGGGTGTGACTCCATGGGCCTGGGGCGACGCCTGCGGAAAAGGGACTTCACCCCGATGTTGACCAGGACCGATTCGATTCCGGTCGCCGCGACCGCCCGCACTCCCGCCCGTGTGTCACCGGGACGTCCGCGCAGCACCCGCAAGAGACCGAGGGCAGTCCACAAAAGGCCGAAGTCGCCGAGCGCAGAGGCCGTGTAGAAGAGGCGATCAGCGACCGGGTTGCCTCGCAGCGGGGCGAAGAGCTCGTCGACCCTGGCGTCGAGCGTCTTGACGAAGGGACGGATCAAGCCGACAGGCTCTCTGCTCCGACGCCTGCGGCCTCGAAGGCCGGAGGGTCGGGCACCGGTGACACCGCTCGGGCGAGCTCCGCCGCGCCCAGCTGCGAGGCGGCCATCGCCGGGTCGCCCCCGAAGGCTGGACAGTATGGCTGGAAGGCACAGAACCGGCACAGGCTCGACGGGTTGGGCCTGAAATCGTCGTCCCGGCACGCCCGTTCGATGGCGGACCAGACGCCGAGGGCCCGTTGACGGGTGCCCCGCATTGCCTGATCGGTTGGCGCAGCCGAGATGACGATGCGGTCACGCAGGTACAAAAGGCGCACGACCGACGGCCGCCGGCCCAGCTCGGCTTCGCACATGAGGGCGTACATCTGGACCCCGCCGAGGCGTGACTTGGACTGCTCGGTGCGCGGAGCGCGTCCCGTCTTGTAGTCCACGACCGCGAGGCTGCCGTCCTCGAGCTCGTCGAGGCGGTCGATGATGCCCCGCACCGTGACGCCGTCGAGATCGGTGCTCAGGTTCAGCTCGAGCCCTACCGCGTTCACGTCGTCCGGGTCCTCGAGCTCCAGGTACCGGTCCACGAGCACGCGCGCGTCGACGAGGAAGGCGGTTGTCCCGGCTTCGTCGAGCCCGAGCTGCCCGAGCTCGTCGCCGGCGGTCAGCTCCGCCCAGGCCGTGTCCAGAGCCCGCTGTGCCGCAGCCCTGGACCTGGATCCCCGCGGGCACTCACTGAAGAGCAGCTCGAGCGCCCGGTGGACGAGTGTGCCCTTCAGGGCCGGCGTTGACGGTGGCTCCGCCAGGCGCTCGACGACCGAGAACCGGAAGGCGAGCGGGCAATTCGTAAAGGCGGTGATCTTGGAGGGAGAAAGTGTGCCCGGAAGCGGCAGCTCGGTGACGGGAGAGACCATTGACCCCAGGCTACGCCGGGGGTGGGTCAAGGTCTTGGATCACCGAGGCGGCGACGGCCGATGGCGCCTCGAGAGGCCCGAAATGCCCGAGGCCCGGGAGGATCTCGAGGCGGCCATGCCCAAGGCGTTCGACGACGGGTTCGACATCGGCCCGGCCGAAGCTACGGCTCTCGGCGCCGCAGGCGATCACGACGGGGCATCTGACGGCGTTGAGCCGGGAGTAGGCGGTGTGTCGCAAGCCGGCCTCGTACATGAGCGCCTCGTTCTCGCCCCTGCACCGGAGCCGTACGGACCCGTCGGGCAGGTCTTCGAAGCCGAACTCCACATAGGCGGCGAGCGCATCTGGGTAGAGGACGTCCAGTGGCGGCTTCGAGGCGTAGTTCGCATAGGCCTCCTGCCGGGAGGAGAAGACCTCCCGCCGTTGCCTCGCCGTTCGGGCGAGCGGCGCCGACAGGTCGGGCGCCGGCGGGGCACCGGGGGGGAACACGATGGGCTCGAAACAGTAGAGGGCCGAGAAGGTGCCGGGCCGTGCCTCCTCGGCAAGCAGGAGCGAGGCGCCGCCGCAGGAGTGGCCGATGCCCACCGGGCAGTCGAGGCCGAGGGCGTCGACGGCGGTCAGGACGTCAGTGGCGAAACCGTCCCAGTTGAAGTTCCGGTCCTGTGCCACGCCGGATTCACCGTGGCCACGAAGATCGAGCGCCAGACAGTGGAAACGGGGACCGAGACCGTGTGCCAGTGGGCCGAGCACACGGGCGTGGAAGCCGGTCGCGTGCACGAGGAGGGCGGGCGGTCCGCCACCCCCGAGGTCGTACAGGGCCAAGGCGACGCCGTCGGGGGTCGTGGCTCGAGTGGGCGGCACTGGCGGGCAGGCTAACGGCTGGCCTGCGACCGCGATGGCGAGAACCGCCGTGAGCAGGCTAGAAAGTGGGGACCGTGCAGCACCTTCTTTCCTCCTGGGGCTATCTCGCGCTCCTTCTTCTGACATTCGCCGAGGCGGCGTGCGTGCCGATCCCCTCCGAGGTGACCCTCGGCTACGCCGGGTACCTGGCCTCGACTGGGCGGCTCGACATCGCGGTCGTGATCGTTCTCGCCGTGATCGGAGAGCTTCTCGGCTCGTTCGTGGGTTGGTCGATCGGCCGTTTCGGCGGCCGTGCGCTCGTGGAGAAGCTGGGTCGCTACGTTCTGCTCACGAGCTCCGACCTCGACAGGACAGAGCGTTGGTTCGCCAGGCGCGGTGAGCCGGCGGTCTTCCTGGGGCGCATCCTGCCTGTCGTGCGCACCTTCATATCGATTCCAGCCGGTTTCGCGGAGATGGGCCTCGTGCGTTTCGGTCTGGCGACGTTCTCCGGCAGCGCCATCTGGTGCACGGCCATCGCCCTCGTCGGATACGAGCTGGGCGGGGAATGGACCAAGATCACCAAGGGCTTCAGAGCCGCGGGTTACGTGCTCGTGGCCATCGCCGTCGTCCTCATCGCCGCGTTTGTGCTCCATCGTCTGGCGGCGGTGCGGCGCGAACGTGCCACCGCCCGCCACTGACGCCGGCTGGATGGGGGCCCCGGCCTCAGCCCCGCGGGCAGTGGGCGGTCGAAGCCTGCCCGGAATTGGGGCTGACCTCGAGGCACGACTCGTCGACTGCCACGAAGTCGCGTGCCGGGATCTGCTTCATCATGTCGACCAGGGTGATCGGCCACTGCGGGAGGGCACTGCCCTGGAAGAACCAGTTGCTGCCGTTGTCGGCGAGTATCAGCCCGTAGTGCTGCATGGCCCTGATGACCACGGCCAGCTGGGAACAGTAGGGTGATCCGGCCTTGCAGATCTGAGAGGCGCTGAAGCCGGCGCTGAGGCGGAAGCGTGCTCCCATGGGGGGGTAGTCCGCACCGCAGGAACCGGCCTCGTGACGAGCCGGCCAGATGTAGGCGTCGTCGGTGCACTGGGCCGTGAAACGGATGGCGTGGTCGACCTTGCCCGAGAGCACCTCCTGATACTTGATGAGACCGGGCAGGATCGCAAGACCCGCCGCATCGGCCGAGGTCCAGCTCGCGGGACGGAGGGCGTTCGAGTTCAGGTTCCAGATGGCGCCCGAGCCGGCGGTGGAGGCCGTCGGGGAGACGTACTGCGCATCCCACAGCTCGTAAAGGGTGCACGTCGCCGGGTCGACCATGAGGGCGTGCCGGTCTCCCGATGCGTTCAGGCCGCCCTCGATAGGTGTGGACGGACCGAACGGGTAGGGCCCCCGGTCGCTCTCGTCGGCGTACTCGAAGTGCAGGTGGATGAAGGCCTGTGTCCTGGGGTTGATGACCGTCCACGGGATGCCGTAGGGATAGCCGCCCTCATTGGGGCCGAAGTCCGGGTGGAGGTTCGTTGTCGAGGCGGCCATGTTCGCCATCCAGGTTGCGCTGTGGCTGTCGACCGGGAGCTTGGAGATGTCCGTGTTCCAGACGTTGTCGGCAGGGAACATCTGGCATCTCGGCGCTCCGGGCACCGCCGGTCCCCGCGGTGACGCCGTCGGTGACACCGCCGTCGCCCCAGCCGCGTGCGACGCCAGAGGGTCGCTCGCGATGAGCAAGGGCAGGCAGGCAATGGCGGCGACCTTTCCCAGGCGGAAGTGCAGGCGCGATCTGTGGGAATGGTCCATCTTCGGAGTATCGGCCCTGCCGGTGGCGCCTTGAGCCCTTCTTGCGAGTCCGGCCCGGGAGCCCTACGGTCCACGCGAAGGAGGGATCGCACATGGACGAATTCGAGCAACTGACGAAGGGCACGGACGACCCCCTCTCCCACCTCCTCAAGGAGGCTGTAGGGCTGGCCCGTCAGGCGGGCGAACTGACGCTCGGCTACTTCCGCTCCACCTCTCTCGCCATCGAGCAGAAAAGTGACGGCTCGCCGGTGACCCAGGCTGACCGGCAAGCCGAGCGTCTCATCCGTGAAGAGCTCGATCTGGCGCATCCGGGCGACGGCATACTCGGGGAAGAGGAGGACGAGAAGCCCAGCGCGACGGGCCGCCGCTGGATCGTCGACCCGATCGACGGGACTTTGGCCTTCACCCACGGCGTGGGCCTCTACTCCAACCTGCTCGCCCTCGAGGACGAGGACGGCATCGCCGTCGGCGTGATCAACGTGCCAGCCTTAGGTGAGACGGTTTACGCGGCGCGAGGACTGGGTTGTTACTGCAACGGCGTGCCCGCCCGGGTGAGCGAGTGCGGGGAGCTGGCGGAGAGCTACCTGACCACGAGTAGCTTCGCCGAGTGGGACGAGGCCGTGCTGTTGAGGGTGAAGAGATCCGGTATCGCCCTTCGGACGTGGGGTGACGGCTACGGCTACGCCCTTGTCGCGACGGGGAGGCTGGACGCCATGGCCGACTCGTGGGCCCAGCCCTACGACATCGCCGCCATGCCGGTCATCATCTCGGAAGCAGGCGGGCGATTCACGGACTGGAGCGGTGCTCCAGGCTTCCAAGGTGGCTCCGGTCTCGCCAGCAACGGGCATATCCACGAGGCGCTCTTGAAGCTCCTGGACTCGTCTCCCGGGCGGTGAAGCAAGTGTCTGGGCGCAGCGGCGGTCCCGAGGTGTCGTCGTGAGGCCTCCCATCGGGTCGCTGCTGGTCCGTGGCATAGGACAGCTCGTCACCAACGATCCGGGGCTCGGAGCAGGGCCGCTCGGAGTGATGCGTGATGTCGACCTCGTCATCGACGACGGCACCGTGGCCTGGATCGGGCCCAGCGCCACTTCGCCGGCCGCCGACGAGGTGCTGGAGGCGGCGGGTCGTTGTGTGATCCCCGGTTTCGTGGATTCGCACACCCATCTTCTCTTCGCCGGCGACCGTGCCGAGGAGTTCACGGCGAGGATGGCGGGCACGCGCTACGACGCCGGTGGGATAGCGGCCACCGTCGCCGCCACACGGGCGGCCTCCTCGAGCCGGCTCATGGAGACCGCCGCCAGGCTGAAGCGAGAGGCGCAAGCTCAGGGCACGACGACGCTCGAGACCAAGTCGGGATACGGGCTGACGGTCGCCGACGAGTTACGGTGCCTCGAGGTTGCCGGGAAGGTCGCCGAGGAGGTCACCTATCTCGGCGCGCATGTCGTGGCTCCTGAGTTCCGCGGCAGGGAGGAGGAGTACGTCGCACTCGTGACCGGCCCCATGCTCGACGCCTGTGCGCCGAAGGCGGCGTGGTGCGACGTCTTCTGCGAGAAGGGCGCCTTCGGCCCCGACGCCGCCCGGGAGATCCTGCAGGCGGGCCGGGCCCGCGGCCTCGGCCTTCGGGTGCACGCGAACCAGCTTTCGAACGGTCCCGGAGTGCAGATCGCCGTCGAGATGGGCGCGGCTTCGGCCGACCACTGCACTCACCTCGACGGGGCGGACATCGATGCTCTGGCCGGATCCGAGACGGTGGCGACCCTGCTCCCCGGGGCCGAGTTCTCGACGCGGTCGCCTTACCCGGACGCGCGCCGGTTGCTGGACTCCGGCGTGGCGGTCGCGCTGGCGACCGACTGCAATCCGGGGACGAGCTACACGACGAGCATGCCGTTCGTCATTGCCCTGGCGGTGCGCGAGATGCACATGACACCCGACGAGGCCCTCCACGCCGCCACCGCTGGAGGCGCGCGTGCCCTTCGACGCGGCGACCTCGGCGCTCTCGCACCCGGGTTTCGCGGTGACCTCGTAATCCTGGACGCGCCGGGTGCCGCCCACCTCGCCTACCGCCCCGGGGTCAACCTCGTCGCGGCGGTGGTCCGGGCGGGCCGGCTGGTGAGCTGAGGGCGACTGCGGTCCCAGCGCAGGACACGACGGGTGCCGGGTACCGATGAAGCGCGGGGAAGCCCCTCGTGTCTTGGCCTTAAGCTGCGCAGACTGTGATTGATTCGGACGAGTCACCCGCGCCGGCGCCACCAGGCACGGCCACGCCGCCGACGCGCAAACCGGCCTGGCGCCGTCAGACGCTCGAATGGGTCACGGTCGTGGTGGTGGCGGTGCTCATCGCCGGCGGGCTGCGGGCCTTCGTGGTGCAGTCGTTCTTCGTGCCCACAGGCTCGATGCTGCCGACGCTTCAGATCGGGGACCGGATAATCGTCCTCAAGGTCGGCTACACGATCCACCGGGGCGACATCGTCGTGTTCCGTCGTCCGCCGGCCGACACCGACACCGCGGATGCCGATCTCGTCAAGCGCGTCATCGGGATGCCCGGGGAGACGATCTCCTCAAAAGGTGCGACTGTGTTGATCAACGGGAGGCCGCTCGCCGAGCCCTGGTTGGCGAAGCTGACCGGGTCGTGCGTGGAGCAGGCCGAGAACATCGCCACGACCAGGATCCCTCCTGCCCACTACTTCATGATGGGTGACTGCCGCGGGAACTCTCTCGACAGCCGCGACTGGGGCACCTTGGCGGCCTCGTACATCGTGGGGAAGGTCGAGGTCATCGTCTGGCGGTTCGGCCATCCGTACTTCCACTGGTTCTGACCCACGTCATCGCCTCGTCTGACGGTCCCCGACCTCGCCGGACAAGGCCCTTCCCCTCGGGGCGAGACCGTCGTAGCGTGTATGTCGGGTCCTCGGGTGTAAGCCCTTATCCAAGAGCCGGACTCGAGGGTGAAAGCCGGCCACGCTGGCAGGTCCGCAGACCGCAGGTGTCGTTCCCTCACCGGGACGCTCCCGAGGGCCCGCTAGGAGTTCGGTGACACCTCTTCGACGCTCCGGCGCGCCAGAGTTGAAGTGTGCCGGCCACACCCGACTTGCCCTGGCCGTCGACCGGGCGCGAGCCGACCGATGCGCCGCTGCCGGCCGCACGAACCGGCCACAGGAGCGATCGTGTGGCCGCGGCCGCCCGGCGCCGCCGGGCGCGCACGGCTGCGATCCGGCGCCGGCGCCTTGTCCTCGGGATCGCGGTCGTGGTCGCCCTCGTGGCCGCCGTTGCCGCTTTTACCGGCAACGGCGGGGCGATCCTGTCCCCCCAGCGCGCCCGCATCGTCTCCCTCGCCACGAGCCAGCTCGGCTACAAGACCGATCCGCCCGACTCGTACTGCAACCGGTTCAGCGCCTACTGGCACGCCGGAGCGACCGACTGCCCCAACTCCGAACGCGACGAGCAGTGGTGCGCCGACTTTGCCGCTTGGGTCTGGCGTCAAGCCGGCGTCCGTTTCGTCTACGGCCTCGGCTCGGAGGACCTAAACGCTTCCTCGGTGAGCTTCTACCTGTGGGCGCAGGCGCACCATACCTGGCACCCGATCGGTTCCGGGTACGTGCCCCAACCTGGGGATGTGGCCGTCTACGGGCTCGACCTCAGGAGCTTGCGGGCTCAGCACGTGGCTGTCGTCACCGGTTACTCATCCGGTGCGCGGGGCCCGGACGTCGTGAACGGCGATGGCGAGAGGACTGGCTTCAGCGTCGTCGAGTCCAGCACCGACCAGTACAAGTCCGATCTCACCGGAAACGGGGGGCAGCTCGCCGGCTACGCATCGCCTCCTCCGGTGCCGCCTTCCCATCGCCGGAACTGAACCGCCGACGTGGCGACCGTGCCGGCGAGGGCGGCGGCACGTCCGCTCAGAGAATTCTCTTGCCCGTCTCGGAGGTGTCGTAGCCACCGAGCGCGCGCACCGAAGCCTGGAAAGCGCCCGAGGACATGAGCTCGAAGAACGGGGCGAGCAATGGGTGCTCGAGCGAGTGGACCTTGAGCACGAGGTCGAACGGTTCGTGCCTCACCGGGACGAAGCCGAGCCCGTACGCGACAGCGTCGGCGAGAACACCCAGGCCGCAATCCGCGCCTCCTGCCGCGACGCAAGCGGCGACCGCAAGACGCGTGCGCGCCTCACGCTCGTAGCCGAGGACGGAGCCGGGGCCGATGCCCGAGACGCCGAGCTTGTAGTCGACGACGGCTCGGGCGCCCGAGCCCTGCTGGCGGTTGATGTACCTGAGACCGCTCCGCGCCAGGTCACCGATGCCGCTCAGGCCGAGCGGGTTCCCGGGCGCGACGATTAGGCCCAACTGCCGAACGGCGAGGCGCACAACGGCGATGTCGCCCCCTTCGAAGGCGTGGTCCAGGTAGGAGAGGCTGTACGCGCCCGAGACGGGGTCGAAAAGGTGTGCCCCGACCATATGGCACAGGCCGTCGCGCAGCGCTTCGAGACCCGCGGTCGAGCCGACCTCCGTCACCGAAAGTGTCAGCCAGGCATGCCTGGCGCGAAGCGTCGAGGCCGCGAGGTCGAGCACGGCGTCACCGGCTCCGACCACGACGATCGTGTTGTCGATCTCGCCAGCGTCTTTGAGGAGCCGGACTTCCACCTCGGCACCCGCGTCCTGGCCCTCGGCGCCGGCAGGGACCCGCAGCAGCCCGTCGGCCCTGACGAGGGAGCTGAGCACGCCTGCGCCGCGAGGAAGCGGCGTCGCCACGAGCCGGCCGTCGATCCGGCCGAGTCGGACTCTCACCCACTCGTCCACCCCCGGCGGTGAGGAGATCCTGCGGGCGAGTCGTGCCCGCGCCCGCGGTTGCGCAGCTTGCACCGAGCCCTCGAGACGTGCCAGCAACGGTGCCGCGAACAGCTCGAAGCTGAGGGCTGCCGACACCGGGTAGCCGGGCGCTCCCAGCACCGCGGTGGAGTCGATGACTCCGAGCACGACCGGATGTCCCGGCCTCACCGCAACGCCATGCACTGCGAGAACACCGAGGTCTTCGATCACGCCGGCCGTGTAGTCGTCTCGGCCCGCGCTCGCGCCGGCGATGATGATCAAGAGGTCGCACGCGGTGGCGGCCTCGAGGGCTGCCCGGCCGATACGGCCGGGGTCGTCAGGTTCGATCGGGAGCACGATCGCCTCACAGCCGGCCTCCTCGGCCAGCCCGGCCAGCATGAGCGAGTTCGTGTCGTAGATCTGGCCTGTCGAGAGGTGGGACCCGATCGGGCGTATCTCGTCGCCGGTGGGCAGCACGGCCACGACAGGCTTGCGGCGCACGAGCACGTCGGTCATGCCAGCGGCACCGCAGGCGGCGACGTCCACGGCGCGCAACCGGTGGCCGCCGAGCAGGAGAAGCTCGCCCGCAACGACGTCTTCGCCTGTCGAGCGCACGTTCTCGTAGGGGGCGACAACGGCCCAGATCTCGGCATTCCCGCCTGCCGAGCCGACGTGCTCCCGCATCACCACGGCGTCGAAGCGGTCGGGGAGGGGATCGCCTGTGTCGACCACCTCGTAGGAGCCGGCGGGGAGAAGGACGGGCGCGGACTTGCGGGCACCGGTCGTGTCCGATGCCCGCACGGCGATGCCGTCCATGGCAGAGGCGTCGAAGGGGGGTGACGACCGGAGGGCCCACACGGTTCGGGCCGTGATCCTGCCGACGGCCTGGGAAAGGGGGAGAAGGAGCGATTCCACGTGCTCGGGGCACGAGGCGCCCGCGCAGGCCGAGTACCAGAGCTCGAGCGCTTCGGCGACTGTTGTCACAGGGCTGTGTCCGTCCGGACAAACGAGACCACGTCTCCCTCGACGAGGGGTTCTTCGGGGTCTTGGCGTACCCGGTCCCCGTTCAACAGGGCCATGAGACCTGATCCGAGTTCCGTCCCCATCGCCGCGGCCGCGGCCCCGAGCGTGGCCGCCCGGACCGTGACCTGTCGGGAAGGACCGCCCTTGGCCGGGGTGCCGGCGAGAGCGCTCTCACCGGACCACTCCACCCTCACCGACGGAGGGGGGCGGAGAGCTGCGTCGCGGTACTCATCGGGATCGTTGAGGTTCGTCACGGACTCGAGCCGGGGATCGAAGCGCGCCAGGTCCTGATCAGCGAGCAGGGCCGCTTCGTCGAGCTCACTTGCGTGGCATGTCTCGAGGAGCGACGAGAGCCGGAGCTGATCGGAGTCCAGCAGGCGGCGCACGAGCGGTGTCAATCCGACCCGGTAGGCCGCCGAGAGCGGTTGGCGAAACCCCCTCAAGACCGGCACGCAGGCGTCGACCTCCTCGCCGAGCCCCCCAAGGACGCGACGGACGAAAGCGGGATGGAGGAACGGCACGTCCGTCGACGAGACGTACGCCACCTCGCAGCGACCTTGCAGTGCTGCCAGCCCTCTGCTGAGACCGCCGAGTGGCCCTCGCCCCTCGTCCTCGTCGTCGAGGAGCTCGAAGGCTTCGGGCAGAGGCGGGAGCGACTGGCCCCGGGAGCGGACGAGCACGACGGGACCTTCCACGCCCCGGGCCACGATGCCCGCCACACGGCGCACCAGCGTGGAACCGTGCCACTCCAAGCCGGGCTTGGGACATCCCATCCGCGAGGAGCGCCCTCCGACGAGGACGATCCCTGCCGTGCGGTTCAAGGCAGCCGGGTCCCCTCAGGCCCGGTGCCGGAATGTGCGCTGGCCCCGACAGGCTCAGTCAGCGCCGTGCGGGCCTCCCGGCTCGGTGATCTCGTCGGCGAGGCGCTGCGCGATCCGAAGAGCGTCCGGGATCGAGACACCCGAGCGCGCCGCGAGGTAGCAAGTGACGGGCGCCGCCTTACGCTCGGACGCGTGTGCGGCGATCCCGGCGAGCGCGAGGAGGCTCTCGACCTCCTCATCTGTGATGGGCTGCGCGCCCAACGCCGCCGTGAACCGGTCGAGCCAACCACGGGTGTCGAGTGCCATGGGTGCCGAGCGTAGCGAGCCTGGGCGCGTCCCGCCCTCGGCTCGGGTCGTGAAGGTACCTCTCGCGATGGACAGAAGCCCGACCGCCGTGCTGCGGGCTGTGAGGGGTGACGCCCGGCCGTTCGCGCTCTTCGGCTCGTGGTCGGGAGGTTGTGCGCTGATCGGTTCGGACCCGCTCGTTGTTGTCGAGGACGCCGACGACCCCTTCGCCGTGGTTGACCTGCAACCCGAGATCGCAACGGCCGTGCCCGGCACCACCGGCGGAGGTTGGGTCGGGTACCTGGGTTACGCACTGGGAGGACTGGTCGAGAGGCTCCCGTCACCGCCTCGGCGCCCCGTCCCGCTGCCGAGCTCGATACTGGGCTTCTACGACCACGTCGTGACATGTGACGACTCGGGCAACTGGTGGTTCGAAGCCCTCTGGTCGGACGAGCAGTCAGAGCGGCTCGAGGCACGTCTTTCGGAATGGCGACGTCGCGCCGGCGCGCCTGACGAGGCGTCCGGTGAGTACGCCTGCGGGAGGTTCAGTCTCACGCCGGCGCCGCAGACGCATCTCGTGGCGGTGTCGCGTGCGATCGAACACATCCGTTCGGGCGACGTGTTCCAGGTCAATGTATGCGCTCGGCTCGAGGCCGGGTTCGACGGCGATCCGCTCGAGCTCTTCTGCACTGGCGCGGACCGTCTCGCTCCCCGCTTCGGTGCTTTCCTGGGGCATCCTTCGGTAGCGGTCGCAAGCTTCTCACCCGAGCTGTTCTTGAGACGCACGGGCCGCAGCGTCCTGAGCTCGCCCATCAAGGGAACGGTGAGGCGCGTGGGCTCGCCGGCGCCAGCGCGCGAGAAGTTGCTCCGCTCGGGCAAGGACAGGGCCGAGAACCTGATGATCGTCGATCTCGTACGCAACGATCTCGGTCGCGTTTGCCGTTACGGGACGGTCGCGGTGCCTGAGCTGTGGAGGGCCGAGGAGCATCCCGGTGTCTGGCATCTCGTCTCGGATGTGACAGGCGAGTTGTGCGACGGGGTCTCCGACTCGGATCTGCTGAGGGCCACCTTCCCGCCAGGTTCGGTCACCGGCGCACCGAAGGTCCGGGCGATGGAGCTGATAAGTGGGCTCGAGGAAACCGCGAGGGAGGTCTACACCGGCGCGGTCGGGATCGCGAGCCCTTCGACCGGCCTCGAACTGAACGTCGCCATTCGGACCTTCGAACTTGCGAAGGGGCAGGCCTGGCTCGGGGTCGGTGGGGGTGTCGTGGCCGATTCGGCCCCCGATCGTGAGCTCGAGGAGTGCTTCGACAAGGCGCGGCCGCTGCTGGAAGCCGTCGGGGCTGGTCTCGGGCCGTCGCGTCGGCGCAGCGGGCGCCCGCAGGCAAATCTGGCGACAAGGGCAGGCAAGCCATTGCATGCGGACCGCGCCGCGGGCGTGTTCGAGACGATTCTGGTGATCGGGGGCAGGCCTGTCGGACTCGAGGCGCACCTCGGCCGGCTGGCGGCGAGCATCTCGATTCTCTACGGAGCGAAGCTTCCAGCTCGCGTCGGAGCCCAAGTGATGGCGACCGTCGCCGGAGGGGGAGGCTCTCAGCGCGTGCGCGTCCTCGCCTACCCCGGATCGCGGGGGAGTCTTCAAACCGAGATCTCGATATCGGACGCTCCTGAGGCGTTCTCCGGCGCCTACGCCCCTTATGTGAGCCTGGTCCCGTTTGTCCTCGCCGGGGGGCTGGGCCCGCACAAGTGGCAGGATCGCAGCATCCTGGCGGACACCCGCAGGTCCCTCGGTCTGATGGGTGGTGAGCAGCTCCTGGTTGTCGACGCCGATGGCGTCGTGCTCGAGACCGAGCGCGCGAACATCTTCGCTGTTTGTGGAGGTGTCTTAAGGACTCCGCCGGTCGACGGGCGCATTCTCGCGGGCACAACCCGTGAGGCGGTGATCCGCCTCGCAGCATCCGAGGGTTTCGAGGTGTCGCAAGCGCCCCTCGCCTTCGGCGAGCTCGAAACGGCCCAGGAAGTCTTACTAGCGAGCTCGATCCGCGGAGTTTGCGGCGTCGAGCGGCTGGCCGGGAGCCGATCGTTCGAAGCCGGCGCCGTTGGTCCGCGACTGGCGAAGGCCCTTTGGGCGTTGTGGAGTGGGGACATCGGCCAGTAAGTGGGCTTTGTGGCCTGAAAGTGCTCGATGGCGAGCTCGGCTTGGCACCGCGAACCACTGCGGGTGTACAACTCTGCCATGGCCATTTCATCGGTGTACCCGGCGACGGGCGAGACTTTAAAGACCTTCGAGCCCTATGACGCGGCGGAGATCGAGCGAAGGCTCGCCCTTGCAGACAGTGCCTTCCGGTCCTACCGCCGCACGAGTTTCGACGAGCGCGCAAGGCTCGTGCGTGCCATGGCCGACATCCTCGAGGCGGACCAGGCGTCGATCGCCGAGATGATGACGCTCGAGATGGGAAAGCCAGTCGTGCAGGCCCGTAACGAGGTGACCAAGTGCGTAGGCGTGTTGCGCTACTACGCCGAGCACGCCGCGGCGATGCTCGCCGACGAGCCGGTCGCCGGCACGGCCGCCAAGAAAGGCTCGTACATCAAGTACCAGCCGATCGGGACCGTTCTTGCAGTGATGCCTTGGAACTTCCCGCTCTGGCAGGTCATCAGGTTCGCGGCTCCGGCCTTCATGGTCGGCAACGTCGCATTGTTGAAGCACGCCTCGAACGTGCCCCAGACGGCGCTCAACATCGAGGAGGCGGCCCTTCGGGCGGGATTCCCCGAAGGCGTCTTCCAGACGCTGCTCGTCGGCGGTGACCGTGTCAAGGCGATCCTGGAGGACGACCGGGTGGCAGCCGCCACCTTGACGGGCAGCGAGGGCGCCGGGCGCTCGGTTGCCTGCATCGCCGGCAACGCCATCAAGAAGACCGTGCTCGAGCTCGGTGGGGCCGATCCCTTCATCGTCATGCCATCGGCCGACCTGGACCGGGCGATCGAGATCGGCGTGTGGGCGCGTGTCCAGAACAACGGCCAGAGCTGCATCGCTGCCAAGCGCTTCATCGTCCACGAGTCGATCGCCGACGAGTACTTCGAGCGTTACGCCGAGGCGATGTCCAAGCTCGTCGTCGGCGACCCGCTCGATGAGGCGACCCAGGTCGGCCCACTGGCCACTGCCCAGGGTCGCGACGAGGTGGACGAGCAGGTCCAGGACGCCTTGTCCAAGGGCGCCAAGGCCCTCTGCGGCGGCGGGAGGACGGAGGGTCCGGGATGGTTCGTACAGCCCACGGCTCTTGCCGGGCTCACGCCGGACATGCGTGTCTACCGCGACGAGGTCTTCGGGCCCGTGGCGTCTTTGTTCCGGGTCGGCGACATCGACGAGGCGATAGCGCTCGCCAACGACACGAGCTTCGGCCTCAGCTCGAGTGTCTGGACAGAGGACCCCGCTGAGCAGGCACGCTTTGCCGAGGACCTCGAGTCCGGCATGGTCTACGTGAACGCCATGACGATCTCGTACTTCGACCTCCCCTTCGGCGGTGTCAAGCGCTCCGGTTACGGCCGGGAGCTCTCACCGGCCGGTATCCGGGAGTTCACCAACATAAAGACCGTCTTCAGCGACTGATCGCCACCTCCCGCCGCCGACAGAATGTCGGCAGGCGCACCCCTAACTGCGCGACTGCGCGGCGGTCGATGATTCCACGCGTCCGGGTTCGACGGCGCGCGTCCCGGCCGGCGGTGGCGACCACGATCACCAGGACCCGGAGACGACAATCCCCACGCGGGACCGGCGCACCGCGCGCCGCCCGCGTGGGGATTGCGTTGTCAGGTCAGGGTTGGGTTCAGCCGACGGATGCGTTCCAGAGGAAGAACTGGCTGAGGGCCGTCGGGTAGACGCCCGTCACGTTCTTCTGGGTCGCAGCCAGGTAGTTGTAGAAGTAGGGGTAGATGATCGGCGTCTCGTCGAGCAGCAGGAGCTCTATCTGCTTGGCGATGGCACGCTGGCTGGGAAGGTTGCTCGCTGCAACGTACTCCGTGGCGAGCTTGTCGTAGGCGGGGTCGCTGAAGCGGGCGGCATTCCAGGCGCCGGCGCCGGTCTTCTTGTTGAAGGTCATCAACGGGGCGTTGAGGAACAGGTTCGGTGTCGACCGGTTGCCGTAGTCCACCATGCTCATCTCGCCGTCGAGCCAGTCCGAGGTCCCGTACACGGCGGAGCCGTAGTACTTGTCCGGCTGCTCGATCGTGAGGTTGATGTCGACCCCGATCTCCTTGGCCCACGTCTTGATGAACTGCGCCAGCTCCGGCATCTCCTGGCGCTGCTCGGTGATGAGCGGCGTGCTGAAGCCCCGGGCGTAGCCGGCCTTGGCAAGCAGCTGCTTGGCCAGCTTGATGCTCTGGGCGCGCTGGGGAACTGCCGGAGCGCCGACCGACGACGGGAAGCAAGGGGCGAACGGGCTGTCGTTGCCGATGTCGGCATAGCCCCTGAAGAGCGCGTTCACAAGCTGGGGACGGTTGAGCGTGAGGGCGATAGCCTGGCGGACCAGGTTGCTCTTGAACGGCCCGGTGTCGCAACGCATCGAGAGCTCGCGGTGCCCCGAGCCCTTCAGCTTGATGATGTTGTACGCGCCGCTCAAAAGCTGGGGGCTCGTCGAGACGAAGAACTGGTCCAGACAGTCGATCTCGTTGGCCACGAGGGCGTTCGCCATCGGTTCCTCGGCGGCGTAGAAGGTCCACTGCACTTCGCTCGGGATGGCCGGTGTCCCCCAGTAGTACGGGTTGCGGACGAAGGTCGCTCCCACGTTGGTGGTGTAGCTCTGCATCATGAAGTGTCCCGTGCCGACCCAGTTTGTTGGGTAGTTGGAGTAGTCGAAGCCGCTCGGGACCACGATCATGTTGTAGTTGTCGCACGAGACCGCATCCGGGAAGGCGCCATCGGCGGTCTCGAGATGGAAGGCGATCGTGCCGTCGTCCACCTTCACCACGCCTTCGGGAACCAAGAGCCCGCCGAACACCGACAGGGCACTGCCGCCGCTCTTCGGGTCGCACTGGGTCTGGAAGCTGTAGACGACGTCATCGACGGTCATGTAGTTGCCGTTGTTGAACTTGACGCCCTGGCGGATCTTGAAGGTCCAGACGTTACCTTTCGCGTTGGGGGTCCAGCTCGTGGCGAGCCATGGCAGGTAACCGAGCTCCTGGTCCGCTTCTATGAGGAACTCTCCGACGTTTCCGAGCAGCTCGAGGCCGCCCTCGTCGGCGATGGTGAGCGGGTTGATGGCGCCGGCCGGCGTGATGATGCCTGCCCTCAGCGTGCCGCCCGAAGCCGCCCGCGCGCGGGACACCGCAGTTGCCCGTGGCCGTACGCCCGGCAGGCCCTTGGCCTCGAGAATGCCACCTAGGAGAGGCAACGAGAGGCCGAATGCCGTGCCCTTCTTGAGGAAGTCTCTCCTCGACAGCCTCCCGGCGACGAACTCGTCGATGATGTGCTCTTGGATCGGGCCCCGACCGCGTCGGAGGTTGTCGAGCCGTTCGTGATTGACTTCCCTGCCGTTGTCGTTGACGTCCATGCGTCAACCCCCTTTTGTCGTCCCTCGCCCAGGCGAGTCTTGTCTAAGATACTGGACAGACGTTCAGCAAAATCTGCTTCTGGTACCATACTCAGCCAGACGAGCATGCGCCAGAGTCGAGCCGCGTAATCCGGAGCGCAGGCACTCGCAGGTGATCCGAGCGCCCTTGCGTGCAGATGCGAGGAGAGGAGGCACCAGTGGACAAGCTCGACACACGCACGCCGTCGACCGCCCCCGCGGTCGTGACGGCCATCCGGGCCCTCGATGCGCTCACGACCCTGCATGGCTCCGCGACACTCGACGAGCTCACACGGGTGCTGGACGAGCCACGCAGCTCGGTGCACCGGATCCTCAATACGCTCGTCGAGAACGAGCTCCTGCAAAGGCCGGGGCAGCGGGGCGGCTATCGGATGGGGCCCAAAGTCATGACCTGGGGCTCAACGTTTCTGCAGGCCGTCAACGTCATCGACGAGTTCCGTATCGTGGCCTCGCCCATCGTGGCCCGCCTCGACGAGACGATGCAGCTGGCGGTTCTCGACTTCCCTGACGTCGTTTTCGTTGCCCACCTGGACTCCAAGCGCCCTGTCAGGCTCGCGACCGAGGTCGGTCGTCGCCTCCCGGCGCACGCCACCGCGGCCGGAAAGGTACTTCTTGCCTACTCCGGCACCTGCGCTGCGGACAGGTACCGCGATTTCGAGATGCGCAGGCTGACTGCGAGGACGGTGACCTCAGCCGAAGAGCTCGAGCGCCAGCTCGGCAAGGTTCGCCGCCGTGGTTGGGCAGAGGCGAGCGAGGAGGCCTCTCAGAACCTGACCTGTCTCGCCGGGCCTGTGCATGGCCACGACGGCCGGGTCGTGGCCGCCATGACGATCTGCGTGCCGGAACCCTCCCTCAAGCTGACCTATCGAAAAGAGCTGGGCCGTGAGCTCCTCGACGCCTGCAACGAGCTGTCGCGCCTGATCGGTGCCGATGACATTTGCCGTTCTCCTGGGCTGGCCCAGGCGTGATAGCGCCTGCGGACCCGGTTCTCCGATAGTCCAGCGGGTCCTCGCAGCGCTTCGGCGCCGACGCTTCGCGTGCAGCTGTCAGCCAGATGACACCACCTGAGGCCTCTTTGGGAAAGTGTCGTGCCGGGAAGGTGCGGATTCGACCGGCCAAGTCGCCGATGGTTACACTCCGGTCCAGACCGTGTGGATACAGATCCAGCCGGTGAGACATCACGGAGGTGCCATACGTGAGCACTGCTATCGATACACTCGCGGCTGTACTCGAAGCGCCGGGCAAGGACTTCGTCGTTCAGAAAGTGCAGCTGGCTCCACCTGGCCCCACTGAGGTACTGGTTCGCGTCGAGGCGAGCGGCGTGTGTCGCAGCGACTGGAACTCTGCTTCCGGCGCCGCCGAGACGCGGATGCCGGTCGTACTCGGCCATGAGGGCGCCGGAGTGGTGGAAGCCGTCGGCTCCGCGGTCACCCGGGTATCGCTCGGTGACAAGGTTGTGCTCTCCTGGCTGCCGACTTGTGGAGTCTGCCCTGCCTGTTTGCGGGGTGAGCTCTCGTTGTGCGCCAGCGCCACGAGCGAGATGGGTAGGGGCTGCCTGCCAAGCGGCGAGACGCGCTTGTCGAGAAACGCAGAGCCCGTCTACCACTACGCGTACCTTTCCACCTTCGCCCGTCACGCAGTCGTCGACCAGGGGTCCTGCGTCGTGCTGCCCGCCGATGCCGATCTCGAGGCTGCCTGTCTCGTCGGCTGTGCCGTGACGACCGGGGTTGGCGCCGTCTTCAACAAGGCGAAGATCGAGCCCGGTTCGTCCGTGATCATCTTCGGAGGTGGCGGAGTGGGTCTCTCGTCCCTGATGGCGGCCCGGTTCATGGGAGCCGGCACGATCGTCGTCGTCGATCCGGTCGCCTCCAAGCGTGAGCTCGCCGACGAGCTCGGCGCCACGGTGACCCTCGACGGCAAGGGTGCCAATCTTGTCGCCGAGTTGCACAAGATCTGCCGGGGAGGCGCCGATTACGCCTTCGAGGCGGCCGGACTGCCGGCATTGGCGGCGATCGCGTTTGACGCGATACGCCCCGGCGGCATGCTCGTGCTGGTCGGGGTGCCTGCCGACGGAGAGCTGGTCTCCTTCCCGGGGAACGTGCTCGTGCGCTCCGAGAAGATCGTGACCGGCACCTTCTACGGTTCGGCGCGTCCTCCCCTTGACATGCCGTTGATCATGCGCCTGTACGCGGAAGGCAAGTTCCCCCTCGACCGTTTCATCACCGAGCGGTACCCGCTCGGGCAGATCAACGAAGCTTTCGCCGCCATGTTGGAGGGCCGGGTCGTGCGCGCCGTTCTCAAGCCGTGGGAAGGCGACGTTTGATCATCGGAGAGTCCTTTGTGGGCGAGGGCGTCAATGCCGCCCATGTCAATGTCGTGCTCGGGCGCCGCGACGGACCGGTTGGGACGGCCTGGGCGAGCGCGCTCGCCACTCCGAGTGCAGGTCATGCACCTTTCGTCGCGGTCGCCCAGCCCGGCGTGCCCACCGTGCCACCCACGCTGTTCGTGAACAAGGCGGCCATCGCAGGGCCGGCACATGCCAACATGACATGGGGACCGGCGCAAGCCGGAATTGCCCAGGGCGTCAGCCAGGCACTCGAGGAATCCATTATCGACAGTGGCGATGTCGACAACCTTGTGTTGATAGCCGCCGTATGGGTCAACCCCAATGCCGACGACGAGACGGAGGTCTTCTCCAACAACCGGGCGGCGACGCTCGAGGCACTGCGCAAGGCTGCCCGAGGGCTCCCGACGGCGTCCGAGTTCGTCAAAGCTGCCCGGTCCGCGTTCAACCCCTTCTTCAGGCCGTCGTGACGGACTCACCGGGCGTCGCCATCCACAAGGTGTGGTGTCCGGACATGCCGATGAGACGGCACGGGGGTGCAGGCGTCGCGCCGAAGATTCCATGCCTGGCTGAGCCAGAAGTCTCCGGCCGTAGTTGCCCGAACGACCCGAGCCGGGTAGCTGGCAGCACAGAACAAACGCAGGTAGCCCAGAAGGGATAGGCGAAGCGACATGGAGATCCGCGAGTTCTCGATGGACCTGTTCTCATTGACAGGCAAGGTCGCCATCGTGACGGGAGGCAACACCGGGCTGGGTCAGGCTTTTGCACTGGCTCTGGCCAAAGCGGGTGCCGACGTGTTCATCCCGACGGTCATGGACGACGGCGGTGAGACACGTCGTCTTATTGAAGCCGAAGGGCAACGGGCCGAGATCATCACCGTCGACATCACCGCGCCGGGCGCTCCCAAGGCGGTGGTCGAAGGTTGTGTGGCGCGCTTTGGAACCGTCGACGTCGTGGTGAATTCGGCCGGGATCTGCAACATCGCATCCGTGGACAAGTTCGACCGCAGCGAGTGGGACCCTATGATCGCCCTCAACCTGACGGCCGCCTTCGAGCTCAGCTACGAGGCCTCCAAGGTCATGGTCGAGCAGCGCTCTGGCAAGATCATCAACATCGCCTCGTTGTTCTCCTTCCTTGGCGGCCAGTGGTCGCCGGCCTACGCAGCCACCAAGCACGGGCTGGCTGGTTTCACCAAGGCCTACTGCGACGAGCTGGCCCAGTACAACGTGCAGGTGAATGCCATCGCCCCGGGGTACTACGCGACGGCCATCACCGAGGTGACCCGGTCGAACCCGGAGACCAACCAGCGAGTGCTGGACCACATCCCTGCCGGCCGCTGGGGTGATGCGGCCGATTTGATGGGTGCCACGGTCTTTTTGGCCAGTCGCGCCTCTGACTACGTGAACGGTCACGTTCTCGTGGTCGACGGTGGCTACCTAGTCCGGTGACAGCGCCGGGGACAAAGCTCGACGAAGGAGAGGGTTCATGGTGCAATCTCGTTCGGACCTGAATCGCGAAGCCATCAGGCGGGGCCTCACCGAGCTGGTCGGCGAGGGCCAGGTCTGTGTCGACGAGGAGAAGCTGAAGGCGTCGAGCGTCGACAGGTTCAAGAAGTACCAGGCCATCAACGGCATCTTCACCGGGCCTATCCCCGCTGCCGTCGTGGCCGTGACCTCGACAGAAGAAGTGGCCAAAGTCCTTCGTTTCGCGAACGAGCACCTGATCAACGTGGTGCCACGCACGGGCATCACCTCGACCGAAGGGGGGCTCGAGACGATAGTGGAGGACACGATCGTCGTTGACGGCTCGCCCATGAACAAGATCGTCGAGGTCGATCCGGTCAACATGATGGTGACCGCCCAGTGCGGCGCGTGCCTTGAAGTGGTGGAGGATGCCGTCCGCTTGCAGGGTCTCACGACGGGCCACTCACCCCAGTCGAAGCCTCTGGCCCAGATGGGGGGCCTCACCGCAACGCGGTCCACCGGGCAGCTCTCGACCCTCTACGGCGGGATCGAGGAGATGGTCGTCGGCCTCGAGGCCGTCTTCCCCGACGGCACGGTCTGCCGGATCAAGAACGTGCCGCGTAGGGCAGTCGGGCCTGACATCAGGCACATCGTCATCGGCAACGAAGGCGCCCTGTGCTTCATCACCGAGGTCACGCTCAAGCTGTATCGCTACAGGCCCGAGAACAACCAGTACAGGGGGTTTCTGGTCGACAACATGGACGACGGGATCTCGGTGATCCGTGAGGTCGTGACCGACGGGTTCCGCCCGTCGGTGTGTCGCGTCTACTCCGAGGAGGACGCCCACCAGCATTTTGCGGACTTCCACAAGGACAAGTGCGTCCTGATCTTCATCTGCGAGGGCCCGGAGGCGATCGTGGCGGCCACCGTTGCCGAGATCGACCGCGCGGTTCTCGGGTTCAACCATGAGATCGTGGATCCCGCCCGGATCGCGCAGTGGTTCGCCAACTTGAACTGGGGCATGGACAAGATCATCGCCGAGCAGGAATGGATGCTCCAGGAGCACAACTTGGGTTACACGACCGAGATCTCGGCCAACTGGTCCGACATCGGTGAGATCTACGCCCAAGCGATACACCGGATTCGCACCGAGTACCCCTATGCGGGAGACCTCACGATGCTGGGGGCGCACTCCTCGCACAGCTACCAGACCGGGACCAACTTGTATTTCGTCTACGACTACAACATCAACTGTGAGCCGACCGAAGAGATCACGAAGTACCACATCCCGATCAACGCCATCATCGTCGAGGAGGCCCTCAAGTACCGGGGCTCCATGGTCCACCACCACGGGATCGGTAAGTACCGGACCGCGTGGACCGAGCAGGAGCATGGCAACGCCTTCTACATGTTGCGCAAGCTGAAGGAAACCTTCGACCCGGCCGGCATCATGAACAGAGGCACGATCTTCAAAGCTGAGTGAGCTTCGTCCGCGGCGGCCTCCGGAGGCAATGGTGAAGCGCTACTTGATCGGCATAGACAACGGCTCACAGAGCACGAAGGTGTCGGTGTTCGACGAGCACGGCAATGTCGTGTGCGAGGGGCGCCAGGCGCTGCGGCCGAGCGACACGCCGCGTCCTGGCATTGTCGAGCACCCCGACGACGACATCTGGCTCTCGATAGGCGAAGCGAGCCGTCGTGCCATGGAGGCGTTCCCGGGCGACGTCGCAGACATCGTTGGCGTCGGCCTGTGCACGATCCGGTTTTGCAGGGCGCTGCTCCGCTCCGACGGCACTTTGGCCAGTCCTGTCATGAGCTGGATGGACGCACGGGTGTCGCGGCCCTATGAGCACACCAACCCCGACGTGGCCTATGTCACCACCTCATCGGGGTACATAAGCCACCGGATGACCGGTGAGTTCAAGGACACCGCCGCCAACTACGCGGGTGTGTGGCCCTTCAGCGCCGACCGTTGGGAGTGGCTCCGCGACGACGAGGGTTTCGCGAACTTCCAGGTCCCGCGCGAGATGCTCTTCGAGCTTTTGATGCCCGGCGAGGTCCTCGGCCATGTGACACCGGAAGCCTCGCGTCATACCGGCATCCCCGCAGGCCTGCCCGTTGTGGCGACCTCGAACGACAAGGCTGTCGAAGCCCTCGGTTGCGGGCTGCGCTCGCCCGACACTCTGCTCGTGTCTTTGGGCACCTACACCGCCAGCATGACCACAGGCGAACGCAACGTGCCGGACGCCAAGAGCTTCTGGTCGAACTTCGCCTCCATCCCCCATCAGTATCTCTATGAGAGTTACGGCATCCGCAGGGGCATGTGGACGGTCAGTTGGTGGCGAGACCTGCTCGGCGAGGAGGCGCGCTCGGCCGCCGAGCGCCGAGGACTTGGAGTCGAGCGTTATCTCGATTCCGAGGCGGAAAAGGTACCACCCGGCTCGAACGGCCTCATGGTGGTCCTTGACTGGCTCGCACCGACAGAGGCCCCCTTCAAGAAGGGTGCCATCGTCGGCTTCGACGTTCGCCATGACAGGTTCCACATCTACCGGGCGATACTCGAGGGGATCGCCCTCACGATCTATCGGTGCGGCATGGCCATGGGGCGGGAGACTGCGCAGACATGCGAGCGCATAGTCGTCTCGGGCGGAGGCTCGAACTCCGAGGTGTTCATGCACATCTTCGCCGACGTCTTCGGGATCCCGGCTGTCCGGAGCAAGATGAACAACGCCGCCGGGCTGGGCTCGGCGATATGCGCGGCTGTCGGGCAGGGCCTTTATGGGTCCTTCGACGAGGCCATAGAGCACATGGTGTCCTGGGAGGCGCCCTTCGCCCCTGAGGTGAAGAACCACGAGCTGTACCAGGCCATGTCCGCCGTCTACGACGAGATCCCGAGCCTCACCGACAAGATCTTCGAGCGGTCTTACGAGATCTTCGGCTGACCGGCTTCATCGCTCGCCTGCATGCTTCTCAGCTCAGCGATGGGGATGTGGCAACGCATCATGTGACCCGGCTCGACCTCGACGAGTGCCGGTTCGCTCGACTCGCACAGCCCGTTCGCCAGGCGCCTTGGGCAACGCGTGTGGAACACGCAGCCCGACGGTGAGTGTGCGGCGCTCGGGATCTCGCCTGTGAGCCGGATCCGCTCGCGGGGCGTCCCGTCCAGGCTCGGCACCGCCGAGAGCAATGACTCGGTGTATGGGTGGTGAGGACCTGAGAACACCGTCTCCGCCGACCCGTACTGCATCACGCGGCCGAGATAGAGCACTGCGATGCTGTCGGACAGGTAGCGCACGACGCCGAGATCGTGGGAGATGAAGACATAGGTGACCCTCTCTCGGCTCTGCAGGTCGGCGAGGAGGTTGAGGATCGCCGCTTGCACCGAGACGTCGAGTGCCGAGGTCGGCTCGTCGCACACGAGGACCCGGGGAGCCCCCGCGAAAGCCCGCGCGATGGCCACTCGTTGTTTGAGCCCACCGGAGAGCTGGTAGGGGCGAAGGGACAGATGGCGCTCCTCCATACGCACAGAGCGGACGATCTCGAGAAGTCGTTGCTCGCAAGCATGACCGGACAGGCCCGCCAGCTTCTTGAGGGCCCTCGTGATGATGTGGCGCACGCTGTGGCGCCGGTTCAAGGCGGAGTCCGGGTTCTGGAAGATGATCTGCATGGCTTGCAACTGCTTGCGGTCGCGCTTTGTGCACTCGGGAGCGAGCGGTGAGCCTTCCAGCTCGATGACCGATCCTTTGTCGGGCACGCTCAGGCCGAGCAGCACGCGGGCGAGCGTCGTCTTGCCAGACCCCGACTCGCCGACCAGGCCAAGGGTCTCACCGGCTTTGAGGTCTAGGTCGACGCCCACGACCGCACGCACGTGTTCGCCGTGGACGTGGAAGGTCTTCGACACGTCCCGCAGGCGGATCAGCGGCTCTTCGGCCGAGTCGGGGCGCCGCAGGGCGACGTCCTCCGGGGTCGCCCGGGGCAGCTCTGGGGCGCGGTCGTGATAGTGGCAGCGAGCCGTGCGTCCCGGGGCCACGTCGTACATCGGCGGCGTCTCTTCGACACAACGGCGGTCCGCGAGAGCACAACGCTGGGCGAACACGCAACCGACCGGGACCTCGCCCGGCCCGGGAAGAAAGCCCGGGATGGTGTCGAGACGGCCGTGGTCCTTGCGCTGGCCGCCCCGGGGCACGCAACGCAGGAGCCCGACCGTGTAGGGGTGCCTGGGGTCGTCGAATACCTGCCTGGCAGGACCTTGTTCCACGAGTTCGCCGGCGTACATGACCCCTACGCGGTCGCACATCTTCGCGATCACGGCGAGGTTGTGGCTGATGAAGAGTACCGAGGTATGGAAGCGTTGGCGCAGCGACGAGACGAGGTCGAGCACCTCGGCCTCCACCGTGGCGTCGAGGGCGGTCGTGGGCTCGTCGAGTATGAGCAGCGAGGGCTCCGAAGCGAGTGCCATGGCGATCATGACTCTTTGCAGCATCCCACCCGACAGCTGGTGGGGATAGCAGCGCAGCACGCGGCCCGGATCCGCGATCTGCACCATTCGCAACAACTCCTCGGCGCGCTGAAGTGCCTCGTGCTTGTTGGTTCCGGCGATCTCGTACACCTCGGCGACCTGACGTCCCACCCGGATCGACGGGTTGAGGGCCCGACCGGGCTCCTGGTACACCATCGAGATCGTGCGGGCGCGGAATTTGCGCAAGGCGTGCTTGTCCATCTTGACGGGATCCTGGCCGTTGACGACGACCGATCCGCCGCTGACACGGCCGTTGCGGGGCAGGTACTGGGTGATGGCAAGGGCGGTGGTGGACTTGCCGCACCCCGACTCGCCGACGAGCCCGAACGACTCCTGACGCCCGATGCTGAACGAGACGTCTCGCAGTGCCAGCCGGTCGTTGTCCCGCACGCGATAGGCGACGTCGAGGTGGCTCACCTCGAGGGTCGTAGGCGGCTGCTCGACGACGGCCGCCTCGTCGAATGAAGTTGTGAGGGTCATTGGATGAGCACCGCCTCGATCGAGTCGCCGATGAGGTTTATCGCGATGACGAGCGAAGCGATCGCGAGCGCCGGGAAGAGCGTCTCCCACCAGTAGCCCGCCGCGAGGTAATTGGAGTTGATGGCTATGTCGGCGCCCCAGTCCGGCGTGGGCAGTTGCACGCCGAAGCCCAGGAACGACAGCGTCGCGATCGTGAAGATGGCGTAGCCCAGCCGGACGGTGAATTCGACGATGATGGGGCCGAGCACGTTGGGGAGGATCTCGACGAACATGATGTGCGGGACGCTTTCGTCTCGCAGACGGGCGGCGGCGATGTAATCGAGTTCCCGCTCCCCGAGGACGGCGGTGCGTACCGTCCTCGCGATGATCAGGGAGAAGACGAAGCCGATGACCATGATGAGGGTGAAGGTGCTGGGCCCGACTGCGACGACGAAGAGGAAGGCCACGATCACGGTCGGGAGGGACAGGGCCGCGTCCACGATCCTGCCGACGATCATGTCGAAGGCGCCGCGCAAGTAGCCCTGGGCAAGGCCGATCGTCGTGCCGACAACCGTGCCGATAAGGGTGGCCAGAGGAGCGATTTCGAGAATGTCGCGGGCGCCGACGATCACGCGCGACAACACATCCTCTCCGACGTCGTTGGTCCCGAACCAGTGAGCCGCCGACGGCGCCAGCTGGGTGCTCAGGATGTTGGCTGCCGTGGCGTTGTAAGGAGCGAAGAGAGGCCCGAAAACAGCGCAGACGACCCACCAGAGAAGAATCACTGCGCCGACGAGGAAAGGTTTCGAGCGGACGAGTTGGTGAAGCTGCTCGCGGCGAACCTGCTTTACGGAAACGTCGAGTGCGCCTGCCGCGCCGGCGGCGGGCCCCTCCGCCGCGCCCGTGTCGGCGCCGACAGGTGGAGCGAGCGGATCAATGCCGGCCGTCATTCGGCGCTCTCAAGCCTGATTCGCGGGTTCAACATGGTGTAGAGGACGTCGGCGATGAGGGTCGCGGTGAGATAGACGATACCGATGAAAAGGACACCCGCCTCGAGCGTGGGGAAGTCCTTGTCGGTGGCGGCGTTGATGATCAAGGTGCCTATGCCCGGGTAGACGAAGAGCTTCTCGATGACGACGAGCCCGCCGATGAGGTACCCGGTCTGGGTGGCGATGACCGTGATGGTCGGCAGCAAGGAGTTGCGAAGTACATGGCGTCGGATCACGACCCAGCGGGGCAGGCCTTTCAGCGTGGCTGTGCGCACGTAATCGGAGTCGAGCGCCTCGATCGTGCCCGCCCGGGCCATGCGGGCGATGTAGCCGAAGAGTATGAAAACGAGGGGGATGGCGGGAAGTAGCAGGTATTTCAGCTGGATGAGGAATGACGAGCCCGGCGGGGCGTTGGCCGAGACCGGCAGCACCTTGAGGCCGAGTGCGAACACGACGATAAGGACCACGCCGGAGACGAACTCGGGCACCGTCGAGAGCGAGAGACTGGTCGTGCTCAGGACGCGGTCCACGATGTTTCCCCGGTTGAGGGCCGCAATGACGCCGCCGAGGATGCTGAGGGGCACGACTATCACAAAGGCGAAGGCCGCAAGCTTGAGGGAGCGCCCGATGTACGGGAAGATGAAGGAGCTCACCGGTGCCTGCTGCTGGTAGGACACCCCGAGGTTGCCGTGCAACATCCCGGTGGCCCAGCTCCAGTACTGGGCGATGAGCGACCGATCTACTCCGAGCTTGTGGTCGAGCGTAATCACGGCCTGTTGCGAAGCGAAGGGGCCGAGGATCGCCCTTCCCGCGTTGCCCGGGAGCACCTGACCGGCGAAGAAGATGATCATGCTCAAGAGCACGAGCGTGATCAACGCCAAACCAATACGTTTCAACACGTACAGCAGCAACGGCGCCCTCCTCCCGTGTCACATCCCGCCAGAGGTCATATGGCCACGCCGGAACTGGAGGCTAATCAGAGCCAGAAGCTAGCAGCACAACGGGTCCATCCGCTTCTCCTACCCACGGCGCTGTTTGCGGGCACCGGGGACGAACGAAGAGCCAGCGTGTCTGGGCAGCCCGGGCCCCGCAGGTTACGACGGTTAACATGGCGGGGCCATGCGAGCGGTTCGACATCGACACGGTGTTCGGGCTCGTGCTGGCACGGGCGCCAGCGCAGCCCTGCTTGGTCTGGAGCGTTCATATCGCCGGCTGACCCCGAGATGTCCCCGGTAGACCTCTCTATCGCCGGGCGGGTTGTCATAGGCCCCGGCGAGCCGGTCCGCGGTGAGATCCGTGTGGCCGGCGAGCGCATCGTCGAGGTGCGCGAAGGCGAACCGGCGGCCGGCTCGGCGGCGCGGCTGATCGACGTCGGAGCCGCCTATCTGTTCCCCGGCGCAATCGACTGCCACGTGCATTCGGGCAGCACGACGGCCGAAGGGATCCGGGCCCTCACCGCCGCTGCGGCCGCCGGTGGTGTGACCACCGTGATCGACATGCCCTACGACGTCGCGGCCCCGGTCGTAACCCCGGAGATACTCGCAGCCAAGCGTGACAAGGTCATGGCCGAGGCGATCGTCGACGTCGCCCTGTTGGGCACGGTACGTCCCGGAACCGGTGGCACCGACGTCGGCCCGCTCGTCGAGGCCGGTGCCGTCGGGTTCAAGCTCTCTCTGTTCGGCACCGACCCCCACCGCTTCCCGCGCATTCCCGACGATCAGTTCCTCGAGGTTCTCGCGGCGATCCGGGAGCACGGAAGCGTCGCCTGCGTGCACGCCGAGAACGAGGAGATAATCAAGCCACTCCTGGCACGCGCCCAGCAGGTGGGGCATTCCTCCCCACTGGACCACTGCCGCTCCAGACCGCCTGTGAGCGAGACCCAGGCCGTGCTGACGGCGCTCGAGTATGCAAACGAGACGCAGGCCAGTCTTCACCTGTGCCACCTGAGCCTCGGCCGCTCGGTGGACCTGGCCCGTCGCTATGTTGCAGAGGGCCTGCAAGTGACGATGGAGACGTGCCCGCACTACCTGTGTTTCTCCGAGGACGACATGCAGCGCCAAGGCGGTCGCCTGAAGATAAACCCGCCCCTGCGCCCGCCAGCAGAGGTGGCCAAGCTCTGGGAGCACCTGTCTGCAGGGCGGATCGACGCGATCGCCTCGGACCATGCACCCTGGCCTGTGTCCGACAAGACGAGACCGGCGATCTTCGACAATCACTCCGGCGTGCCGGGCACCGAGACCCTCGTAACCGTGCTGGCCGCGGGGCTTCTCGCCCGGGGCGGGGACCTCAGCACACTCTCGCAGCTCGTGGCGGCGGCGCCCGCGCGGATCTTCGGGATCTCGCACGCGAAAGGCTCTCTGGCGCCCGGCATGGACGCCGATGTCATGGCCTTCGACCCGTTGCGCCCATTCACCCTCGACGAGCGTGCACTGCACTCGAACGCGCTTTGGAGCCCGTATCACGGGATGGTTTTCTCCGGCCGGGTCGTGCTCACGGTCTCGCGGGGAGAAGTGGTCTGGGACGGCTCGAAGCTCCTTGGATCACCTGGCCGGGGCCGCGTGCTGGAGCGCTTGCGGGGGGAAGCCGATCATGGCTGATCCGGGCAGGCCGGAAAGGGTCACAGCCCAGCGCGGCAATCGCCTGCGTTGCCTGGGCTGGCGGCAGGAGGGGCTGCTGCGGATGCTCGAGAACGTGCTCGAGATCGGCGAACGTCCCGAGGACCTGGTCGTCTACGCGGCGCGCGGCAAGGCCGCCCGGGACTGGGAGTCGTACTTCAGGATCGTGGCTTCCCTCCAGCAACTCGGTGAAGACGAGACGCTCGTCGTGCAGTCGGGCAAGCCTGTGGCCGTTTTCGCAAGCTCGCCCGACGCCCCTTTGGTCGTGATGGCCTGCGGCAACGTGGTCGGTCATTACGCGACCCCGGAGTACTTCGAAGAACTGTGTGACCGCGGCCTGATCATGTGGGGCGGCCTGACTGCCGGAGACTGGCAGTACATCGGCTTCCAGGGCGTCCTCCAGGGCGTCTTCGAGCTGCTAGAGGCAGTGGCGAGGGAGCATTTCGACGGTTCGCTCGCCGGCAGGTTCATCCTCACGTCCGGCCTCGGCGGCATGGGGTCGGCGCAGCCGCTCGCCATCGCCATGGCAGGAGGCAGCGGCATCGTCGTCGAAGTCGACCCGGACAAGTGCGCCCGGGCGCAGGATCGGGGTCACCTCGCCTCGGTGACCGACGACGTCGACAAGGCGCTCGCGTTGGCCGACGGCAGGCAGGCGGGCAGAGTTATCGGGCTCGTTGCCAACGCGGCGGCGGTCTACAGCGAGCTGGCCGACAAGGGCGTTGTGCCCGACGTCGTGACCGATCTGACGGCAGCGCACGACGCCGTTTTCGGCTACTGCCCGGTCGACTACTCGCTCGAGGAGTGGCAGGCCCGTCGTGAGCTCGACCCCGGGGACGTCGCGGACCGGGCGCGTCGGTCGATGGCCCGCCAGGTCGAGGCCATGTTGAAACTCAAGGCCGGCGGTTCGGTCGTCTTCGAAACCGGCAACAACCTGCGCGTGCAGGCAGAAGGCGCCGGGATGCAGCGGGCCTTCGAGATCGACGGGTTCGCGCAGAGGTATCTGAGGCCTCTTTTTTGCCGGGGAATCGGGCCCTTCCGCTGGGTGGCGCTGAGCGGTGAGCACACGGACCTCGTCGAGCTCGACCGGCTCGTCGTGGAGATGTCCTTCCGCCCCGAGGTGGAGTCCTGGATCTCACTGGCCAGGGAGCATGTGAAGACCCAGGGGCTGCCGGCGCGCAGCTGCTGGCTGGGCCACGGGGAGCGCTCCCGGTTCGCCGTCGCGGTCAACGAGCTCGTCAAGCAGGGGCGCCTCGCCGGGCCGGTGGCGTTCACGCGGGACCATTTCGACTCCGGCGGGATGACCCACCCGCACATCGGGACCGAGGGCATGGCCGACGGGTCCGGTGCTATCTCCGACTGGCCGATACTCGACGCTCTCTTGTTGGCGGCCTCGGGGGCCGACCTTGTCGCCGTGCACGCCGGAGGTGCAGGTTACGCGGGCTACATGCAGTCGGCTGGCGTCACGATCGTTGCCGACGGCAGCGCGGGGGCGAGCGAGCGCCTCCGCCGCGGGCTTGACGCGGACAGCGGGCTCGGCGTGCTGCGCTATGCGGACGCCGGATACACCGAGGCGCAGTCCGCGGCCCGTAGTGCCGGCCTCGGGCTGCGCCACGAGCGGGAGGAGAAGAGATGACACGGGAGCTGACCGGAGACGACGCCTTAAGCGCCGTGTGGGGCGGCTCGGTGCTCGCTTGCGGAGGAGGGGGCTGGGTCGACCACGGCATGATGATGGGCGAGCTCGCCACACGGGTCGGCCGCCCGGTCTTCTGCTCGCTCGACGAGGTCGACGACGACGATCTCGTCGTCACGGTCACCGCTATCGGAGCTCCCGCTTCACCGAACAGGGAGATCCGCCCGCTTGACTACGTGAGGGCGCTGCAGCTCGTGGCAGCCGAGGTGGACAGGCCGGTCGCGGCCGTGATGACGGCCCAGAACGGCTCCTCGACGACGCTGAACGGATGGATCCAGTCCGCCGTCCTCGGAGTGCGCGTGCTCGACGCGGCGGGCGACGTGAGGGCCCACCCGACCGGCAAGCTCGGCGCGATGGGCCTCAGCGCGAGACCCGGATACGAGACGGTGCAAGCGGTCGCCGGCGGGAACCGTGAGCTGTGCGGCGGCCTCGAGGTTGTCGTGCGTGGCCAGGTGATCGCGACCTCCGACGTCTTGCGCGACGTGTGCGTGCGCGCCGGTGGCTTCATTGCCGCAGCCCGTCATCCCGTGGAGGCGGCCTATGTCAAGCAGCACGCCGCCGTCGGCGCCATCAGCTACGCCTTGTCGCTCGGAGCGGCCATGCGCGCCGGCGCGGACGCGCCGGGAGTGATCGAGGCGGCGGTCGTCGCGACCGGCGGCCGGGTCGTCGCGAGCGGCCCGGTCCGCGAAGTCGACCCCCTCCGCACCGCGGGCGGCTTCGATCACGGCTCGTTGTCGGTAGGCGGGCACCTCGTGCGCTACTTGAACGAGTACATGACCGTGGAGCTGAATGGCCTGCGCGTTGCCACCTACCCCGACGTCATCGCCACGTTGTCGCTCGAGGACGGCAGGCCGGTCTCGATCGCCGAGATGACCGAGGGACGTGAAGTGGCCATCTTCGTCGTCGACCATTCCCTCCTGCCTCTGTCCTCGAGCACCCGGGACCGTTTCGCGCTCGAGGAGGTCGAGAAGATCATGGGCATCTCGCTGATCGGACAAGGGGCGTCGGGGACGCCGGCGTCGTGAGCCGGTTGCCGTCGCCCGATCCCGTCCGGGTCTCGGACGACATCGGGACCCTCGCCTCGTACCGGGACCCTGAGGCCCCCGGCTGGACGCGGCGTGCCTTCTCCCGTTTCGACCGTGCCGGGCGGGAGTGGGTCGCACAGAGGATGGAGGAGGCAGGCCTCAGAGTCGAGACGGACACAGCGGCGAACCTCATCGGGCGCTTGCCCGGTGCAGGTGGCCTGCCCGGCGCCATCGTGACGGGTTCGCACACCGACACCGTGCACGGCGGCGGCCGCTACGACGGCATCGTCGGCGTGCTCGGTGCCATCGAGGCGGTCCGCTGCCTGCGTGCCGCACAGCTAGAGCTCCGTCACGACCTTGTCGTCGTCGACTTTCTCGGTGAGGAGCCGAACGACTTCGGACTGAGCTGCGTCGGCAGCCGCGCCATATCGGGCGCGCTCGACGAGGGTCACCTCGCTCTCTTGGGCCCGGACGGGCTCAGCCTTGGCGAGGCGCTCGCCTCTGCAGGCGGCGAGCCGTCCGCGTTGGCTTCGGCACGCTGGCCGGACGACCTGCACTGTTACGTCGAGCTGCACATCGAGCAGGGCCCCGTGCTCGAGCAGGCACGGGTCCCCATAGGTGTGGTGACGGGCATCGCCGGCATCCACCGGCTTCTTGCCCGCATCGAGGGGCAGCCCGATCACGCCGGGACGACCCCGATGAGCCTGCGCCGTGACGCGCTCTCGGGGGCGGCCGAGGTCGCCCTCGCCATCGAGCGGCTCGCCGCCGGTGGCGTCGCGACGACGGGTCGCCTCGAGATCCGGCCCGGTGCCCTCAACGTCGTACCGGCACAGGCTGACCTCTGGGCCGAGGCACGCAGTGCCCGGGAGGAATGGCTCGACAACTTCGGGCGCGCCATCGCCGACGAGATCGAAGCCGTTGGTGCTCGGCGCCATCTGGGCATGACCCTCAGTTGGATCTCCCGCGAAGCTCCGGTCGACGTCACCGAATGGGTGGCGGACGCCATCGACGAGGCGGCGAGGTCTCTCGGCGTCGAGCCGCTCCGCGTCCCGAGCGGCGCCGGTCACGACGCGTCCCACATGGCCCGCCTCGGCCCGATGGGCATGATCTTCGTCCCGTCGCGGGCCGGCAGGAGCCACTGCCCGGAGGAATGGACGGACCTGGAGGACGTCTGCCGGGGCATCGCGGTGCTGGGGGAGTCGTTGCTAGTTTGTGATCAACGAGAGGAGGAGCGCCGGAGGGGGGCGGCGCAAAGGGCTTCATGGCTGCGCGACTCGTCGAACTGACCGGGGACAACCTGAGCGTGCAGGACATGGTCGCGGTTGCACGCGACCGGGCGCGGGTGTCTCTTTCGCCCGAGGCGCTGCGGCGGATGCGTGAGGCCCGTGACGTCGTCGACGCCGTCCTGGCCAGTGGTGAGGCGGTGTACGGCCTCAACACGGGCCTCGGCTCATTTGCCCGTTACCGGATCCCGATCGAGCAGCTCAGGCGCTTCTCCCTTGACACCATCGCCGACCTGAGCTCGTCCTACGGCCGGCCGCTCCCGCCCGACGTCGTGAGGGCGATGATCGTGGCCCGGGCGAACGGCATGGCCAAAGCTGGCGTCGGTGTGCGCTGCGAGCTGGCGCAGCTGCTCGTCGAGCTGCTCAACCGGGACGTCGACCCCGTGGTGAGGGAGGTGGGCTCGGTCGGCCAGGGGGACCTGTCGGAGATGTCCGATATCGGCAAGGTAGTGATCGGCATCGGGCATGCCGTGGTCGGTGGCAAGGTGATGAGCGGGCGGGCGGCACTGACGCGCGTCGGGCTCGAGCCGATCGAGCTCGCGTCGAAAGAGGCGCTCGCGTTGATCAGCGCCAACGGTGTGACCCTCGGCCGGGGCGCCCTCGTGCTCAACGACGTGGCGGAACTCGTCGACTTGCTGCAGGCGGCGGCGGCGTTGGCGCTCGAGGGCTACGGCGGCAACCTCTCGATCATCCATCCCGGCACGGACCGTCTCCAGCCGCAGGTCGGGCTTGTCACGGCTGCCGACCGCCTGCGCCACATGCTGGAGGGCTCCTACCTGTGGGAACCGGGCGCGGCGCGCAACTTGCAGGACCCCCTCTCCTTCCGCTGCGTGCCCCGCAGCCACGGTGCGCTCTACGACGCCTTGCACTACGCGCGCTTCAACCTCGAGACCGAGCTGAACGCGGCCAACGACAATCCGCTCGTGCTGGTCGACGAGGGACTGATCGTCTCCGGCGGCAACTTCGACGTAGCGGGGCTCGCCATGGCCTTTGACCTTTTGCGCCTAGCCATCGCGAACGCCGTCAAGGGCATCAACGAGCGCGTGCAGAAGCTTCTCTGGAAGCACTTCAGCGGCCTCCCGAGCGAGCTTGCCCTCGAGGAGGGGCCCAGCAACGGGCTCAAGCCCATGGGTCGTTGGTGCGCCGCGCTGGCGGCCGAAGCCCGCTCGCTCGCGAGACCCGTGACCCTCGACTACGCCGGGCAGGTGGCAGAAGGGATCGAGGACGACGCCAGCATGGCCCCGCTCTCGGTGCGCCGGACACACGAGCTGGTCTCGCTCGTGCACCGCACGATCGTCTACGAGCTGATCATCGCCGCCCAGGCGATCGACATGCGCGAGCGGTGGCCGATCGGGCGCGGGACCGCTGCCGCCTACCGGGCCGTGCGCGACCACGTGCCGATGCTGCGCGTGGTACGTGGTTGGGACCCCGACATCGAGGGGCTCGTGCAAGCCGTCTCGGGCGGCGAGGTCAATGACCTGATTGCGGCCGCGATCGGCGGGCGCAAGCAAGAGCCGCGGGTGTTGATCGTGCAACCGGGCGACCCACAACAGCCCTAGGCAGCGGGATCGACCATCCTGGGCGATCGCGCCCGAGATCGTCGGCTGCACCCAAGCTCAGAGAGAGCCGATCCGAACGGCTCGCCCCGGCGCCCGGACCTGGAAGGCGAGCCAGCCGAAAGCCAGGCCCGCGCCAAGCACGACCTGTGCGATGGCAGTCGTGGCGCGCGCGCCGAGCGGGCCGACGAAAGCACCGGCGATGAGCGGGCTGACGACAGTGGACACGGCCCACACGAGATTGAGTATGCCCATCACGACGCCAAGCCCGACCCCGGCCCGGTTGGCCCCCGAGGCGCCGAGAGGGTACCCGACTGACCACAGCACGGACCGGGCCGCAGCCGTCGCACAGAGCATGACGACGACGAAGAGGGGTGCCGCGCTCGCTGTCGCCGGAGACATGACGAGGGCGAGCACGATGCCTGCACCGAGGACCGTCTTGAGGCGAACGGCCCTGAGCCCGGCCCGTTTGGTGATGGCGCTTCCGCAGATGAAGACTGCGGCGGCGACAGAGAACACGATCCCGATCGAGCTCTCCGAAGCACCGGACTGGTGCAGCTCGAGGGGCCCGAGGAGCGTCACGAGAGCCGACGAGGCGCCGGCGATGACCACGGCCACAGCCGCTCCCAGGATCCTCGGGTCGGATGCGGCCGTGCGGAGGCTGGAGATGACCCCGATGTTCCCCAGCGAGCACGCGCCTTCCAGGTCGATCGAGGTCAACATCACCGTCACGATGACGACCAGCACGGCCGCCACGACGAATGGTGCCGCAAGACCGAAGTACTGGGCGATGAAGCCGGCGAAGGCCGGGCCCGCGATGGAACCGAACCCGGATGCCGTGATGGTTCCGGTGAGGCACGACTCGTCGCCCGAGGTTCTCGCCAGCCACGTGAGCGCTGCGGTCCACACGATCCCGTAGCCGAGGCCGAAGACGAGCCTCGAAGCGAGCAGCACTGTGTAGGAAGGGGCGAATGCCTGGCCGAGGGTTGCGAGCACGATGAGCCAACCGGACCACAAGGTGAGCACTCGCGCCCCGAAACGGTCGGAAAGCGCACCGGCCGGCAGCGAGATGACGAGGGCGGCGATCCCGGTCGCGGCGAGCAGCCCGGCCGTCTGCACGCCACCCAGCTGGAAGCGATGAGCGTACGAAGGAAGCAGGGGAGCGATCGCCGACTGGAGCAGCGAGCTGAAAAGCGCCAGGGCGTAGACCAGGTACCGCAGACGCCTGAGCCGCGGGTCGGTCGCAGCGACCCCCCCGGACGCCACCGGTGCCCTAGGGCGGTGGCGTCTCCCGGCCTTTTGTCGTTGTCCCGTAATGTTCAGAGCCGCCACCACTTACCTATCGGAAGCTGGTCAACTCGTCCTTACTCTATTTTACGACAAGACTTTTTTGCAGATAACCTCAATAATTGGTGGCAGAACGATCGATCTGGTCGATTGATAAAGGGATCGGCCTGCGCGAGTTGAGGGCGCTCATCGCGATTGCCGATCTCGGCTCGTTCCGCCGGGCTGCCGCCGAGCTCGGGTACACCCAGTCCTCGATCTCGCACCAGATCGCCTCGCTGGAGGCCGTGCTCGGCACGGAGCTGTTCACCCGGCCCGGCGGCCGTGGCGCCGTGAAGCTCACCTCCGCCGGCGCCGCCGCCTACAGGAGGGCGCGTCGTGCCCTCGGCGAGGTGGAGGCCATCGGCGCCGATGTCGACTCCGCCCGCAGCGGTGAGCGGGCGCGTATCCGCGTCGGCGTGTCCCAGACGGCGGCCGCCGAGCTGATGCCGGCCGCGCTCAGGTCGTTCCGTGAGACCCATGCCGATATCGAGGTCGTCCTGAGCGAGGTCGAGGAGGTCCAGGCCATCATGAGCGGCCTGGGGCGCGGACGGTTCGATCTGGCGTTCGCCCTGAATCCCGAGCCTGACGAGCGGGTCGAGGCCATTCCCCTCCTGGAGGATCCCTGGGTGATCCTCACCCGTCGCGACAGCGAGATCGGCGACGTCGAAAACCTGAGCTTCGACATCATCGACGGTCTGGATCTGGTCGCCTGGACGCGGCGCTGGAACAGCCAGGTCGAGCTCGAGGAGGCGTGGCGGCGGCGCGGCATCGCGCCGCGCATCGTCTACAGGACCGACGACAACCTTGCCCTCCAGCGGCTCGTCGCGGCCGGCCTCGGGCACGCCTGTATCGGTCGGCTGGCGGCTCGGCGGGCCGTCGACGCGTCACTCACGTGGCTCGCTCCGCGCGAGCGCCTCACGACCCGCCAGATAGCGTTGTGCTACCCGCGGCACCGAGAGATCTCCGGCGCCGTGTCCGCCCTGATCTCAGCGGTCCGAGCCCACTCGACCGGGTGAGCCCGGCCGCTCAGGTGAAGACGTAGGCGTCCGGCTCTTCCAGCTCGGTGTCCAACCCCGCCAGCTCGATGGCGTCCGGTACCCGGACGGATTCGAACCGGTCCAGGATCTTGAGGATGACCCAGGTGAGGACGAAGGCGTAGGCAGCCACTAACAACGCGGCCGCGACCTGCTTGCCGAACAGCGCGGGGTTGCCTTGGACGAGGCCGTTGTGGCCGGCGATGTTGACCGACTCGTAGGCGAAGACGCCCACCAGCATCGATCCGAGCAGTCCGCCGATGCCGTGTGCAGCCCACACATCGAGGGCGTCGTCCCACCTCATGTGGCGCACGAGGGCGACCGCCGAGTAGCAGATGGACCCGGCGAGCAAGCCGATCGCGAACGACGCCCATGTGGGTACGAAGCCGGCGCACGGGGTCACGCAGGCGAGGCCGGCGACGGCTCCCGTGAAGGCACCGACGATGCTGGGCTTTCCCGATCTCCACCACGAGATGGCCAACCACGTGCACATCGCGACCGATGCGGCGATGTCGGTGTTGACGAAGGCCTGCGCTGCCACGGCGTCGGCCGCGAGCGCCGAGCCGCCGTTGAATCCGAACCAACCGAACCACAACAGTCCGGTGCCGAGCCCGACGAAGGCGACGTTGTGCGGGACCTTCTTCTCACCCGGGGCGAACTTCCTCGACCCGACGACGAACACCGACGCCAGGGCCGCAAACCCTGCGCTCGTGTGGACGACCATTCCACCGGCGAAGTCCTCGACGCCCCACTTCATCAAGAACCCGCCCCCCCAGATCCAGTGCACTATCGGCACGTAGACGAGCAGGCTCCAGATGACAAGGAACTTGAGGTAGCTCTTGAATGCGATCCGGTCAGCGAAGGCACCGGTGATGAGTGCCGGGGTGATGATGGCGAACATCTCCTGGAAGATGAAGTGCGCGAGGGCCGGGATATGGGGCGCGTACGGGCCCGGTGCTGCGCCTACTCCTCTCAGGCCGGCCCATGAGAGATTGCCTATGACGCCCCCCAGGTTCCCGGAGAAGGCGAGCGAGTAGCCGACGAGCACCCACAGCACCGTGACCACTCCCATCGAGACGAAGCTTTGCAGCATGATGGTGAGGAAGTTCTTTCTCCTCACCAGGCCGCCATAGAAAAACGCCAGGCCCGGTGTCATTACCATGACAAGCGCGGCGCTGATCAGGACAAATCCGGTGTCACCGTCGTTGATCACCCAGACCTCCTTAGGACGACTGTGCGAACCTCACCGTGCCTGCACTCCTGTCCGGACATTATGTCGCCAACCCGGCCGTGAGGACCAACTCAGCTGGTTCGCGAGCGGCTGACCTGCGATCGGGCGCTGTGAGCGGGGGTGCGGTGGGCGACGGGGCGATGGACGGGGCTGCGATGGGCGCCACCGCGGTGGGCGGGTTCGGCTCCGGAGCCGCCTCCCGCGAGCGGCCGTCCGGTGGCGGGGTCGATGCCGTTGCGCCTGCACCATGTACCGAATGCCTTGTACCGGTATGGCGGCGCGTTGCGCCAGGAGACCTTGAAGCCGAAGCGCTCGCTCAGAGCCCTGTACATGAGGTGCATGCTGACCGCCGCGAAGGCAAGGCAGGCGCAGCCGAGCCCGGCCACCACGTAAGCGGCCACCCTCGACCAGCCCAGGCCGATCAGGTAGAGGGTCAGCCAGACCGGAGCGGACCAGATGCCGATGGTCGTGGTCGGCCCCGTCATGAGGTGCAGGCGTGCAGCCCTGTGCCCGATCCGAGGCGACCACCTCGCAAGGAAGGGGGCTTTTGAGGGCATCGATCTACTTCCTAAGAGGGCCTCGGACCGAAAACGGCGGCGAGGAGACACTCCGAATCACCCCGCGTCAGTGAAGCACAGCATCATTGTGCCTTGCCAGGCAAGACGCGTCCGTCATGGTCCCGGTCACTGCGCCATTGCGGCGCCGGGACCGTCGCGGGCGGACATTGGCCGGTTTTCGCCGTTCAGAGCCTTGACGCTAGAGTGAAACTGACGTTGCCCGAGACGCCCGGAACCCGGCCCACACGCCTGTCCAGGGGCGATCGAATTTCCGGGCGACATCGATTCGACGCCCCATAGAAGCGGGCGGTTGGTTCAAACATCGCAGTCGATCGTTACCAAAAAAGGAGATCCGACATGGCAATGCCGAGCGACCTCGAGATCGCGCGCCAGGCTCACCTCAAGCCGATTGCCGAAATCGCGAAGGACATGGGAATCGAGCCGCAGATGCTCGAGCATTACGGCGAGAATGTCGCCAAGATCAAGCTGGACGCCATCGCCGAGCTGGCCGACCGCCCGAAAGCCAAGTACGTGGTCGTCTCCGCAATCACGCCGACGCCGCTCGGCGAGGGGAAGACGACCACGATCGTCGGTCTCGGCCAAGCCATGCACCACATTGGCAAGAGGGCGACGATCTCGATCCGCCAGCCCTCGATGGGCCCCACGTTCGGCATCAAGGGCGGAGCGGCCGGAGGCGGCTACAGCCAGGCCGTCCCGATGGAGTCGTTCAACCTTCATCTGACCGGTGACATGCACGCCGTGACGGCTGCGCACAACATGCTGTCGGCGATGGTCGACAACCACCTCCAAAAGGGCAACGAGCTCAAGATCGACCTGCACAACATCACCTGGAGGCGCGTGCTGGACGTGAACGACCGCGCCCTTCGCAACATCGTGATCGGCCTCGGGACAAAGCAGGACGGTATTCCCCGCCAGACCGGCTTCGACATCACGGCTGCCTCCGAGGTGATGGCCATCCTGGCCCTGTCGACCTCGCTCAAGGACATGCGCGCCCGCCTCGGACGCATCGTCGTCGGCTACACCGATGGCGGCGAGCCGCTGACCTCGGAGGACCTGAAGGGTGCCGGGGCGATGACAGTGATCATGCGCGAGGCGATCAAGCCGAACCTGCTCCAAACGATCGAGAACACGCCGGTGATCGTGCACGCGGGCCCGTTCGGCAACATCGCCCACGGCAACTCGTCGATCGTCGGTGACCTCATCGGGATCCACACCGGAGACTTCCTCCTCACAGAGGCGGGCTTCGGCGCCGACATGGGAGCCGAGCGCTTCTTCGACATCAAGTGCCGCACCTCGGGCCTCAAGCCCGATGCCGCCGTCGTTGTCGCCACGGTACGGGCGCTGAAGGTGCATTCGGGCCGGCACAAGGTCGCGGCCGGGCGTCCGCTGCCCCCCGCCATCTTGGAGGAGAACCCCGAAGAGGTACATCTCGGTGGGGCGAACCTGCGCAAGCAGATCGAGAACATTCAGGTGTTCGGCGTCTCGCCTGTTGTCGCCATCAACGCCTTCCCCGGTGACTTCCCGTCCGAGCACGAGGCGGTGCGTGAGATCGCGGCTTCCATGGGCGTTCGTGCCGCGGTGTGCACCAACTTCGCCGAGGGCGGCAAGGGTGCCACCGAGCTCGCGCAGGCAGTGGTCGAGGCGGCCGACGAGCCGAGCGACTTCCGCTTGCTCTACCCGAACGAGGCGAGCTTGCGCGAGAAGATCGAGACAGTGGCTGCGAAGATCTACGGCGCTGCCGGCGTCGACTACCTGCCTGCCGCCAACCGCCAGATCGACGCCTACGAGCACAACGGCTTCGGGAACCTCCCCGTCATCATCGCCAAGACCCACCTGTCGCTCTCCTCGGACCCCTCGCTCAAGGGTGCCCCGGTGGGGTGGCGTATGCCGGTGCGTGAGGCCCGTGCCTCGATTGGGGCGGGTTTCGTCTACCTCATCTGCGGCGACATGAGCACGATGCCGGGACTGTCCACGCACCCGGCCGCCGAGATCATCGACATCGACGAGAACGGCGAGATTGTCGGGCTCAGCTGAGCACCCGGCATATCTCGACGTCGCCCTCGGGAGCTTCCTCGAGCTCGTGTCCGCGGCCGCGCCCGCCCCGGGAGGCGGGTCGGCCGCAGCCGTAGCCATCGGCCTGGCCGCGGGACTTTGCGTGATGTCGGCGCGTCTGTCCACGCGGCAGCTGTCCGACGCGGCCGATCTCGCCACCGCCGCCGAAGGTCTCCGGGATCGTGCCGCCGCCCTCTGCCAGGCCGACGCCGACGCTTACGGACAATTCGTGTGGACGTCGCGCGATTCCTCCCCTTCTGACCCGGCAGAACGCGGGCGTCGGATTGGCGCGGCGCTGTCCAAAGCAACCGACGTCCCGCTTGATGTCGCGGAGACGGGTGCCGCGGTTGTCCATCTGGCGGCCCGGCTCGCGGAGCACGGGAACCCCCATCTGCTCGGTGACGCGGTCACAGCGGCCTTTTTGGCGGAGGCCGGCACCAGGGCGGCTGCTGCTCTCGTGCTGGTCAACCTCGAGGGCCTCGGTGACGACGCCCGGCGGGAAAGGGTGGTTGCGCTGAGAGCAAAGAGCGCGGGCAACATCGCCCGGGTGCAACGCCTAGTCGAGCGTTGAGCATGGAAAGCTCGGTTGCCGCCGGGCCTATCGAGGCGGCGGGTGCGTCACCGTAACCGGCCGCGCGGTCCGGCTCTTGGGGCGGTCACGAGGGCGCCGCGAGCCACGTCTTGGTGTCGCCGAGCGGCCTGTTGGCAGCTCTGAGCCATGACATCTCGGCCGCATTGGCTACCATCGGGCCTGCATCATAGGAGAGGTTCTGTCGATATGAATGGCTGCGCGCAGAGCCGGTATCGTGGGCGATGACTTAAAGGTGACCGGCGAGCGACAAACGGCGAAGGCAGGAGGGGTGGGTCGATGCGGATTCGGGCAATAACCTGTGAGGTTCTGGCACGCACCGTCTATCTGCAGGCCGCGCTGGCGCCACACGTGGTCGACGTCGAACTGTTGGAGCAGGCATTGCACGACGATCGCCCAGCGTCCAGGCTCAGCCGCCTGCAGAGCCAGATCGACACCGCGTCCGCCCCGAAGTACCAGGCAGTTGTTCTGGTTTACGGTCTCTGCAATCTCGCCCTCGAGGGTTTGCAGGCCAGGGACCTGCCGGTCGCTGTAGCGCGCGCTCATGATTGCATCACGTTGTACTTGGGGTCTCGCCAGCGCTACGACGCCGAATTCACCACCACACCGGGCACCTATTACTACTCGGATGACTACATGGAGCGGCAGGCCGAAGTCGGCACCAACGGGCGCCGGGTGACAATGGGCGTGCTGACTTCGATGGAACAGGACTACGACTATCTGGTTGAGAAGTACGGCGAGGACAACGCGCAATACCTCATGGAGGTTTTTGGGCAGTGGCACAGCCACTACACGCGTGCGGCGTACATCGATACCGGGTTGGGGAAATCCGGAGAGTTCAGGAAGCAGGCGACCGACGACGCCGAGCAATACGGCTGGCGCTTCGAGCAGCTCAGGGGTGATCCGGAGCTGGTCCGCAAACTGCTGGCTGGCGAATGGGACGACGATTTCCTGGTACTTGAGCCGGGCCAACGAATCGCTGTCACCCACGACAGCCGGATCATCGAAGCCGTGTGAGGCCGGGAGCCCCGCTACGCCGGTCGGGGCCGGGCACCTCGCCGGTGTCCAGGCGCCAGGAGCACCTGGCCCTTGCCGCCCAGCCGGCGACCCGTTGCGCGGCCGCGTCCCTCAAGCGACGCCGCTGACGCCGAGCCCAGAGCTGCCCGGAGTCAAGAGGGGTGGCCGCCCGAAAAGGTTCTGTCGGTGGCGACAGCTCGCGACCAGTACTTGCTCTCGAATCCTCCGAATAGCGAAGTGTCCCTTACCACCGGTCCAAGAGGTCGCCGACAGGAGAGCACCCGTCATCGGAATCTGTGGCGTCGGTCGGCGCGTTCCGCCTTCTCGATCTCGGGTCACTCCGCTCGCAGGACCAGCCCCGTCGGGGTGTGCGCCGCGCTGCGCCCGGGGAGGGCCGCCACGACGTTAGCGAACACGAGAGCGCCCAGACCGACAAGGCAAACAGACACGACGGGCACCGTGGGGTCGGGCACGGCGTTGAGCTGGTGGGCGAACAACGTCCATAGTTGGCGTCCTATCGCGACACCGATCGGCAACCCCACCACAATGCCTATTACCGAGGTGACCGTGGCTTGACACGCGACCGAGGCCGCCAGTTGCAGTTGCGTGAAACCTAGAGTCTTCAACAGCGCCAGGTCGCGCCGCCGTCTGCGGACCGACGCCGCAAGTGTCAAACCGAGGGCGACGACTGCCCCGATGGCCAGGCCCGCGGCAAGCAGGGCGGGTGTCGTACCCATGGCGCGGAAGTTGACGATGGCGGCTGGGCGAAGGACCGAGACGACGCCGCCGGCTGAGCCCTCGTCATTGGGAAGCGCATTGATCTCCGTGTCGATCTGTTCGAGAGAGCGGTACGCGAGCCATGCGCGGACGTCGGCTCGGACGCGAACGAGAACGGCGTTCGGGCCGGGGATGGAGTTTTCCTGCACATTGAGCAGGGACGTCGGAAAGTCGCTCGTCGCGACCAGCGCCCCCGACCCCATGGCGGAACCGGAGGTGATCGACGGCATCGTGGCCGTGCCGACGATGAGAAGCTTCCTCGGCCGGCCGGCCTTGTCGTCGAAGGTGACCGTGTCGCCGAGACGCTTGTGGAGCTGGGCCATGGTCGCGTCCCCGAGAACGATCTCGTTCGAGGCCTCGAGCCCATGGCCGGAGAGCAACGGGGGTGCCACGGGAGAGCCGGGATTCTCGGTCATCGTCCCGACGTGCTGGCCGTCCAGGAGTGCACTGGCGAAGTTGACCCCGGACCAGGCTGCGACGTCGCCATCGTCGTTCAAGAGCCGGGTGAGCTGAGGGCCAGGAAGGTCCTCCTTCCCGGCGAACCCCGCGAACATCACATAGCTCCAGTTCCATCCATACAGGGCGGGGCGCGACACGAGATTGTCGAGACTGGACCCGAAGGTGATGGTTGCCACGAGTGCCGTCACGGCGATCGCGGTGCCCAACATGGCAGAACGTACAGGTGTCGCGGAGCGGCCCTTCCCGGGCTCGAGAGCCTGGCGCAAGCCGGTGACGGCCGATATGGGGAGTCCGGAGACCAGGGCGGAGCGCACCCAGCGCGGTTCACGTCTCCAGGTCTCCAAAGGACGGTGCGACCTGATTCGCTTCACCTGGCGTCCTGCGAGGACCACCGTGAGCGAGCCGAGGACGGTGACAAGGCCGAGCAAGCCGAGACCCAGCACCGTCCAGTCGAATCCGACCCCCGGGTCCGGGTACACCGGACGAACTGGTCCGAGCGGCGTAAGGGGGGACAGACCTACGGCCACCGCGACCCCCAGCACTGAGCCGACGAGCAGTGCCCCGAGCACTCCCATTGCTCCGTCGACGAGCATTGTCGCCCCATTGGCCCCCAATGCCCGCAGCCGGTCCGCCTCGTCGGCTTCGGCTCGCACGATGCGGCCGATCAGGAGGCCGACGATCAGCAAGACCGCAAGCCCGGCGATGCCGCCGAACACTCCGAGTGCGATCGCCTCGGGCGCGATGGCCTGTTGAATGGTGGGCACGAAACTCGACGTGAGCTGTGCCGGGAAGTGGTCAGCCACCGGGTCTAACCGGTAGAACTCGGCCAGCACACGTTTTGCGTTGCGGTCTCCACCTGTGATTTGCAGGTAGGTCTCGGTGCCGGTCGCGCACTTCAACTCCATCAGGCGGGTGAGGCCCGGCGAGAGTATGACCAGGGCCGATCCGAGCGCGTCGTAGTCGCTCTCGACAAGTGTGTCGTCTTTAACCACCTCGCCGACAATCTTCACCCTGGCGGTCAGGAACGGCTCGCCAGGATTGGCGGACGCGTTCTGGGCATCGGTGTAGAAGGGGACCCCGATGATCGATCCGATGTGAGCACCCAGCTCCTCGGCCGCTTGGGCGTTCATCACGGCCTCGTTCGTGCTGGCCCGGTTAGGCAGCCGGCCCTCGACGAGGCTGACTCGATCCATGGAGGAGTACTCCCCGTCCGCGCTGCCGACGATCGAGGGAGGAGCCTCGCCGGCCCCAATGTGCGGATGAACTCCGGTCACCGCGTCCAGGTTGATGTTGCCGTCGAAGATGATCGCCGTCGCAGCGCGCTCAACGAGGGGAAGGTGCGCGATCGCTTCGGCAAGCCGGGGATCGTACCCGGTCGTGAGGCCGAGGCCGGGGTCGTCGTAGCGACTGAAGACTCCGATTGTGGACGGGTTGGTGCTGGCGAGGTACACGGGAAAGGAGGACTCGGTGCGCCGAGCCCCCGCCACCGCACCCATTGCCAGGCCGCCGATCAGCCCGACGAGCAGCACCACGCTCAGGTACCCGCCCCAGCGGTACCCGAAGGTGGCCCGGAAGCGGTACCAGGCGACACGGAGAACTGGGCTCATGTCACCGATGACCTCCGAGAACCTATCTCGACTGCGGTGTGCTCCTTGAAGTCTCGTTTCCGAGAGGGGAACCGTCGAGGTGGGTGTCCCCACTCGATCACCTCGTGCTACCACCTCGGCGGGTCTTGCCCGGCCGGCCGGCTGTATCCCCTCATCCAGCACCAGAGCGCCCCCCTTGGCGCCGTCGACGCGGCGGCCCAAGAGAACGACTCTTTCCGGAAGGCAGTGACGACGGCCCACCGACCAGCCTGTTCGAGCCCTCCTGTGGGCTGGCGCGCTCGAAGCGCTGTCGAGCCCCCCTTCATTCGCGATGGGCGTGCGCGAGCTAGCTTCGGCTTGGCGAGGGACGGCTCCTACGATTGTGCGATGTTGCGTCCTGAAAACTGGACCAGACCAGCGGGTGCAAGTCCCGTCCGGGTAAATGCCGGAACGCCCGGTAGCAGGCCCCGGTTCGTCGCCGAGAGGCGGCGGGCTGAGCGGGGTGTCAAAAGCCTCTTCGGAGGGAGCAAGCGTGCGGGCTGTAGTGCCACCCGGCACGAGTCCTGCAGCCTCGTCAGATACACAACGGAGGAGCCGAGCCGATCATGTCACGGCGAAGGCAGCATTCGACCTACTGGCGATCCGGACATGCCCTTGGTCGAGTCCTTCCGGGGTATGGGGAGCGGCACGCACGCATGGCTTGGTTCGGGACAGGAGAGGCCCGTCTTGCCAGCCTCGTCAGCAAAGACCGTCGGTATAAGCCAGTGGTGAAGATCGACGGAGGCAAGCGGGAGTCCGACGGGGTCGTAGTACCGCTGATAGCCGTGAGCAACGCGGCAGGAGGGAAGGGCCCCGACTTCGGTCACACCGGCAACGGAGGTAAGCGTGAGGGCATGATCGGGACCGCCCGGTCCAACTACCCCGAGGGGAGACATCTTCCCCCCGCCAAAGTGCGACAACTCCAGAACCGGCTATGGGCTGCGGCCAAGCAGTCTCCGGGTCGGCGCTTCCACGCCCTTTATGACCGCATCTACAGGAGCGACGTCCTGTCAGAGGCATGGGAGCGGGTCCGAGCCAATCGTGGAGCCGCCGGGGTCGATGGCCTGACCCTGGCAGCAGTGGAGGACTACGGAGTCGGGCGCATGCTCGACGAGCTGTCCGCGGACCTCCGTGCAGGCATCTACCGCCCGGCATCAGTCCGCCGGGTGGAGATCCCAAAGCCAGACGGCCGGATGCGGCCGCTCGACATCCCCACCGTTCGCGATCGAGTGTGCCAGCAGGCGACCAAGATCGTCCTCGAACCGATATTCGAGGCTGACTTCCTGCCCTGCAGTTTCGGGTTCCGCCCGAAGCGCTCGGCCACCGACGCCTTAGAAGCCATCCGGGTGGCGTTCCCGAAAGGACGACAGTTCGTCTTCGAGGCCGACATTCGCAACTTCTTCGGCGAGATCGACCATGAGCGACTGCTCGAGATGGTCGAGAGCCGCGTCTCGGACCGGAGGGTGCTGAAGCTCATCGGCCAGTGGCTGCGTGCAGGAGTGCTGGAAGCCGGGGTGCTCTCCGAGACGGTCACGGGGACTCCCCAGGGCGGGGTCATCTCTCCGCTCCCAGCCAACATCTACCTGCACGCCTTCGACCGGGCCTGGGCTGAGCGCGGCGTGGGAGAAGTCATCCGCTACGCGGATGACTTCGTCGTGTTGTGCTCCTCCTGGCAGCAGGCCGAGGAGGCTCAGAGGCGGGCGACCGCCATCCTGGGCGATCTCGGTCTTAGCCTTCACCCGGACAAGACCGGTGTGGTCGACCTTCGCCAGGGCAAGCAGGGCTTTGACTTTCTTGGGTGCCATCTTCATGCTCGCTTCTCGGGCAAGGTGTGGGAGAAGTACGGCAAGGTCCGCTACTACCTGCACCGTTGGCCGTCTGAGCGCTCGATGAAGCGTGCCCGAGCAAGGGTCAAGGCCCTGACCGCTCGAAGCCAGGTCGGACAGCAGTTGAAAGACGTCATCGGACGCCTCTTGCTCATAAAGAAGCGCGGACGCAATCTTCGTGCCGGTCAGTGGGACCGCTGGACCCGCACCTGGTTCCACGACCAGGGCCTGCACAAGCTCAATGGCACTATCCGATACCCGAAGGCTGCGTAACCATGTCCAGAAGACCGTCGGTAAGCCGTGTGCGGGAAAATCGCACGTACGGATTGAAAGGGGGATGGGGAAACGGGTCCGCTGTGCGGGCACCGCGCCCCTGACTACCAATGGCCGAGGATGCCGACGAGCAGCAGCCTCAGCGTCGCTCGTACGTGACAGAAGCAGCCGTTCCTGATCGACCCGCCCTATTACGGTGGCGAAGGGCGATCATGGCCGCCTTCGGTCTGGGTGGGATCACTGTTGCTGCTTGGGGTCCCCGTCTGCCGGCGGTCAAGGCCGAACTCGGGATCAGCATCGCCACGATCGGCCTGCTCCTCGCGGGCGTGACGGTGGGGGCCATCGCCGGGCTTGTGGCCGCGACACCGATACTTCACTGGCTCGGGAGTCGAGGTGGCGTAACCGCATCGCTCCTGGTCATCGCCGCGGCAATGGCGGTTATGGGCGTAGCTATAACCCTGCGATCGGTCCTTCTGGTCAGCCTTGCCTTCCTGGTCATAGGTTTTGGGATTGGCACCCTCGACGTGCTGATCAACGTGGAGGGGTCGGCGATCGAACGAGCCGCCGGCCGCACCCTCATGCCCTTGATGCACGGGGCGTGGTCGATCGGGGCCGCCGTGGGGTCGGGAATCGGTGCCGCGTGCGCGGCGCTGGGGGCCACTCCCTCGGTGCAGTTCATCGGGGAAGCGGTCATCATCGGGGCGGTGGCCCTTGGCGTGGCACCGTCCATACCTACCGGGTACCGCACGCAAGACGCCCCGCCCACCGAGACCCGTCTCGCCAATGTGCGCCAATGGCTGCGCGGCTGGACGGACTGGCGCCTGCTGCTGATCGGCGTTGTCTTACTCGGTGTCGAGCTCGGTGAGGGGTCGGCGAACAGCTGGCTCACCCTGGCTGTCCACAATGACCATGGTCAACCCGCCGCCATTGCCGCGCTCTTCTTCACTGCGTTCGCTACCGGCGAAGCCCTTACACGGATCTTCGGTGGCCCGGTCGTCGACTGGCTCGGGCGCGTCCACACCATCCGGTACACCACCGCTGTTGGCGTACTGGGCGTGGTGCTCTTCATCCTTGGTCGCAACTTTTGGATCGTCCTCATCGGCGTCCTGTTCTGGGCCGTCGGGGTCTCAATGGGCTTTCCCCTCGGCATGTCCGCCGCCGCGGAGAGCGGGCCGGACCCGGCCGCACGGGTCAGTGTCGTCGCCTCCATCGGCTATTTCGCCAGCCTCGCCGGGCCACCAGCCATCGGCTTGCTCGCCGAAGCCGGCGGCCTCCTGAACGCCCTGTGGCTCGTCGCGGCGCTCTTCCTCGCCGCGTTCGCCGTCGCCGGTTCACTCCGGCAGCCCGGGGCACCTTCTGGTTTGACGGAGTAGAGGCGGAGGGTGCCAGATGTGACCAATGCGAGCCCAAACAGTTGGTTGGGCCGTCCCCTGCAAGAGGCAAGGCTTCAACCGGCCTCTTGGCTGCAGCGCTTCTGCACCGGTTTTGGCTGGATAGGGATACATCTGGCGTTCTGCGCCGCGCAAGGCCGCGGCGCGCCGTCCCCTGGTGCTCGGTGGCACTACCGAACCTCGCATCACGGGTGCGGTTGCCGTCCAGTCCTCGCTGCCGAGGTCCTCCGAGGTTGAAATGTGCCACGCGCCGGAACCCGACAGGAGGCCGGCTCGTAGCACCGGTAAGAACGGCTTGCAACGACCTAGGACGCCCGAGGGAGCGGAACGGCAGCGTGGACCATTTACGGAGCCGCTGGAGTTCTGGTTCAGGTCACGGTGCTTTCGGCCGGCGCGCGGATCTTGGCGATGCCGGTGTCGCAGGTAGCCTGCGGTGGAGTAGTGAACATATTCAGGAAACTGCTTGCTAGTTTAATAAACCTAGAGTACTATCACAGGTATCCAAACGAAGTCGTCGCCGACCGCATCTGGCCGAGAGCTACGGCATCCAGCTAGATGGAGGTCAAGAAATGGGACGGACGGGGCTGTTCTTCAGCATGCTCGCGATCGCGGCGGGTGCCGTCATGCACTGGGCGGTGACCACGACCGGTCACGGGTTCAACGTATCCACGGTGGGGATCATCCTCATGGTCGTCGGGATCGTCGGCCTTGTGGCCTCTGGGATCGTCTTTGCCGCCTCACGCCAACCGATCGGTAGTGGCAAACGCACCTACGACCGCCAAGCCACTAACGCACAGGGTCAGTCGACCGAAGTGCACGAAGAGGTTCACAGCTAGCCCAGCCGGGGTGCAACGCCGGCTGCAAGGCGGTCTCCCGCTTTGCAGCAACCCGAACAGTGCAAATCATCGGAGCGCGTCATGATTCTCATTCTCGGTCTCACCATCCTGGTCGCCGCGGTAGTTGTCGGCGTGGCCGGCGTTCTCGCCAACGGTGGCAGCGCGCACGCGCTCGCCCACGGGTTCGCGGTGTTCGGCTACCACGTGACCGGCTCCACCGGCACGCTGTTCCTCTACGGCCTCGTGGTCGGGGCCTTGGCGCTACTCGGACTGAGTCTGGTCCTGGCCGCGGCGCGCCGCACCTCTCGCCTAGGCAGCGCCGCGCGCCGCGGACTTGAGCAATCGCGCGACGAGACGATCGCAGCCAGGAAGGACCGCGACGACCTGATCGACCAACGCGAGGCCGGCCACGCGGAGACGCCGAGCACGCCAGAAGATGACTTTCCGCGGGGCGACGTTCACCCCAATCCAGGTGACGGTCAGCGGAGCAAGAGGTACCCGCTGGGGCGCCACGCCATCTCCCCACAGCCCGCCACCAGATCTACGGATCGCTGAGGCCACGGCCGAGCGCCGCTCAGAGAACACGGGGAACCCCTGTGAAGTCCGACAAGAGAGGGCTCGTCCCTCTTCTCACATCCCAAGACAAGGAGCCCAACCATGGCAACGACCGACAAGGCAAAGAACACTGCCCAACAAGCCAAGGGAAAACTGAAAGAGACCGCCGGCAAGGTCAGCGGCAACAACAAGCTTCGGGCCGAGGGTAAGGCTGACCAAGTGAAGGGCAACGTCAAGCAGGCTGGCGAGAAGCTCAAGGACGCCTTCAAGAAGTGATGCGACTGCAGATCGCTGTCAACGCGTCTCATGTAGTTGGACCATCAGTTGCTACTCGTAGACAAGAAGAAGGCTAGGAAATGATTATCTTTTTGGTGCTGTTACTTGCTCTGCTCTTTTTCGGACTGGGATTCACCCTGCACCTATTGTGGGTCGTCGCGGCGATCGTTCTCTTCGTGTGGATTGTCGGGCTCGCACTAGGACGCGGAAGCTCCGCTAGGCACCACTTCTATCGGTGGTGAGCTGAGCGGAGGCCGAACGAGTCGTCGCGTACGGAGCCGCAACCGGATTCGAGTCATCTTCACCATAAGCGCGGACAAGAATCCGCGCGACGGGGTAGGCGAGCCACCTCGAGTGCGCGTCAGGGTTGCTGTTCCCTCGCGACGACTGTTTGAACACCGTCCTTGCCGACTCGGAGGATGCCAACATACTGGTCACTGATCGTGGCGGCGTACGTGCCGGCGATGTAGTAACCCGAGAGGGAGTGGAAGGCGCCGCAACCAAACGTCTGCACACCATTGATGAGCAATGCAGCGCACGCTATGTGCGTGCCAGCAAGGATCACGTGCTCGTGCTTTGCGAGAACATAGCTGGTGGGCTTGTGGCTGGCGCCATTGAACAGCGCACCGGAGATCGCAGGGTTGATCACGCGTGCGACGATTCGCTGGCTGCCGGTAGCGACGAAGATCGCCGAACCCTTGTCCGCTACGGTAAACGCGTAACTGTTCAGGAGCAGTGAGTTCTGACTGCCGATCCCACACACGACAGCCCGCGGTGCTGTGGTCGATACGGCACACTCGATATTCGAGCCCTGGAAGGTCATCGCGTCGCCAGGCCCGACGGTGATCGTCGGGATGCCCGACGCGTCGGCCTTCGCCACGGCCACACCGAGCACCGCAACCACTGCGGCCAGCAGCCCCCGCGCGAACAGCATTGTGGCAGCGTACTGTCACCTAAGAACGCGCCTTCGCGTGTTCGGCGGTACAACGAGCCGGCAACGCCAAAGCGTTCCTGGACCGCTGAGCGTCGGAGCTGGTCAAGTCCCCTATTTTGACCCCACACCGCGCGAATACAGAAGATGTGCTACCTGGCGCCGTAGCAGCGCCAGTTGATGGCGGAGACCAGCGATCTCGACGTCCTCCTCGTCGGGCGTCTCTAACAGGCGGGGCAAGTCGTGCAGGCGCGGACGAGCAAGAACGTGAGTAGACGGACCATCCCAATGATTCCGGCAGGTGCGCAACACCGCTGCTCAGATGATGAATCTTGTGCTTGCCCCTTCAAGCGAAGAGCCTCTCGACCTAGGGCGTAATCGGGTCAAGGCCCTAGCGGCCCGGGGAGCCAGCAGCTACCGTGAGCCTGAAACCGGCTCCGGAGCTCGCAAGTGCTTGAGACATGTCGAGACCAGGAGCGAGACGACCTGGTCCATCGGGAAGGCGGAGAAGCTAAAAAGGCAGCCGATGACCACTCAAGTGGCAAGGAGCCGACAATGCGCGTTCGAAGGCTCGGTCGTCTTCTCATGTGCGCCTCACTGCTCGTCGTTGCCGTCAGTCAGGTCGTCGTTACTGGCGGCCAGGCCAATGCCTCCTCGGACGTGTCGGGCAACCCGGCGGCGATCGCATACGTCCGTCTGGTGGCCGCCGCCACGCAGCGGATGGGAGCCGAAGAGGAAACCATCCCGGGACAGGTGGCGATAGCAGATGACGTCACGTCGCAGTCGTGGCACGTCACTACGAAGTACATCGTCGGTGCCTCGGTACCGAGCGGCTACGTCCCAGCCGTCGAGTACACCACGATCGCCGCCAAGGCGGCGCGGGTCGCATGGATATCGACGGTCTTCGTGCCTTCGGGCTGTCCCACGACGACCGCGGCTACCTGCACGAGAAGCGTCAACAACATCACGGCCTTGTTCTTGCTGACGAGTGCCGGGTTTTTCATCCACCCCTACCGGTACCCGAACCTGTGCTGGAGCAAAGGTACGGGTACAGTCGCCAACCGGTCGCAGACGGGCGGGCCGGTGGGCTACTACGTCTACGGCGACTACTTGCCCCTGCGTCGTGTGGGGACGACCATGGTCGTCACCTCGACCTATCCCGCTGGTGGAGGTCAGACGGTGACCGAGACCGACACCATGGCCGTCGCCACTAGTCTGCCTATCTCGACCTTCGTGAATGTGCTCGCCGCTTCAGGGCATCCCGGTTACACCGAGCATTTTGCCTACCGCTGGCTCGCCACCGCGCCACCAGAGCCACAAGTCGGAGCGCTCTGCAGCTGAACGGCCTACAACGGACTGGGACGCCTGGAGCGGTGGAACGCCAGCGCCGGAGACAATTGTGGAACTACAGGGGACTAGCACGCGCTACGCCTCTTCTCGTAGTCCGCCGATATTGACGAGTCCGTTCTGGACGGACCGCAGGTGAATGCGGGACCTCTGACCACACCGGGCCGTCGGTGCCACTCGGGCGCGAACAAACGCGGCGGACGCGATGCTTCACTGCCAGGACCTCGACACGGCAAAGATTGCTGCTGTACGATCATTGCCACCAGCCGTGAACATCGGAAAAAGGCATGGTCGTGCCATTTCCAGTAGTCTCGGCTGCTCCGGGGGGAACGGGGCAAGCAGGTAGCTTTCAACGGGACCTAGGGGGGACCTAACGAAGGAGGCTGCAGGTGCGCCTGGTGAGATTGTCAGCCGTTGCTTGTTTCGCGCTGCTGATCGGCGGCTTGACAGCCGGCTCGGTTGCCAGCGCCACTCCAGGTAAACGAGGTCATCTCGCGTCCGGCTCCGCCATGGCGCCGAGCGTGCCGGCGTACATCACGACAGGGCCGGATGGAGCGCTCTGGTTTACCGACCTGGGCAACAAGACGAACCACGGTTCGATCGGGCGGATCACCACAAAAGGAAAGGTCACCATCTACACCGGTGGCGGCATCGACGCGCCGGCGGGGATAACGGTCGGGCCTGACGGCGCCCTCTGGTTCACCAACTCCGCCGGCAACTCGATCGGGCGGATCACCACGAAAGGCAAGATCACTAGCTACACAGCCACGGGCGTGGCCAATCCGATTGGGATCACGAACGGCCCCGACCATGTGCTCTGGTTCACCGACGCGTACAACCCGGGCTCGGTCGGCGTGATCAGCACCACCGGGAAGATCACAGTGCACACCAGTACTTACATCGACGATCCAGCCGGGATCACAACTGGTCCCGACGGAGACCTATGGGTAACCAACGCCGGTACCAAGACGCAAAAGGGCTCGATCGCCCGGCTCAGCCCCGAGGGGGAGATAACCGTCTACACCAATAGCGGCCTGGAAGAGCCCCTTGGGATCACGACCGGGCCGGACAAGGCCATTTGGTTCACCAACTACGGCGGCAAGTCGATCGGGCGGATTACGACCGGTGGGCAGGGCAGGTTCTTCACCGGCAAGGGCATCGACGAGCCCGACTCGATCACATCCGGGCCGGACGGGGCCCTATGGTTCACCAATTACGGCAACAACTCGATCGGGCGGATCACCACCAGCGGAAAGGTCACCAACTACACCGGTGGTGGCATCGATGGCCCAGTGGGGATCACGGCCGGACCGGACGGGGCCCTGTGGTTCACCAACTCTCTTAACAACTCCATCGGGCGGATCACAACCGGCGGGAAGGTCACCGACTACACCTGAGGTGGGGCGCCGATCCTGACGACGTGAGCGGTCTGCCACCACGAAGGCCACCTACCGTGAATCCAGCGGATCCCTCAGCCGGAACCGGCCACGGGACCGCTGGAGTTTCAGCTACGGCACCTTACGCAGGCGTACGGAGTCGGGCGACACATCCGCTCGTTGCAACGCCGCGGCCTGGGCGCCTAACTCTGAAGCCTTGGCAAGGGCGTCAGTTCGTTCATTTCGATGTGGTCTTGCGCGGTTTGGTGGACACCCTGATCTCGTTTGACCGACGCGGTTTGAGGAAACTCTTGTGCTTTGACCTGAAAGGTCGTCATCGTCCCGTACCAGCGTGGGCAATGATCCTCGTCCACAACACTTGACAGGTATTCGCATCTGGCGCATGCTCGCCAAATGACGAAGCGAGGTTCCTGGCGACAGTCACCTAGCTCGCTCAAACGAGGGTTTGACGAGGGGTGGTCGCTCTCGGCGCGAGTTGTCGTCCTGCCCTTGGCTGCGGTCATGCTCCTTACGTTTGGCAGTCTCACTGCCCTTGCCCTCGGCCCAAACGCGGCCACGGCCGCTGGTCTAGCCGATACAGCGCCTGCGGCTCAGGTCAAGCCTCACTTCACCAGCTCACTGAGCATCTCAGTAACAGAAGGGGAAGCCCGCACATTCACTGTCACCGCAGCAGGCAAACCGACCCCGACAGTTTTTGTAGCCACCGGAGCCCTCCCTCCCGGGATAGTCTTTAGTGGCGGGGCGGACGGCAAAGGCACCCTGACGGGCACACCCACGAAGCTCGGCAAGACATCGTTTGCGATCGGGGCGGCCAATGCCGCCGGCATATCAATCCGAAGAATGAATGTGCTCACAAGGTCTTCCCCTGCAAAGCCCATCACGAGCTACAGAGCCTTAAAGGGAGAAGCCTTTAGACTCACGCTGCCTAACCCCACCGTGACAGCCCCGTCGACAGGAAGCATCAGCTGCACAGGCCACTTCCCCCTCGGGGTGATCTTCGCCGCCAATCTCGGTGGGCTAAGCGGGAGACTGTCCGGTGACCCGCGAAGTGCGGGCGTGTTCTCGATCGTTTGCTCGGCCCGGAACCACTCGACCGGAGCTGCCAAGCGTTGGACCCTTGCCCTGGTCGTGAGCCCGTCGAGCACGTCACCGAGCTGCCTGAGCCTTAACCTGAACGAGGTCGCCGGAGTCCCGTTCGCCCTGGCGCTTCAGGTGAGGGGAACTCCCACCCCCACCGTGGCGCGGTCAGGCGCGTGGCCACCCGGAGTGAGGCTGATCGATAATGGCAACGGTACCGAGTCCATCTCTGGGGTCGTTGCGGTACCGGGCCTTTATCACTTGCACCTAGCTGAATCAAACGCACGGGGCCGGTGTTCGGATGTATTTGGTCTCATCGTGGCCGGGACTACACCGACGTTTGAGAGTCCGAGTTCGGTAAGCGTACACGTTCGTACACTCTTTGAGTTTCCTGTAATAGCCAGTGGCATACCTACCCCGAAGATCAGTGTCGGTAACCGCTGTGAAGGGCCCGGTTGTTCAAAGTGGCCCAATTTTCCTTCGCCTCTTCAGATCAGGAGCAGCAATGGGGTACCCGTTCTGGTGGGTTCCTCCGAAAAGCCTGGGGCGATCAGGTTCGCTTTGAAGGCTACGAACGGCGCCGGTAGCGCGACCCAGACCTTCATGCTGACCGTGGTGACCTCGTCCACCACGACGACGACCACCACCACCACGACGACCACCACGACGACCAGCACCACGACGACCAGCACGACGACGACTACCACGACATCGACCACCACGACGACTACTACGACGGTCCCGCCAACGCCGACCACGAGGAAGTGCCCGACGGCCTTCGGTGTCTTGGCCCTCTGCCGAAACGCGAACGGGCTGCTGAGCGCGTTCTTGGTCGGCAAGAACGGGGAGCTGTACCGCTACGACCAGGCTGCCTCCGGGGCCTGGGGCGCGGCCCAGTCGATGGCTGGGGACTGGCCGGATACGGCACCGCCCGTCGTGGTGGCCAACCAGAACGGGCTGCTGAGCGCCTTCCTCGTTGGCAACAACGGGCTGTTGTACCGCTACGACCAGGCGGGGCCCGCGACCTGGGGATCACCCCAGTCGATGGGTGGCGACTGGCCGGACATGGCACCGCCGGTCGTGGTGGCCAACCAAAGTGGGCAGCTGAGCGCGTTCTTGGTCGGTAAGAACGGGGTGCTGTACCGCTACGACCAGGCTGCCTCGGGGGCCTGGGGCGGGGCCCAGTCGATGGCTGGGGACTGGCCGGATACGGTAGCGCCCGTCGTGGTGGCTAACCAGGCTGGGCTGCTCAGTGCCTTCCTGGTTGGAAACAAC
>JBKQHU010000137.1:0-24720 GCA_052148655.1 Acidimicrobiales bacterium
GTGCCATCAGAGTTGCCCATGTCGCTCCTCCCATGAACGTTCCCGATCCCGGGAAGGCTCACGAAGCTGAGAACTCGGTGACCGACTGTCCACCCGCGTTCGCCACCCAGACGTGGGCACCGCTCAAGGTGATGGCGGACGGTTTGTCGAACCCGTAGCGCGAGCCGCTGATGACCTTCACCAGGGTGCCCGTCGAGGCCGAGAGCTCGGTGACCGAGTAACCATCCTTGTTCGCCACCCAGACGTGGGTGCCGTCCGAGGCTATGGCGTCGGAGTCGTTGAACCCGTAGCTCGCGCCCCTGATGACCTCCACCAGGGCGCCGGTCAAGGCCGAGAGCTCGGTGACCGAGTAGTAGTTCGCCACCCAGACGTGGGTGCCGTCCGAGGCGATGGCAGAGGGGTCCGCGAATCCGTAGCTCAAGCCGTTGATGACATTGACAAGGGCGCCGGTCAAGGCCGAGAGCTCGGTGACCGACTGTCCCTGCGCGTTCGCCACCCAGACGTGGGTGCCGTCCGAGGCGATGGCGAGGGGGATGTTGAACCCGTAGCGCGAACCGCCGATGACCTTCACCAGGGCGCCGGTCGAGACCGAGAGCTCGGTGACCGAGTCGTAGTTCGCCACCCAGACGTGGGTTCCGTCCGAGGCGATGGCAGAGGGCAGGTTGAACCCGTAGCGCGAACCGCTGATGACCTTCACCAGGGCGCCGGTCGAGGCCGAGAGCTCGGTCACCGAGCCGCCATCGTTCGCCACCCAGATGTGGGCGCCGCCCGAGGTGATGGCCGACGGTCCGTAGAACCGGTAGCGCGAGCCGCTGATCACCTTCACCAGGGCGCCGGTCGAGGCCGAGAGCTCGGTGAGCGAGTTGCCCTCCTAGTTCGCCACCCAGATGTGGGCGCCGGTCGAGGCAATGGCGCGGGGTTGGTTAAACCCGTAGATCCCGGCCCTTATGACCTTGACCAGGGCGCCGGTCGAGGCCGAGAGCTCGGTGACCGAGCTTCCGACACCGTTAGGTTCTTGCGCGTTCGCCACCCAGATGTGGGTGCCGCTCAAGGTGATGGCATCGGGGTAGCTGAACCCGTAGCGCGCGCCGCCGATGACCTTCACCAGGGCGCCGCTCGAGGCCGAGAGTTCGGTGACCGAGTTGCCATCCAGGTTTGCCACCCAGATGTGGGCGCCGTCCGAGGTGATGGCTTCGGGTTCGCTGAACCCGTAGCTCAAGCCGCTGATGACCTTCCCCACGGCGCCATTCGAGGCCGAGAGTTCGGTGACCGAGTCGCCGCCGTTGTTAGCCACCCAGACGTGAGTGCCGCCCAATGCAATAGCGATGGGTTCGTTGAAGCCCCAGCCGAGTACTTTGACGCCTGAGAGTGCCCTCGCCGGCGTCGCCATTGAAGAGTGCTGGGAAGCTTTGCTCCCTGCTGCGCCGACCGCCGATGTCAGTGCCAACGTGACAAGAGTCAGTGACAGAGACAGCGCACCAACCACAACGGTACGCCTGAACAGGCGGAAGTCTGGTCTCATGGACCGTCCTCCTCAGATCGACCAAGACGCAGCGTATCAGTCCACCTTCCGTGCAACGGGGATGAAACAACCCAGTGCCAGCGCTTTCACCCTCGCCTTCCTCTTCTAGTGGCCCGGCCCTCAGGTGAGATTGAGTAGCCATGGTCCTGCCGATGTTCACCTTTCTAAACAGTTGGAAGTTCGTCAGCTGCCGAGAATGAGCTGAGCTACTTGCTCGGCGGCCTGCTCCTGCATGTTCGGGAGGACGTGGGAGTACGTGTCGAGCGTGATGGCGATATTCGCATGACCGAGGCGTTCGCTTACGACCTTGGCCGGGATGCCAGCTGAAAGCGCGGCGGTCGCGTACGAGTGGCGCAGGTCATGAAGCCGAATCAGTGGCAGGTCGGCGGCTCGGGCGTGTTGAGTGAACCAGGCACTGAATAGGCGTGGGTTGATCGCCGTTCCGTCCTCGTGGGTCGCGACCAGTCCGGTGTCGGTCCAGAGCTCGCCGTAGCGGAGGCGCTCTTCTCGCTGGAGCCGGCGATACTGCCGCAGCGCTGAGACCGTGGTCGGGTCGAGCGCGATTGAACGACGCCCCTTCGCTGTCTTGGGTTCCGAAACGATGACCAGACGATCGACGAGAACGTGCGTCTGCACGACGGAGATTCGGCCGCCATCGAGGTCCACGTCAGCCCACCTCAGCCCGAGGACCTTGCCGCGGCGCATACCGGTGGTGGCCATGAGCAGCCAGATCGGACCCAGTCGGTTGGTTTCCACACGGGTTAGGAACCGCCGCAGCTGGGTGAGGTCCCAGACCTTCATCTCGGCTGTGCGCGGACGCGGTGGCTCCGCCCGATCCGCGGGGTTACGACCGAGGTTGCCCCAACGAACTGCGTCGGCGAGAACCTTGTGCAGGAGAGTGTGAACGTGGCGGACCGTCTTCGGGCTCAGGCCCGCTGGCTGCGAGGGACCGCCGTGAAGGCGGCCGTCAACGAGGAGGTCGGCATAGAAGGCGTTCAGCTGTCCCGGCGTGAGGTCTCCGAGCCTGAGACCTCCTATCCGGGGCACGACATAGCCGTGAACCATCTTGGAGTAGTGGTCGTGAGTGCCGGGTCGGATGCTCGCCCGAACCGCCGGGAGCCACTCATCGACCAGGAAGGCTCCGACAGTTGTCTTGGCCGGCGTTACGAAGCTGTCCTGCCGGAGCTGGTCACGAACCTCGGCATAGGCCTTCTCGGCCTGTTTGCGGGTGCGAAAGCCGCCGCGTGACAGCTGGTGCCTCTTGCCGTCGGCTCCACGCTCGAGCTCGACCCAGAAGTACCAGCTCTCACCACGTTTCTTGAAGTGACCGAGCATGCCCGCTCCTAACCGGCGGTTAGCAAATGGTTAGCAATTGGGGTGTTTCGGCCACCAAAACCGGCAGCGGACAAGCACCGATACAAAAGCATTGTCGCAGCTTAACAGCTGTTTTGTGCGGGCGAAGGGACTCGAACCCCCACCCCCGAAGGGACCGGGACCTAAACCCGGCGCGTCTGCCAATTCCGCCACGCCCGCGCGGCTCGCCTGATCGTACTCCCGACCACTCCGTGGCTTGTCGTACCTGGGCAAGCCGGCCCGTCCGGTAATCTGCGGTAGCGGTTCGGCCAGAGTCGCGCCCCATGAGGAGGAATGTCATGTCCACGTTTCCGATCACCGAGGGGATCGAAGCGGTGACCATCAGGTCGGAATACAGCGCGGGCGATCGGGCAGGTGAGATCTACCAACGTCTCCTGCGTGAGCGCATCGTGTTCTTGGGTACCCAGGTGGACCAGACCTCGGCGAACCTGATCTGTGCTCAATTGCTTCTTCTCGAGGCCGAGGACCGGGAGCGGGACATCTCGCTCTACATCAATTCGCCGGGCGGCTCGGTGACCGACGGCCTGGCGATCTACGACACGATGCAGTACGTCCGTTGCGACGTCTCGACGATCTGTCTGGGTCTGGCGGCGTCGATGGGCCAGTTCCTGCTCTGCGCCGGCGCGCCGGGCAAGCGGTACGCCCTGCCGCACAGCCGGATCCTCATGCACCAGCCGTCGGGACAGATGCAAGGACAGGCCGCGGACATCGCCATCCAGGCGGAGCAGATCATCTATCTGAAGCGCATGATGGCCGAGCGCATAGCGCTGCACACGGGTCAGACGATCGAGCGAATCGAGGCCGACTCCGACCGTGACCGGTGGTTCACCGCCCAAGAGGCGCTGGATTATGGCTTCATCGATCGCGTGATCGACCGCTCCACGCTGAAGGCGACGACCTGATCACCGCTGGCCGGCGCGGTCCCTGGCGGCGCAGGCCTGGAGAGCTCACACCAGGGGGCCCCGTGGCGAACGCCCGCCTACGGCACAGAGCCGAATGCGGTTACCTGTTCTGAGAGGGATTTGGCGGCAAGTTCGCCGTACGAACGGCTGGTACCGGAATGAATGACGCTCCCGTTCGCCGTCGCGAGCCAGTAACCATTCCCGGACTGACTCGGTGCGATGCCGACGACCGGTGAACGGGCATTCTCGTGGGACTTCGAGCCGTCGGCCCCCACGCCGTAGGAGTAGACATCGCCGTTTTGCGCTGCCAGCCAGTAACCGGCACCGTCGGGCCAGGCCGCTATGGAGACGATCGGCGAAGCCAGTTTGAGCCCGGCCGCCGAGCCCCAGTTCACGGCGCCCTCGGCGTAGACGGCGCCTTTGGACGTCGCAAGCCAGTAGCCGCCGTCCAAGGGGTCGACAGCGATCCCGATGACGGCCCCATCGGTTCGCAGGCCACCTCGAGAACCGTGGTACTTCGCACCGCCGAACGCGTACACGGAGCCGTCGGCCGCGACCACGAAGTAACCGTCCCCATTCACCGTCGCGCCGAGGCCGACGACGGGAGCCCCTGGCGGGACCGGTCCGCCCCGCCAGGCACTGCCGCGAAGGTCCCCGAACCACTTGGCGTCCCCAAAGGCATATACGGAGCCGTCTTCGAGCAGGAGCCAGTAACCGCCGCCATCTGGAGTGGACGCCATCGACACGACATTGGAGGGAAGGACATCGGTGTTCAATCCGCCGCAATACGAGAGCCTGCCGAAGTTGAACACCGCTCCGTCACTGGTCGCGAGACGGTAACCAACGCCCTTGTTGGTGATCGGCGCGCACGGCTTGCGGGGCACCATGGGCGGGTCGGCTATCCCCGTGCGGTCCGCGTTCGCCCTCCATTCCGGCCACGTCGCCGGGTCGGACGGGGCGGGCGCGGTCGGGAAGGGGTATGCCACCAGCCTTGCCGGGATCGTGGGCCCCCCGCAGGCGAAGTAGAGCATCCAGCCGCTTTCGGGAGCGCCGGGCACATAGGAGACGGCCGCGCTGTTGGCAGTGTCGCAGCCCGGCTCGAGCGCGGGTTGTCTGCTTGCGACAATGGGCAGGACCTTGCCTGTGTTGCCCGCGAGCACGTAAAGGCCCCGACCGGCACCCACCAGAACGTCGTCCCCGTCGTCGGCGCCTCCGGTGAGGTCAGCGAGCACCGGCGATGACGTTGCCTCGTTGTGAGGGTCGAAGATCGTGGACCAGATCAGGTGGCCGGAGCCGCTCCAGGCGCTCACGGCGGCGGGGCCGTTGACGCACCGCGCGCAAGATGTCGAGACGACCGCCTGTTGGCCGTCGATCCGCCCGATGGCGGGTGAGCCGAAGGTAGGCCCGCGCGCTGTGACCGGCCAGCCCGGCACGTTCTCACCGTTGTCGGCGTAGACGGCGAGGATCTCGTTGGTGGCGGCGCTCTTGTACCCCGAATAGAAGCTGGTCCCGACGACGACGGCCGGGCGTCCTGTGTTGTTGAGAATTCCGACCGTGGGGCTCGACCAGATCGTCTGCGCGGTGCATCTTTGCCACATGAGCTTCGGGCCTGTGCCGACGTAGCGGTAGTCGACGATCCAGCCCCCGCGGCAGTGGTCGAAGCCGCTCGCGTCCCCACCCATGATGATGTCGTCGCGTCCCGTGCGGCTCGTGTCGACCAGGGTCGGCGACGACCAGATCGTGTCAGCGCGCTGGACCGGAAAGCCGGGCACCAGGTGGCCGTCCGGTTGCAGCGCGTAGATGTTGTGGTCATAGGAGCCGAAGACGATGTCAAGCTGACCTGTCCCGGTTATGTCTCCGACGGCTGGTGTCGCGAACACGGGATCGGAGTAATCGTTCGGGCCGTTGCCCGACCACGGGTTGAACGTGCGCTTGGTCTGGAACACGAACCGCACTTTGCCGCTCGCGTAGAAAGCCTCGAGCCCACCTTGTTGGTCACGCCTCCACAGCGAGCCAGCACCCACGATGATCGAAGGAGGCCGGTCCGGACCGTCGAGGTAGGCGACCGCGGGGCTCGAGTCGACCGCCGTAGGCGTGGGGCTGTTGATGTGCACCCACTGCGGCCATCCCGGCAGCTCGCGGCCGGACTTCGCGTTAACGACGTAGATCTCGCCCGAGAGCGTCGCGAGGATGACAGCTTTGACGCCGTCGAGCGTCGCGACGACCGGCGCGCTCATCCACACGGGGCCGAGCCCTCTCAGTGTCCATAGGGGACCCTGGAAGGCGAGGGCCCGCGTTGCGCCGTGGTGAGCGCCTTTGCCGCCGGCGGTTCTCACCCCGGCGGAAGCCGCGGAGAAAGTTGGGATCGTGAAAGCGGCTACGAGCCCGGAAGCGACCACGCACCCGAGCAGGCGCCGGTGTTTCGTCCCGCGAGTTCGACCCATGTCACAATGGCCCCTGTGGCGAGAGTCCATGGGCCTATATTAGCTGATTTTCACCCCTAGTGGTGAAGCAAGCACTCCAAGTGGTATTTCCATCCGGAACGGCTCGAATCGCTTTCGTCGCACCGCGATACGGAGACTCCGTCGTGGGCGGTTCGGAGGCCGTCGTGCGCGAGGCCGCCCAGGGTCTCGCCGGGCGTGGCTACGCGGTCGAGGTGCTGACGACGTGTGCGCAGGACCATTTCACGTGGGCGAACGAGCTCCCGCCGGGCGTGAGCAGAGACGGCTCTGTGACCGTGCGACGGTTCCCGACGGTTCAGAACCGGGACTACGTCGTCTGGAACCGGCTGCAGGAAAGGCTCCTGTCCGGCGACCAGTTGGACGATCTGGAGGAGCTCGCCTGGAGCAACGGCCGTTTCCGCGTTCCTGACCTGTACCTGTACCTGTCCGGCCATGCGGATAAGTACGCCGCCATCGTGTTCTCGCCCTACCTGTTCTGGACGACGCTGTACTGCGCCGGGATCGCGCCCGAGAAGACGGTCCTCATGCCCTGCCTGCACGACGAGCCCTACGCCTACCTCCGGTCCGTGGCCGCCGCGTTGGCCTCGGCCGAGGTCGTGTGGTTCCTCTCCGAGCCCGAGCACCAGTTGGCTCATCGGCTCGCACCTGTGGCTTCGCACCATTCGGTGGTCGGTGCGGCGGTCGACATACCCGAGTCCTACGACCCCGAGGGTTTTTGCGAGCGCCACAACCTGGCTCGCCCGTACGTGCTCTACGCGGGGAGACGTGAGGGCGGCAAGGGCTGGCAGGAGCTGATGGCCGGCTTCGCTTTGGCGGTCCGCCGCCACCAACTGCCCTTCGACCTCGTGACAGCTGGTGTCGGTCACGCCGAGGTCCCGCCGTCGCTTGCGCACAGGATCGTGGATCTCGGCTACCTGGCGCCCTCAGAAGTGCCGGACGCGTTCGCCGCCGCCGCCGCATTCGTGCAGCCCAGCGCCAACGAGAGCTTCTCGCGCACGATCATGGAGGCCTGGCTGGCCGAGACAGTCGTGATCGCGAGCGGGGCGAGTGACGTCGTCACCTGGCACTGTGAACGGTCCGGAGGAGGTCTCGTGTACGCCGACGAGTTCGAGCTCGGCCAGTGCCTGCGGTTCGTTGCCGAAGCGCCGGAGCAAGCGGCGCGGCTGGCCCGCATGGGCAGGGACTACGTGCTCGCCAACTACAGGTGGCCAACGGTGCTCGACGCCATGGAGCGCTCTCTCGAGGTCTTCTTGTGAGACCGCGAGACCGCAGGAGCGAGGCCTTGTGAGGGACCGGTCGTGAGGGTCCTCGTCATCGGCTCACTTCCCCCGCCGGAGTCCGCCCGCGCGGGGGCTTTGCGCACCGAGGTCGTCGGGCTGCTCGCAGAGGGGCACACGGTCGAGGTCGTCGCGCCGGATCCGGTCGCGACCGCACACCGCTACATCCCTGCGAGTGGGATACCGGCGTGTGTGCGTCTTTGGACGATGGTCGCGGGTTTCGACTCCGTCGTCGTCCAGTTGCAACCGGGCCTGCCGGTAAGGCAACGAGCCGGGCGGTTGGAGCGGGAGTTGTCCCTGCTGGCGCTGTCACTCGTGTTGCGCCGCGGGCGTCATGTAGTCGTTCGCCTCGAAAGCCTGGACGACCTTCCCGGTGGGCCCGGCGGGCGCGGCGCAGTTCTGCTCTGGCGCAGCGCGGACAGGATCGTCGTGGGCAGCGATGCCGAACGGGCGGCCCTTGTGGCCGCAGTGGGTGTCCCGTTGGACAGCGCTGTGACCGGTCCACGTGTTGCGCACGGCGTGGCGGCGGCCCCTGGCGACGATGGCGGATGGGGCGAGGGAAGCGACCTCTCAGCCGAGAACGTGCTCGATCTCGTGCGTATGAGGGCGGCCCGGGAACGCCAAGAGATTGCTGGCGAGTCGGCACACCTACCCGGTTGGGAGAGGCTTCCGGCGACCGGCATCGCCTCTGCCGAGTTGGACCTTGCCCTTTCCCGGTCGCCGGAACGACCGCGCACACCCGGCGACATTGCCCGTTCAGCTCTCGCCGTGGCGGACAGGCGCCCCGCGCTCCGTCCGGTCGTGAGGGCTCTTCGCGTCGGTTATCGGAGCGCGAGGGACCTGCTCGGACGGGCCGGAGCGGACTGAGCACCACCGGCATGTCCGCTGGCCTCGGCGACCGTCGTGATCATCCGGCCACGGCCGGGGCCTCGACGAGAGCCTCGAGGAGCGAGCGCGCGGCAACCTTGAAGCTGTGGGCACTCGCGTAACTACGCGCTCGCATGCTCAGCGCGCCCCGAGCAGCTGGGTCGTCGAGAAGGCTCGCGCACGACTCCGCCAGGTCGAGCGAGGTGACGTCCACCGGAACCTTGAGGGCGACGTCGTCAGGCAGGTCGCCCATCCACCCGATGTCGGTCACGACCATCGGCACCCCGCAGGCAAGGCAGTCTCCGACCGCGGCGGAAGCCTCCCCCGAGAAGGACGCCCTCAACTGGACCGCGAGCTCGGCTCGTCTCATCCAGTCCAGATAGACCCCGGCGACGACTCGACCCGTGACGAACAGGCGCCCACCGAGGCCGAGGGCCTCACCGAGCCCGCCGAGGCTGCTGGCCAACTCGGCGCTCACTGGCCCGACCAGGGCGAGGACGAGATCCGGGCGGCTCGCAGCCAGGCTCGCGAAGCTGCGTAGCAGCTTGTGCGGCTGTTTGACCGGGTCGACGATGCCGAAGCTTGCGAGAACGCGAACGCCCGGCTCGATCGGCGCGTGCGCAGTGTCGGAGTCGGCCACGGCTCGCAGGGCTTCGGTGGCGAAATCCACGACCATGACGCGTGATGCGAGGCGCGGTCCGGCTTCGTCTCGCGCAAGGCGGGCCGCGGCCCGCGAGGTCACGAGAAAGCGGTCCGCGAGGCCGATGACCTCACGCGCCATGAGCGGGTCATGGACGTGCGCCCCAGTCGTAACGGTCTCGTGCGACAAAGCGGGCACCTCTGGCAGGAAAGGCCCATACGTCCTTGGCGGCTCCTCGTTCCCGCCTTCTGGGAAGGCGGCCGCCCCCGGGCCGCCAGCGAAGCGGTACAGGCCGCTCAGTCTCACGTCGTGGGCGAGCACCGTCCCACGTCGGTGGCGTAGCAGGGCCAGCGCGGTCGTATGGAACTCGCTGTTGCCGAGGACGTAGACGATGTCGTCGTAGCCCGCCGTGGCGGCTTCCACCACGGGAAAATGGCGGGCGTCATACACGGCGAGTCCCGCTGGCGCGCTGGGTGGCCCGGGAGAGAATTCGAGGCCGTCGGCGAAGCAGTCGACGTCGAGCCCGGACACGGTGGCAAGCTCCTCGACGAGGCGGAAGCTGTAGTTCGCAACCCCGGAGACCACGGGCGGGAACGGTGACACTATCGCCAGCCGCCGCCGCCGCCGGCGCCATGGGTGGCGGGGCCGGGTCAACAGCTTCTCGTAGACCGCGGCGGTCCGATCCGCAGCCTCCGCCCAAGTCGTGTTCGTGAACGAGACGCTCTGACGGGCCACCTCACGGAACCGCTCGTCGCAGAGGCCGCGCTCGATACAGGCGCTGATCGCCGCCGGGCTGGCCGGATCGAAGCGAGCCACAGGAGAGAAGTGTTCCCTCGCGACGCCGACGTCCGCGGCGATCGCGACAGCGCCGCACGCCATCGCTTGTCCCACAGCCGGGGTGTCTTCGCGCGAGAGCGACTGGAAGCAGACGAGGTCGGCCGCCTGGTAGAGGCGGAGCATGACCTCGGTCGGCACGGTTCCGCTGAGAAGGACCCGTCCTTCAATGCCCTCGTCGTCCGCCACATCCCTGAGACGGTCTGCGACCCGCGCGGGCAGGTGGCCGCACACGACAAGTTGACGGGAGCCGCGCAACTGGGCCGGCAGGCGGGCGAAGCCGGCGATCAGCGCCTCGACGTTGTCGCTACGTTCGCCCACGGTCGGGCACAGGACAAAGGAGGGCTCGAGACCGGGGACGGACGCCTGCGCCAGCAGGAGGGCGTTCTCCTTCGACTGAGGGGGCACGAGCAGCCGCTCGGCGCCCGAGCCGACGCAGTACAACTTTGCGGCGTCGACGTGGAGGTTCTCCTCGAGCGACCGACTCGTTGCAGCCGAGGTTGTGAGCAGGGCGTCGGCGGCGCGCAGCACCTCCAGGCCGGCCGAGCGCCTGGTCCTCTCGCGGAGATCGTGGAGGGACTCGCCGGCGCGATGGGTCGGGACCGGGTCGTACGCGGTCGCGCACAGGTGCAGGCCGCGGGCGTGGGCCCATCGAGGCCATATGCGGCTTACCGCGACAGCCGGGTCGAAGGGGGAGATCACATGCAGCACGCGGGCCTCCGCCGCGACCTGGTCCGACGGGTCCATGTGTCCGACCTTCCCCGCGCTCACAAGGGGTTCTAGGTCGCCGGGTGCCGGCAGGTCGGGGTTCAGCAGGTAGCGGCCCACAAGCTGCGGATGTCCTTGCTCGAGCGCGACCGCGAGCTCGTAGGCGTAGCGGGCAACCGCCCGTTGCCGCAGTGCCGGGCTTTGAAGTGTCTGAAGGTCGAACAGGACAGGGCCCGGGGTCATGCTGGAGGGGGGCCGAGCCTCAGTGTTGGGGAGGGTCCTCGGGGGCAGAAGACGCTCGTGCCTCGTCGCGAGGCTGGTTCTTCGTGCTCCCGCCGGCCGCGGGCTTGCCCACCCGGGCTGGTGTCATCCCGGCCGCCGTGATCTGAGCGAGACAATCCTCGAGCGCGTCAAGGCGGCCCGAAGCGGTGGCGAGAAGACGCCCCAGGAGCTCGGTCGTTTCGTTGGCCGTCTCGATCTGTTCCTTGATGATCTCAGTCAGTTCTCCAACCTGGTCCTGTAGGCGGGTGACACGCTCCAGCGTGTCCGCGAGCGGCAGCGTGACCCGTCTGTCGAACTTCGTCGTCAGGGCGGACTTCGCCTGGCGCCAACCTCGTCGGCCGATGGACGCCACGGTCAATCGTCTCCTTCGGTGCGCTCGATCTGCCGGGGAGCTTACCGGGTGCCGCCCGGGCCGGGGGGTGTCATCTGTGGGCTCGCATCTCGCCCCGTCTGCCAGGAAGAGCCGTTCTTGGCTAGGGTGCTGGGGATGAAAGTTCCACCGACGGGGCCGCTTGTTGTCGCAGAACGCGGCGACCAGCGGCAGCTCCCCTCGCGTGTCGTCTCCGCCAAGGTGAGCCTCCGCAATCGGTTCTTGGAGATCTGGCAGGCACGCGAGCTGATCGTCTTCCTCATTCGCAAGGAGCTGAAGGTTCGCTACAAGAACAGCGTGCTCGGCTTCTTGTGGTCCTTCTTGAACCCCGCCTTGATCCTGTGCGTCTACTACGTGGTGTTCAAGTACTTCCTGAACAACCACATCACGTACTTCGCGATCTACCTGTTCGCTGGGCTGCTTCCGTGGAACCTGTTCAACAACTCGCTTCTGAGCTCCGCCGGCGTGCTCGTCGCCCAGGCGGGCATCGTGAAGAAGGTGTCGTTCCCCCGCGAGATCCTTGCTCTCGCCCAGGTGGGTACCGCTATCTGTTACTTCTTCTTCCAGGCCTGCATCATGCTGGCCTTCCTCGTCGGGTTCGGCGTCGTGCCGGCGTGGAGGTTCGCGCCCGTCATGGTCTTCGCCCTCGTCTGTGACGTCGTGTTGTCAGCGGCGCTCGCCGTCTTTCTATCGGCGATCACCGTCTACCTGCGCGATGTCCAGCACCTGATCGAGGTCGCGCTCGTGGCCGGCTTCTTCAGTGCCCCGATCGTCTACCCGTTCGCCACCGTAGGCCACAAGCTGGCGCAGCACGGCATCTTGTGGGTCTACTTCTGCAACCCCCTCGTCACCATCGTGCTCTCCTTCCAGCGCTTCATCTACGGCACGGTGGCGCCTCGCGACGTCCCGTACCCGCTGGCCAGTTATGGGGAGTCCTGGTACCTGCTCGTGCTCGGCATCGTGTTCGTCGTATCTGTGCTGCTCTTCCTGCTCGCGATGCTGATCTTCGGCAGGGTCGAGGGCAACTTCGCCGAGGAGCTCTGAGCCCACCTGCAAACCGCGATAGACGTCCAAACTGTCTCGAAGCGATTCCGGCTCTACAAGGAGAAGTACACCTCGTTGAAAGAGCGGATCCTGCATGCAGGTCACGTGCCTTTCAACGACTTCTGGGCGCTGAGAGACGTCGAGTTCGAGGTCCACACGGGCGAGACGTTCGGGATCATCGGCCGGAACGGCTCTGGCAAGTCGACCCTGCTCAAGTGCATCGCCGGCATCCTGCAGCCCACTACGGGCCAGATCGTCGTCCGGGGGCAGGTGGCGGCCATGCTCGAGCTCGGTGCCGGCTTCCAACCCGAGCTGTCGGGCAGGGACAACATCTTCCTGAACGCTTCGCTGCTGGGAGTCTCGCGCCGGGAGATCGAGCGGCGCTTCGACGCCATCGTCGCCTTCGCCGAGCTCGAGGACTTCATCGACAACCAGGTCCGCTTTTACTCGTCGGGCATGTACGTCCGCCTCGGCTTTGCCGTCGCTGTGAACGTGGAGCCCGACGTGCTGCTGATCGACGAGGTGCTGGCAGTCGGCGACGAGAGGTTCCAGCAAAAGTGCATGGAACGCGTTCACCAGTTCCAGAACGAGGGCCGGACGATAGTGCTCGTGTCGCACTCAGCTGACGTCGTGCGCCAGGTCTGCGACCGAGTCGTGGTGCTCGAGACGGGCAAGGTCGTGACCGTCGCTCCGCCGGGTGAAGCGATACGGGCCTTCCGCGACTGCCTGCTCGCCGGGGAAGTGCCCGTAGTGTCGCCGCCGGTTGAGCCCGACCCCACCGGAGCCGTCGAAGTCGTCCAACCGGAGCGGCGCGTCGTGATCACCGATGTCGTCGCCCGCCATTCCGGCCCGCCCGGGAGGGGCTATCTCATCCCCCGGGACTCTTTCCGCCTCGAGCTCATGTTCCAGGTGAACGAGCCGCTCACGAACGTGGCCTTCGGCTGCGAAGTGATCAATACGAGCGGAGCCCCCGTGTTCAACTGCGACAGCGCCATGCCCGAGGTCAAACAGGTTCATGACCTCCTCCCGGGTCGCTACCGCGTGGACTTCGATTTCGACCAGCTCCCGCTGCTCGACGGTTCGTTCACGATCAACGCCCGGATCCAGGACGCCGGCGGAGGTGTCGTGCACGCCCGCCTGGAGCCCGCCGCCGCCTTCGAGGTCGTCAATCCGGGCGGGGCCACGGGGTCCGTGGCGCTCCCGCTGAGGATCGGGCTCTCCTCGTCTCCGGTGTCCGGTTCGGCGGCGGCGGTCGCCGGGTGACCTCCGATGTCGTCGCGCAGGTCGAAGCTCAGGTGAGCGAGATGCGTGCGACGGGACAGGTCCCCCCCGGGCTGGAGGGCGAGCTCGACAAGCGTTTCGAGGAGGCGGCGGAGGCAAGCTTGGCCAGCGCCGCCTCGCCGCCGGCGCGGGATCCCGATCTGGGCGCCCGCGACCGGATCGCCGGCCTCTCCTCATCGAGGCTCGTCGCGCAGCTGCGGGGGCGGGCGGCGGCGGCGGCTCGGCGGCAGCTGGGCCCCTCGTTCCGCCGCCTCGAGCGGCGGGCAGCCATCGCCGTGGCCAGGCTGGGCGAAGCCGCCTCGATCAAAGTGCATGTCACCGCGGACCACTTGGAACGCCTCGCCACGAGCTCCCCGCGGGCTTCACGCGTCCTTGCTGCTGCTCGCCCCGTTGAGTCGACGGCGTCTGTCGCCGGAGCCGTGCACCCCGCGATCGACGGCCCGCTTCTGGACTGGGTGCTGGAGCGCATCGGTGCCGCCTCTCCGGACGGCGTTCGCGAGACCGCCGTCGTGGTCCTGCACACCGAGTGCGGTGACGGGAGCGTCGTGGAGGCCCTTGTCGAAAGGGGCTTCGACGCGCGAGGTGCTGATCCGCGGGCTCCGGTGAGAGCCGAGGGAGACACCAGGATCGCAGCCGCAGGCGCCCTGGAGTACCTGGGAGCGACCCCGAGCGGGACACTCGACGGGCTCGTGCTGTCGGGCGTTGTGGATCGCCTGCGGCCGGGCGAGGGCCGCGTGCTTGCACAGCTCGCGGCTCGCTGTCTCGCGCCGGGAGGAGTCGTCGTGCTTGTGAGCGCGCGACCCGAAGCCGTCGTGGCTCTGGACCCCGTGGCTGCGGATCTCGCCCACCGCCGACCGTTGCACCCGGTCACCTGGTGCCACCTGCTCGCCCGTCACGGGCTTTCGGTGCTGGCCGTGTTCGAGTCCGAAGCCAGTGAACCGGACGTCTTCGCCGTGTCGGCGCAGCGCCCGACCTCGGCGATCTTCGCCGGTGGGAGAAGTGCGTGAGAGTCCGGCCGGTTCGGATCGACCAGGTCATCCCCTCCATCGTCGAGCGAGATGCCGTCAGTCACCACACGCTCGAGGCCCAGCGCGTGCTGCACTCGATGGGTTTTGTCTCGGAGATCTATGCCTGCTCCATGGGGCCGGGACTCGCCGGCAGGGTGCACCCACTTTCTGAGCTCCCACGTCACGAGCCCGAACGCCAATGGGTGTGCTACCAGGCCTCGATCGGCTCGCCGGCCGCGGACGCAGTCGTCTCGCATCCGGGCCTGAAGCTCGTCGACTACCACAACATCAGCCCGTCGGAGCTCATCGAGCGCTGGATGCCCCAGCTCGGTGCGGAGGTCCGGCTCGGGCGCAGGCAGCTGGCCGAGCTTGCGCCCGTCGTCGAGCTCGGGTTCGCCGACTCGGAGTTCAACCGCGGGGAGCTCACCGAGGCCGGCTATCGCAACACGATGGTCGCTCCTTTGATGGTCGACACGGCGAATTTCTACTCCCCCCCCGATCCTCATGTGGTCCGTCGCCTCCAGGCGGCACGCGCCGGAGGCGGGCAGGACTGGCTCTTCGTGGGCCAGATGCTGCCGCACAAGGCGCATCACGACGTCATAAAGGCGCTGGCGTGCTCCCGGAGGATCTTCGACCCCCAGGCACGCCTGCACCTGGTAGGCCGCGAGAGTTGCGCGGCGTATGCGGACGCGTTGCGCAGGTTCGTCACCGCACTCGGCCTCGACGACGCGGTCGAGTTCGTGGGCTCGATCAGCCCAGGCGAGCTCTCCGCCTTCTACACGAACACGGACGTGCTCGTGTGCTGCTCGGACCACGAAGGCTTCTGCGTGCCGCTGTTGGAGGCGATGCACCACCGGCTGCCGGTGGTCGCCTACGGGGTGGCGGCTGTTCCCGAGACGCTCCTCGATGCCGGGATCGTCCTGCCGGAGAAGTCGCCGGTCCTGGTCGCGGCCGCGGTGCAGCGCGTCCTGACCGATCGCGACCTGCGTGACTCACTTGTCAGCGCCGGATTGAGGCGCACCCGTTCGTTCACCCTCGAAGGCGCCCGGCGCGCCTTCGCTCGGGCAGTAGAGCAGGTGCTGCAGGCCGCCTGAGACCGAAAGGCGTCCGGCCCGCGCTGTGCAGCGCCGCCCCGTCTTGGGCCGATTGCCCAGCTCACAGCACTTGCGTCGAAGCGAGAAGCACTGAGCTCAAAAGAGCACGCCACTAACATTGCGCACATCCGCAACATCAAGCGGCATGCCGCCGCACTCAGTTGTCTGTCGCTGGGCATACTCGCCGGGTCGGCCGTGCTCGCCCCGAGGACCGAAGCGACGGTGAGTGTTCCCGGCGCGCCTTTCCCGGGGCGAAATGTCGACTTCGTCGGCTTCGGCAACGGTTCCGGCATCGGCATGGGCCAGTGGGGAGCCTTCGGATATGCGGCCGTCGACCACAGGACCTACCCGTGGATCCTCGCCCACTACTACGGCGGGACGACGCTTTCGACCGGTGACAACCCGGCCTCGAGTGATCCGGCCGTCTCGGTCGACCTGAACGAGAACGACGGAGACCCGGTGGTCGTGACCTCGCAGTCCGCCTTCTCGTTCGGAGGCGCGAGGTTCGTTGGCGGTCAGGCAGCCCGGGCGGTGCTCTCGCAGGGGACCTGGACGCTCTCGGACGCCCCTTCTTGCTCGTCGACGAGTTGGACGCCAGTCTCGTCGCAGCTGGTGAATCCCGTCGCGGTGCCGGCCTCCGTGCGGTCATCCGCGACCTTGAGCCAGGTCCTGACCATCTGCGAGCACGACGGCGTCGTTCTCCCCGTCGCCGGGACAGTCGAGGCCTATGACGCGTCAGGCGGCGCGGTCACCCTCAACATCCTCCCGCTCGAGGAATACGTGCAGAGCGTCATATCCGCTGAGGTGTCCTGGTCCTGGGGGCTCTTCGGCGGGCGCGCGGGCGCGCCTCAGGACCATCCATGGGGATTTCAGGCGCTCGAGGCCCAGGCCGTCGCGACCCGGTCGTACGCAGCCTCCGAGCTCGCTTCAGGGGGCTGGGCACCGTACGCGACCACCTGTGACTCGTCGTGTCAGTCGTACCAGGGCCTGGCAGACGAGAACCGCATGCTGGAGGCAGCCGTGCGTGACACAGCGGGCCAGCTCCTCCTGCAGGAGAGCCCGTCGGGCACCCCCGGCGCACCCGTTTCCGCCGAGTACTCCGCCTCCACCGGTGGCTACACACTGGGAGGGCCGTTTCCGGCCGTGGTCGACGGAGGCGACTCGGTCTGCATCAAGAGCAGGTTCTACTCCTGCAACCCGTGCCACAAATGGTGGGCCTCTGTCCCGGTGAGCGCCATCGAGAAGGCGTTCCCGTCCGTCGGTGAGCTCGCCGCGGTGGAGGTGACCCAGCGCAACGGTCTCGGGTCACTCGGCGGCCGGGTCGACACCGTCGCGCTCGCGGGTACCGACGGCGCCGTGGTCTCCGTGCCCGTAGCCGCCATGGAGGCCTTGATCGGCGCCGACAATCAGGGTGACTGCGCTTCTGACTGGTTCGGGGTCACCAACGGTCCTTGAGAAAGCGGAGGTAGGCTCGCAATGGTCCCACGGGGAGGCGACTTGGAAAGGGACAGGTTCTACATCGGCGGCACCTGGACGGTGCCGACGTGCACCGACACGATCGCCGTCCTCGACCCGACGACCGAGGAGGTCATGGGCAGCATTCCCCGTGGCACGGCGGAGGACGCCGATCGGGCAATTCAAGCCGCACGGGGCGCATTCGATGAATGGTCACGCACGCCGCCGAGCGAGCGGGCCAGGTACACATCGCAGATGGCCGAGGTCCTCGGTGCCCGCATGACCGAGATAAGCGGGCTCATCGCCCACGAGGTGGGCACGCCGGTCAATGTCTCCGCGATCATCCAGGTCGGCCTGCCGATCATGACCTTCTCCTCCATGGCCGAGCTGGTCGGGCAGGTGCGCTGGGAGGAGACGATCGCCAACTCGACGGTCGTCCGCGAGCCGGTCGGTGTCGTCGGCGCCATTGCGCCTTGGAATTACCCGCTCCACCAGATCGCCGCCAAGGTGGCCCCGGCCCTGGCTGCCGGTTGCACCGTCGTGCTCAAGCCGAGCACAATGGCCCCGCTGAACGCCTTTGTCCTCGCCGAGGTCGCGCACGAGGTCGGATTGCCGCCAGGGGTGTTCAACCTGGTCTCGGGGTCGGGCCTAGATGTGGGCGAGGTCATCGTCCGCCACGGCGAGGTCGACATGGTTTCTTTCACCGGTTCGACCCATGCCGGGATACGGGTCGCCGAGCTGGCCGCGGCGACGGTGAAGAGGGTCACTCTCGAGCTCGGTGGCAAGTCCGCCACGGTGATACTGCCCGACGCTGATCTGGACCGGGCGGTGTCGGCGGGGGCGACGATGTGTTTTTTGAATTCCGGCCAGACCTGCAACGCCCTGACCCGCATGCTCGTGCCTCGTCAAATGTTGGCGCATGCCGAGGAGAGTGCCGCCCGGGCCGCCGAGTTGTGCACGCCCGGAGACCCCTTTGACGACGCGACGCGCATCGGACCGCTCGTCTCGGCGGCGCAACGCGAAACGGTGCGCGCCTACATCCGAAGGGGCATCGACGAGGGTGCCAAGCTCGTGGTCGGGGGGATAGAGGCGCCGGACGGCCTGGAAAAGGGCTTCTTCGTTCGCCCCACAGTGTTCTCCGAGGTCCGGCGCGACATGACGATCGCCCGGGAGGAGATCTTCGGACCGGTGCTCTCGATCATCCCCTACGACACCGAGGATGAGGCGGTCGAGATCGCGAACGACTCCATCTACGGCTTGGCAGGGGCGGTTTGGTCGGCAGACCCCGGGCACGCGATCGAGGTCGCCCGACGCCTGCGGACCGGTCAGGTCGACATCAACGGCGGGAGCTTCAACCCGCTGGCGCCCTTCGGCGGCTTCAAGCAGTCGGGCAACGGGAGAGAGCTGGGCCGCTTCGGGCTCGAGGAGTACCTCGAGACGAAATCGCTGCAGCTGTAGCACCTTGATCCCCGGGCGTCATCCACCAGAACAGGCCGCAGCGCTCGCCAGCCACCGCGCCCTCGAGCGCCGTCAGGATTCTGCGACCTGCCTCGGAGCGACGCACGGGCCGGCCCGGTCGTGAGCGGGACCGGCGCGCCACACCGGGCGAGATGGAGCAAACGGACGTGGTCGCGCATCCGCTTCGTCGCGGGGATCGCCCTCGGCGGTGTTGCCCTTTGGGCGGTGAGCGGTCAGGGTGCCGAGCTGGCGGGCGCGTCCAGCGAGCTGTCCCACCTCGACGTGGGGTGGCTCCTGGTCGCGATCGCGGTCGAGGCCCTGTCGCTGGTCGCCTTCGCCCGCATGGACCAGCGCCTACTGGCTTGCGGCGGTGTCAGGTCGACTCTGGGGCGGTTCACCGCCATCTCCTTTGCGGCCGGTGCGATATCGAGCTCGCTGCCGGCGGGGCCGCTGGTAGCGAGCGCTTTCGGTTTCAGGCAGTTCCGTCGCCTCGGAGCATCGGAGACTCTCGCTGCCTGGACGCTGTTGGCGACGCTGGTGTTCTCGGCCCTCGGACTGGCCCTTCTTGCCACGGCCGGCGTCGTCATGGCCGAGCGCCAGGGGGCGGCGTTCGGCCTCGTGGGTGTCATCGTCGCTGTCTTCGTGATCACGGTCGCCGGGGTCGCCGTGGTGTACCAGCGGCGTGCGCTCACGAAGGCCCTCACGTGGACGCTCGAGGCCTCGCACCGCATCACAGGGTTCCCGCGACGCCCGGCCGAGGAGATCGTCTCGGCCATCGCCGCCAGCATGAGCCATGTCACTTTGGGCAAGAAGGACCTCGCGGACGCCCTTGCCTGGTCGGTCGCGAACTGGGCGCTGGACTGTGCCTGCCTGGTGTTCGCCTACCTCGCCGTCGGCGCGGGCGTGCCTTGGCGTGGGCTACTGCTCGCCTACGGGGCGGGGCAGCTTGCCGCCAACCTCCCGATAACGCCCGGCGGCCTCGGCGTGGTCGAGGGGAGCCTCGTCATCGCGCTCGTTGCTTTCGGAGGTGGCCAGATCAGCACGGTCGCGGCCGTCCTTTTGTACAGGATCGTGAGCTTCTGGGGGTTTCTCCCTGTCGGTTGGGGTTTCTGGGGCGGACTGACCTGGCACAACCGGCGTGCTGATCGGGCGGCCGCGGCGGTGCCGGAACTGTCCGTGCCACGGACCTCGGTGATCCCACCACCGGAGTTGACTTCGGAGCTCGAAGGATGACCCGCACCAGGCGTCGCGCGTGGGGGGGTCGTGGTCTTGCCGTCCCCGGGACGCCGTCCGGGCCGGGCTGTGCTCGGGAGGAGGAGCCTTCATGAAGGCGAAGCTCGTCGCATTGGTCGCTGTCGTGACGGTGACCGGGTTGCTCGCTGGCTGCACAGCGGCCCGTAACGGCCTCGGCAATCACGACAGCGCTTGTTTCAGGGTCTATCCGGAGGCGGTGGCTGCTGTGCACGGGCGCGGCCGCTTCGCCGGCGAGCGGTATCTGCCGCCCCGCGCGCTGATCATCGAGCTGCACGACGCCATCGTCCCCGACAATCTGCAGGACGCGTCCCATGTCGCCACGTGCCTCGTCGCTTTCACGGGCCGGTTCACGGAAGCAGACGTCGACCAGGGATGGGCACCGTTCGCCCCGGCTGGCCGGATAGCCATCGTCGTCGTTCGCCAACGCGACCTGGTTCTCCTTGCCACGGTGGTCCTCAGCCGGGTCCCGCCCCGGTTGGTCTTTGCCCGAGTGTTCCCGAGGCTCCGTTAGCGGCGCGGGCGCCCGGCTCGTGCTCAGCTTCCAGGAGCCTGCGCTGAGCCGTCGTCGGGCGCAAGCTCGACCACGACCGACAAGCCCGCGGCGCCCGGGTCGCCGGCGAGGTCGAGCTGTGTGATGGCACCGGCGTCGGCCAGATCATCCGAGGCGAGCCGGACGAGCTCCACGAGCGACGGGGGACCCGTCACAAGGCAGCGGGCGACCTTCGTGCGCATGGAACCCTTCGCCTCGGACTTCGCTCGCCGGAGAGCGACGAGAACCTGCGCCACGGCGTCGACGAGCTCGGGACGCGCCTGTGGACCTGCCTGCGAGGCCAATTCCGCCGCGGAGGGCCACCTCGAGCTGTGGATCGAACCCGTCTGCCACCACGACCAGGCCTCCTCGGTGCAGTAGGGGAGGAACGGGGCGAAAAGGCGCAACATCACAGACAGGCTCAAGGCGAGGGCGTGACGAGCCGACGCGGGACCGTGCTGGGACGGGTCGCCGTACGAACGGGCCTTCACGAGCTCGAGGTAGTCGTCGCAGTACGACCAGAAGAAGGACTCGGTGACCTCGAGGGCCCGCGCGTGATCGTAGGAGTCGAACTCGGTCGTCGCCTCGTCGACGACGGCAGCGAGACCGGCCACCATGGCGGCATCGACCGCCGTGAGAGCGCCTTCGCAGCCCTGTTCGGGGCTTTCGGGCCCGTCCAGGCGTGAGAGCACGAAGCGGCTCGCGTTCAGGATCTTGATGGCGAGCCGCCTGCCGACTTTCATCTGCTCCTCGCTGAAGACGGTGTCGGCGCCGAGGCGGGCAGATCCGGCCCAGTACCGCACGGCGTCTGTGCTGTACTTCTCCAGGTACTCGAGCGGCGTGATGGCGTTGCCGACCGACTTGCCGATCTTCTTGCGGTCGGGGTCGAGAATCCACCCGGAGATGGCGGCGTGGCGCCACGGGAGCACGGAGTGCTCCAGCTCGGAGCGCACGATCGTCGAGAAAAGCCAGGTGCGGATGATCTCGTGGGCTTGGGGGCGCAGGTCCATCGGGAAGACCTTCGCGAAGAACTCCGGGTCCTCCTCCCACCTGCCTACGATCTGGGGTGACAGGGAGGAAGTCGCCCAGGTGTCCATCACGTCCGGGTCACCGACGAACCCACCGGGCTTGGAGCGTTGCTCCTCGGTGTACCCGTCGGGGACATCTGTCGACGGGTCGACCGGCAGGCGATCCTCCGAGGCGAGCAAGAGGCCGTCGGCGGCGGGCTCACCGTCGTCGTCGAGCCTGTACCAGACCGGGAACGGGACACCGAAGAAACGCTGCCGTGAGATGTTCCAGTCCCCCGTGAGGCCTTCCACCCAGGCCTCGTAGCGGGCCCGCATGTACTCGGGGTGCCATTTCAGCTCGCGTCCCCGGGCCAGGAGCGCCTCGCGGCGCTCGAGGGTCCGCACGTACCACTGGGCGGATGTGACGATCTCGAGGGGCCGCTTTCCCCGCTCGTAGTACTTGACCGCGTGAGTGATGGGGCGCGGCTCGCCCAGCAGGTCGCCTGAGTCGCGCAGCAGCTCCACGATGCGCGCCTGGGCGCGCTTGACGGGCAGGCCCTCGATCTGCGCGTAGTGCGTGTTCGCCCGCCCCGGGTCGGCGGACTCCCAACCCGGGGTTCCGAACGGCGCCGGACCGAGGCGCCCGTCGCGCCCGACCACAGACCGCGTCGGCAGGGCGAGGTCGCGCCACCACGTCACGTCGGTCAGGTCGCCGAACGTGCAGATCATCGCGATGCCCGAGCCCTTGTCCGGCTCCGCGAGCTCGTGGGGGAGGACCGGGACCGGTACGGCGAACAACGGCGTCAAGACCTCCGCCCCGAACAGGCTCCGGTAGCGCTCATCTTCAGGATGGGCGACGAGCGCGACACAGGCTGGTACGAGCTCGGGTCGCGTCGTCTCGATCTCGACGGGATTGCCGGCGTCCGACCGCACGAAGCGGAGCCGGTGGTAGAAGCCCGGGTCCTCCTTGTCGACGAGCTCGGCCTGGGCGACCGCGGTCTGGAAGTCGACGTCCCACAACGTCGGTGCCTCCTGGCGGTAGGCCTCGCCGCGTGCGAGGAGGCGGAGGAACGCCCGCTGCGATGCCCGTCGTGACACCTCGCCGATCGTCGTGTAGTGCTGGGTCCAGTCGACCGAGGCTCCCAGCTTGCGGTAGAGGCGCTCGAACGCCTTTTCGTCCTCGGTTATGAGGATGTTGCACAGCTCGATGAAGTTCGGGCGCGAAATCGGGACCGCCCGGGCGTTCTTGTCGCGCTTTTGCTCGTGCGGCGGCGGGACGAAGTCAGCGTCGTAAGGCAGGGAGGGGTCGCAGCTGACCCCGAAATAGTCCTGGACGCGGCGTTCGGTGGGCAGGCCGTTGTCGTCCCAGCCGATCGGGTAGAACACAGCCTTGCCGGTCATTCTTTGGTAGCGGGCGACGATGTCTGTCTGGGTGTAGGAGAAGACATGGCCGACGTGGAGCGAGCCCGAGACCGTCGGCGGCGGTGTGTCGATCGAGTACACGTCGCCTCGAGCGCGGGCCGCGTCGAAGCGGTAGATGCCGTCTTGTTCCCAACGCGCGGACCAACGATCCTCGAGGCCCTCGAGGGACGGTCGTTCGGGCACGCGGGGAGTGGCCATTGGCCTAGTACGGTACTCCTGTGTTGCGCCTTCATGACACGGCCCTGGGCCACGGCCGGGAGCTGAGCACTCGCCGGCCAGGCGAGATAGGCCTGTACATCTGCGGTTCGACCGTCTACGGTCCTCCCCACATCGGCCACGGCCGTTTTTCGCTCGTTTATGACGTCCTGCGGCGCTTCCTCGAGTACTCGGGATTCGCCGTGGACCACGTCTCGAACGTGACCGACATCGACGACAAGATCATCGCCAGAGCGAACGAGGAGCATCGCCCACCCGAAGACGTCGCCGGTCAGTACGAGGCCGAGTGGTGGGACGCCATGGACACCCTGGGGTGCCTGCGCCCGACCCAGGTCCCGCACGCAACGGCCTTCATCGGGGAGATGGTGGAGCTCATCACAGGCCTCGTCGGGCTCGGGTCCGCCTACGAGACGAGCGACGGCGTCTACTTCACCGTCTCGGTTGTAGACGATTACGGGCTCCTCGCCCACCAGAACCTCGCCTCGCTGCGGTCAGGGGCTCGTGTCGAGGTGAACGAGGAGAAGCGTTCGCCTCTGGACTTCGCGTTGTGGAAGAAGGCCAAGCCCGCCGAACCGTGGTGGGCCTCGCCGTGGGGCCCGGGACGGCCCGGCTGGCACACCGAGTGCGTTGTCATGTCGCTCGCGCTATTGGGCGAGGGGTTTGACCTTCACGGCGGCGGTCAGGACCTGGTTTTCCCGCATCACGAGAATGAGCGGGCGCAGGCGGTGGCGGCGGGCAAGCGCTTCGCACGCGGCTGGATGCACAACGGCATGGTCGAAGCGCGCGGGGGCGAGAAGATGTCGAAGTCACTGGGCAACGTGCTCACGTTGTCCGACCTGTTCGAGGAGAGTGATCCCCGCGCATACAGGTTGCTCGTCCTGCAGTCGCACTATCGAGCGCCGATCGAGGTGACGCCCACGACGCTGAGCGACGCCGCGACGGCGTTGGGTCGCCTCGACGCCCTGAGCGACCGGCTCGACGAGGCGGGCGGCGGTGGTGGCGGCGGGCAGGTCGATCCCGGGGTGAGGGACGCCTTTGTCGAGAGGATGCAGGACGACTTGGACACGCCCGGCGCGACCGCAGTCCTGTTCGACGCGATCAGGCGGGCGAACGTTGCCTTCGACTCCCGCGAAGCGCCAAGAGCAGCCCAGCTGACGCGGTCGGTCCTGGAGTGCTTCGGGGCAGTCGGGCTCGACGCGAAGGGCGCCACCGAGATCCCCGAGGCGGTGCTCGAGCTGGGGCGCCGCCGCGACCGAGCGCGTGCCGATCGGGACTTTGCCTCGGCCGACGCGTTGCGCACGGAAATCGTCGCTCTCGGCTACATCGTCGAGGACACATCCTCTCGCACGCGGATCAGGCGCTGAGCCGGGCGAGGGCGTCCTCGGGGACCCGCCCGGCGCCCCCAAACAGCCGTTGGCCGACGATATCGATCCGGGCTAACAGCCTCCTTTGACGCTCTGCTACGTTGTCGGTCGGGAGCAACCGGATCGTGGTGTCACGCGGGGTTGCCGACATGTCGGGCGGTAACCCGGTGTCCGGGGCGCCACCTTGTACATCGGCCACTCCAAACGGGCGGTCTCGGCCAGGTGCTCTCGTTTACTTGCAATCTGAGACAAAGGGGAACGCCACAGTGGCGACCGGAGTAGTGAAGTGGTTCAACAGCGAGAAGGGCTACGGCTTCATCTCGCAGTCCGACGGCGTGGACGTTTTCGTCC
>JBKQHU010000138.1:0-3397 GCA_052148655.1 Acidimicrobiales bacterium
TCCAGGTCTGGCATGGCGCGCAGGACAAGTTCGTCCCATTCCAACACGGCCAGTGGCTGTCGGAGCACATCCCCGGCGTCGACGCGCGCTTGACGGATACGGACGGCCACTTGACGCTCCTTGTCGACCGAGTGCCCGAGGTCCACGCCTGGCTATTGCAGCACGAATGAGCCGACCGAGCACGCTCCTGGGACGATGGTCACGGTGACCAAGCCGTAGGAGGAGGGGAGCGCGTGGCAGTCGTCGCAAACCTGATTGCCATAGCGCCGGCGATGGTGGCGACACGTTCCAAGCCGGCCGATCTCCTGCGCTCGGGTTAGCTGGTGAGTGCGTGATCGACAGAATGTTCCGTCATTGACCACCCGCGCGTTGCCGCGAATGCGCCGGATTCGGCGCTATGGAGAGTCTGTCGGGCGGAGCGCCGACCCGATGGGCGCGGCTAGTGCCAACCGGCGGCAGCGGTGACCGAGGAACAGAGGGATCAATCTGGCTCTTCTCAATGAACTGGGGCGCGTGAACAACTGACCGCGCTCCGATAGGTATCCACCGGCGCGGCAAGGGGCCCCGCCATTCTCGTGGCTGTCGAAAGCTTCGAGAGAGGGAGACCCCCTGCCATGGGTGACGGTACCGAATACGACGACGCGTTGTTGGGACTGCCGGGATTCCGGGTGCTGGCGGTGACCGAAGACGGCGATGAGCTGCTCGTCGGCATCGAGACGATCCGCCGGGTGGCCGGTTGTCCTTCCTGTGGGGTGATCGCGAGGACAAAGGATCGGCTCCGCGTGATCATCAGAGACCTGCCCGTGTTCAACCATCGCGTGCGGCTCGTCTGGTCCAAGCGCCGCTTCACTTGCCCGGACCCTGATTGTCCCCAGCTGACCTGGACCGAGCGCTCAGACGAGCTCCCCGATCGCCGCGTGCTGTCGGCGCGGGCGGGACGGGAGTGCACACGTGCCGTCGGCCAAGAGGCGCGCTCTGTCGCCTCGCTCGCACGCTGGCTCGGAGTCTCGTGGGCAACGGTGATGGCGGCGGTGCGCGACTACGGGACACCGCTTGTCGACGATCCGGGCCGGGTCGAGGAGGTGAACTCGCTTGGCATCGACGAGACAGCGTTTCTGAAGGCGAACGCCGAGCACCCGACGATGTACGTCACGGGCTTGGTCGATCTGGAACGACGAGTGCTCATCGACATGATCGAGGGAAACCGGGCCATCGACGTCTCACGTTGGCTCTCGAGCAAGGACGAAGCCTTCTTGGCCGGCATCTCGACGGTTGCCTGCGACCTGCACGAGGGCTACCGCTCTGGGCTGCACCCTCATCTCGACCACGCTCGCCAGGTGGCCGACCCATTTCACGTCGTGGCGGCGGCGAACCGCTGTGTCGATCACGTGCGCCGCAGGGTGCAAAACGAGCTCTTGGGCCACCGCGGTCGCAAGGACGACCCGCTCTACAAGATCCGTCGCGTGCTGCTCACCGGTTCGGAGCGACTGAACCAAAGAGGCGTCGACCGCATGGCCCTCGGGCTTCGTCTCGGTGACCCCGACGACGAGGTGCTGGGAGCGTGGCTCGCCAAGGAGTACCTGCGCGATGTCTATCTCACCGACGATCCGGAAGAGGCAGCCGTGCTGCTCGACCGTGTGATCACCGGTTGTCTCGCCGATGAGGTCGACGAGATCGTCTCGCTCGGCAACACCTTGAAGCACTGGCGAACCCAGATCCTCGCTCACCACCTGACCGGCGCCTCGAACGGGCCGACCGAGGCGATGAACCTGCTCGTGAAGAAGATCAAGCGCTGCGGGCACGGCTTCAAGAGTTTTAGGAACTACCGCCTACGCGTCCTCTTGCACTGCGGTGGGATCCAATGGAATGCTCATCCGGCCACGACAATGCGGGCTCACTCACCCCAGTTGGTCGCGTAGAGCCGGTAAAGGCGCAGTAAATCTAGTTTGTTGAGAGCCCACCCCCCAAACTCGCGAGCTTCGTCGAGTGCAAGTTTGGGCCTAGGAATCCGCAAGGTTTTCGCGTCGCGTCGAAAATCCTCCGACGCGTAGTCGGCTAGGTCGAAAAGACCGTCATCCGGATCCACCTGCAATTCTCTCCTGCTGAAAGGCTAGCGCAGTCGCCCGCACGGGAAATTCGTCCCAAATTCTGCCATCGAGCAAGCGGCCACCAGCCTTCGGCGTCCGGCCTCCCCACTGCTTGAAGAAGAAGGCGACACCTGAGTCGTGGCATCGATCTCGTAGATCACGTGCCCAGTCCGCATCGACACAGCGAGCACCGATGCCGGACTCGCCGCCGGCAATGAGCCAATCGATGTCCGCGAGTTCAAGTGACGTCAATGGACCGAGTAACGGTTCAGCGGAAACGAACCGCACTGCGGCTGGAACGCTCCTCAGGTGTTCGGCACGAAAGCTGTAATCGTCGTTTTCGACACTTACGCCCATCCACAAGTTCGAAGGCCAGGGTAGGTCGCTAGCCAACGCAAGAAGGCGCTTCGATCTCTTGGTCAACAATTGGAACGTATGACGCGGCGTCGCCTCCATGACCTGAAACACGTCCTTCACGAAGCTTGCGGGAACCTTCGGATGGAAGAGGTCACTCATCGAGTTGACGAAAACGAGACGCGGGCTTCGCCATGTACTTGGAAGCCGCAGCGTCTCCGGATGGATCGCGAGGCCAAAGCCTGGACCGGACGTGCGTGGATCACCGTCGGTCTGATAACGGGAGCTTCCCATGGCCTTAAGGCGCTTAGCCAGGACCAGGGCGTAACACCGGTCGCATCCGGGTGACACTCGGTCGCAGCCGGTGGTGGGGTTCCAGCTCGCTTCGGTCCACTGGATACCGCTGCGATCTGCCATGTCTACCCTTACTGAAGCTTAGACGCGGTTAGGTCACTCGGGTCGACCTGGGACCAGGGTGACTGTCGGATTGCTTCGGAGCCACAAGCCTGCCCTCGAGATACTGGCCGACGATACCGGAGGCGCCGCAGAAGGGACAAGAGCCGTGCCAACCGTGACGCCAGGATCCAATGGAGGTGACGGAGTCGCCTCGTGTCCGCAAGACCACCGGGTCTTGGCTCCAACCCTCAGCTGGTAACCAGGTTCCGACGGAGCCTTGTTGCGGTGTAGCCAGATGACCCCAGCGATCACGATGATCACGACGAAACCGATCACGATGAGAATAGTGGCTCCCAGGGATGGACTGGCATCGTCTTCGTCGTCGTAGGCTTCCTGGTAGGCGCTGCTGGCTCCTTCGCGTACATGAGCCGGCACGTAGACCACGCTTCTGCAGGCTTCGCAGCGCGAGCGGGCAGAGCTGGCGGTGCTCCATCACGAATGCCCGCAGTTTCCGCAGGTCAGCTGCCCTGACATGGTCGGAGGATAGAGCTAACCGCAGT
>JBKQHU010000139.1:0-43805 GCA_052148655.1 Acidimicrobiales bacterium
AAGGAATAGTACGAAGGGAAGGTGGACCCGCCAGCCCCGCCGCCCGAGGTCGCTCGTAACAAGACCCTGTGCCGCGAGGTCGGCCGACCGCCGCCTGCGCCGTCGTCGCGACCTCACATAACCGGCCACAACGGCCGGAAGGAGCAGAGAGCTCCCGAGGATCCACCATGCGAACGGCGACGACCTCGTGCCGCTCGGTCAGGCGCAAGAGGGGACGCTCCCACCCGGGCTCGCTTATGAAATCGGAGATGAGCACCACGAGCGACCGGCGGCGCACGAGTCTCGCGGCGTTGTCGAGCAACTTGCTGAGGTCGGTCACCGGTCCCCCGCGCACGGGGCGGAGCAGGTGGTCCAGGAGTATGAGGACCTGCCGGCGGCCTTGCCCGGGCGGGATGGTCCACTGCTCGGCGCCGTCGTAGACGATGGTGCCGACGCGGTTGCCGCCCCGCACGAGCAGCTGGGCGAATGTAGCCGCGAGTTCGCACAGCACTCGCTCTTTGGTGCGCTCCGCGGCGCCGAAGGCCATCGACCGGGAGCGGTCGAGTAGGAGCCACGCGGTGAGCTCTCGCTCGGCCATGAACTCTCTCACGTACAGCTCGTCCATCCGGGCTGTGACGTTCCAGTCGATGTGGCGGACGTCGTCGCCCCACTCATAGGCGCGTAGGTTGAGGAAGTCGGTACCGTTGCCGCGCACCAACGAGCGATAGTCGCCCTGCTGCCGACCGTCGAGGCGCCGCAGGACCTGCCACTCGATACGGCGCAGCGCCTGCTCGGGCGAAAGGAGGGCGGTGGCGTCCACAGTCGTTCCTCGGACTAACTGCTCACATTGCGCAGCACGGCGTCTGGGACTGGGACTCTGCTCAACACGGCGCCTATGACATGCTGCGCGTCGACATCGTCGCTGAGCGCCTCATAGGACAGCACCAAGCGGTGGCGGAGCACGTCTGGCGCGATCGTGCGCACGTCCTGGGGCAAAACGTACTCGCGGCCGCGCACCAGCGCGAGCGCCTGCGCGGCGATCACCATGTTGATGGACGCCCGCGGGCTCACGCCGTAGGTGACGTAACGGGAGAGGTCAGGCAGACCGACCGAGGAAGGGTCCCGCGTGGCCGACGCCACACGAACGGCGTATTCGATGAGGGCCGGATCGACATATACCGTCTTCACAGCGTTCTGGAGTCGACGGAGTTGCTCGGCATCCATCACCTCGTGCAGCTTTTCGAGGCCGGCGATCATCCGCTCGACGATGACGAACTCCTCTGTCGCGCTCGGGTAGTCAACGACCACCTTGAGCATGAACCGGTCGATCTGGGCCTCGGGCAGGGGGTAGGTCCCGTCGGACTCGATCGGATTCTGGGTCGCCATGACCAGGAACGGGTCGGGAAGGGCATGGGTGTCCCGGCCGATAGTGACCTGGCGCTCCTGCATCGCCTCGAGCAGCGCGCTTTGCACCTTGGCCGGCGCCCGGTTGATCTCGTCGGCCAGGACCAGGTTGGCGAAGATCGGGCCGAGTGACACTTCGAACTCGCCGAGCTTCTGGTTGTAGATCCTCGTGCCGACGATGTCTGCCGGCACTAGGTCTGGCGTGAACTGGATGCGCTGGAATTCGACGCCGAGCGCCTCGGCGAACGTCTTCACCGCCAGCGTCTTTGCCAGCCCGGGCACGCCTTCCACGAGAAGATGGCCGCGGGCCACGAGCGCGACCACCATCCTCTCGAGCAGCACGTCCTGGCCGACGATCACCCTCTTTACGTGGTAGAGGACGTCCTCGAGCGATCCCGCCGATTCGTCGGTCGGGCCACCATTCGCCGCGCTCATTTGGCCGGGGCGCCCGCGGCTCGACCGGCGATGCCGATCGGCATCGCAAATCCGATGCCGGCAAACTCATCGGCCCCAGCTGCGTTGGCGAGACCTATCACGATCCCGATCACCTGACCTTTCGCGTTGAGTAAGGGGCCGCCGGAGCTGCCCGGGTTGACAGCCGCGTCGAACTGGATCATCCCCGATAGCGTGCGGCCGTCCGCAATCTTGAATGTCCGGTCGAGCCCGGAGATGACCCCCGCCGACAACGAAGCGACCAGGCCGAGTGGATTTCCGACCGCGAACGCTTCGTCGCCGATCTGCGGGGAGCCGCCGAGCACAGCCGGCACGATCACAGCCGGCAGTCGCTCGGCGGTCAACACGGCAATGTCGTGGGCGGGGTCCGACGACTCGATGGATGCCGCCGACCTAGTTCCGTCGGCGAAGGTGACATTGACCGCGGAGGCACCGCTGACGACGTGGAGCGCCGTAAGGATGTCGCCCTTCGCGTCGACGATTACGCCGGAGCCGAGATCCTCGGTGCCCGGAGCGCTCTTGTGCTGGGCCACGATGAGCACGAGCCCGGCTCGTACGGCGTCGTACGCAGTCACGTCCGGCGGTAGCTGAGATTTCAGTTGCGAGATCGCCGAACTCGCCTTCTGGGCTGCGATCGCGTTGACGTCGCTTGTGCTGAGGTCGGGGCGTCCCGAGATGCGCAGATTCGTGATCACAAGGGCGGCGCACATCGCCAGGACGAGCACGACGACGACCACGACGCCGGCTTGTAGCGACCGCGCGGAAAACCGCGCCCTCAGCGACCCTCGTGCTGGCGCCAGCCGCTCAGGGCTCTGGCGCGACGGCGCGTCTAGGAGCGGCTTAGCCGATGCCCCCCGGTCGGTCATCGCGCAAACGGTACATCTAGTCGCTCCCTTGAGCGTGTCGCCCATGACCAGCATCGCACTACGCCCATCCACAGCGGACTCACAGAAAGAACAGAGTTGACATTGAGCAGTGGCGGCTGAACTGGGGGAGGACGCGATCTTGCCTGTGTTGGACCGTAGAAGAGGGGACGGCGAGGAGTGCAGATAGCAAGTGGCACAGCAGTTTGCTGTCGCCAAACAGCACCCCGGGTGAGGCACGTGGCGTAGGCGTGACGCCACCTGTGGGGGAAGTCGCGACCGGTCACGCCCGCCGGGTCCCGGCCTCCAGCACGAGACCGTAAAGCGCCCGAGGGCGTAACGACCGCGCAACTTCTGGCTGCCCTCGGGTTGGCGGAAAAGTACGACGAAGCTGGGAGCTGTGGCCGCGCATCATCCGGTAATCGCGAACTGCAGCGGCCAGATCGTGGGGAATCGGAGCGACCCCGCCCTTGCGACCGCCAGTGAGATCCGCCGGGCGGCAAGATCGACCTCCGAGGTGCGATGGGTCACCAGTTCGTCCCCGAAGGATCGACGTGCTCGGTGATCTGGCCCACGTGAGCAGGCTACGGCTGGTTGCCTGATTGCCAGACATCGCCCCAGGGAGTCCTCTCGGAAGTACCGGCGTCACTGAGCCGTTGTGGCGTTGTACGCGCCGGGCTCAGCCTGGCAATGCCGTCGGGTGAGAAAGGTGCGCGGCCCCGTGTCCTTCTGGGCAAGGCTATGGTGGGCGTGCACCTTCTCTCAGTATCGGCGCGAGTCATTCGGCCTTTGAATGCAGCCGATCGGCTCGGAATAGCTCCGGTACCGCTGTGACGGCCCGTAATGGCTGCCAGTGAACAACCTCCTCGTCGTCACAGCGCATACCTCTGAGCGGTCGCTCTATCCGCCTACCCTTTTTCTGAACGCCTCCTCTTGTTCCGCCAAGCTCCAGCGGGCAGACATGATCAGCACGAAGACGATCGTGGCAAAGATAGCCAGTGTGATCACAGGTACCACTACGTTTACGAGCACAACGAATACGGCCAGTGCGAGCAGGACCACACCGCAGACCACAGCCAGCAGGCAGGTCTTCAACCTGTTAATGCCAACCACTCGCTTTACAGGAACTCCTTCTTCTCTGTGCTTCCTACGCCTCGGCTTCCCCAGGGGGTATAGCAGGGCGCGAAAGACCCGACTCCGCCGTCTCTTGGACCGTGCCGGTTCGTCCCCAGCCGAGTCCTTCGTCACTTCGCAAGCTAAGACTCACCCCTACGGGTGTGTCGACCCAGGTTCCGTAAAGCGACGGGTCGTCAAGCGCGGTGGTGCGGCACTCTTCTACGACAGGACACCGTGCGCAGATACGCGCCGCATGGGTAAGTGCGTCGCCGCTGGTCGGAAACAGGAGATCGGATCCCATACCCCGGCAAGCGGCGCGGGTATGCCAATCCGCGCGACCGCTAGGGTCGTTAATGTCAGACGGACCGAGCGTGGGTGGCGCTCGACGCGCGACGCCGTGCGTTCGCGGACCAGCCATGGCCGCATCCCATACGGAACGCAGGTGGTTGGTCGGCTTGCGCTTCATCGGAGATGGCATCACTCCTCGTATGGTCAGCGCGCCCGCTGGGCCGTGTCGGCACCCCCGAACGACCGTCTTCGACACTGGGCGGTCGATCGCGGAGTCTGTGAGACCTGACTCGGCCGGGCGGGCACGTCTTCAAGCTAAAGCGCCAAACTGTGAGAAGCCTTGGAGAATGCTTGGAGCAAGCCGGGTGAACACGGCGGTCAGTGCTCCGGCTCATTCCGGGTGCAGCCAAGTGTCAGAGCCTTCGCTAGCGGTTCCGAATGTAAGGGCTCGCACTTCGGATGTTGTCTCGGCGAGCGGGTGCGTCAGTCACGGCTTGTCGTCCTCGGTGTCCTCGTCATCTTCAGGTAAGCCAAGCCGATGACATAGCCCGTCATGACCTCGTCTTTCTTGCGACACCGGCAAGACTGTCTTCCGACAAAGACTGTCTTACTGGCGATCGCAAACCCTCAGCAGGCGTAGTCCGGGTCGAATGGGTAGTCGTTCGGGCCGGGTGTCTCCTGCAAGAGCCATGTGTCACCACCGGCAAATGCATACGTTGCACCGCAGTACGGTGCGAGCGCCGACGGGGGGTAGTAGCCGTAGCTGGACGGGTACGGCGGTGAGGTCCAGTAGGCACCGGCCACCCAGATGGGGATCTGCGGGCCAGGCGGCACGTAGCCACCTGTGATCCCCTGCCACTGCACCAAGGTCGAGTAGATCCCCGCCGTGAGTCTCCGCTCGTGGAGGAAGTCGATCGCACCCTGGATCGTGGCTGAGTTCAACGCCTGGTTACACGACCAGTACTGGCCGCAGAGGTCGTTCTCGACGTCGAGCCACCACACGGGCGACGACGCACCTTGGGAGTTCGCGTACTCAACGGCGGCTTGAGCCGCGTTGTAGCCGTAGTTGTATGCGAGACAGCGCGGCTGAGAAGCAGCGGAGAGCTGAGAGCAGGTCCCCGCGGGTCCTTGTTGGTCAATCGTGTCGTACGACGACGGCGAGTTGAGGAACATGTAGAGGTCGTAGGGTGCGCCGCCGGTTCCCCGGGCCTTTGCCGCCCATCTGACCTCGGCCTGCAGGCACGCGTTGTACCTGCCGACAGCCCATCCATCGACGCCAACGACGGCGACGGTGTAGTCGATGGTCCCCGACGGGTATGAGGGCGGTCCGGGGAGAGGCACTGTCTGAGAAGACCCTGAGGCGGCGCATTGGGGCCAGTTGATGTCGTAGCCGAAGCTGCCGTTCGGGTACTGGAGCGACGGGGGAGGCGCGACCGGCATGGCGGCGATGGAGGTAACCGGCGAGCTTGCCGCTCGGCCCTTGAGCGCGCCGTGGGCGGTGGCGGTGCCGAAGCTCAAGACGGTGCCGTTCTGTTCGGCCATCCAGTCGCCTGAGCCGTCGGGGGTGACGGCGAGACCCACGACGGGCGACGTGACTCTCGCCGGATAAGAAGTCGCCAGGTGTACCGCGTCGCCAAAGCGGAGCACGTTCCCGTTTGCCTCCGCGAGCCAGTAGCCGCCCCCGTCGGGCATCTCCGCCATGGCGACTATCAGCTGTCGGACGTTGCCCGGCCTCGCCGAGCCGTAGTTCCTGGCGTCGCCGAAGTTGAAGACCCGCCCGGTCCTGAAGGCGATCCAATAACCCCTGCCGTCTGTTGTGGCCGCGATCGCGACGACATGGCCCGTGATCGGTGATCTGATCGAGCCGTAGTTCCTGGCGTCGCCGAAGGCCATGACCCCGCCGGTAACGGTGACCAGCCAGTACCCGGCGCCGTCCGGCGTCGTCGCGGCGGCCATGACCGGGTCCCGCCGCAGCTCGCCCCCCGCACCGCCCTCGTACTCCGCATCCCCGAACGGGTAAACGCGCCCGTCGGCACCGATCAACCAGTAGCCCTTGCGATCAGGAGTGGACAACAGGTCGATGATGGGCGCGACCAGGTGCTTGCCGAAGGCAGAGCCGTAGTAGGCGGCCCTCCCGACTGCCACAACCCTGCCGTTGGCCTCGGCGAGGTCGTAGGCGAGCGCCTTAGGCGCCGGCATCAGCACCGCGGCGATGGAGACGACGAATGATGTGGTTGGGACGACTGTGAGCGAGCCCTGGTCGGTCGCCGTGCCGAGGCTTAGGACGGTGCCGTCCCGCTCGGCCATCCAGGCTCCCCTCCCGTCGGGAGTGACGACGAAACCCACGACGCGCGACCTGGCTTTCTCGCGCTGTGCCAGGTGCAGCGCGTCGCCGAAGCGGAAGACGCTCCCGTTCGCGTCGGCGAGCCAGTAGCCGCCACCGTCGGGTGGCGCGGCCATGGCGACGATGGGCAGACCGGGGGTGCCGGCCTTTGCCGAACCGTAGAAGAGGGCGTCACCGAAGTTGAAGACACCTCCGGTGTTGAAGGCGATCCAATATCCTTTGCCGTCGGCGGTGGCCACTATGGCGACGGCGTGAGCCCTCACCGGCTTCGTGATCGAGCCATAGTTCTTGGCGTCACCGAAGGCCAACACTTGGCCCGACGAGGTGACGAGCCAGTACCCGCGACCGTCGGGCGTCGCCGCTGCGCCTACGACCGGGTCCCGGCGCAGCTTGCCGCCGGCACTGCCCTCGTTGCGGGCGTTCCCGAACGGATAGACGCTGGCGTCGGCGCCGATCAACCAGTAACCCTTGCGATCAGGGGTGGGGACGATGGAAACGATGGGTGCTACCAGGTGCTTGCCGAACCTGGAGCCGTATAAGGCGGCTCCACCGATTGCTTCCACCTTGCCGTCGGTTTCGGCGAGGTCGTAGGCGAGAGTGCTCGGAGGTGGCACCCATATTGCCGCGATGGACGTGACATGTGAGGTGTCGAGCAAGCCGGTGATCGGGCCGTGGGCAGCCGCGGTGCCGAAGTTGAGGACAGTGCCGTTCCGCTCCGCCATCCAGGCTCCTGTTCCGCCGGGGGTGACGGCGATTCCTACGACGGGCGACGTGGCTCTAACCGGCGAGAAGGTCGTCAGGTGCAGAGCGTTGCCGAAGCTGAACACCTTGCCGTTTGAGTCGACGAGCCAGTAGCCGCCGCTGTTGGGCGTCGCCGCAGCGGCGACGATCGGGAGACCGGGGGTACCGGCTTTTGCCGAGCCGTAAGACCTGGCATCGCCGAAGTTGAAGACGCCGCCGGTGCTGCAGGCGATCCAGTATCCCTTGCCGTCGTCGGTGGCCACTATCGCGACAACGTGCGCCCGGATCGGTTTGGAGATCGAGCCGTAGCTCTCGGCGTCACCGAAGGCGATTACCTGGCCGCGCGAAGTGACGAGCCAGTAGCCGCGACCGTCGGGCGTCGCGGCGGCGGCCACGACTGGGTCCCGCCGCGGCTTGCCCCCGGCGCCACCTTCGTTGCGAGCGTCGCCGAACGGGAACACGGCGGCGTCGGCGCCGATCAGCCAGTAACCCTTGTGATCCGGGGTGGGGATGAGGGCGACGACCGGAGCGACGAGGTGCTTGTTGAACGCAGAGCCGTAGTAGGCGGCTTTGCCAACTGTGACGACCTTGCCGTTGGCCTCGGCGAGGTCGTAGGAGAGGTCATGCGTCACGGCGGGTTTCGTTGAGTTCGGCTTTGAGGCGGTGGGCGAAGTGCTCGTGGCGAACTGGCCCACCGCTGCGGTAGCGAGCCGCTGCGTGGCACCGGCATCGCCTGCGCAGACTAACGAACTGGTGCCGAACCCGATCGCAAAGGCAATCGCTACAACCGAAATCATTGCAAGACAGCTTGGTCGCCGAGCGCCACTAATCGTCGATGTCGCTGCCATGGCACCTCATGATCCGAGGCTCCTCGTTGCCACGAGAGAAGCCGGGGGCCGTCGACATTCGCCGCCCGTTCTGAACCTTGAGTGACAGGGATCCGAATCGGCCGACTTGTCTTGCTTTGAAACTAGGAGGCTTGTCAAGCCGAGCGACACAGTCAGACTAGCTACACCGGCCTGTCCCGGTCAGCTCGCCAACGGGTGGCGTCGTTTCTCGACCGTGTGGGTTCATCCCCAGCCCAGTCCTTCCTCATTTCGTAGGTACTGACGCTCCTTAGCGGAGGTGCCGCCCCAGATTCCGTGAAGTGAGGGGTCCTCAAGTGCGGTAGCGAGACATTCCGCTGCGACGGGACACCCCCCGCAGACACTCTCCGAGATTGCGAACGCGGCGCTGTTTGCAGGAAAGAAAAATCCAGGACCCATACTTCGGCACAACGCATTCGCTGGCCGTCTTGTGCGAGCACTCCACTCACAACTCTCAAATGTTCCAACTGCGGGCCGCGCAAGGACCTCGACTTCGTTATGTCGCGGACTCGCCGCGTTAGCGTCCCGCGTCGAGCCCGGGGGGCTGGCTTGGCTGCCACAGATAAGAACTGACAACGCTCTCCCCTCCTTTTGGCGCGCCCGCCAAGCCAGGTCGACTAACCCGCCCGATGACAGGAGGACAACATCTGGCTCGAAGCAGACCTGGCCGTGGAGGCGCACCGTCAAGCTAGGACAGAGATCTGTGACGAGCCTTAGAAGCTGATTGCAGTCAGGTTTCAGCTCCTCTGGTGCGCACGGGCACTCATCCGGTGATCAGTTTGCTCGAGGGATCATTCCCATGTGATGGGTTGTCGGATTGGACGGCCTGACCGTCAATGCCGTTCCGTTCTGGGCAGTGTTGGTATCCGAGATACCGCTAATCGGCCCCCACGGCTGCCTTTGCTCTAGTGACTGTGAAGCGTCAGACCCCTCCCGACGGTAGGAACGTGACAGGACCGCAGACGGGTGGCTTCCCGAGCGGCTGAGGCTCAGCGGTGCTTGTGAAAAGTCTGCGGTTTGCTGGACCAGGTGGACGACAGCTCGTCTGACCGGATTCCATCGACAAGCATCTCCCGGAGGTCTCTAACGGCATGCCGGGGTGCATGGCCCCTTGGCTTGACTCGCAAGGTGACCGGGGGTCGTGCACCCATGCACCCGCTATCAGAAGGGCTGTAGTGCCTGGGCGCGCCCGAGCGTGGAGCGGGGAGGGACGTCCCGGCCGCACCATCCCTCCGTTGCGTGCCTTCCGGGCCCAGACTTAAGAATGGTGCACGGCGCCACCGCTCCTCGCCAGGCGACCGGGGTCGCGCACCACTGTCAATTTCGCCACGGGTCATTCGGCTGGGCCACGACTGCCAGCACGGGCGTTGTTGCTGAGCCGTGCCGCTCGGCAGAGCTTCCTCGTGACGCTCGCGATGCAGACAAGCACCCGAGCGTGGTTGGTGAGAAAGCTCCACGCACCCATCGGCCGTCCGCTTAACAGTGTCATTAGATGTTCATTGCTAGTTTCATATAACTGGAGTATGGTTGCCATAGATTCATCGAGGCCCGACCGTCGCCGACGCCGAGCAACTCGGAAGTCAGGCAGGGCAAGTGACCGAAGACCTGAAAGCGCGCAAGCTCACCGTCGAGGACATGATGAGGAAGTATGAGGACCCCGCCTGCAAAGCCCTGGGGTACCTCGGGGAACGTCATCAGCATCGGTACGACCGCCGATTCAGGAACTGGGCTGACGTGCTCGCCGTCGACCTGGCGAACGAGCAGGAGATGACCTACAAGCAATTCTCGGACTGGCTCGAAAGTCCGTACGGCCACTACTTCGGCTACACCGTTTTCGGGGGGTTCAACCACAAACAGGCCGAGGCCGACGCTCGCCGCTGGCACTTGGTCCGCGTCGTCAAGGTGCCCTCATCATTCCGGACTCCGTCTGTCCCGCCGAAATGGCCACGCCTCGGCATTGTCCGTGCCGAAGAGAACGCAGAAACTCCGATGCCACTAATCCCATCCGGCACCGTTGCCGGAGAAAGGCCTCACATGAGGTCCGACACCAATACAGAAATAGTCCGCCGTTCCAACCCGACGAGCGAGCGTTACTGTCTTTTCAATGTTGAACGCCGCATCAGCTGCATCGTTGATCGGCGCGTCAACGGCGAACGGCGCCAAGCACGGCGTCAAGCGGAGTGCATCCTGCCGTTGTCGGCGTACTTGTCCTAGCGGAACCGTGGTCGCCCTGGGTGTCAGGTCACCGCGGCGGTTCGTTTCGCGCGGGGCAGCGCCACAGCGCATCCCCCTCGTCTCTCGGCCTCGCCACTGATCGAAGACGTTCCGACGGTGGCGACACCCGCGCCGAGTCCTCGCTCTCGGTCCTCCATCTGCTGAAATGTGTCGCTACGAAGCCAACGGGACCCCTGCTGAGCGACACCTGTTAGTACGGCCCACGACGCCAAGCCGCTGCTCACGCGGGACCTTACCTAGCGGCGTACCGCTTGAAGCTTCGTGACTGCGGCACAATCCTCTCCACAGTGCTGGTCCGTAGTAGGCGGCGTCTGAGACTCTCTGACCGACCCGGCCTGAAGTTCATCAACGTACTCGTCGCGCCTGGACGGTGGTACTCCCCGTTTTCGACCAGCGCGCGCTCTTATCTTTGAACAGCGTTCACGCGGTCGTCTTTAGCTCGCCTTTGCACGTGGCGGTCGTGGCGGAGCCGACGCCTTCGGTCCCGAAAGGCGGCTTGTAGGTGGAGTCGTAGACGACGATCCCGTTCGTGCCGGCATCGTGCGTCAGGCAGTGACCAGTGGCAAGTCCACCTGGGCCTCCCGTGCCCCAGCGAACATGGAAGTCGTTGGTGCCCTGGGGCTCGCCCGGACAGGGCCCGACGTCGACCTGATGGTCCACCATCGGCCAGCTGAGAGCAAGTTCGCCCAGCGAGCCGCTGGCCGAGAACGCCCCCGTTGTGTCGAGCTTGTGCGTAGTGGTGATGTCGCAGTGGGAGGGATGGATTTGCTCGATGAGATGCATCGAGCCGTTGACGGTTACTTCAGTGGCCTTGAAGCTCACCACTTGGGAACCCGAGACTACGAGGTCCAACTTGACGTGTCCTGTGATGTTGCGCTGGCCGTGCTCGGCCACCGAGCTTGACGAGAAGTCCCACACCAGATGCTCAGTCACCGTCAGAGTGCCCACGAAATGCCTGTCCTTCGCCACACTTGAAGCGAGGACCGTTGCCGTGGGCGTCGCAGCCCTGGCCATACCTGCACTGACTGCCAAGGGCGTCATCAGGACCAGTGTGGGAAGCACTGCGAGCACGGGCACCGTCCACCTCGGACAAGGACGCTCATAGCGAGACAAGCGCTCCGGCCCGAGCCGAGATTTACCTGACCGCATTCCCGACACCTCCTGGCCCGAGAACAGCCTCAGGTTACCCATCGGTCTACTACTCTCAGCGTCCTCGCGACTTGTGAATGAAAACAACGGGCTGATGGCCGCAACCTCTCAACTTTCTGGGAACGCCCGGTCGACTGCGGCGAGAGGGTCGGCGTCTGAAAGATGCAGGTATCTCGTGATCGTCGCGATGTTGGTGGCCCATCAGGCGCCGCACCAGCGCCGGACGATGGTCGAAGCCTTCAGCCCCGAGTCTTAGCTGCCCTTACGAATGCTCGAGAGCACGCCTGTCGCGCGGACAGCGCCGCAACCCCTTGAGGCAGCGGCGCCGGATTGCCGGGGGGCGGCAATCTGCACGACCCCGTTCGCCTTGCGAGGAAAGCAGAGAGTCGCGTATCCATTACCGTACCGGCGGATCGGGCCGAGGAGGTCACTTTTCCATCGAAACAGGAATAAGGCCCTGCGCGTTCGTGTTGGGTCGCCCAGGAGGAAGGGTCAGTGCACCCGCCACACGGCAGAGGTACCGGATTGGGGGGTCCGGGACAGGGGCATAGGCCTTGCGAGACCTCCTAGCGGCAAGGCAAGAGGTCGGGGCGAAGGGTGAGTCCGTCCCGGAAGAGAAGAAAGTGGCCCGGGGCGCGAGGCAAACCCGGGCCACCTTTCTGAATCACGGCTCCGCAAAACGACGCCGCCACCCGAACCGTAGCGGTGCGGCCGTTCGTCGGCAGATGCGGATAACTGGCTGTGCCTCCGGCGCCCTGATGCCGGCGCTGAGGGTCCCTGATCCTTCGCCTGGGTCTGCCATCAACGAGCGTCTCCCGCAGGTTCCCACCGAGATGACGGAGTGCGTGGCCTCCCTGGCTTGCCCCGCAAGGCGACCCGGGTCGTGCCGCTGCTATCCAGCTTCGGCTTCACACTCAGACGCGGCGCGAAGCCCGAGGTACGCGTATCATCCGCGTGATTCTGTCCCGAACGGGACAGACCAAAGGGGGAAGCGGAATGCCTAGCTATGTGACCCTGCTCAACTGGACCGATGAGGGGATCAAGAACTTCCGTCAGAGCACGGAGCGTGCCAAAGACTTCACGAAGCTCGTAGAGGCGAGCGGTGGCAAAGTACGCGAGCTGGTCTGGACGATTGGCGAGTACGACCTCGTCACAATCGCTGACTACCCAGATGAGGAGGCCGCCGTGGCGGCGTTGCTCAAGGTGGCGGCGGCGGGAAACATCCGTTCCAACACCATGCGGGCCTTTTCAGCCTCGGAGATGGACCGAATCGTCGCTCGAGCGAGCTGAGGCTCCTCGACGACGGGTACCTTCCCGGCGAGGCGGTCCACACCACGCCTATCTGTTGACGTCTACTCGCCCTGCGGTAACCCGCCTTGATGGACGGTGGACGACTTGCACGCCGTCCACTTGGTCCGTCGACAGGTGTCTCCTGGTGAATCGCAAGAGGGTTGCGGGGCGCACGCCCCTGGGCTTGCCTCGCGAGGCGACCCGGGGGTCGTGCGCCTCTGTCGATCTCGGCGTGGGAACCTGATCCCTGACCTTTGAGATCGTGCACGGTCCTGTGGAACAACGGGTCCGCACTGCGGCCGGAGGTGCGCACCATGCCGGGTCGCACGTGGTTCGAGCCGTCAAGTGCTGTGCCAGGGTCGCTCAGAGTCCGCGTGTCCTCACTCCCGGTGGCAGGGGACGGGAACGTAGTTCGGAGATTTGCCCACTTCAGGGCGCTGCCCGTGCTCCTTCGAACCGGCAAGCTACGGCGCCGCGCTTCTCGCCCGAATCGCGCCCGGTAACGTCCCGCGACGTGGCAGCACACGACCTTCCGCAAAAACCCGCGATCAGACGTTTCCAGGCCCTGCTCGACTCTCTCGATCGACCTCACGACCCGGAGTATCACTGGCTTTGGAACGAGCGCCGTCATCCCGGTCAAGCACCCCAGCACGTCGGACCGGAATGGGATGCCTCCAGTCCAGAGCGCAATCGGAGAATCACAGACCCCTGGTACGACGAAAACGCCTGATCTCAGGAGAGCCAGTCCGATTAGCACTCCTGCGGGGACACCCAACACCACCTGAAACCCCTATGAGGGCGCGAGTCTCACCGCGGCTGAGCCGGCCTAACGATGAGCAGCGCCGCCCGCGCTAGACCTCGATGCCGCCGACGGCTGGCCGAGCTACTGGTCGCAGCCGAAGCCGGCCGAAGACCGTCAAGCACGCCGACTCATCGGCGACGGCGCCAACGCGCCAGTACGCTGCTGGAAGACAAGGTCCAAAAGGAGGAAGCCGTGCGTTTTAAGGTTGTTTTCGCGCCTGTCGTGGTTGCGGCTCTGATCGGTGCGTCGGCGGGCGTTGCTCTGGCAACGAACGGACCGCTACATCCTGCTGCAACGTCGGGTACCCCTGCCGGAGGCCCCGTCAAGATCTTTGTGACGCCCAATAACGGCGCTGCTGCGCCGATTCTTGTCACCGGCGCGATTGGTGACTACGGCACAACCCTCATGGTCGACAAGAACGGCAAGACCGACCCGGATGGTAACTACATCAAGGTCACGCTGCACAAGGGCAGCTTCGAGTTCAACGCCACGGCGCTCAACGCGAAGGCGAACAGCTCACGGCCGACCTTCTACAAGGCGACCTGCTCGGCACTGGACTCCGTAACCGGTCCCGTGACGGCGATCAACGGCACCGGTGCCTACAAGGGGATCACCGGCGCGCTGAGCATCACCGAAACCTACGCCTTCTTGAGTCCGCTCTCCTCCAGCGGTGAGAACAAGGGCCAGTGCAACCTGAGCGCCCAGCCGATCAGTCAGTACTCCTCGATCCTCGGCTCAGGTGCCGTCTCTTTCCACTAGATCAGCGGGATCTGGCGACAGCCCCTGTCCCGCGGCGGCCGGGTCCCACAGGCGGCCGTCTCCCGGACGGTCGCTTCCCATAACGGGATCATCGCGTGAAAAGTCCACCGGCCTTCTAAAGCAACCATGGGACATGCGCCTTTTCCCGATCTCGGTTCGTGCCGGTCTGCCGTTTGACCCCCCGGCCACGACAACTGCCTGCAGCGTGAATCACCCGAGGTTGTCGAGGCAAGTGTCCCCGTCGCGGTTGCTGTTGGTGCCATCCGGACAAGTTGCGTTCGACCACGTGGCGTTGGTCAGTTTGGCGTTGGTCAGATTGGCGTAGGTCAGTTTGGTATCGGTCAATTTGGCGTTGGTCAGATTGGCGTTGATCAGCACGGCGTCATAAAGAAGTGCGCCGGTCAACCTGGCACCGCTGAGGTCGGCGCCGCTGAGGTCGGCGCCGCTGAGGTCGGCGCCGGTCAGGTTGACCCCGCTTAAGTTGGCCCCTTTCAGGTTGGCGCCGGTCAGGTTGACGCCCGTCAGGGCGACGGAGGAGAGGTCGACGAAGGACAGCCTGACGCCGATCAGGTAGGCGTCATTGAGGTTGGCGCCGGTCAGGGTGGCATTGGTCAGGTTGGCTCCCGTCAGGTTGGCGCCGGTCAGGGTGGCATTGGTCAGGGTGGCTCCAGTCAGGTTGGCTACCGTCAGATTGGCTCCGGGACCTATCAGGTAACCCTTGACGAGTCTCCAGCCCGAGGGAAGCGCGAGCGGCGTTCCGGTGATGCCTCCCGAGGCCACAGCGTCGAGATAGGCATCGGTCAGCACCGTTCCGGTCAAGTTGGCGCCAGTCAGGGCGGTGCCGGTCAGGTTGGCACCGGTCAGGTTGGCACCGGTCAGGTTGGCGAGCGTCTTGTCATCGGTCAGACGGGCGCCTATGAGGTTGGCACCGGTCAGGTTGGCGCGAGCGATGTCGACAGCAAGCAGGTTGGCGCCGGCAAGGTCGGCGCCGGTCAGGTTGTCGCCAGTCATGTTGGCGCCGATGAAACTGCAGTCTGCAAGGTCAATTCCGGGATACGGAGTGGCCAAACAGCTGTCCGGGGAGCTAGCCCGTCCTCCGGGCGCTTTCGGCTCCCGGACGCCCTCAGCGCCAATCGAGCTCCAGGAGATCACCGTTGATCCGGTTGGACACTTCGGTGTCGCGGTCCCCAGCTTCGACAAGTCCCCACGCAAGAGGCAGGCGTGATAGGTGGTCCCGATACCGCCGCTGGCCCCAGCGGTTTGAACAGCTCCGACGGTTGCAGCCCCGAGTACGAAGGCCAGCCCCAAACACGCGACCAGTCCACCTCGGCCACGCAGAATCTTCCGCAGTCTCATCTTTGCCCCCCTGTCTCAGTCACTTCTGTGTGGTCGTCCGCTGGAGCCGACGGTACGCCGACGCCATACCGTTCACAAGGCCCAAGCTCAAGGTGTTGGTTCGTGAGAGGGTGAGCCATGTCCTCAGGAGTGCTCGGCTACGTCGGTCGAACCCTACGGGTGACACTTGGGCGTTGACCGTTCCTCCTGCTCCCCCCTAAGGAGTGCCTCGGAGGAGGCCCCTCGATGGGAGGGCACGGTACCGCCCTTCATCGCAGCTCGGCGCCGGTCCTTCAGTCCTCGCACACGGCCCGTGAGCCCGAGAGTGTTTCGAGCGGTACAGCCGCAAGCGCCTCCGGGCTGGTCCCGTTAGAGGACTGGGGCAGCCGAATTTGGGTCGAAGTCCCCTATCCGCCCCCCTTCCTGGCAACCAACAATGGTTACATGACGGGGGTACCAGCCACGCCCTGGCAACCGATGGGCCGGGACGAGTGCTTAGATCTGCTCAAGACGGCCACCTGCGGACGTCTCGCCCTTACAGCCAACGCCATGCCATCGGTCGTCCCCGTGGCAATCGAGATGAGCGACGGCGACGTGGTGCTCCGTTCCTTGGTCGGGCCTCAAGTCACGGTCCACCATCACCAGGTGGTTGCCCTCGAGGCAGGCTGCCTCGATGACCTCGCCGATAGGCGATGGAGCGTGGTGGTCCTGGGCATGCTCGTCGTCGATCAGACCGACGCTGAGCCGGATGGCGCTGGTGCCCCTTTCCGGTTCCGGCTGAGCACGGAGTTCACGTCCGGGTGGTGTTCGGGATCGCCCTCTGACTTGGGGGAGTCCGCCCGAAGTGATGAGAAGGGGAATGCCGACCGGGATCTGCTGAGGACCCGCTGAGACGAGGAGCAAAAGCGATGAAAGTGTGGATCGACCAGGAGCTCTGCACCGGGGACGGTCTCTGCGAGGAGCTCTGCCCGGAGGTTTTCGCTTTCCTCGACGATGGTCTGTCGTATGTCAAAGAGGGCGACACCATCTTCAACCACCCCGGCGGAAACTCGCAGATGGTGACCGTGAGCCCTGAATTCGAAAAGGCAGTCGCCGAAGCGGCCGATGAGTGCCCGGGCGAGTGCATCTTCATGGAGGCCTGACCTTTAGAAAAGGGCGCCGGTTCGGTCCAATCCCCGGCACAACGCGACGGCGCCTCTCTCTCGAGTGAAGTCGGCCATGCCGACGCCGTGCCCCCTGCCGGCAGGACTGCAGGTCGACCAGAAGCTCACGCCCGGAGCTCGTCTGTCCGGGTGACCCTGTGCACCTGGCATGGGCATGGGCACGACGGGACACCCTCTTTGACGCCTTGACCGGCCCCGGTCGCGTGCCGCCCCGGACCTGCGCCCCCTATCCGCGGTGAGCCGGAACACCAAGTCGCACATCGGGATCAAGGACGTCGTCGAGCTCGTGACGGCTGGCGCGGCCGGAGACCCGGTCTCGTCCCAAGAAGGCCGTGGCCCGCGCTTCCGGGAGGAACGCCTAGGAGGCCTTGACGAGCGCCCGGCCGTCACCAGCGACAGCACCTCACAGGTGCCGGTCCTCCCGGGCGGGTCACCGCCTGACGACTTCCGGTTGTGCTCTCGGCCGGTCGTTGGTGCGCATACCCGGTAGGAAGAGGAAGCCAAAGGTCACCACCGCGCCGAGCGTGCCCGCCAACTCAAAGGTCGCGCTCACACCGACGAAGCGCACGACGATGGGAGTCAACACGTACGACAGCGGCATGAGGGCCGTCGACACGAACCAGTCGATGCTCGAAACCCGGCCCAGCAGCTGGCCCGGCACGAGCTGCTGTTTGAGCGTCGCCCACACGACGGTACCGGCGGCTTCGAGCGCTCCCACCAGGAACACGAGCGCCGCCAGCTGCCACTGGAGGGTGACCAGCCCGTAACCGGCCACCAACAGCGTCGCCGCCGTCCACGCCGCGTACAGAAACGTGATCGGCCGACGGCCCCGGTCACCTACCTGTGCGGTGACGACGGCCGCGGACAGCGCGCCGAGACCTCCGAGGCCGAGCACGATCCCGAGTGTGGCGGCGCTGCCATGCAGTCGGTTCTTGACGAGGTAGGGAACCAACACATACGTCGGCCCCAGGAACAACAGGTATGTGAAGGTGGCGGCCACAAAGGTCCCCCACAGCCACACCTGGCTTTGGACATAGCGCAAACCCTCCCCTATCTCGACCCAAAGTGACCCGACCTCGCCCGACGCTCTGACCGATGCGACGGAGGAGAGCCTTGCCACACAGAGCCCCGAGAACACGAAGGAGAGGGCATCGGCACCGAACGCGCCGGCGGCGCCGACCGCGGCGAGAAGCACTCCGCCGAGGGCCGGACCGAGCAGCTGGAGGGAGGCAGGCCGCATGAACTGGTCGAGTCCGTTGGCCTCCATCAGCTCTGGTTTGGGCACGAGGGCGGGGACGATGGAATCGAACGCCGGAGCGGCGAAGGCCGTTGCAGCGCCGATCACGAACGCCACGGCCCACAGCTCCCACAGTCTCAGGTGCCCCCAGGACGAGATCACGGCGAGGCTGCCCACGGCCACGGCCCGGGCGGCGTCGGCGGTGACGAGCACCGCCTTTCGCGGAAGACGGTCCGAAACCGCCCCGCCGAACAGAAGGAGGACAACTTGGGGGATCGAAGCCGCGAGACCGACGCCGGCGAGGGCCGAGGGCCGGTCCTCTATCCTGTAGGCCTCCCAGGCGACCGCAACGAGGAAGATGCCGTCGCCGAGGAGGGAGACGGCCAAACCTGTCCACAAAAGGCGGAAGTCACGATGGCGTAGCGGGGCGAGTATCGCCACCCGGCCGGCTCGCGCAGTGCTCATCTGGGCATCGCCATCGCCGCACCCTGCTCAAAGTGGGCTTGGTGCCTGCTGCATGTCGAAACGTGCCGCTACTTCCCCGAGAACATCGTTGAGCTGCTCGATCTCGTCGTCGCCGTTGGCCGCTGTCACCTGCACCCGGAAACCGACCTGCGACTTGGGCACGAGGGGGTAGGCCGCCAAGGTCACGTAGATGCCGCGGTCGAAGAGGAACCTTCCCACGGCGTCGATGTCATCACTGTCACCGAGAGGAAGTTCGATCACAGGGAAACCGGAGGTGTTCAAGGTGCGCAGACCAAGCTGCCCGATCCGCTCCAGTACGCTGGCAGTCTTCCGGCAAAGAGCCGCGCGAAGGTCGTCGCCCTCGGCCTCGTTGACGCGGAACCCGGCGAGGACGGTGGCGAGCGACGCCGTCGGCGACGGTCCTGAATAGAGGTACGGCGCGGCCGCAACCTTCAAGTTGTTCTTCATCGAGGTCGGCAGGGCCAAGAAGGCGAGCAGCGACGAGTAGGACTTGGAAAATCCGGCCACCAGCACGATGTTGTCGTAGGTCTCAGCGAAATACCGGACAATGCTGTTGCCGCGCCGTCCGTAGGGCACAGCCTGGGTGGGCGATTCCCCGATCACCCCGAAACCGTGGGCGTCGTCGACATAAAGGAGCGTGTCGTACTCACGGCAGATTCGCGCGTACGCCGGCAGGTCCGGCACGTTGCCTGTCATGCTGTTCACCCCGTCGATGCAGAACAGGCGTGTTCCGCCGGTCGGCAACGAACGCAGGATCTCCTCCAGGTGCTCGTAGTCGTTCGTTCGGACGCGATGCAGGGTCGCGCCGGCCCCCCGAGCGATGGCGGCACCCTCGTAGATGGTCTTGTGCGCCTGCGAGTCGACCAGCACCGTCCCCTGACCGGCGAGCACCGGGATGACAGAGGAGTGGATGATCGTGATCGTCGGCAGCACCAGTGAGTCAGGTGCCCCGAGCAGGGCGGTGAGCTGCTCCTCGATCTCGACGTAAAGACGAGGATTGCCGAGCAGGCGGGACCAGCTCGGATGCGTGCCCCATCGCCACAGCTCGCTCTCCACCGACCGGATGATCTCCGGGTGAAGGTCGAAACCCAAGTAATTGCAAGACGCAAAGTCGCAGAGCCAGTGATCGCCGATACGGATCTTCCGGCCTTTCACCTCGTCTATCACGGCGTCCATCATCGGGTGCGACGCTCGCAGGCGCTCGAGGTCGGCCCAGCGCGTGTCCCGTCGGACGACTTCCGACTGAGCGTGGACACCGCGGCCATTGCCGACGGCCACATCCAAGGTCGAAATCGACCCCTTCATCGCAAGGACTCCTCTCTCCGCTGTGTCCCCTCCACGGGTTGATCGTCCGCGGGGAGCCGGGACAACAGCTCGTCGATTTGTTCTACGCGCAGCGGCCTCGCGAAGTAGAAGCCCTGCCCGAACTGGCACCCGAGGGTGCGAAGACCTGTCACCTGCTGTGCCTGTTCGATGCCCTCGCCGACGGTCTGCAGGTGCAAGGTGTTTCCGAGTTGAACGATTGCCTCCGCGAGCACGGCGCCTTCCGGTGAGTCGCCCACGTCGTCGACGAAGGACTTGTCCACCTTCAAGATGTCGATGGGGAAGCGCTTCAGGTAGCTGAGCGATGAATAGCCCGTCCCGAAATCGTCAATGGCGAACGCCACGCCGAGCAGTTTCAGCTCCAGCATCCGCGCAATCACGGAGTCAGCGTCCTGAACTAGCACGCTCTCGGTGATCTCCAACACGAGGCGTCCCGGATCGAGGCCTGCTGTCTTGAGGGCATTCGCAACGTCTTCGACGAGACCGTCGTTCGCGAAGTGCCGGGCCGATATGTTCACGCTGACGCGAAACGTGTCGGCGAGCTTGTAATTCAGCTGCCACTTCCGCGCCTGTTGACACGCTTCTTGGAGCACCCATCGTCCGAGGGGGATGATGAGACCTGTCTCCTCGGCAAGAGGGATGAACTCCTTCGGCAGCAAGAGTCCCCGTTGTGGGTGACGCCAACGGACCAACGCCTCGACTCCCGTGATGGTCGCCGGGCCGACGAGGCTGACGATCGGCTGGTAGTGAACCACGAACTCGTGTCCGTCGACGGCACGCTGCAGGTCCGCGGTTCGCTCCAGTCTTTGCACCACCGCCTGTTGTAGCTCGGGTTGGTAGACCTCGTAACGACCCTTGCCGCGAGACTTGGCGGAGTACATGGCGACGTCGGCCGCCTGACGCAGCTCGGCCGGGCCTTCGGCCCCGGCCGAGCCGATCGCTATGCCGATGCTGGCATGTACCTGCACCTCGTGATCACCGACAGCCCAGGGGGCGCGCAGCTCGGCGATTATGCGTTCTGCCACTTGACTGGCTTCCTCCAAGCCGGAGATCTCCTCGAGCAGCACAGCGAACTCGTCGCCGCCGAAACGGGCCGCCGTGTCGCCGGCTCGAAGCGACTTGGCGAGGCGTCCGGCCACCGTGACCAAAAGGCCGTCGCCCGCTGCGTGCCCGAAGCTGTCGTTGACGAGCTTGAAGTCGTCGAGGTCCAAGAACAGAACGGCCAACAGGGACTGGGAGCGGGCTGCCCGCGCCAGCGCGTGTTCAAGCCGGTCGAGGAACAAGGCACGATTGGCAAGCCCGCTCAGCGCGTCGTGGAACGCCTGGTGTTTGAGCTCGTCTTCGAGGGCCTTGCGCTCGCTCACGTCACGCATCGTGAGGACAATGCCCGAGACGGTGGGATCGCCCAGCAGATTGTTCGCTACCACCTCGACGTACCGCCAGGAACCATCGTGGTGCCGGACGCGCCACTCGGTCGTTACGGACAAACCCGCCCGGAACGCCACTCCGGTGTACACGGCCAGCGCCTGCTCGACGTCTTCTGGATGCAGGAGCGCCGTGATCCGTTTGCCCTCGAGCGAGCCCGGCTCGTAACCGAGGGTTCTTGTGGCTGAGGGGGTTTGATAGGTGATGGTGGCATCGGGGCGCGCGACGAGGATGACGTCCGAGGCGTTCTGGACAAGTGTCTGGAATCGGGCCTCGCTCTGGCGGGCGTGGAATGTCTCCGTGAGCGTCTCACGGTCAAGTGCCAGCTGCGCCTGAGCGGCGAGCGTCTCGATCGTGTTCGTCACCTCTTCGGACAGCGCCTTGATGCTGCAGACCGCTATCAGGCCGCGCAGCCCCTCTTTGGCGACCAGCGGGCAAACGAGAAGCTCCTCCGGCGCTTGTCCATCCCGCGGATCACCGGGCGACGGCGAAGCCTCGAGGGCACAACGCGCCGTCTCCCCGCTGTTCAGCGACGTTCGCAGGTCGGCTCGCGAGGCCATCAGGTTGAGCAGCTTGTCCCCGGTGTCGCCTGACTGCGCCACGATCGCGAGGCCGTCCGCCGGACTCGTCACCGCGAACGTCACACCCAAGACGTCGTCGTGGCCGGCGACGAGTTCGCTGACGGCGGTGGCTATGGCCCGGTAGGTGCCTTCGCGGCCGGATGCGGCAACCAACTCGTCGGCTGCCTGGCGTAGCACGCTCTCACGCCTCATGGCCTGTTGGTGCGCCTGTACGAGACCTGCCATGCGCATGAGCACGAGAAGGAACATGGTGCCGGCCACTACCGCTATCACCTCGGCGTCGACTGGTTTACCGAGTGCCGCCTCGACGAGCAGGACCGCCGGCGCGATGAGCGACGCCGTGGCAAGCAGCACGAGCCGGGAGCGACTCGTCGTTGGCGTGCTGACTGGTCTTGGCTCGCCCAGCGCAGCCATGGACGGGTGCAACGCGGCCGCTCCCCAGCACGCATAGAAGACAATCCAACCGAGGTCGACCGGGTTGCCGTCGCTCCAATTCCAGCTCGGGTGAAGATTGGCCAGCCCATAGAGCGAGTCGGAAACGAGCGTGCCGACTACGCCGATTGCAAGTAACCGTCCTGCAGTGTTGCGAAGGCCGCCAGAGCTCCACAGGTGAGCCAGCATTGCCAAGAGAAGAACATCTCCGAGCGGGTATGCCGCGGCGGTCAGCCGTACGAGCGTGCCTCCAGGAGCGCGGACGTTCGGGCCGATCAGGAAGATCCATGAGAGAAGGCCCACACCGAGCGTGACCGTCAGCGCGTCGATGAGGCTCGCCCGGTCGCCACCGGGCATCCGCGCCCGGGCGAGAAGCAGCAGACCAACGGCGAGAACCGGGTACATGGTGACGTAGATGGCGTCGATGAACGAGGGGAACGGTATGTTGTTCTGCCCCATGATCTGGTGCCAGAACTTGTAGATCGTGTCACCTGTGATGAAAAGAAGAACACCGGCACCGAGGAACCACCAGGCAACAGGCGCTCTTGGCCGGTAGCGCCTGATTCCGTAGACGATGGCTGCCACTGCGAACAACCCGAGCAGGGACCAGGCGGGCACCTGTCCCGGCCACTCCATCCACGGGAGGAAACCGAAGATCGGAGGCTTTCCGGAAGGGACCCCGAAGGGGAAGTAGACCAGCGCGCAAACTGCTTCGAGAACGAGAAACCAGCGCCACAAGCTCGTCGAGCGCGTCTGCCCGCGTGACGATTGAGGGTTGCTGTCCCCCCGTTCAACCTCCTCGTTCGCCAGAAACAGTGACAAGCGATCCCCTGACCTCGAAGTCTCGCCCTCTACATCGGCTTTCGATATGCGCAACTTGAGTGCCCTAGCAGGTGTGCTCTATGCAACCTCCTTACTCGCGACTGCCGACGATGGCGGCCGTAAGCCGACTGAACCGGCTGCAGTCACCGTTCCGAGCGGGTATGACAGTGGCCGCAATACCAACGATCCCGAACCTCCGACTCGGTGCGTGTTGCACCCCAACGGCGTCGTCGGCGACTAGAGCCGCCGAGCAAGGCACGGCACCGCGTCTGTATGGTCCAGCCGACAGCCTCGCCAGGAACCGGCGTCGTGCCGGCATGTCGATCCGGTTCCGCGCCAGCCCAGGGGCGCCAGCAAAGACGCCGATCCTGGCGCCAGCGATGAAATGCCCACTCGGCTGTGTGAGAAGACCTCGACGGCCCGGATCGCCTGGTCACGAAAACCTGCGGTCAGCCCGAGCCACCCCATGTGGGTCATGTCGCCTTACCCGCACGGCAGACGGCCGGTTCTCGCCAGGTCTCCGTGCTGGCCCAGGTCACCGTGCTTGCCCAGGTCAGCGTGCTGGCCCAGGTCAGCGCCCTTCCGGACCCGGCTCCGAGGGCCCGCGGGCGCCTCGAATCGCCGCATGCGGCCGGCGGAGCGTCATGCGCTCGGGACCCTCAGAGGCCGGGGCCGGACTCGAGGTACGCCAGCGCCTCGTCGAGCAACGCGACGAGGTCAGTTCCCGGGTTCTCCAGCCAGTAGAGCTCTGCCGAGATCATGACGCCGAGCACCGCCCCGGCCATGGCGTACACGGCGAAGTCGCCCGCCGGCCGCTCCAGGCGAGCGGCGGTGAGATCGGTGACCACCTTGATCGTCTGGGCGAAGCTGTCGAACATCGCGGCACGGAGCTCGGGGACGGCGAGTGCCAGTTCTGCCCTCTCGCGCATGTCAGACATGTCATCGTCGGAGACTCTGGCGAACACGGCCCGAATGGCATTGCGAATGGCCTGGAGCGGGCCGACGTCAACGGGCTGGGCGCAGAAGGCCTCGATGATCAGCGCGTCGTATTCGTCCGACAAGATGAGGTCCTCTTTTGCGTGGAAGTAGCGGAAGAACGTTGAGGGGGCTATCTCGACGGTCGCGGCGATCTGTTCGATCGTGGTGGCCTCGTAACCCTGTTCCCGGAACAACCGCAGAGCCTCATGCTGGATGGCGGCGCGGGTCCTCGCCTTCTTCCGCTCCCTGAGACCACCTCCCGGACCTGGCTCAGGCGACAACGAGCTCACCTCCTTCCAAACCCTCTTCGGCCTGCGTAGCCGGCTGGGCATGTGCCGGCAAGAAGACCAACGAGAGCACAAGGCCGAGCAGGGCAAAGCCGACCGACACGAGAAGGGCGACGTCAATCCCGTGCACGAATGCCGCCCGCACCGAGGTGGCGAGCGACCTAGAGCCGAGAGCCCGCGCCACGCCAAGGCCACCGAAGACGCTGCCCCGCACGGCACGCGCGGCCGCCGGTGGAAGTCCGGCGAGGTGGAGTCGATTCACATAGGCGGAGATGAGCGCGCTTCCCAAGACAGCGCTTCCGAGCGGCGCGCCGGTGTTCTTGAGCGCCTGCAGCACTCCGGAACCCACCCCGGCCCTCTCCTTGGAGAGCTCGGCCAAAGCGGCAGAGGCAACCGCCACCATCGTGAGCCCCGTGCCGATTCCGACTATCACAGACCATAGAGCCACGAAGCCCTCACCCGACGAAAGGGCCGTGGTACTTCCTATTGCCAGCCCGACGGCAAGCACAAGAAAGCCCGCCGAGGCGGTCAGCTTGGCACCGATCGCTTTGGCCAGGCGGGCTGCAGGGATCAACCCGAGGAGCATCCCGCCCACAGCCGGAAGCAAGCGCACGCCCGATCCCTCCGGGTCTGTGCCCATGACCCCCTGGAAGTACTGGGGCATCGTGAACAGCAGGCCGATCAGGGCAACTGTGAGCACCGCGAACAGGATTACGCCCCAGGTGAACGAGGGGGAGCGGAACAGGCTCAAGTCGACAAGGGGCTGGCCGCCGGGCCTGCGCTCGAGGAGATGCTCCCAGGCGAAAAAGGCCCCTATCACCGCCACGCCGACGAGAAGCGGGACAAGCGCCCCAAGCGAGCTCCACCCGTGCTCTCCCGCCTCGATTAGCCCGTAGGTCACACCGACGAGGCCCGCACTCGAGCTCACGATCCCCACCGTGTCGAAACCTGGACGCAGCGCAGACCTCGACTCGGGGACGAGGGCGACCACTGCCACGAAACCTACGACCGCGACCGGCACGTTCATCAAGAACACCCAACCCCACCAGTAGTGGGAGAGAAGCCAGCCGCCGAGGATCGGACCGATCGGGAAAGCGAACATGTTGGCCGCCGCCCAGATGCCGAGCGCCCGGGGGCGTTCCTCCTCGGTGAACAGCACCGTGAGGGCCGAAACGGCCATGACGACCAGCCCGGCGCCCGCGCAACCGAGGAGCACCCGGGCACCGATGAACTGCGCGGGCGTGCGGGAGTACGCACATGCGAGCGAACCTGCGGCGAACAACGCCAGGGCGCAGAGCATGACTTTCTTGCGGCCGTAGCGGTCGCCCAGGAGCCCCGCCGGCAGCATTGCCGCCGCGAGAACCAGGGCATAAGCGGAGGAGAACCACTGCAGGTCCGACTCGGAGGCCTTGAGCGCCACAGCAAGGGTGGGGAGGGCCACGCTCAGGACCGTGAGGTCCATGCCCACGGCAAGCACCGCGAGCATGACGCCGCCCAACGCCCACCACCTGCGAGCCCCGGTTGCGCTCATCGTCAGCACCTCCTTCTGCAAGAAAGCCAGGTCAGGGAAATTCCTAGATGCACTCTTAATTGAGAGTGACACTCATAATATAGTTACTTTTGATTTGTGGGTCAAGGTGCCGCCTAGGTGCGGTTGGCGGCGTGGCACCGGCGAAACGCCGCCTGAGCCCGAAGGAAGACGCGCCTGACCTGGCCAAATCGTGCGCCTACTCCACGTCCGAGCACCCATGACGAGTCTCGGCGCCAAAGCTCGGCCGGTCGGATCTCCGTGGCGTGGCGGCACGAGCGTCATCCGAGCGGTGCCACGGTCGGGTGCCCCGCCGACCGGCCCGCTCGAAGATCCCCTAAGGCCGGACGTGCTGAAGACCGATGCAACTTAGAGCGGCACAGTGCCGCCGAGAAGGACGGTCCGATGCCAGAGTCTTCCGGGAGGCCACGTCCGCGTCGCCTCGGGTCCGAGGAAGATGCACAGGCAGGCCTGACGCTCGTCGAGCTGGCCCTGGTCCTGCTTGTCGTCGGCGTCCTGTTGGCGATTGTGCTCCCACCCCGCCTGTCTACGGCCAAGACCGCCCACAAACCAGCGCCAGCCAACTTGCTCTACACCAACGGCCGCGAGCCCCGTCTCGGAGTCTGCGCCGGCAGGACGGTACCGGCCGTCACGGCCATAGACGAGGGCCTCAGGTCGTCGAGCGCGGCCCCGCCGACACCGGTGCGTTCGACAACGGCCGCCAACCATGCGGACACGCCCGGTACGACCCGATGCGGGACGCCGGTCGTACACGAGTCGACGCAACGAGCCGGAACCGAGGTCGCCGGCACGACGGGCTTGGCCCAAGGCGCCTGCCCCGAGATCGTCGAGCGCACCAGGGCGCGCACCTGCAGCGCCGAGAACGCTCTTGCGGGTGCGGGCTACATGTCCGCGCAATCGACCTGAGGGCCACAAGCCGACCGACGCCGGCGTTGTCCAGGCCGCGGGCAGATCCTGATGTGCCATATGCGCCAGGCGTCCTTTGTCGCTTAGGTCTGTGCACCCGCCTCGGCGGCGGGTCCCCGATCGCGCACCAGAGGCTCCCCATCTCGGCGGCGTAGTGTGAGGATGGCTTTGTCCGTGCTCCGCCGAAACAACAGGAGTCAGCTAGTGACAGGCATGGTGCGATGAGCATTCCGGCGGACCTGCCTTCGTCCTTCAGACTGGACGGACGGGTCGCGGTCGTCATCGGCGGCACGGGTACCCTCGGCAGCCACATGGCCTTGGTGCTCGCCGAGGCCGGCGCGCGGACCGTGATCGTGGGGCGGAACCGGGCGCACGCAGGTGAGGTCCTCGACCGTGCCGGCGCGGTCGGACTCGAAGTCGTGTTCGAGCCCTGCGACGCGAGGGACCGCACGGAGCTTCGAGACCTGCTCGCGCGCCTGCTGGCGACGCACGGTCAGGTTGACGTGCTCATCAACGGGGCCGGCACGAACTCTGCCACGCCCTTCCTGGAGATCGCCGACGAGGAGATCGATCGCATCCTCAACACGAACCAGCTCGCCGTCATGCGGGCCTGCCAAGAGTTCGGGCGATACTTCGTCGAACGCGCCTCCTCGTACGGAACCGGCGCCAGCATCATCAACATCGGCAGCGAGTCGGGACTCACTCCCCTTTCGAAGGTGTTCACGTACTCGATGACGAAGGCTGCGGTGCACAATCTCACCAAGAACCTCGCCCGGGAGTGGGGGCCACTCGGCATCCGATGCAACGTGCTCGTACCAGGGTTCTTCCCGGCTGAACAGAACCGGGCGATCCTCACCCCCGAACGGGTGACCGAGATCATTCGGCACACGCCGATGGGCCGCTTCGGGGAGCTCGACGACCTTTCGGGGGCGGTTCTGCTCCTGGCCAGCGATGCGGGGCGGTTCATCACCGGAACGGAGCTCATCGTCGACGGTGGGTTCAACGCCATGACCATCTGATCCGCCGATGCGCTTGGCCTTCCCGGTCAACGACACCGTCGGGCGGGACCGCTCGCACCTTCTTCCGCCGACTGGCCCGGCCCGCGCCGAATGTCGGGCTTCACAACCTCCTCTGAGCGCCGTATATAGCTGTCCGAGGGACGCTCGTTCCCTTCGCCGAGTCGGCGACGCCGACAGCACGGCTTGCCACGCGGGCGGACCCACTTGGCGACTTCGACGGCTTGTCCGCGATCGGACATGATGGACCCGTGCACGGCTCGTCGTCCCTCCGGGCTCAAGCGAGCGGTTCAGGGAGGGCACCGACGAGCACGAGCGGGCACAGCCCTTGGCTTGCGAGAAAGCGTTGTAAGCGCAACACCCAGGGGCACAACCGGTGTTGAGGCACCGCGAGGAAGTCCCAGCGCCCCAAACAACCTACAAGAGGCATATTCACAGGCAAAGGGAGGAAGCACGATGCATATGAACATGGCTAGAAGAGGCGTCATGGTGCTGGCGGCGGTCGGCATTGCGCTCGGCACGGCCGCTTATGCCAGCGGCGCTTCGGCCACGACGGCAGTGGCACGCACGCACTCGGTACCGCAAGCTGTCAGGCCGCTCAAGGTGGCGCTCGTCGCACCCAGCGCGACCAACGACCTGTCCTGGACGCAGACCATCTACGCCGCCCTCGAGAGCCTGAAGTCGTCCCAGCACCTGACGGTCTCGGTCTCGGCGAACGAGTACGTGACCTCCGACGCGGCGAACATCCTCCGCGAGTACGCCTCCGACGGGTACAACCTCGTCATCGCCCACGGCTCGCAGTACGGCTCCACCATCGAGCAGCTCGCACCCGAGTTCCCGAAGGTCTCCTTCGCCTGGGGCACGGCGGCGTCGACCTTCGGCAAGGCGAACATCTTCGCCTACGAGGCAGCTGCCAACGAGGGTGGTTACGTGGAGGGCTACATGGCGGCGAAGCTAAGCAAGACTCACGTCCTCGGGGTTTGCGGGCCTATCGCCACCGGCGACGACAAGCTCTACATCGACGGCTACGTTGCCGGGGCCAAAGCGGAGAACAAGTCCGTCGCCGTGCACGCCGTCTACACCGGCTCCTACAGTGACGACAGCCTCATGGCCACATGCGCGAAGACCTTCGTGGCCGACCGTGTCGACGTGCTGTCCGCCACGACGCAGTCGGCGGTGGGGGCGATCGGCGTCGCCCGCAACGACAAGCTTCCCTGGTTCGGCAACGACTGGTCGATGGTGAGCCTCGCCCCGAACAACGTCGTCGCGACTCAGGTCTACAACTGGGACTCGGTCTTGGAGCAGATGTTCGCGGCGATCCGCGGGGGCACGCTCGGCGGCGCGACCTACGTGATCGGACTCGGCAACGGCGGTGAGAGGATCGACTTCAACCCGGCCTACAAGCTCGCGCCCGCCGTCAAGGCCGCAGGCGAGAAGCTGATCACCGAGATAACCGACGGGGACATCACCGTTCCCCAGTAGAGGGCTCCAACTACCGGGCGATCGGTTCGTGGACGACTTCTCGTCGCCCAGTTGAGACCGATTTGACGACGACTCCTGGAGTGTCTAGACCAGGCTGACCAGGTGCACGGCCCCCAGCCTTCCCTCGCAAGGCGACCGGGGGTCGTGCACCTTTTTGTCACTGTCACCCTCGGGGCGCGTTGCGAAGCTCCGGGTCGATGAGACGACTCGCCAAGCTTGTTGGCGGGTTGCCAGCCGCACCGGTTCGGGGCCTTGGACAGGCGAGACGGAGTTGGATAATGTCCGGAACCTGAGTTCCAGAGCTTCAGGATGGTCGCAAGAGGGGGGCAGTCCTGATGGCAGAGTTCGACGCGAAGCGTCGCCGAGGTTGGACCGAGCTGTGGCGGCAGAGACGCTGTCTCTCGTCGCCTCGCCATCGCTCATGTCTCCGGGCCACTAGCAGCCGGGCGCTGGCCGCGGGCACTGGACCAGGACAGGCCAAAGCATTCGCGGCAACTGCTCTTTCGAAGTCCCGGTGACTGGCATCCGCGGCCGGAGTGCCCCGCTCTCCTTTAGCAGTCCTGTCGGCGCAGCGCCCTGCCGGCTGTCGTTGCCCACGACCTTCAGGCACGAGGCCCGTCCGGCAAGTGAGCCGTGCCCTCCCGGCACTCCCGCTCGCTTGTCGGTGGTTGACTGCCCCCGTCAGCCTGCGCGCAGGGCCAACGGCCCGAGCTCGTCCGCGTGCCTGGTCCCTTCGATGCAGCCCGCGGCGAGCGCTGACAGAGCCCGACAAATCCGTTGAACCGTGCACATTATTGGACCTATGAGCTCAGGAGGCCACGTGATCAGAATTGCAAAGCGGTTGACCGTCGTATGCGCTGCAAGTCTCGGGATGCTGTTCGTACTCCCAGGATCGGCGCACTTGGCCTTGGGCGAGTCGTCCCTCGCCTCCTCGTCGAGGCACCTTGCAACCAACCCGCTCAGGGCGGCGGCGACAACGATCAAGTACCAGGCGGAGATCCTTCCCGGGAGTAGCTTCTCGGTCGGCACGTCCCTCGTCGGCGGCAACGACGGGAGCAACTACGGGTTCGGCCTGACAGCCAACGATGTCGACAACGACTGGACTTGTACCAGCATCTGCACCCTTGACTTCGTGTTCTTCGTCTTCGCCAACCAGGACGAGACCACAAGCGTCAAGTTCGAGATCGTCGCGCCCAGCGGGAAGACCGCCTACCAGTACACCTGGACGTCGAAACTGGCGGTAGGCGGCAACTGGTACTCGGTTGTCGCCAAAGGCGACTACTCCAAACCCGGCACCTACTTCGCCGAGGTCTTCGTGGCAGGCAGCCTGGCCGGCTGGATCCCAGAGGTCATCGGCAGCTGACGTCGCCGCGCCGCGTAGGAGACCTCGGCAAGTCCCGGTCGCCCTGAGATGCTCGCATCGGGGGTGGGAACTCGACGGCAAGCTCCAGCGGCCACGCCTAGGTGGACACTGTGGCAGGCGTGGCAATGGGTGGATTCTTGCGAACGATGGCCAACCCGTATCTAGCGAGCAGCGCCGGGAGCTCGCGTTGCGCCTCGCGGTCCAATTCCTTTCTCGATTCGCCAAGATCGTCCCACGGGACGAGATCGGTGTGGCGCTTGTGTGCGAGATCCGTCTCGGCGGCACAGGTCCACCCGTCCGCCAGGCGCTCTTCGCACCAGCGCCGGTGTTCGGATTCGGCCAATCTAGTGATCTCTTCCTCGGTGAGAACCGGCGAGGCCGCGGCCCAGTCGTCGGAAACCTGGACGGAGTAGCCGGCCGCGTCCAGACGTCCGCTCAGATGCATCGCCGAGTCCCGGTTCGACTCTCGGAAGGTCTCGGAGAGCATCTCCCATGGCTTGTGAGACTCCCTCGCAGGGTCATAAGTGCCGTCGAGCCGGCGATGAAGGAGGTAATTCCCGTGCAGCGCCCTCGCCATCTGCTCGGTGACGCTGTTCACGAACACATCGGGTCGGCACAGCCTGTCGAGAAGAGGGAACGTCGTCACATTTGAAAGGTGCAGTTGAGTAGCTGCTCTGTCCAGAATTGTCACCGGGCCGGTCTGGCCGGTGGTGAGAGCGACGATCGGCACCTCCGACGGCGTGTGACTTGCCACCTGCATGACGGCCTCGAGACCCGCTCGTTCATCGGAGTAGCTGACGAACACTGTTGTGCGGCCACGGTCATCGTGCACGAGCGATGGCAGCTCAGGCGAGTCCGGGTCGGCGGGATCGCAGGTGACAGCCGCGAGGTCACACGCTTCTTCGAAGTGCGGGTATCGCCGACGCAGAGTGCGGATCCGCTGCCTGGCGTCGGCGGCCACGAGCGTGAGCTCGAGGCGCAGGCCGTCGCCGCGGTGGTCGAACCACCACTCCCTGACCGCACCCACGACCAGAAGCAATCCGACCCGGTCCGTCCCCACGACCACGATGTGCGGCACGGTACCGTCACGTTCCACGAACGAGTGGGGAAACTGACCCAACAGCGCAAGACCTCCAGAGCGGAACACGTTGACGTAACTGAGCGTCACGCCCCGCTTGTGGACATCTGCGAGACTCGATTGCTCGAGACGCTGACACATCTGGTCATCATCGACGTGTACGAAGCACTCGAGCTGCCGGCGTCGATTCCGGGGGCGCTTCTTCGACGTCACGACCCTCTTCGCCGCCACGCCAATCCTGTCGTTGACGCTGTTGTCTCCGCACACGGCCACGATGCGCGTGGCCCGTTCGAGACCGGCTCGGCGGAGCACCTCGGGGTCCGTCGCGTCGCCAACCAGCACAGGGATGGAAAGCTCCCGACAGCGCGAGAGGGCCACGGAGGACGGATTCGTGTCCACGGCGACGACGCGCTCGCCACGTGCTTGGAAGGCCGAGGCCAAACGCAGACCGAAGGCCCCGAGTCCACAGACAATCAGGTGATGTCGGTAGAGGGCGTGGATTCGCAGCCTGTTGAAAGGCTCTGCCAGCACGGCGAAGATAGCCGACAAGCCGGCGAGAACAAGAGTGAGCGGGGCGAACCAACGGGCGACCTCGAGCGGCCACGGGAACGGCGGGACCATCGGTGCCGTTGGGGCGGATTGGCTGTAGATCGTCGTGTTGTCCCTGAACAAAGCAAGGGCGGCGTAAAGGCGGTCGAGGAACGGAAGCGTCGGGTACAGGTCCGTGTAGCCCCATAGACCCAGGCCCAGGAACATCAGTGCCATGACGCCCAGCAGCGTCCAACGCCGCCGGTGCAGCGATGCCCAGGCGCTGATGCGCGGGGAGTCGCCTTCCAGTGCCCGCACAAGGCGCCCCACCCCGCTCTCGAAGTCGTCAGCCGCCAACGCGAAGAGCTCACGTTGCCACAGCTGCGGAGGCAGGCTCGCTGTCGGAGTCGGCCGAGCGCTTACCGCGACGATGTGCTTGTGCAGTGCGGCCGCCTGCTCGATCTCGTAACGGCACCTCGCGGAGGCGGTCAGGTCGGGCGATACCACTACGAGCACCGAGGTGGCACCTCTGATGGCGGCCGGAACCTCGTCCATGCGCACACCTGCGTTCAGCCCGTAGCCTGCCTTGAGCCCGGTCCCGTTTTCGGAGACGCCGCGGTTGCTCGGCGAGTGGCTCACCCCCCCGTCGGACGAACCCATGGCCGAGACGTCCCCGGAGTTCGCGGGCTGCTCTCGGCTCACGTCGTCGTACCACCACTCGCCGAGGTCCAGGAACGTGTCAGCTGCGCGTTCGCGCAGTGCCTCCGCAAGGCTGCGGACAAACTCGAGATCGCGGCGCGAGTAGCAGATGAAGACGTCGGTCATCGCCGGCCCCGTCCCCAGACCTGGCGCCCGATATCGAATCCGGATCCGACTGTCCGTGCCGCATTGCCCGTTCCCAATAGCCGGCCCCACGGGCCGCACGCCTCGGTTCGAGATCTCCCGTTCTGCGCCGACCGAGTGCTGAGCTCTCCCGAACTGGCGGAGTCGTCCTTCATCAGCGTTCTCGGCTGCCGGGTCGTCTCACAACCAAGAGGCCCGCCTCGCCGAGCAGCCGCGGGATCGCCCGGACGCTGTCACGGTCGAGGTCACGCACGTTTTCGGAAAGCTCCTCCCACGGCACCAAGTACGGCGACCGTTTCTCCGCGACGTCGCGCCGGGACCCTGGGCGCCAGCCCTGTCCGAGACGCTCCTCAACCCAGCGGGCATGCTCGAGGCGCGCAAGCATCTCGATCTCACCGGGTTCGAATTGGACCGGCTCACTGGCTTGCTCAGCGGGTACGGCCTCGCATCCGATGGCGGCGAGCTTGCGGCCGATGTCACCGGCCTGGTCCCTGTTCGAGACCCGGAGCGATTCGTCGAGCTCTTCCCAGGCGCGAAGGGAAGGGTCGTCCTTTGGGAGCAAACCGTTGACTGTACGACGTCGGAGGTAATCCGCGTGGATTGCCCTGGCGATCAGCTCGGCTTCAGCCGTAAGGCGATGCCGCCCGTCCCCGGGCCGCAGTGGGCAGGGTTCCGAAGAATCAGTATCGGCAGGCGTCCTGGCGTCAGTCAGTTTGAGTCCAAGCGATTGAGCTCGATCACAGCCATTCTCGCCAGGGTTACAGCAAGAGGATTCGCGTCCGGCGTGGGGTTCTGGGAAGGACCCGCCTCGCTGTACACGACGACGTCACCCCAACGGACTGCACAGCCCGAGACGTAATAACCCGAAGGGGACGTGGGCGAGGAGTCCGTAAGGGCACGGCAGCTCGCCTGCTGGGAGAAACCCGAAGAGTTGATCGACCCGATCGTGTGGTACCCGTCCGGTGCAAGATCGGTGTCGAACGCTTGCGCCTGGCGAGCCGTCTCGAACACGTAGAAGAAGACCGAGTCTCGGTGGCCGTCTCCTTTGAGCGCCGCATCGACGTACGAGCCAGCGACCAGCCCCGGCGGGAAGCCAGACCCGACATGGTAAGCCCGAAGGCTCAACAGTTCGAGGCCTTGCGGCAACACGTTCCCGATGGGCGTCGAGAGGATCCGTTGGCTCAGCACCCGGGGTGGGACTGAACCGGGCGGTGGTGGCAGCGCGCCCTTGGGGGCGGCGCCTGCCACCACTGAGAGGTGCCTGATCGCGTCTTGCGTCAACGCCACAGCCAGGTTGTCGTCTGTAACTGTGCTGTTGGTCCCACTCGTGACTTCGACGAAGCTGACGACATTCGCGCTGAGCGCCGCGCAGCTCGAGTCCAGGCGTGCATCCGCCGTTGCGGTCGCCTCCGCGTGACCCGTGTCACACCGCGTCGGGTCGGTGATCCCGGTGGCTCGGAAGCTTCCTGTGAAGCCGTAGCCGTCGGGAAGCGGGTTCGTGTTGGCGTAAAAGGCGCTGGCGACGCCCGAGCCGTCGAACACGAGGTACCGGACTGCGAGATACGAGGCCGGCCCGAAGAACGGGACGAGGACGCTGTCGAGTAGGCCCGCTGTGAGGACCGAACCGAGGACCGGGTTGAGTGCCGACATGCTGCCAGGTACGTCTTTGGAGCCGAACCGGCTTTCGAGCACCAGGCCTGCCAATCGGTCCGGGGAAACCGCGGCAACGGCTTGGGCAGCCGAAACGGACCCGGGACCGGGGGGACGCAGCAGGAACACGACGAGCGCGACCACGATCACGAGCCCGCCGAGACCTGCCGCCAACACCTTGCGCGAGCGCCGTGATCCCTTGGCTGGCTCGATCTGTTCCTGGGTCGCCTCGGGAGTGGTCCCCCACCGCTCGGGGTCAGGCTGCGGACTCGGAGCGGGATCGACAAGCTGTTCGACGGCTCGCACAAGACGCCCCACGTCGTACTCCCAGCGCGTGTTCTCCAGCTCCAAGGCGTTCCGCCTCGTCAGAGGCCGCAACGACTCTGGAAGTTCCTCGGCTGAGGGCATCTGGGCACGCTCGACGAGGATGGGGATGACCGGGACCCCGAGGCGCAAGGCGGTATCCGTCTCGAGCCGGATGAAATCCGAGGGATCGTCCAAGAGGTGCTGGTCCGTGCCGCGGCTGAGCCAATCCCGCCCGATGAGGACGAGGGCGACACCGCTCGAATGGATCGCCTCCTCGATCTTCTCGACGAAGTCCGCACCGGGGGCTATGGAATCCACGTCCATGAATACGCGGCTGGTACCGAACCGCTGCGACAAGAGCTCATGCAGCGCACGTGCCTGGCCGCTCGTCTCGCCACGCCGGTAGCTGATGAACACACCCCTCGAACGAAGACCGGCGTCAGTGCCTTCGGTCACTTCGGCCCCCGTGCGGCGGGCGCGCTGCAAACGGCGAGACGGGATCGCTCAGTCGCAGCGCGAGAAAACAGGACGCGCCAGCCCCTCCGCCCCGCCGCAGCGGAGGAGTCCCAGCAGTTGCCCTGCAAACCGCATGGGAAGTCTGTCATCGCCACCCCCCAGTTGGCACCCCCCGATTATCAGTGACGCGACACTATATGAGCCGCGCCCCGCCTGCTAGAGGGCGATATGCGTTGTCGACGACGGGTTCTGATCCCCCTAGCAGCGGCGCAACCTCCCGAGTACTGTCTCGGCCATGCCACAAGGGGGGCAAGGCCTTTCAGTCGCTCGCGGTGAGGGCCGAGCCGATCGACGAGGTCCTGGTCGTACGGCAGTCGGGCGGGTGAGAGCTGCCGCCGCCGAGGCCATGGGGAGGGTTTCGCACACATGCGTCCTGTCCTCGGCTGGGGCGGCCTGCGTCCTTCTCGTCGTCGTGGCGCTCTTGTCACCGTTCGCAAACAAAGAGGCAAACATGACCGGCCGTCAGGTTGGCCAACACGGCACCGGGCCACGGACAACCCGGCTCGTCGGGGGCGGCGGGACGACTTTCCCGTCCGGGCACATAGCAAAGGTGTCGTTCCTGGCCCAGCTGCGCTCCGGTGCCGACCCAAAGTGCCTCAAAGCGTGGGCGCGGTCGGTAGGTCTCGTCGTGGCATGGTCGCCCGGCGACAGCTGGGTGTCCCTGAGTGGCCCGCCCGCTAACGTTGGGCGCGGTTTCGACGTGTCCATCGATACCCGTGCCGGCGCGGGCGGTCGAGTCATCTGGGCGGCGAACCGTCCGGCGAAGATACCCATCGGCGTCTGTGGCGAGCTGGCGGGGATAGGCGTTCTACACTCCTTCGTCCGCCCGGCGGCACTCGGTGACGTCTTGCTTGGAGCGGCGTCTCCGGGCCTGAGTCCCTCGCAGCTGCTCGACGCCTACGACGCCGAGCCCTTGATATCACGCGGCCTCGCCGGGCAAGGACAGACAGTCGTCTTCTTCGAGACCGACGCCTTCAGCTATCCGGACGTAGAGGAGTTCGCGCATGCCATCTCCCGTCCGCTGAGCCTCAGGTACCCGCTCGGCAACCTGGGAGCCACCGAGGGCGAGACCACGATGGACATCGAGACGGTGCACGAGATAGCCCCGCTCGCGAAACTCGTCGACATGAACCTCCTTTCGTCGCGGTTCGCGAACATGTCGACATCTGCGACCTACGAGGCGGCCTTTGCATTCGCCGCCCATCGCTTCCCGGGCGCGATCTGGAGCATCAGCCTGGGCAGCTGCGAGGACAACACGAACGTCTTCGACCCGGCCGACCTGATGGCCATGAACGACGCAGTTGCCGCGGCGGAGTCGAGCGCCACGACCGTGTTCGCGTCGAGCGGTGACAGCGGTGGGCTCGATTGCATGCCGCCTGATGATGCCGGCCAGTCACCCCTGGGGTCATGGGAGGGGGTATCGGTCCCTGCGAGCCTGCCAAGTGTGACCTCTGTAGGCGGTACGACGCTCTCGACGACGGCGACGGGCGAATACGCGGGCGAGACAACATGGACCGAACCTTTGCTCCTACAGGGATCAGGCGGAGGTCTCTCGAAGGTCTTCCCCCGACCCGCTTGGCAGGTAGGCACCGGGACCGGCGGTTTCACCGACTCGGCTGGAGCCCGCGAGGTGCCCGACGTCTCCGCGGACGCGAATCCCGCCACCGGCAACGACATCGTCGAGCACGGGCACGTGACTACCGGGGGTGGAACCTCGTTGTCCGCGCCGATCTGGGCCGGGTTCACTGTGCTCATCGACGAGTACCTGGACACTCAAGGTGACCGCGCCGTGGGCTTCTTCAACCCTGCGCTGTACAAACTCGCCCAGACTCAGTTCCCTTACAAGCCACTGCACGACATCACGACCGGCGGGAACGACTTCTACCTGGCAACCCCCGGGTACGACATGGTGACAGGGCTCGGCTCGCCGGACGTTTGGAATCTCGCCCGCGACCTCGCGGCGGCAAAGAACTGACATGAACGAGAACGAGCCACCGCCGTCGCCGCTCCCGGTCCTGGCCACCATCTACTGTCCGTTCTGCGGTGTCGTCGTGCCCGACTCCCGCTACTGCGGAGCATGTGGAGCGCACCTGGCACACGAGTCGTCCCGCGGCTCACAGCGATTGCACTCCTACGCGGCCTTTCCGGACGAGCCGGTGGTGCGCCTCTCGATCGTTACATCGTTGTTCCCGCACCTCTCCTACCGGGCGAGGGTGCCGTTTCGGTACGCGTTGGCCATCGTCGTTGCGCTGACGATCGCCTTGGCCATTGCCGGCACCGCGGCGCCTTTGATGGCGGTGTGCGCACTCGGTGTGCCGCTGTTGTTCCTGCTCTACGTCATCGAGGTTGATCCCTACGAGGGTTCCTTTGTGGTCTCGACCGGCGTCGCCCTCCTGCTCGGCGCAGGCCTCGGGGCAGGCTGGGCACTAATCGCCAGTCCCTATGTCGACCGGGCACTTCAGCCGACACCGCTCTCCAGGCTCACGAGCGGTCAGGCGCTCGTGGCGGCCGTCGTCGTCCCGACCGTGGCTCAGCTACTCATGTGTATCCCAATCCTTGCCGTGCGTAGATTGCAGCGCGGCAGGCTCGAATCTCTCGACGGCTTCGTCGCCGGGGCAACGGGTGCGCTCGGCTTCGCCTTCGCCGCCACCATCGTGCTGCTGTCGCCTTCGCTCACCAACGGGCAGTTCACACACCAGTCCTTCCTCGTCAACCTGACGCAGGCTGTCGAACGCGGGTTGGGGCTGCCACTCGTGAGCGCCATGAGCACGGGGCTGATCGGGGCGGCGCTCTGGGTCAAGAGGGGAGACGCCACCGCGGCACGCGGCCGTTGGGTCACCTCTCCGGTAGTTGCCTTCTTGATCGCCGAAACCGTCCAGGTCGGGTGGGCGTTCGGGAACCTCGCCACCTTGCCGGACGCCGAGGTCATTGTCGTGCAAGTTGGTGTGATCGCTGTGCTGACCGTCTTGATGCGCCTCGGCATTCACCACGTCCTGATCCACGAGGCCATGGGGGCCAGCATCGGGGTACCACGCGTATGCGCCCACTGCAATCACCTAGTGCCGACGATGTCGTTCTGCCCCCAGTGTGGTGTCGCCGACCGCGCCATCGCCCGGTCGAGACGTGAGCAGTCTCCTCAAGGTTTCTCGGGCGTCGCCGCGGCGCCCGTCCCGCAGGCGGGCCGATGAGCATCCCGCCTGCTGCATGGCCCGACTCCCCGTGGCCCACCGCCCCGCCCGGCGAAGCGGGCATGCGAGTCGGGTTCCCCGAAGGACGCGACCTGCCCCCACATGGTCACCGGTTCAGCCATGTCGCGATGGTGGCTCTGCTGCTCGCCGGACTTGGGCTGCTTACCGCCATCCTCGTAGTCGTCGCGATCATCGCTCCTCCCCCGCCGCCGGCACCTTGTCCGCCCCTTCGATGTCAAGCGCCTCCGATCGGAGACATCGGCACGAACTCCGTCAAGGCCTCCCAGGCGGTCACGCAAGGGCGGCTCTACAAGAACCACCAGGGTTTCACCGTTCGTTACTACCCTTTCCCGGGCACCACGAGCTACCCGGGAGTCGCGACGAGCGCGAACAGCATCACGTTGAGCTTCCCTTTCAAACCCGGCTACGGCGGCACCTCCTATCTGACCGTGATCGGCCAGCCCGATGGCGGTGCGACGCCGCAACAGATCGTCGGCGACGCAGTGAGTCAGATGGCACCGAACGCCCAGCTGCAGTTCCTGATGCCGCAGGCCTATGTGGGGTACTGGCCCGGCTACGGCGAGGCATTCGTGACCCAGGTGCCCAGTGCCGACGGCAACAGTGCCACCTACGAGCTCATCGTGATGGCCGCGGTCCACAACGGCTTCGGAATTGCCGTCGTCGCGTCGGGTCGGCTTCTCGGCCAAGTGACGCCCGCCTCGTCGTGGTGGGACGGCCACCCCTCGCCCGCAGCAATCAACGTCGCCTACGTTGCCGACAGCGTGGTAAACAGCATCGTGTTCCCCGGTGCGCCGTCTCCTTGACGCGTTCGCTCGCCTTCCGCGTACGGGAGCGCTGCAGGCCGTTCCTGCCCTTGTCGTTTCCGCGCGGCGGCGGGCGACGGCCTTGGGAACCTCGGCCTGTTCCGGGAACTCGCGTCGCGCGGTCGCTTCGGACCTTGCGTTCTGCGGGCGTGTCTGTTAAAGCCTTGGCGTGATTGTGTCCGCCGATCGCCGGCTGGGGCTGCTCGTAGTCGGGCACGGCCCCCGCTCGCATCCCCCGTTCCAGGTGGCAGAGGCGGCCTCGGGTCTGTGCAGGCTCCTTTGGCTGATAGACGGGAGCCTGGCGGCCAACGCCGTCACGACCAGGTTGCTCAGGAAGCTCGGCACCGTGGTCGACGTCGCCGGCATGTCGCCGGAGGAGATCGCCGCGTCGCTGCGGGCACATTCTCCCGACGGGGTCTTGGCGCTTCGCGACGAGGACATCGTGCTCCTCGCCTTGGTGGCCGCAGACCTGGGGCTCGACTATCACCCACCCGAGGTGGCCCGTCGCCTCGTGGACAAGCTCTTGCAACGTGAGGCGCTGCGCGACGCCGGCCTGCCTTCGCCGCTTTGTTGGGAGGTCCCGGCGCAGCGTGACCCGGCGGCTGTCGAGGCCTTCGCCGCCACCGTCGAGTACCCGGCGGTCCTCAAGCCACGCCGAGCGAGTGGAAGCCGGTACGCCATGCCGGTCGCGGATCGCGGCGATCTCGCCCGTTCGCTCGCGATGCTGCCGCCCGAGGCCGGAGGCGAGACGGGGATGCTGGTCGAGCAGTACCTTCCGGGACTACGGACAGAACCGAGCGACCGTTTCGCCGACTTCTTGTCGGTGGAGAGCCTTGTCGTGGCGGGCGAGATCAGGCACGTGGCGCTGAACGGGCGCTTCCCCCTGGCGGAACCTTTCCGCGAAACGGGGACATTCATCCCGGCCGAGCTGTCGCAAGGCCAGCAGACCGCCGTGCTGGAGGTCGCCACGGCCGCGCTGGACGCGATCGGGGTGAAGACGGGTGCCTTCCATACCGAGATCAAGCTGACTCCGGGCGGCCCGCGGGTGATCGAGGTGAACGGCAGGATCGGTGGCGGCGTTCCCGAGATGCTTCTCAGGGCGAGCGGCGTCTCGCTTTTCGAGCTTGCTATGCACCTCGCCCTCGGTGAGCCCGTGCACGTGGACGGCCTGATCCCATGCCCGAAGGTCGGCTGGCGGCTTATGTTCCAGCTCCCGACCTCCGCCCGCCGCGTCGTCAGCGTGGCCGGTCTCGAGCGAGTGGCCGGCCTTGGCGGGATCAGTTCGGTCTTCTTGAACAGGTCGTCCGGAGACTCGGTCGACTGGCGCGTTGGAACCGGTGACTACGTCTACGAGGTCACCGGGGTCTCCGCGAGCCACGACGAACTTCTCGCGGTCAATCGTCTCCTCCACGAGGAGGTCTCGGTCGTCTACGAGTGAGCACCGGCACAAAGGTGGCTTCGGGACGCGGGCGCCCGTCTCGAAGCAAACGACCGGGCGAACGAAGGTGACCACGGAACTGCGGCGTGTCGTCCGGCCTGGAACTGCTCGACTCACAGCCCGCGTGGCAAGCTTCGAGCGCCATGGGTGCACCCTGCTCGACTCGGCCGAGATGACCGTGACGTTCGTGACGGTGTTTGCCTCGAAGCGCCCCGGGGGTGCCGGTAGGTGATCAAGGCGACCGCTCCGGTGCGGATCTGCGACAACGGTGGCTGGACCGACACGTGGTTCGGCGGACCGGGGCGCGTCCTCAACATCGCGGTGAGACCGGGCGTGGACGTCTCGATCCGCGAGACGGCCGGTCCGGACCCGGTGGTGCTGATCGCGGAGAGCTTCGGCGACAGCTATGCCATCATCCCGGGAGCGCCCCGGGTGGGCCGACACCGCCTGCTGGAGGCCGCCGTCGACGCCTTCCCACCCCCCGGAGGCACCGCCGTGGAGATCAGCGTCTTCTCCGCGGTCCCGGCCGGTTGCGGCACAGGCACGTCGGCTTCGGTGGCGGTCGCCTTGTTGGGCGGACTGGCAGCACTGCGCGGCGAGGACCTGACACAGCGCGAGGCCGCCTACGCCGCCCATCGGCTCGAGGTCGAGGTCCTCGGCGCCGAGAGCGGGATCCAGGACCAGCTGTGCGCGGCCTTCGGCGGAATCAGTTACCTGGAGATCGAACCGTACCCCGAGGCGACGCGGCACGCCCTGCCGGCCTGGGACGAGCTCAGCCCTCTTCTCACGCTGGTGTTCCTCGGTAGCGCGCATGACTCCTGGGCTGTGCACCGCCAAGTGATCGAGGGCGCCGGGCGTCATGGAGCGGGGGTCTTCTCGCGGCTGCGGGAGGCAGCAGAGGCTGCCCGCGACGCCGTCGCTGCTCAAGACCTCGACGCTTTCGGTCGGGCGATGATCGCCAACACGCAGGCTCAGAAGGCCCTGCACCGTGGGCTCGTCGGTGTCGACGCGCAACGGGTGATCGAGATGGCCGCCGCCCACGCGGCGCTCGGGTGGAAGATCAACGGCGCGGGAGGCGACGGGGGCTCGATCACGCTCCTGAGCCCGACCTTGGAGGCGAAAAAGGAACTTGAGGAACACGTCGCCGACCTGGATGCGCGCTTCAAGGTGCTCCCGTTCGAGCTCAGCGCGACGGGGCTCGAGGTCCGAGGAGCCCTCTAGACAACTTCGCCCCGAACTGTTCGGAACCAGGCCGGACCGGCTGCCGACGTGGCTCGGATGGCGCCCCAGCGGGACAGGCGCTCAATTTGTCCTGCTATTTGCCGATAGATCTTCGGTAGGCAAGTTACGCCTGTTGTTACTGGGGATTTTGTGGGAGGCGTGAGCGACAATGATCAATGCCGACAAACTTGGCAAACTCGACGCGAGGTACCGGCCCGGGACCCGCCGCGACAACGAGTTCGCCGCCGAGGAGGCAAAGCTGCTCGACGAGCTCCTCGCGGCCGCCGACCTCAGCTCGCCGACCACGCCGGATGTTCGATCCGATGATGAGACAGGCGATGCTGAGACCGCCGAAGGCGAAGTGACGTGGCGGGCGCCGGCCCCGGCTCCCGACCCAGCAGAAGAACAGGCGGTGACGGTGTGGCCGTCCCAGTACGCGGAGGCGTCTCCGGCCCCGACGACCGCCGACACTACGACGACGATCGGCACAGAGCCCGGCCAGCAAGTTGAACTGCGAGACCCATGGGCTCTTGGCGGTTCCGGGTTCGCCACCCAAGGGTCACCTCGAGATGTCGCCGCTTCCGTTGACCTCGGCGCGCCTTCGTCGCCCGAGGTGCCGGTTAGCGATGAGACCGACGTCGCCGACCCAGCTCAGTTCCAAGTGGCGTGGCAGGCGCCGGTCCCCGCCGGCGAGCAGCCGGTGGAGCAGCCGGTGGCGGTATGGCCGTCCCGGTACGCGGAGGCGTCTTCGGCCCCGACGCTCGCCGACACGACGCCGACGACCGAAGGCGACAAGGCCCCGGAGCACGACAAACCGCGACAAGCCTGGAGTCTCGACGCCGAACCTCCGACAGAGGAACCGGCGACGGTGGGCGAGCTGACCGCCTCCGCTGGCGTGAGCTCGGCTGCGGCGCCTGCCCAGGTGGCAGATGGCGAGGAAGCTGGAGCCGACGTGCCTCAGGTGCCGTCGACGTGGCCGTCTGCAGCGCCCGAGGCATCCGAGGACCGTGCAGAGCCGATGTGGCCGTCTGCCTACGCGGTGACCACACCTGCGATTCCCACGGTTGTGGACGCCACGAAACTCGATGAGGGGGAACCGGGCCAGGTCGACCAACCCCATCGGGCCTGGAGCCTCGACGACGCCGAGCCCTCCATCGTGGAACCGGAAATAGTCGCCGCCCTAGCTGCCTTCGGGGACCTGAGCGTGCCTACGACACCCGAGCTCATGGAGGACCTCGAGAGCGGCGGTGACGAGTCACCTCAGCCCGTTGCGACGTCGACGGCCACCGCGGCCGGATCCGACCAGGAAGTCGAGCAGGACGGCGCTGCACAACCGGCGGCCACAGTGTGGCCGTCCCCCTTCGTTACGAGGACGGCGTTCCCCTCGCTCGCCGATCCGACCGCGGCGAGTGATGCGGCCGAACCCGTCCAGGTCGAAGAACTGCATCAAGCCCAGAGCTCTCAAGACACGCGTTTCGCCGCCGGGGAGCCGGAACCGGCTGACGCGCCCGCGGCCTCCGCCGAGGTCGTCTCGCCTGT
>JBKQHU010000140.1:0-12812 GCA_052148655.1 Acidimicrobiales bacterium
TCGAGCTTCTTCGGCGACAGCCTGCACGATCCCTTGCCGGACGAGAGCGTGATCACACATAGCGTTCCCGTGGGGGCCTTGATAGTGACTGTCCCGGTCGGCGTCGAGCCTGGGAACCGCGAGGACAACGTGACCGACAGGCGCTCGCTCTGCTCGTGTCCGTACGGCACCGGGTTCGGTGAGGCGACGAGGTTGGTTGTGGTCGGTGCGCCGGCGACGGTGTAGGTGATGCTCGCGGTGCCCGTCTCGCCGTCGCTGCTAGTTGCGGTGACAGTGTAGGTGAAAGTCCCCGTCGCCGAGGTGTCGAGCTGCCCCGGGGACATGTCCCCGTTGCTGTCGAGGCACGACGCGATACCTGGGCCGGATGCCCCCTCGGTGCAGCTGAAGCTCGTACTCACGGTCTGGCCGACGGAGTAGTGCTGGCCGTTAGCCGGTGAGCGGATCGTCGCCGTCGGTGGCGATACAGCCCCGAACGTGAATCGATCAGAGACAGTGGTGGGACTGAGCGTCATGTCCTCGACAGACATCACGAGATTGTCAGTTCCCGGCTCGGTTGCCGGGAGAGTAGCGGTGCAGGAGGTGGTGGTCTTGCAGGAGGCGGTGATCCACTTCGTACCGACCTCAAGTTCGTCGGCTCCTGCGATGGGCAGAAAGCCTGATCCTGTGATGGTCACCAACGTCCCGGTGCTCGGCCCCTCACTCGGCTTGACACCGGTGATGCTCGTCGTGTCAAGCTTCGTGCCGTATTCAAAGCACATCTGAGCGGCCAGCCCAGCGTGGAAGTTGTCCGCATAGGCGAGGATGGGAGATCCCAGGCCGCTCGCCATGTCGTAGCCCACCGTGGCCGGGTAGAGGCCGCCCGAGTAGCCCGACGGCGTGTACTCGTTGTCGCCTGTCGTTATGTCGTTGAAGGCGAGACCGTAGTAGGCCGAGGCCCAGGTGGCGATGGTGTAAAGGCCTGCAGGCTGCACCCCCGCGTCTCCGGAGCCATAGTCTGCGCAGAACGGGGAGGCATCGATCAAGGCAGCGGCTGCCGCCCACAGCGGCGCGGCGGCGCTCGTACCACCTACCGGCTGCCAGCCAGGGGCGAAGTTGGAGTTCGTTCCGCTGTAATAGACCGTGTACCCGGTGCTCGGATCAGCGTCCGCACTGACGTCTGGGACCTGACGCGAGTACGGGTCGGTAGAGCCACAGTCCGTCGGGTCGGACCCCGAGTAGGAGCTGATCAGACCGGGGATTTTGGGCTTGTCCTGGTAAGAGGGCATACACCAAGCCGCCGACACTCCACCCCCGCCGGCGCCGCCTGCGTCGGACGAATCATTCCATACGGCCTCGGAGTTGGCGACGAGCGACGTGCCGCCGACGCCTATGACATAGGGCTGGCCGGCGGGGTCGAGGACAGAAGGAGTAGAGCCGTTCGTCGTGCCCTTGTCGCCATAGCACGCGGTCGAGCCGTAATCGCCCGCAGAGGCGAACACTGTCTGGCCCTGCGTGGCAGCCTGATCGAAGACAGCCCCTTCTGACTGGACCCATGCGATACCATCATCCAGCTCACAGGCTCCCCAGGACGTCGATACAACCTGATCGGTGTCAGCATTTGCGATGGCAGAGTACGCGTCGTAGATATCTCCTTGCGGCGCGGAGTAGACGTCAATCGTCGCCTCAGACGCAAGGCCTATGACGTCCTCAATGTCGAGCGCAGCCTCTCCGGTTCCGGCGCCAGAACCGACACCGCCATCGACCGCGTTGTAGTTCACGGTGGTGTTCGTTCCGTAGCACGCCTGGTAGGCGGCGATGTCGCTCGGCAGGTCCGGCTCCTGCTCAACCAGGGCGACGTTGACGCCCTGTCCGAAATCCCCCAGGGAGTAAAGCGGATCGAAGCCGTAGTAAGACGCCAACTGGTCGGCCGTGTAGCTGCCATCGCTGTCGGCTGTTGTGGTGGCTGCTGCGCACGGTGTCGGCCCCGCCGTCGCCTGGTGATCGCCCAGTTCCCGTGACGGGTTGTCCTCGCGCACGACGCTTGAGTGGATGAACGAACTCTGAGCCACGATGACATCGCTGAGGCCGAGGACCCCTTCAATGTCCGGGGCCACAGCAGCCGAGATGCTCGGCGGCGACAGCGTCGTGAACGCCGTACGTCCGCCGGGCAGTCGGTAGTTCATGAGACTCACGTGAAAGGCGCGGTCGAGTGCCGAGGCTGGGGCAGTTATCGGGATCGAAAGCCGGTCGGGAGCGACCCCTCCAGGGTGGAGCCCGTCCGAGCGGAGAACAGCGTCGACTTCCGCCACCTCGGGCAACGACGGACCGAAGAGCGGACCGAACTGGCCGGGGCGCAGGAAGTGGTGGAAGTTCGCCGACTGTCGATCAGACAGAGATGCGATTAAGGCGGCAACGGCCGGCGGGTTCGGCAGCTTCAAGGTGACGTCGACGTGAAGTTCCACTGACCGTGACAACGGTCCGAGCGCGAGCGAGTGCGGCGGAGGCAGTGGGCTTGCACTCTGATGCAGCACCGCGAGCCCGGACGGGACAAACGCCTGTGCGTTGGAAGGGGCTGAGAATGCAACGGCGGATGAAAAAGCTGCAAGCAGTACCCCGAATAGAACCACAAGCCACCGATTTGGCATTATGCCTCGATTCATATGTCGACGGCTGCTATGGCAATAGAATGACTTCCGCCGACCAGTCCTACAGCTGCTCTGCTCAAGTCGAAACATGCGATGTCTGCTTCCCGCACAGGATGGCGGCTGACGCCGTTGAGCACCGTGCCACCTCGGTGATCTCTGTGAGCAGCACGTCGCCAGCTCTAGCGGGATTCCGCGACGGAACTTGTCGCCGTCCGCTCGTTGTCGGTTTCGCTATCCTCCCGATGCGGAACACAGCCGGTTCGCTTGCGTTACATAGGTGTTGGCTTGACTGAGATAGCCAGCGATCGCTTGTGTATCGGCAGTCACGGCCTGCTGATACTTCGACAGCGCTGAACTCCCGACCGAGAGCGCCGAAGTCTCGCCCGCCGAGACAGGAAGCCCGCCGGATGGCACATAGGTCGGATCAGCGGACTCGGCCGCGGCGAGAGTGGCCCAATCGGACCGCAGCGAAGACATGTCCTGTTGCACACTTCCTGTGTCCGATTGATCCGACGATATGTCGTCCTGATAGCTACCTTGATCGTCCTCCATCGAGCCCTGATCGTCCTGAACGCCACCGGCGTCATCGCAGACGCCGGACGGGTCCGATCTCGCGTCACTTGCCGTTTGAGCAAGGTCTTTCTGTACGGTTCGAAGGTCACCTTGAACAGTGGAGACGTCCGAGCTGAGAGTGTGCTCGTCCTGTGCCAGTGTCGAACTGTCACTGGTGATGCTGCTTTCGTCGGTGCTTACGTCTTGGGCGGCGTTCGCAACCGCCTGTTGCTTCCGCGTTTGAGCGGCAGCAGCTGCTGTGGCCGCCTGCTGAGCTGCTGCGGCAGCTTGCTGGGCGGCGGCAGTCTGATTGGCTTCGTTCTGAAGCATTGACAGTGCATTGTTGTAGTCGGCGACGCTGGCCGGGCTGAACGATACGGGCGCGAGCTGACCGTTCTGTTGGGGAAACGCCAGCACGAGATTGGACCCTTCAAACGAGCCACTGACACTTCCAGAAGACGTGATCACATCGTTCTCGTCGTTAATCGTGATGCTGGAACCCGAGATCTTTCCGTCGATCGGCCCGTTAGAGGTCTCTATCTGTGTGCCGTCGGAGGACAGATAGGCGAACTGTACGGTTCCGGAGATATCGTCCCCGGAGGGAGTGAACTCAATGAACACCACCTCGTTCGTCAGGGTGGCAAGGTAGCCCGGCAGCGCCGTTGCATCAGTTGGCGCCTGTGTCGTGGTGGTCGCCGCCGCGGCGGCGGTGGTTGGTGGCAAGGTGGCGGTAGAAGTAGTCGAGGTCGATTTCTGACCCGACTGAGTGGCGCCACAGGCGGCCAGAGTCATTGCAGCAACGACAGCAAGCGTCAGAGTTCCTGACCGACGCTGGCGCACGTCGGAAGACCCCTCTGTTTGCTGGCGCGAACACCAGTGACAACGGCTCGTCATCTCGTTTCCACGGTACTTGTATCGACACCTTCAGTGACGAACTCAACAGCGTTGACTCCGACCAGCCCGGCCAACGCTCGCCAGGTCGAAACGTGCGGTGTCCGCTTCCCGCGCCGATAGTCGGACGCGCGACGCCTTACAACAGCCGGCCGCCTCCATGATCTCGGCAAGCGTCACGGTTCCGAGTCTCGGCAGGATCTCCCGCCGGAACAGCTCCGGGTCGTAGACCGTGCCCGGATTCACCTTGTCCCACTCCGTGAGTGCTCGCTTCCGGGCAGCGATGGCGGCACCACGCCGGCTGTCGACCTGAAGCGTCAGCAGGATTCCTGGTCTTGATTGCTCACCAACTCCGAAAGCACGGCCCAGTGCCGCGGCGCCGGCACCCGCAACCCCCGTCGAAACTTGCTTGCCGACGACGTCGATACGCCGAGCGCCCCGGCGATCTCGATGAGCGACAGGTCCGCCAGCCTCGGCGCGATCTGCTCTAAATACCAGGCGACGTCAGGGGCGGTCCCACCATGGTCGACTTCCCATGCGAGGCGGGCAAGTTGTCGGCGCCGGTTCGTATCACGTCGACGGTCTTGGGCCTCGTCAGTGTGGGACGGGAGCACGCCTGTCTCGGCGCGATGATGTTCGGCGACGACGCTCGCGGCCTGTCGCATCCGATCGTCGAGCTCCGCTCGGCGCTCAGGGCGGCACTCGTCACACCACCACCGTCTGGTCGCTGCGTGATCCTGTTCTAGGGCCGGCAGGCTCTGCCCACACCCACGACACGTGCGACGCGGCAGACGCGGTTGCGACAATACGCTGGGACGTTGCCGCTGCTTGGCGCGTGGAGCGAGACCTCCAGGATTCGGGCCTGAGGCGAGTTCGCCGCTCCGAGTCGGCATGGCCGGCACAGCGACTCGCCGGGCGGCTGCCGCCTTATGCTTGTCGCGGGTCAGCACGGATGGCACGGAGACGTCGTAAGGACTGCTCGTTGAGAGGATCCTCGCGACGTGTTCTACGACAGGACCGAGCGCCTGCGCCCAGGTCGGCATCGCCTCGGCGATCCGGTGCGTGAGAGGCGGGAGTACCCGAAGCACGCCACGGCGATCTTCAGCGAAGTCGGTCTTCATGAGCGGGCGAACTTTGAACAAGTCGAGCACGTAGCCGTCGACGACCGGTCGTACCGCCTCCATGACGTCGAGCACCATCGAGTCACGGCCCTTCAGGTCCGCGTGGAGAATACCGAGTCCGGGATCGAGCCCGACGGCGAGGCAGGCGAGTCGTCCCTCGGCCTCCAGCAACCGGTAGCCGTAGTTCAAGAGAGCGTTGGCTGGGTCAGTCGCCGAGCGGGAGGTCCCGACGTTCACGGCCGAGCGTCGGCCTTCGAATGCTCGCCAGTGGTCAGCGACACGGGGCATGTCCTTGCGGACGAAGGGCACGTCGATCTCTCCCCACGCGTTCCAGTACACGTTGGCTGCGACCGCTTCGACGTGGCGGATCTCCTCCAGCGTCTCGGTGAAATCCAGCTCCTCTCGCAAGCGGGCGATCATCTCCGCGGCTCCCAGATGCGAGAGGCGGCTCTTGGCGACCGAGGCTTGGCCGGCCAGCTTCGACGCGATCAGGTACCGCGTTGCCCCGAACCCTGCCGGAGTCGCCATTGCCAATGCCTGCGCCCGCCTGAGCCTCGGGTCGTCGTTGCTCGCACCTCCTGACGTGAGGTGAAGTTCACCACCGAACGGGTCCAGCACGACGACACCGATCCCGGCACCTGCGCACCAGCGGAGCGCCTCAAGTCCGACCGTCCCGGCTGACGACAGGACAACGAGTCGGGACAAGCCGTGGGTCGCCCGCGAATAGCGGCGCTCGCGGCGATAAGAGCCCAGGCCGTCCGAGACGACGAGCCGACCCCGGTCGACGCCGACACGGACGCCGAAACCGTCGGCGACACAGACGGCAGGGTTCGGGGTGTCGTGGCTGAACGTCTCGGCGAGCCGTGAATGCAGCTCAGCGTTATCGTCTGCCGGGGTAAGTGGTGCCGGAAGTAGGTTCTTGTCTCGCATGGGGAGTTATGCCTCCTTGTGCCAGCCCCGGGGACGTTCCCGCGTCGCCCGGGGCACTTCATGGTCTATGTCTATGTCGGTCTTGATCGCAGGGCTGCTTGCACCGCTATCGGATTGATGGTCGCCAACAACGCGTCGGGCGGTCGCGTCCAGTGCTGGAGCACGACGGGCGGGAGCTCAGTGCCGCGCTCCTCGGCCGCGAGGATCTGCGCAAGAGTCCCGAGAAGGTCCCGGCAGCTGTTGTTGATCATCAGCTGCATCGTCGGCTGCTCGAAGCCCGGCCCATATTCCGGCAGACCGTGCAGGAATGTCCAGTCCCGCAAATAGGCGAGCAGGAAGTCTCGGTACCGGGCTCGCGCCTCAACAAAGAGACCGTCGGACAATGTCTCGACCTCGACGGCCGCGCGCGTGAGGAAGAAGTAGTAGTCGGCGATGTTCTCGCCGCTTGCCTGGAACGGGCCGAAACCCTTGCCGGAGCCAGCGGGGTCGATCACCGCGTTGATGAGTGGGGCGACTCGCTTTCTGTCGATCTCGCCATCGAGTCCGGCCCAGACCATTTCCTCGCGGAGGTTCATTCGCTGCGCCCGAGTCGATCCGGGCCGAGCGAAGGACTTGACGATCGCCCGAGCGCTTGCCACTGCCTTCTCATCCGACGATGCCTTCAGATGACCGCCCGTCCACGTCGATATCGCCCGGCGAACCTGTCTCAGTTCCACCCACGGTTCGCCCCACAAGAGCCACAGAGATACCGGGATTGTGGCGAGCTCTCCCACGTGCTTCACCGACGAACGGTGGTGGAGCAAGGAAAGGAACAGGCCTAGCTGGTTGTCGCTCCAGAGATAAACGGCGCCTCTCTTGCCACTGGCGCCCTTTTGGCGCTCGGGGTGGTCCAACAATCCCAGCGACGCCCAGTCCGTGACTAGGCGCTCCGAGACCTGGTAGCCGGCCCTTCCGGCCGCTTCGACCATCTCAGTTCGGGTGAACGGCACGCAGTTAGATTACACCGATTTTGACACTGGAACATCCCGGATGCCGTAGCCACAATCAGGAAGTGATGGAACAAACGTCCACCTTGATAGCCACAAGCCAGGTCGCACGCCGTTTGAACGTGTCGGCCGAGCGGGTGCGACAGCTTGCACGTGAAGGCCGTCTCAAGCCTGTTGCAGAGACCGAGCTGGGACGACTGTGGGATCCGGCCGACGTCGAAGAGTTCTCCCGGTCGCGGGACCAGTGGGGTCGGTACTCGCGACCGGCAACTGCGGAGCGGGCTGTGTCTGAGACGGGCGATGCGAGCAAATAGATGGCGCCTCGCGAGCGTGACACGCGCGCCGAGTACCAGCGCCGGATCGCCAAGGCCGAGGCTGAAGGACGATCACGCGCTGAAGGTCGCGGCCATGGGCGTGCGCGGATCCACCGATCCGGTGCAAGTCGCGTGCTGGGTCTCTCAGAACGCGAACGCGAGGCCAGAAGCCGTGTCCACGAGGCGCTCTCCATTGCCCGCCAGCATCCCTACCGATCATTGTCGTGGGCTTCGCGACAAGCGGGCACGACCGTCGACGCGGTGGCCCGCCACGCGCCCGGCGCTATCGAGCGGCAGCCCTCTGGTCGGTACCGCGTCAAGCCGGCCGACCGTGAGGTTCGGGTCATGCCGGTCATCTCAGGCGGCGTCGTCTACCCACGCGTCGCCATCCGCGGCTCTCGGCAAGCCACGCTCGTCGGCGAGCACCTCTCGGCGATCAGCACGTACCTCGGCAGCGGTGACGGCAAGCCGCTGCGTCGCCTGGCAGGCAAGTCGGTGACTGGGACCTTGCCCGACGGGCGCTCGTACCGCTTCGAGCTGGAGACGAACCTTGACGAGATCGCCGAGCTCGCCTTCTCAGGCGAGCTCTCAGACCTGATTGTGGAATCTTGATGGCGACGTCCGACCCCGCTGGTGACGATCTTCGTCTTGCGCGTCGTTTGGCCAAAATAGGACGAGACGCCGCCTGCGCAGTCTGTGGGGAGGTCGACCCGTTCGCTCTCGTCCTCCACGACCACCACGTCGCGCTCGAGGCGAACGACCCGGTGACTGTTTGCAGGCTTTGTCTCAACCACCATGTCATCGCTCACGAGCGCCTCCGTCGGGTCGGGGTCGTCGAGTGGGAACCGGCAGCTGTTGGCTTCCTCGATCGGCAAGTGATGAAGTTCCGTGCGCTTGCCGACTTTCACCGGCTCCTCGCAGACGGCTGGGACCGGGACGCCCAGGATCTGGCCGCCTTCGTCGAATGGCTCGACGCCGTGGGCGTGTGCTGGCGGGAGTGGCGAGAGGTGAAGCCATGACGAAACCGGCGCCCTACCAGGTGTTTCCTCCGCTCCAGCCGACCGCGTACCAATCCCTCAGGGCCGACATAGAACGGCATGGCGTGCTCGTCCCGATCGACGTCGACGAGGAGGGGCAGATCCTCGACGGTCACAACCGCCAGGCCATCGCGGACGAACTCGGAATCGACTGCCCGAAGGTCGTGCGCGCCGGCATCGGAAGCGATACCGACAAGGTCGACTACGCGCTGCGGATGAACCTGCTGCGTCGCCATCTCGGACCGGTCGAGTGGGCCGCCGCCTTCCGGCGGCTAGCAGAGGTCCGTGGCATCTCGCTGGGAGGAAAGGGCGGGCGGCCTGCCGCTAACCGCGACACAGTGTCGCAGTTGGCCGCCGAGCTGGGCGTCAGCACGCGAACGGCGCAGCGCCGTTTACGCCTGGAGGACAGGCTCGGATCGCATCCGGACATCGTGCGGCTGCTCGATTCTGGCGAGATCGACGCGCACCGGGCGGAGGTACTCGCAAGAACCCGAGTCTTCGAGGATCGCCGCGCCACCGCTCGCCCACCAAAGCGCAGCCGGCTCGGTGATATCGATGTCCGCCTTGGGCGGTTCCAAGAGGTCCTGGGCGACCTGGCGGACGATTCGGTCGACCTGGTGCTCACGGACCCACCCTGGGCCTGGGATGAAGACACCCTTTCGCTCTGGGACGACCTGGGCATGTTCGCGAGCCGAGTGCTCCGGCCGGGAGGCGTACTTCTCGCTTACTCCGGTTCGGGTTGCCTTGCCGAGGCTGTCATTCGTCTGCGTTTGCACCTCGTCTTCGTCTTCTCCGGGTCGCTCCCGCTCTCGGGACCTCATTGCGAGGTCTTCCCCGTGATGGCCCGTGACGCGTCAACGCCGATCCTTTTCTTCTCAAAGGGTCGTTATGTGCCGAGACGCTGGTTCACCAACGCCGTTGCCTCGCCAGGCCCTGAGAAGGACGCACACCCTTGGCAACGACCACTCGCGAACGTCGCCTACTACCTGGAGCGCCTCTCCGAACCTGGTGAGCTTGTCTGCGATCCCCTCCTAGGCGGTGGCACGACTGCTGTCGCTGCTCGGCAACTTGGCCGGCGCTTTGTTGGATGCGATGTCGACCCTGGAGCAGTCCAGGTGACCCTTGAACGCCTACATGGCATCGAAGGGAGCAGGGCCATTAAGGGTCACCTTGAGCCAAGAGATGAGGAGCCGTGTGGTTGACATGTCCGACGTGCGGTTACGCGTGGGAGTCACGAGCGAAGACGCGGAGCCGGTGCGGAGCGTGCCACAAGACGGTATCTGTCCCCAGCTCCTATGTGGATGCAACGTGGTCGGGGTATGAGAGTGAGCCTGATGGTTCGCGCATGCCGGTGGGTGTCGTCGCCGTCGTGGTCATTGCCGCGGGAATCTGGATGCTCCACCATGCGAAGACGACAGACCCCGCTGACGAACCCGAGGGCTACGAGGCCTGGCATTGGGTGCTCGGCGGGCTCGGCTGTCTCGTCTCCGGTGGCTTGCTCGGCGCCTATGCCATCGGGGTTATCGGGGGCGAAGAATGACAGCACTGCCCGAGCCGATGGACGTCGCCCTTCGTGCCTGGGCCGTTCCCGATCGGACGAGGAACGGGACTGCGCAACGCCGCCGCGATCGCCCTTCGGTGCTCGTTGTGCTCGACTGCGAGACCGAGCTGCACGGCGCGCAGCACCTCCTCGTCGCCTGCTACCGGTACGTGCGGGTGTCGTGGGACAAGAACGTGCCAACGCTCACGACCGCACAAGAAGGACTTGTCGTACCCGACGACCTGGCCGAGCGCGACCCGGACGCATTCGCACTTGTACACAGCTATGCCTCGGGAGCACGGGCATCGGTCGAGGTCCCGGACCACGACCCGAGAGCCAGCCTGGTTGTGCTCACACGCAACGAGTTCTGTGAGCGGATTCTCTGGAAGGCCTGCTGGCGCAACCGGGCGACGCTCGTCGCCTTCAACCTCGGCTTCGACATCTCCCGGCTCCGGCTCTCGTGGCACGCGGGACGCGGTCGCCACAGGGGCGCCTTCGTGCTCCGGCTCTGGGAGTGGGAGGGCAGGGACGACCGCTACCGGCCGAACGTCATAGCGCGCCGGCTCGACAACCGGCGGTGCCTGTTCTCCTGGACCGGCGTCCTGAGTCCCCCGAAAGGCGATCCCAAGCATCGAGCGGAGGACAACCACTTCCTCGACCTGCGGACGCTCTCGTTTGCCCTGACCAACGCGTCGCACTCGCTCGAGTCCGCTTGCTATGCCTTCGGCGTGCCCTACAGCAAGCGCAAGGTGAAGCTCGGTACGGTCAGCGACGCTCTTCTTGACTACGTACGCGAGGACGTGACCGCGACGACCCGGCTCGCACAGGCCACGCTGGCGGCGTTTCATCGCCACCCCATTGCTCTCTCGGCGGATCGCGCCTACTCGCCGGCAGCCATTGGTGGGGCGTACCTGCGCAGGATCGGGATTCGGCCACCGCGGTCGCACGCCCAGATCACTCAGGCTCAGCTCTCCGAGGCCATGGCTGCCTTCTACGGTCCCCGGGTAGAGGTCCGCATCCGTCACCTGCCGGTGCCGGTCAGTCTCGTCGACTTCTCTAGCCAGTACGCGAACGTGGCCCGCTTGCTCGGGCTGTGGGACCTGTTGACCGCCGAGCGCCTCGTCGTTGTAGATGCCACCGACCAGGTTCGCGAGCTGGTCGAGAGCGCCGATGTCGAGTCGGTGCTCGACCCTGACTTCTGGCGAGGGCTCGTCGGCGTCGCGCTCGTCCGACCCAACGGCGATTACCTGCCGACACGTGCATGGTTCGCCGGACCGGGCGACGTCCCACGCGTAGGGGTCGGGCCGCTGAATTCGGACCGAGTGCTGCCTCTTTCGATCGCGGATGTCGTGGCCGCCAAGCTCGCGACGGGCCGCTCGCCAAGAATCGACTCGGCGTGGCAACTCGTCGGCGAGGGGCGCGCAAAGCGGCTGCGCGTCGCATGGATGGGCGGGAAGGTGCGCTTCGACCCTTACGCCGACGATTGGTGGGCGACGCTGATCCGGGCAAGAGCTGGGCTCGGTGACAGCCTGCTCGCGAACGGGCTCAAGGCGATCGGCAACGGGACCGCTTACGGCAACTGGATCCGCCTCGACCAACAGCCGCGCTCCGACTCCGTCACGCTCTATCACCGCGAGGGCGGCGAGAGTCGCCAAGAGGTCGAGCGACCCGAGGAGCCGTTCCTCTGGACATTCCCGCCATTCGCGTCGGCAGTGACCGGAGGGGGACGTCTTCTCATGGCATGCCTGGAGCGTCTGCTCGTCGATAGAGGCGGACTGTTCGCCAGCGCCAACACCGACTCGGCCACCATCGTGTCGTCGGCGCGAGACGGTTTGGTCGCCTGCACTGGTGGACCGGAGAAGCTGCCGGACGGAGGCGACGCAGTAGGGGCGCTGAGCTGGCGAGAGGTCGATCTCGTTCGAAGGCGGTTTGATGCACTAGACGTGCCTCTCAACTTGACGAGCGAGAACTACGTCGACGGTACTCGGCGTCAGCTGCACGCGATCGCCGTTGCCGGCTCGCGGGTGATCCTGTACCGGGAGCTTCCCGGTGGCGAGCGCCAGGTCGTGAAGCGCTCGGAGGTCGCCCTCGGCGACCTGCGCAGCCCTCTCGGCCCGGGCACCTCCGCGACGTTCATCGACGAGACGGCCGCGTGGATGCTCGATTTCGCGCTGGACGGAACGGCCGAGCCGAGGGGCTGGTTCGGACAGCCGGCGATGACGGACCTCCCGATGGGCACTCCCGGCAAAGTGGAGTCGCTAGGCGAGAACGGCTCGCCGTTCGGGTTCGCTACTGGCGCTCGCCGCGCGCGGCGGGGGAACTCCGTCCTCGGCGGCGATCCTGTCCGCCTGATCGCGCCGGCCGGTTCGGACCCAGGTAATGCGCCCTGGGTCGAGGTACCGACCGGAGTCCCGGTTGAAGATGACGAGATCACGATCGCCAGCTATGGCGAGGAGCTTGTGCGGCTCGTGCTGCACCCGGAGTCGAAGATGCTCGGTCCGGACGGCCTGCCCTGCCGTTACACGACGAAAGGGCTGCTCACGGCGAGGCCGGTCCTTGTGCGCGCCGTCCACCTCGTCGGCAAGGAGGGCAATCGGATCGACGAGGTGGCCACGGGTGAAGTCACCGATCCCGACGAGGTCCTCATCGAATACGGGAGCGACGAGTGGGAGGCGGTGGTGCTGCCGATCCTCCGGGGAGCGACCGTGACCGAGATCGCGAGACGGGCCGGCATGGACCGGGCCGGGTTGTCCGACTACTTGCGCGTTGGATCGACCCGGCGGCCGCCAAAGGATACTGAGTACCTCCTAAGCGGGA
>JBKQHU010000141.1:0-8893 GCA_052148655.1 Acidimicrobiales bacterium
TTCGTGCAGGTCCCGGGCTCTCAGATCAACACGCTCACCATGCTCGAAGCCGTCCTTGGCCGCCTCGACAACCTGTCGGAGTGGGAAGTCCTCCTCGACGAGTGGAACTTCGCGAGCAACGAGGAGCTTCCGTTCCCCCTCTCCCAGCAAAAGCGGGAGGAGATCCGTGCGGTAGCGGGGGAAGTGGCCCTCATCCGCGCCCAGCACCTCATCCGGCGGCACTTCAAAGGCGACCTCATGACCCTGCGAGAGACGCTGCGGTCTCTTGGCGACCTGGTCCTCGAGATCCAACAACACGAGGCCCTCGCCCTCCTCGACGAGGAGGAATACATCGCCCGGATCGAAGCCATGCGAGCCGACATCGCCAAGGGCAAACGGCTCGCAAAAGCTCAGGAACAGTTCGCCCAGGAGAGCGTGGGCGAGTTCGAGAGGCATCAGAAGCAGCCGCCGAACAAGGACGGAGGTCCATGAGCCGCAACTCAACTGCAGCGCCCCGGAAGGACTCGAAGACCGGGACATGGTTCTTCGTCGTCGATGTCGGTGCAGACTCCGACGGCAGTCGTCGCCAGGTGCTGCGCCGCGGGTTTGCCACCAAGAAGAAGGCACAGGAGGAACTCGATATCGTGCGGGGCCAGGGCCGCACGAACAGTTACGTCGCTCCAGCGAGACTGACCGTCAGGGAGTACCTCGAGCAGTGGGTAGCCGGCCTACCCGTGACGGGACTGCGCCCGTCAACGATCGACGGTTACAGGCGGAACATGGACTACGTGATCCCCGTCTTGGGCGGCCTCCGTCTCGAAAGCATCACCTCACTCGACCTGGACCGGCTCTATTCCCAACTGCTCGTCTCGGGACGCCGGCAGAGACCCGGACCGCTCTCGAAACGGACCGTTTTCTACATCCATTCCGTTCTGCACCGGGCTCTTTCGGACGCAGTCAAGACGGGCATCCTCTCCCGGAACGTGGCAGATAACGCCTCCGCCCCGTCCGCGAAGTCCACGCGGCCGCCGGAGGCTTCCTGGTGGACCCCTGCCGAACTCCGCACGTTCCTTTCCGCCACAGCGGACGAGCCGCTCGGCCCGCTGTTTCGTGTGGCAGCGATGACAGGCATGCGGAGGGGCGAAGTTTGTGGGCTGCGCTGGTCCGACGTCGACCTTGATGGCGCGCGTGTCGAAGTCCGTCAACAGCTCAACGTGGTTCGCTCACCCGGTGCACCTGACGGCGGCCTCGTCTTCTCTGCACGTACCAAGACCGACCACGGGCGACGGTCCATCGACATCGATCGGGCGACGGTCGCCGCTTTGCGGACCCAGAGGAAGCGCCAAGCCGAGCAACGGCTGCTCGTCGGCGCGGGCTGGACGAACGATCACGACCTTGTCTTCACCGACCCCGCCGGTCACCCGCTTGATCCGGAGTCGGTCGCGAAGGTGTTCGACCGCCGGGTCCACCGGCTCGGTCTGAAGCGGCTCAGGTTCCATGACCTTCGCCATACGCATGTCGCTCATCTGATCGCGGCCAAGCAGCAGCCGCTGAAGATAGCGAAGCGGCTTGGTCACGCTTCCGCGGCCTTCACGCAAGACTGCTACGGCCACCTCTTCGAGGATGCCGACTCGGAGGCTGCCGCCGCGGTTGCCGCAATGGTCGACGAGGCGTTGTGATCAGGCGAGGCGCTGTGATCAAAATGTGATCATTGGGCGGTTTTTGGCCTCTCGCAACGGCTTACGCAAGCCTGTCACGTGCGACTTTGTGTCGGCGTCGGAGTGCCCGGAGCGGGACTTGAACCCGCACGTCCTTTCGAACAACGGCTTTTGAGGCCGCCGCGTCTGCCATTCCGCCATCCGGGCCGCTAGCAGGAGCGTAGCTGGCCGGTGAACACCGGTCACCCCTCGGACCTGCAAACCTGAAGGTGATGGGAGATGTCACGGCCGGCGATCCGTCTCGGCACCGCGGAGCCGCACCCTTCGAGGTGGCGGTGGACGCCGGCTCGACGCCTGACCACTCCCCCAACGCCGGCCCGCGCGCCACGGCAACGGTTGCGCACGCCGTTCGTCACGAGTTGCGGGGTGCGCTGCGTCCCTCCGAGCTCGCAGAGGCAGCCGTGCTCGGCGACCTTGGGCTTGTCCTCGAGGTGCTCGGGTGGTTCGTGCCCCTCGTCGGTGCGGCCTTCCAGGGTCTGGCGATCGTTCCGTTCGCAGCCCTCGCGGCCCGGCAGCGGGCTCGGACAGCAGTGGTCGCGGTCCTCGCGGCAAGCTCGGTCTCGTTCCTCGTCGGAGGGGTCGGGATCGTCGTTCAGACTGTGATCGCCGGCTCACTCGGCTTTGCGGTCGGCACTGCCTACCGTCGTCGGTGGAACCCGGCCACGGCTGTGCTGATCGCGTTGTTCACGACCGGGGTCCCGGTCGCGCTGATCTCCCTGTTGGGAGAGGCGCTGTCGCCCGGCCTTCGGCGCCTCGCCTTCGCCCAGGTGGAGATCTTGTGGCGGGACGCTCGGGCCGGGCTCAAGTTGGGCGGCGCAGGCTCGCTCGCGTCGACGGGCGACGTGACGCTGCGATGGGTCATCGCTCATTGGTGGCTGACCGTGCCGTTGTTCGAGCTCCTGGCGATTGTGCTGGCTGCCGCGCTCTGCGCGCGCTACCTCTGGCCGCTGCTCGCGCGCCTGGAGCAAGACTCGCCGGCGCCTGTGGAACCTTCTCCCTGGCCCGCCGCGCCGTCTCGCGTGCCCGCGGGAGAGCTCGCGCCGGTGCCCGTCGAGCTCGACCAAGTCTCGTACCAGTATCCGGGCAGCAACGCCTGGGCCGTCGCCCAGGTTTCGCTGAGCGTCCAGCCCAAGTCGTTCCTCGCCGTCGTCGGCCCCAACGGCTCGGGCAAGTCGACCCTTGTGCGTCTCATCGCCGGGCGCTTGTCGCCGACTCTGGGCACGCTGCGGCGGGCAGGTGATCCCGGGCTCGGCCTGCCGCGGGGCACGTCGATGATCTTCCAGAGGCCGGAGAGCCAGGTGCTGGGCGTTCGTGCCCGCGACGACGTGGTCTGGGGCCTGCCGCCCACGCCGCGAACCGAGGTCGGAGCGTTGCTTTCCCGGGTGGGGCTCGCTGGTTTCGAGGAGCGCGAGACCGCCGGGCTCTCCGGCGGGGAGCTGCAGAGGCTCGCGATAGCCGCCTGTCTCGCCCGCGAACCGCGCCTTCTCATCTCCGACGAGGCGACGGCCATGATCGACGGCCCCGGACGGGCTGAAGTTGTCGCGTTGCTCGAGTCGCTGGCCGCGGCAGGCATCACCGTCGTTCATGTCACGCACCGCCAAGCCGAGGCGGCAAAGGCCGACTCGACACTGCTCATGCTCGGAGGGCGGCTGATGCCTTCTTCGTCCCGAGGCTCGCCGAGTCCCGTTGTCCCGCGGCCGAGCCGGGGGGAGCAACGGGCTACGAGCCCGCGCCCGGCCGTGCCCGAGTGGTCCTTCGATCCTCGGCCGTCGTTTCTCCGCGTGCGGGAGCTGGGCTACGTCTACGCCAACCGAACCCCTTGGGCCCGGCGTGCTCTGGCGGGCATCGACCTCGACCTCCGCCGGGGCGAGGGCATCGTCGTCACCGGGGACAACGGATCGGGCAAGTCGACACTTGCGTGGATCCTCGCCGGCCTGCTCGTCCCGACCGAAGGCGAGGTCCTGCTCGAGGGCCAACCCGTCGTCGCCGGCACCGGCGCGGTCGGCATCTCCTTTCAGCACGCGCGTCTCCAGCTCATCCGCCCGACCGTGTTGTCCGATGTCGCCTACGGAGCCGACGACGAACGGGCGTCGGCGGCTCTGCGATCTGTCGGTCTGGACCCCGTCACGATGGGGCCGAGGCGGGTCGATGAGCTTTCCGGCGGTGAGCAGCGGCGCGTCGCGCTCGCAGGGCTGCTCGTCCGCGATCCCGTACTGCTCGTCCTCGACGAGCCCTACGCGGGACTGGACGATGAGGCTCGGGAGGGGCTCGCGGCGATTCTTGCCTCCTTGCGCGACGAGCGCGGAATCGCCACCGTCGTCGTCTCGCACGACCTCGACAACGCGGAGCTGCTGGGCGATCGCGTGGTCATCCTCGAGGCCGGGCGCCTGGCGGGCGAGCGACGCGCCGGGAGCGGGACGTGACGGCGGGCGGCTCGATACGCTCCGGGCGTTTCGAGACGGCCGGCGAGCACCGGCGGGCCCGCAACCTGCAGCTCGGCGACATCCACGTCGTCCGGTTCGTTCCGGGGACGAGCCCTCTCCACCGCATGTGGGCGGGTACCAAGCTGGTCGCGCTCGGACTGCTCTCAATCGGGCTGCTGCTCTGGCCTTCGTGGAAGTCGATCGGGATCGTCGGCGCGCTGGTGCTCATCGCTTTTTTGGCGGCACGCCTGCCGCGGGGCATCAGCCCGAGGCTGCCGTGGTGGCTTGGCGGGGTCCTCTTGGCCGGAGCGGCGCTCGCCCTGGTCTCGGGTGGTCGGCCCGATGTCCACTTCGGCTCACTCAAGATCGGCCTGGGGGGCCTCGGTAACTTCATGCGCTTTTCGATGGTGGGCGTCGACGTGCTCGCGAGTGCCGCGTTGCTCGGTTGGACGACACCGCTGGCGGACCTGTCACCGGCTCTCGGGAGGCTGCTCGGACCGTTGCGCCACCTTCGCGTGCCGGTTGACGAGATCGTCGGAGCCATAGCGCTCTCCATTCGGTGCCTGCCCCTGCTGCTCGAAGAGGCGCGAGTGCTGCGGGCGGCTCGGAGGGCTCGTCGCCCAGCCAACCCGAGGTCCTTCAGGGAGCTCGGGGACGAGTCCGTCGAAGTCGTCTTCGGAGCCCTTGCCAACGCGATCAGACGCGCCCGCGAGATCGCCGAGGCGATTGAGGCCAGAGGTGGCGTACCGACCGTCGCTCCCGAGACCCACCCCTTCACAGGAGTCGACGTCGTGGCCCTCGTCGTGAGTCTGACGGGAGTCGCCGCCATGGCCGTGCTTCGTTGAAGGCGCCCGCCGCACGTGGGTGTCCCGAGGTGGCGCAGCCTGGGGACAGCTGGGAATGGCGAGTGACGCGGGGGGCCGGCCGTAGACTTCCCGTGTGAAGCGCGACGAGGTGGAACGCCGCCTGTTGGACGTGCATGCTCGTTTGGTGCGCGCCCGACAGGAGCTGGCGGTCGCCGAGGAGCAGCTCGACGTCTTCCTGGAGACGGCGGAGGAGGCGCGCATCCGGGCACTGGTGTCAGAGACGCCGCTGGCCGACCGCGACTGGCAGGATGCCCAACGCCACGCCGAGGCGATGATCCGTGGCCGCGACAATGCTGGCGCCCGGGTCGCCGAGTTGGAACGTGCACAGGACGAGTTGCTCTCCAAGCTCGTAGTGTGAACGCGATCACACAACCAAGAGGGATGAGTTCGACAAAGGAGTGGACCCGTTGGCCAGAACCGTCGTGATCGCGGAGGACGAGGCGATCGTCCGTCTCGACCTGCGCGAAATACTCGAAGAGCAGGGCTTCGACGTCGTCGGTGAGACTGGGCGGGGCGACGAGGCCGTCGAGCTCGCCCGCCAGCACCGGCCTGACCTTGTGATCCTCGACATCAAGATGCCGGGCCTCGACGGGCTGTCGGCGGCGAGCGCGATTAACACCGAGCGGGCTTCGGCCATCCTCATCCTCACCGCCTTCAGCCAGCGCAACCTTATCGAGCAGGCCCGTGACGCCGGAGCGCTCGCCTATCTCGTCAAACCGTTCCAGCAGGACGAGCTGATGCCCGCCATCGAGGTCGCCCTCGCCCGGTTCAACGAGATGCAGGCGCTCGAGGCGGAGAACGCCGCTCTGGCAGACGACAAGCGCAATCTCGAGCAGCAACTGGCCACGCGGCGTTGGGTCGATCGGGCCAAGGGCAAGCTCATGGACGACCACGCCATGCGCGAGGCAGAGGCGTTCAGCTTCATACAGCAGACGGCCATGAACCAGCGCACGACGATGCGCGAGATATCGGAGAAAATCGTCGGGGGCGAGATCGTCCCCTGACCCGTCACGGCCGGCCGCGCCCGGTTTAGCATGCACGAAGTGGCGCGCGATCTTCTTCTAGACGGCCACTCGCTCGCGTACCGGGCGTGGTTCGCCCTGCAGGAGGCACAGTTGTCCACGGCCTCCGGCCAGGAGACCCAGGCCGTCTACGGCTTTGTCTCCATGCTTGCCAAGCTGCTCGAGGACCAGTCGCCGACCGGGATGGCGGTGGCTTTCGACCGTCGTGGGCCGACTTTCCGCGACGGCCTCTCCTCGACCTACAAGGCGGGCCGCGCGGTGACGCCGGAACCCCTGCTCGAGCAGATCGAGCTCATCCGCAAGCTCGTCGAGATCCTTGGGGTCCCTGCCGTCGACGCCGAGGGCTACGAGGCCGATGACGTGATCGCCACCCTTGCCACGAGCCTGTCCGCCGAGGGCCACGAGGTGGTCATCGTGACCGGCGACCGGGACGCCTACCAGCTCGTGCGCGACCCGCTCGTGAAGGTCCTCTACAACCGTCGCGGCGTGACCGACTACGTGCTCTACGACGAAGCCGGGATCAAAGAGAGGACCGGGGTGAGGCCGGCGCTGTACCCGTTCCTGGCGGCGCTGCGCGGTGACCCCTCCGACAACCTGCCCGGTGTCCCGGGGGTGGGGGAGAAGACCGCAGCCAAGCTCGTCAACACCTACGGCGACGTCGACACCCTCTACGCCCGCCTGAACGAGCAGACCGCCAAGCTCAGGGCCTCCCTCGCCGAGCACGAGGCGCAGGTGCGGCTCAACTTGCAGCTGACACCCCTTGTCCGTGACGTGGCCCTCGGCTGTGTCCCCGAGGACCTCGTCCTCGGCCGGTCCAATCGCGAAGAGATGCGCAGCCTGTTCGACCTGCTCGAGATACGCGGCCCCCGCGATCGGATCTTCAAGCAGCTCGACCGTCTCGAGCCGCTGGCCAGGCGATCGTCAGGGGCCGGAGCGGAGGGCCCGATCGACATCCCCGCGAGTCCTTCGCATAGGGAGGAAACTGCCTCGCGGCCGGTCGAGGTCCTACGGTTCGAGTCCAGCGGGGCTGCCCACACATGGCTCGCATCGCTCGCCACCTCGCCGGGACCGATCGCCGTCGAGGCGCTGTGGGCGGGCATCGCGGGCCGGTCCCGAGTCGAGGGGCTCGCCCTCGCCACGCTCGAGGAAGCGGCCGCGCCCGGTGCCGGGGAGGGCGGACCCGATGGGACGGCCGCGCCGAACAGCCGGCCTCTCGTCGTGGGCTTCCTCGACGGCAGCCAGATCGCCGAGCCCGGGGTCGTCTCGGCTCTCGGGGAAGTGCTCGGCGCGAGGACTGACGGCTCCGCGCCTCGCATCGTGGCGCACCGGGCCAAGGAGCTCATGCGGGCGCTCGAGCCACTGGGCGTCCGCCTGACCGGCCTGGACCTCGACACCGCGGTCGCGGCCTACCTCCTCGACGCCCGCGAGGGCCAGGCTTCCCTGTCCGGGCTGGCCGGCCTCGTGCCGACGCTCGGCTCCGGGGCAGGTCAGGACCATGGTCCACAGGTCTCCGAGCAGCTCGGTTTCGACCTGGGCGGCGCACCGACAGATGACCGAGTCGGGGAGGGTGCCGCCCCGCCTGACGTAGCGGCACAGGCGGCGGCGCAGGTGGCGATGCTGGGCCGGCTCGCGCCCGGGATCCGCCGCGTGCTCGACGAGACCGGGGCGACGCGCCTTTACGAGGATGTCGAGCGTCCTTTGATCCGCGTGCTCGCGAAGATGGAGCTGGCCGGGATCGCGGTCGACACCGGCAGGTTGCAGGCCATCAGTGACGAGCTGACCTCGCAAGCGCGACGACTGGAAGCCGAGATCCAGCAGCTGGCAGGCGAGGAGTTCAACGTCAACTCGACTCCGCAGCTGCGCCACATCCTTTTCGAGAAGCTGCAGCTCGTTCCTCAAAAGCGTACGAAGACCGGCTACTCCACCGACGCCCAGAGCCTGGCGCGCCTGCGCGACGCCCACCCGCTCGTGGACACGCTGCTGCGCTACCGCGAGGTCGAGAAGCTCCGCTCCACCTACGGCGAGGGCCTCCTCGGCGAGGTCGGGCCCGACGGGCGCATCCACGCCTCGTTCAACCAGACCGTCGCCCGCACGGGCCGGCTCTCGTCGGACCAGCCGAACCTGCACAACATCCCGGTGCGCAGCCTCCTCGGGCGTCGCTTCCGTGAGGCCTTCGTGCCGAGCGCAGGCTGTGAGCTGTTGATCGCGGACTACGACCAGATCGAGTTGCGCGTCATCGCCCACCTGTCCGACGACCCCGGCCTCGTCGAGGCCTTCCGCGCCGGGCTCGACATCCACAACGCCACCGCCGCCAGGGTCTACGGCGTCGAGCCCGGTGAGGTGACCCTCGAGATGCGCTCGAAGGCGAAGATGATCTCCTACGGGCTCGCCTACGGGATGGAGGCCTACGGGCTCTCCCAGCGCCTCGGTGTCCCGGTCGAGGAAGCCGCGGACATCCTTTCCCAGTACTTCGTTGCCTTCCCGAACGTCAAGCAGTACATGGAGCGCTCCGTGGCCGAGGCACGTGCCCGCGGCTACACCGAGACTCTCCTCGGGCGGCGCCGCTACCTGCCCGAGTTGGACTCGAGCAATTACCGGGTCCGCCAGGCGGCCGAACGCCAGGCGATGAACGCGGGGATCCAGGGACTTGCGGCCGACATATTCAAGGTCGCCCTGGTGAGGTTGGACGAGGCGCTGGAGGCCCGCGGGCTCAAGAGCCGCATCGTGCTCCAGGTCCATGACGAGATCCTCCTCGAGGCGGTCGCCGGTGAAGGTGGCGAAGCCATCCCCCTCACCGTCGAGACAATGGAGCACGCGTTCGAGCTTCGAGTTCCCCTTGCGGTCCACCTGGCGGTCGGTGACAGCTGGGCGGCGGGCAAGGAGCC
>JBKQHU010000142.1:0-5755 GCA_052148655.1 Acidimicrobiales bacterium
ACTGGGCCTCGTCCATGTAGTGCGTGGTCAGCAGCACCGTCTTCCCGAGGCCGGCAAGGTTCTTCACCACCTCCCAGGCCTCGCGCCGTGCCGAGGGGTCGAAGCCGGTTGTGGGCTCGTCGAGGAAGAGCAGGTCCGGGTCCCCCGCTAGGGCGATCGCAACGTCAAGCCGTCGCTGCTGACCCCCTGAGAGCTTGAGGACGCGGGCGTCCCGCTTGTCCTCCAGCCCTACGACTGCGATGACCTCGTCGACCGGTCGGGGGGACGGATAGAAGCCCGCGTACATCGCAACCGTCTCGGCCACCGTGAGGTAGCGGTCAACTCCGGTCGACTGGAGCACGATGCCGATGCGCGGCTTCAGCTGGGCACGCTGTCGACCTGGGTCGATGCCGAGCACAACGACGTAGCCGCTGTCGCGCCGCCGGTAGCCCTCCAGGATCTCCACCGTCGTCGTCTTTCCGGCGCCGTTGGGCCCCAGCAGGGCGAACACCTCGCCGCGCCGGATCTCAAGGTCGATGCCGCACACGGCCTGCAGATCCCCGTAGGACTTCTCGAGCCCCCGGACCTCGACAGCGACGTCGTCACTAGCCAACTGGGTCACGCGACCTCCCGTCCGGTGGTGACTGTCTACTGTGGACGATAGTAAGATGTCTACAGTGGACAGTCAAGGCGGACTGAACTCGACCCAGGCGGCGCTGCTCGGTCTCCTCCGAAAGCACGGGCCCATGACCAGCGGGGAAATGACCGGCGGCGAGCTCGTGCGGGCCGCGAAGCTCGTGATCGGCGACTACTGGACGATCACTCGCAGTCAGGTCTACCGAGAGCTCGGCGTGCTCGCCGCTGAGGGGCTCCTAGCCGCGGGTCTGCCAGGATCGCGTGAGGCCCGCCCCTTCCGGCTGACCGAAGCGGGCGAGGCGGCCTTCCTCGCCTGGCTCGACCAGGAGCCGGGCGAGGGCACGGTTCGACTGCCGATCCTGCTCTCCGTGCTCTTCGGCGGAGCGCTCCCGCACAGCCGGCTCGTCGAGATCCTCGACGCCTACGAGTTCCGTCACCGGGAGCGTCTCGACCGCTACCGTGCGCTCGAGGCCGAGCTTGCCAGCGCCAAGGTTGACATCCACAGCCGCGCCACGCTCAGCTTCGGCATCTTCCACGAGGAGGCGGTGCTGCGCTGGCTGGAAAGCCTTCCCCCCGCGCTTCGCCAGCCGCAGGGCCCGAAGACCCCAATGGCACGGCGCCCCCGCGTAGGGGTCGCGCCAAGGACTAGGTGGGGCTAGCGCGGAGCAGATCAGGGATCTCCTCGCGGGACACGCCACAGAGGCGATGGATGGCCAAGAGAACTCTCGAGATGCGAAGGGACGACTGCCCCCTATCGCCGGATCTTGGGAGTACAGAACGGCGAACTCAACTTACGCGCCTGCCACGCATACTCGGCTTCCTCAAGTACATCGACGACTCCTTCGGCGAGCGCCGACGGCTAGGAGAGCTGGGGGTCGGTCGAACCCCTGATGAACAGGGTCCCTTCGTGGTGACGCGTGCCGCCACCGACACGGTTCCCACCGATCATGGCAAACAGGTCGCTCACCGCAGCCGCGCCCAAATCCTCGAGGTTCATGTCGAACGTCGTCAGGGATGGGTCTGTCTCCTGGGCAAACACGGCCCAGTTGTCGTACCCGGTGATAGCGACGTCCTCTGGGACCTTTCGCCCCGAAGCGACAACCGCTTCGAGTGCCGCCGCTGCGATCTGGTCAGAGCCACAGGCGATGGCATCGAGGTCGGGCGCTTTCGCCAGGACCTCGAGCGTCGCCTGGCGGGCCCACCGTTGCGACCACGGGCCGTACCTGACACTCGTGGCGAGCCGGAGGCCATGCTCGTCGAGGGCGTGAGTCACGCCAAGGACCCGTTGCTGGACCGCCGGTGAGTGCTTGGGACCAGTGATATGGGCTATCCGGGCACGGCCGATGCCCACTAAGTGGTTGAGGACGGTAACGGCGCCCGCAAAGTCGTCTGCGACGTGCACGATATCTCGAGAGTTGCTTGTGGGGCCGTGGACGTAGACGCACGGGATCTTGGCCAACGCGGTTATTGAAGGAGTCTTCTCCTGGTTGTTGCCAACGATGAGCAGCCCGTCGACACTTCGTTGGCGGAGCATGACGGCGAGCTCGGCGAGCCGATCGACCAGACCTCTCGAATCGGCGATGATCGCGGAGAAGTCGCGCTGCTCGAGCACGGATTGCGCACCGATCACTATGGGCATGGCGATCCGGTGGATCATCGGGTCCCTCAGAAGGACCCCGATAATGCTGCTCCGCCCGCTGGCCAGACTCTTTGCGACCAGGTTCGGGGCGTAGGAGAGCTCCCGAACGGCTCGAAGGACTCGTTTCCTGGTGGCTTCAGAAATCCGCGCCTGTCCGTTGATCGCCTTTGACGCGGTAGTGAGAGAAACGCCCGCCCGTTGGGCCACTTCTGTGAGCGTTGGCTGTCGGACCAGGTCCACAAAACAAGCATATGCGTAGGCGCGGATGAGGGGCTTGTTCTAACAGGGAGTTCGTTGCTGCGGCCTTGCGGCTGCCACGGCTCTCTCAGGGACAAACGGAGGAGACGCTTCCTCAGCACACAGCCCTGATAACTCGATCCAGTAAGCGTGTTCTTGATGGACTACGCATTGACCTGTGGTCGGGTACGGGGTAGCGTTTCCCCGCGGAAGGAAGAAAAGAGCCGACGCACAGCTGTCGAGGACGACGGCCTTCGATTTGCTCGTTCAACGGGGAGAAAGAGGCATGGAGCGAGGCAGCACACCGGCGTTTCGTGCGTTGCCCGAGGCGTTGGGCCGAGGGGTCGGAGACGGCCCGGTCAAACCAACAGACACGGCCATAGGGCGCTTGCACCCCTTGGGCCTAGGGGAGATCGTCCTCGCAGAGGGGCATGAGTTAGGCGATTGGCAGCGGCGCAACAGCACCAAGACACTTCCTCACTGCGTACGCCGAGTTGTCACGTCGGGAGCGGTCCGCAATCTGGAACGTGTGGCTCAGGGCCGTGGGGGCGAGGTCCCGCACGAAGGTATGCATTTTTCGGATTCCGACATCTACAAGGTCTTGGAGGCCGCAGCCTGGGACGGCCTGCGAGGGCTCTCGGCTGAGGTGGAGGACTTCGTCGAGGAGGCCGCGGCAGTCGTCGCGCGGGCCCAGCGCCCAGATGGTTACCTCAACTCGTGGTTCCAGGGCCAGCACCCAGAGCTCGTGTGGAAAGACTTGCGCTGGGGCCATGAGCTTTACTGTGCTGGCCACCTGCTCCAGGCCGCCACGGCGGAGCAGCGGACGGGCGGCTTCTCAGGGTTGGCCGGCGTGGCCGAAAGGCTTGTTGATCACTTGTTCAGAACGTTCTCCCTGGAGGACGGGGACGGCCGTCTCGTAGGTGTGTGCGGCCACCCAGAGGTCGAGGCGGCCTTGGTGGAGTTTTACAGGCTGACTGGCGACGTGCGGCTGCTAACGCTTGCCAGTCGCCAGGTGAGTCTGCGGGGGCGGGCCGACGTCGCGTTGCCGGCCTCCGGCCTGTTTGGGGACCAGCGTTTCCCGTTGTCATACTTCTTGCACCACATGCCGGTGCGCGAGCGGGCGCATGCCACCGGTCACGCCGTGCGCGAGCTCTACTTGCAGGCGGGCGTCGTCGATGTGGCCGTGGAAACGGCTGACCTGGAGTTGCTGGCCGCATCAGAGGCCATCTGGGAGGACCTGTTCGGGACGAAGACCTATGTAACCGGCGCCCACGGGTCCCGCCATCGTGATGAGTCGATCGGGGATGCTTACGAACTGCCGAGCGACCGCGCCTATGGCGAGACGTGCGCAGCGATCGCCAGTTTTCAATGGAACTGGCGCCTCCTACTCGCCACGGGCCGAGCGCGTTATGCCGAAGAAATGGAGCGTGTGTTCTGGAACACGATCGCCGGTGCCGTATCGCAGCAGGGCACAGAGTTCTTCTATTCGAACACCCTGCACCTGAGGACTGGTCACGACAGAGCGGACGAGGACTCTCCCCGTCATCGCCTCCCCTGGTATGGGTGTGCTTGCTGCCCACCCAACCTCGCGCGCTTGATGGCAAGCATCCAGGGGTACCTGATGACCCGGGATGCCTCGGGTCTGCAGGTGCACCTACCGTTCAGCGGGGCCGTCTCCACCGACGTCCCGGGTGGCAACGTGGACCTCGCCGTGCGTACTGGTCACCCATGGGGGGGGACAACCGAGATCGAGGTTACGCGGTGCAGTTCGGGTGAGCGGTGGGACCTGTCGCTGCGCTTGCCCGAGTGGGCACGCAGGGGCGCTACGCGCGTGACGGTGAACGGGGAAACCGTCGACGCGCCGTTGGAGGGCTCATATGTCCGGGTCGCCAAGCACTGGTGCTCTGGCGACCACCTCCAGGTGTCAGATTCCGTGCCGATCCGTGTACTGAGGCCGCACTGGAGGGTGGACGCTGTCCGCGACTGCCTTGCCGTCCAACGTGGCCCGTTGGTTTACTGTGTCGAGGCGGACGACCTCGAAGAAGGTGTAGCCGTGGAAGACGTCGTCTTGGACGCGACCCGCCCGCTCGAACCGACCGTCGTCGTGCCCGAGGAACTCCAGGGCTATGTGAAGTTGGCCATCTTCGCGTCCGGGGAAAGCGTGGACGGTTCGGCCGGCCCGTTGTACGACGACAAGGATGCAGGCGAGGTGAGGACCCAACCATTGGTCCTGACCCTTGTGCCGTACTTCGCCCGCGGTAACCGGCCTGCGGCCGCGATGCGCGTCTGGGTCCCTGCTCGCCAGGATCAGAGCGAAACGCAACCGACAGGGCTTGTTTAGAGGCGAGGCGAACGAAATGGCAACCTTTGTTGGAGACAAATCCGGCTTGTCAGTTTACGAGGGCCAAGAGATCCTCCGAGTCGAGGCGTGGGGGGACAACAGCGCCCGCGTGCGCTCCACGCTCGGGCCGTGCGTAACGGAGACACCCGGCAGCGCCTTGGGTGAGGTGGAAGCCACCAATGTGCGCCTGGAGATCCTCGGTGACCGAGCGCGGATGCAAAATGGCGACCTCGTGGTCGAGGTTCTGGACCGTAGCGCTGAGGAGTTCCCCTTCCCTCCCTTGCTGCGCTTCTTCGGTTCGGGTGGTGCCAGGGAGCTTTTCAGCGAGCGTGCCTCTCATTTCTCCGCGCCTCCACACCGGCGCTACAGCGGCAGCGGGGACCTTCACCGCTGTGAGGTCACGTTCAACGCCTACCCCGGTGAACGAATCTACGGCCTTGGCCAGCACCAGCACGGCCTGCTGGACCAAAAGGGGACGGTGATCGACCTGGTCCAGCGCAACTCCGAGGTGTGTGTACCTTTCGCCCTTTCCAACAGGGGTTACGGGTTCCTGTGGAACATGCCGGGTGTAGGCCGCGTCGAGCTTGTCGCAAACCGCACAAGGTGGGTGGCAGACGGCGCCCGTCAGCTCGACTATTGGGTGACGACGGGCCCCACGCCCGCCGAGATCGTCAGCCGCTATTCGACCGTGACCGGCTTGCCCCCAATGATGCCTGCCTGGGCTAGTGGGTTCTGGCAATCCAAACTGCGTTACCGGACCCAGGACGAGCTCCTCGAGGTGGCCCGTGAGTACAAGCGCCGGGACCTCCCGATCTCGGTCATCGTGGTCGACTACTTCCATTGGACCCGCCAAGGTGAGTGGAAGTTCGACACCGCCGAGTGGCCAGACCCGCAAGCGATGGTCGATGAGCTGAGGGGGTTGG
>JBKQHU010000143.1:0-3846 GCA_052148655.1 Acidimicrobiales bacterium
ACATTGCGCGACGCCCTCGCAGCGACCCGTCTCACTTGTGTGGGGGTCGACGGGTCACGCTTCTTTGGTCAGTGTGTCTGTCTCAACGCTAAATCCGGGTCTAATCCGATCGACGGGCGAATTCAAGTGGGGTCAGCAGGACCGCTGCCGAGATCGAAACGAACCCGGACCCGTGGCCTGCCCCTGACCAGAACGATGGCCATCGCTGAGGAGTTCTCCGACAGTCGCGTGCACACCCTGTCGCTTGGTAACGACCTCTGGTCTGGAGACTTAGCCCAGATCGTTCAGTAAGCCGCGGTCACGGGTCCAGCGAGGGCATCAGGGCCCGCCAAGGTCTGGCGGCCAGCACTTGAGCGAGGTGGGGGTATGCGAGAGCAAGGGCGCATAGCTCGGTGTCGGTTACGGGGTCTACGCGAATTGAGGTTGAACCCACCGGGCTCCTTCGCCTCGCGGAAGAGATCGTAGAGGCGTGACCTCGCCCGTGTCGGGGTCGACCGCCTCACCGAAAGTCCAGAGCATCTGGCCGCGGAAACCTTCCCAGGTGCGATATCCGTGCGCCTGGCGCTTCTGGTTTTTCAGCAAATGATTGAGCGACTCGGCAAAGCCGTTCGAGGCTCCGCCGGAGACTGCGTAGTTTATGAGCTCCTGGCGCCATTCCCCAAATGTCTTTGCGAGAGTGACGAAGGCCGGGATCTTCGAGCCGACACAAAGGGCGGTGAACAGATCTAAAGCGGCGGTGAAGGTGGTCACCTCCGCGCTCTTGCCGGTCGCCATGGCAGCCCTGAAGGCTTCCTTCAGCTCATAGGCGACACCGAGGACCGGGTCCAGGTTCGTGGCGTCATAGATGAGGGATCGGTCACGAGCTCCCCGGCGGGTCATGTCCGCTTCCACCTGGTCGCGTGCCTTCGCGAGCGCAAAGCGGGCCTGCTTGAAGACCTTGCCGAGTCGGGGGCTGCGAGCCCGCCAGGTGTTCCAGGCCTCCCGGCGCACCTCGGTGAGGGCGTAGGCGACACGGCGGTGCAGGTGGAAGGCGTCGGCGACGATGAGGGCGTTCGGGAACAGCACCCGGACGGCCATGCGATAGGGGGCATGGCAGTCGATCGTGACGACGCGGACCCTGGACCTCTCGGGCTGTGAGTAGAGATGGGCGAAGAACATCACCGCCGAGGCGTCCCGTCCCGGAGCGAGGTCGATCACGACACCGGCCTCGGGATCGGAGAACACCGTCGCGTAGACGAAGTTCTTCCGGACACTGCACTCGTCGATGGCAAGGTGGCGACCGAGCCGGCCGTGATGACGATGAAAGGCGGCCCTGCGTCTCTTGGCGACGGCGAGGCGCAGGTAGTGCTGCGGCACGCCGAGGTCGATCGCCACGCGTCTTGTAGCCCTTCCGCGCTGGAGGTCCGCGAAAAAGCCCAGGGCCCGATCAGATGCCCCTCCTCTTCCCCCTCGAAGTGCTCGTCGAAGGTCCGCTGGTCGCAGTCCTCGAACTCGCACACGAAGCGCCGCACGCAGATCGAGAGCGTGACGACCACAGTGCGCACGACATCGATCACATCGCGCCAGCCGGTGCCGTTGGTCGTCACAGACGGCCTCGAACAGTTCGGGCAGAGCGTCACGGGGTGTTTGCCCGCCACATGGACCACCGGTCGTCGTCCGTCCTGGTCGATGGTTCGAAAAACGTTCATGTCGCGCCTTCGCAGGCGCAAGTTGATACCGTCAGCCACGGTCCCTGGCTCCTTTGCTCGATTCCTTTGTCAGAACCGAAGCTTTGGAGCCCGGGGCCACCTCAGTGGTGGATGCCCGGCTAAATCAAGCCGTCGAAATCAACCCTCGTTCGCGAAGAGCCCGGTTACGCGTCCTGACCAAGTCGTGTATGTGCCGAGTGGCACTTACTGCAGGACCCCGTTTCGCGCTGGCTCCAATCCCGCCTATCAGACTGAGTTCATTATCGACCCGTACCCGATTTTCCCCAGTCCCTTTTGGGTAGAAATCGGTACAGGTCACCACGGATCTCAATACTGGTACGCGGATTACGAAAACAATAGTAGCGGTTTCTGCACGCTGTGGTATCAAACGATCACCACGAACACGAGTCATCGTGTTTGGATCCAAGGAGTCAACACGCCAAGCGGCGAATACTTCAAGTTTTACATTGATGGGACCCTCGAGGTGATCGTGGTCGGGGATTTTGGAGAGTCCTACGTTATGACTGGATTCGAGTCCTACTCGACTCAGACCACCGCTGCCGCCTACACGAATACGTCCTTGACATACGCCACTAACCTAAGCACAGCGAACTGCAGTTGTAGCGATACCAAGATATTCGAGGATGATTCTCCATTGTGCGTCAGAGTATATAGTAATACTGATGTGGTCGCGGGTGAGAACGTAAGCTGCTAGAAGGAAGGAGGCGGCTTCGGTGTTTCGAGGAAAGCTCATACTGTATACAGTCTTGGGAGTTGCGACTGTGGTGACACTGTCCATAGTCGCTGTCGGTGGAACTGCAGCACGCCCGGTCTCATCAACTGGGGGGATCTCATCGAGCAATGGCCAGTAGCTCTGCGAAGAACGGGCAGGTAGCCGGGTCGATCAGCACAAGTGCCTCAGCGTCGGCGTGTGCTGTTCCCGAGCAGGACTACGGTGCAACCTCTGTCGTCTCCTACCAGAGCACTGCAGGTGCTGTGCAGACGTGGAAAGAGACCAGAGATCCATCTGTGGCGCCCACCCTTCCCGCACTTGATGCACGGCAGCAGCTGAACCAGTCGCCGTGTGCTATTTGAGCGGAGCGTTCACTGGCTTTCCTGTTCCTGATCCGGGTGACACCTACCAGCAGATCATTGTGGAAGTCGACGAGTCGACAGGAAGCATGACTTTTGATGCTGCCTCGCTCTCGAGCACTTGGCCATTTGCCCCACCGCTCGCCAGCTAGTTGCTCGCGAGCGTGCCTCGGTTCGACGGCGACGCGCGACGCGGAGTGACGGTTCTTGAGCGGGGCGTGATCCAGTACTACTACTCCGGAAGGCGCCAATACGACCCACTGGACTTTGCACCGCCACGTGGGCGTGCGGCCTCTCGCCCTAACTGCGTTCTCTCTCCGCCCTTGCGGTCTGTCGGCGGTCTGGCTGGGCCGGTCGCTTGCTGTGCCGGCCCGCCGCCCGCCCGGTCCGTGGTCCCGGGTGGCGTGTCGCCGCAGTCCTGGTCGGGGCGTTTTGTCGTGGTTTTCGCGCTGTTCGGGGGGTCTCTCCTTCTCTCCCGACATCACGAGGTGGGCGCTGAGGGGACGCGAGCACTGAACCATCCCCTACGAAGAAACTCTGACGAGATCAGGGACCACCCGGCAGGCGGCTGGAGAATACACTCGCGCACGAGATGAACATCTCAGCTTCGCAACACGAGATTGCCCTCCGAGCAGACAGCCAAGTTCGTGGATCACTCTTGTACGCGCTGTGCTTGCGCAATGGCGTACGGAACACCGCCTCGAACGACCAGGCGCGCGTCGCCAGGCCGCACCTAATGGATCGGATCGCTGGTTCTGATCGGCCCCTGGCACATCTGGGATCGCCTCCATGGTCTCCTTCGGCATCTGCCGTTAGCCTGCGCGTGAGGCACGATTGAGGCACGACGAAGGGGCGAGCAGCAGGTTCGACCTCGGGGCACGTGTAGGACTTGTGCTGACGGCTTGCATCGGCGTCACAACAAGGGGCGTCCGAGCGTCACACACGGTATGCACAGGGTGCCAAACCGTGGCCGGTGAGGACGCCAGGCGCGGACGTTCGAGTGCTGCGGCACTCACGATCGCGCAAACTAGGCGAAGAACGCCTGCAGCTCTGCCGCGACGAGGGA
>JBKQHU010000144.1:0-54156 GCA_052148655.1 Acidimicrobiales bacterium
CCGACTCCCTTGGATGCCTTGATCTTCACGGGTGCTCCAGTCTGTGGATTGCGGCCACGTCGTGCCGCCCGGTCACGAACCTTGAACGTTCCGAAGCCCGTGATCCGAACCGTCTCGTTGCGACGCAACGCCGACTTGATCACGTACTCGAACGCTTCCAAACCTTTCTCCGCCTGATTCTTCGTCAGCCCTGCGAGTTCACTGACCTCGCCGACGAGTTCTGTCCTGTTCAATTTCGCCTCCTGGCATATTGTCCGACCTTCCGCAATACAAGGTGATTTTCCCGCGGAAATCAAGCATTGTCGGATTCGGGGCCCGCGACTCCTTTATTCTATGGCCTGTTCCGCACAGGAGACGGCTCAAGTCGACGCCCTGCGGACAGAATTATGCCTTATAAACCAAGGTGTTTCTCCCCACAGGGGCTGATATTGCCGTCGCGATGGGCGATTCGAGCCGCCCGGGTGCGCCAGGTCCTCTGCCCGCTCGGGGGAGCCTTCAAAACCGCCAATTTCCCTGTGACGCGTCGCGCCGGGTCCGCGCAGGGCAGAGTTCGCCCGGAATCCCACCACTGCCGAGGGGCACCTCGGAACTGCCCGCCGTCCACTTGGGTTTGCCGACCTCGGGCAGGGCCAGGGGCGCTATCGCACCGCCGACCGCCTCGCCCCAGGCGCCCAGCGACCAGGATGTCGGCTGGTAGGAACTGCGGTTAGGACTCTCAGATGGCCGGTCCCCCGTATGATCCGCAGGCTCTGGCACTCGCCACCTCGGCGCAGTACGGCCACGGCATCTATCTCGGATCCGCGCTCGGGTCGAGCAATGTCCCCATCTTCGCCCGCCCACAGGACGGGGTGCTCCTGTTGGGCCCACCGCGTTCCGGAAAGACCGCCGCCGTGGTCATACCGAACGTTCTCGCGGCCTGTGGCCCCGTGCTCGCAGCCTCCACGAAAGCCGACGTCCTTGCCTCGACCTGGGCAGCCAGGTCTCGCCTCGGGCCCGTCCTGCTCTTCGATCCCAGCGGCTCCGTGCCTTGTCCGAAAGGGGTGGAACCGGTGGGCTGGTCCCCACTTGGCCTTTCCGGCCAATGGGACGGGGCGGTTCTCGTAGCCGAGTCCATGGTCCGTGCCGCACGCCCTGGTAGCGACCGGGGGGAGGCGTCGCACTGGAGCGAACGCGCTGGGGCGCTGTTAGCTTGCGTGTTCCACGCCGGCGCTCTCGAGCAAAGGCCGGTGCACGAAGTGCTTGCGGCCGTCAACAGGCACGATCCTGGCGAGACGCGCAGCGCCCTGGCCCGTCACGGAGCCGAACGAGCGCTCGATCTCCTGGAAGGCATAACCGCCACCGAGGCGCGCGAACAGAGCGGGATCTGGTCCACGGCTTCGGGCGTGCTCGCCGGCTACCGGACCGATGCCGCCCTCGCCTCGGCCCAAGGCCGCATCCTCGATGCAGCCGATCTGGTGGAGAGCCGGGCGGCACTGTACGTGTGCGCCGGCAGTGACCATCAACGCCAAGCCGCCCCTTTGGTTGCGGGGCTTCTCCGCGAGGTGCGGTCGGCCGCCTATCAGCACTCGCTCAGCGCAACGGTCACCTCGTTCGATGATGCGAGGACGGCAACACCGCAGGTTTCCTCGGGACCTCCGCTTCTCCTCGTGCTCGACGAGCTCGCGAACATCGCTCCCCTTCACGATCTCCCGACACTCGTCGCCGAGGGCGGCAGTCAGGGCGTCGTGACATTGGCCTGCCTGCAGGACCTTGCCCAGGCCCGGGCACGGTGGGACCGCGAAGCGGACGGATTCCTGTCGCTGTTCGGGACCAAGCTCGTGTTCCCGGGCATCGGCGACACCCGGACCCTCGAGGCGATCTCGCTCCTCGCCGGCGAGCACGAGGTGCCGACGGCGTCTGTGACCCGCGGGGCGCGGCGCGCTAGGTGGGGCGCGTTCGGACGAACAACAACCCGGACCGTGTCCATGCGGAAGGACCGGATCCTTCCTCCCGACGCCGTCGCCCGAGGACACCCCGGGTACGTGCTCGGCATCGAGGGGGCCGAGCCCGGCTTCTTGCAGATGACGCCCTGGTACTCGAGCTCACCGTGGCGTGAAGCGGTCAGGAACGGGCGAGCACACGTCCTGGAACGCCAGCAAATGGGGATACCCACCACGGCGGTCCGGGCGATCACCTCGGGCCGGGAGCGGACAGTCGGCCGGAACTGAGCGCTCCGGCTCGGCCCGGCCGGCCGTGCCGGGTCTCTCAGCGGGAAAGTCCCTGCGATCCCGGCGTCCGACGGCCGAGCGCGGGCGTTTCCCGTTCCATCCTCCGAAGCGTCCTGCGAAGCTCGAGGCGCGTGTCGGCCACATCTAGCGCACGGTCAAGCGACCGCGACGTCGTCGGGTCGCCGATCGCATGATCGTGATCGTCGATCGCGAAGCGTCGGCGGAAGGCCTCGATCACCGTCGCTCCGGCACGCCAGGCCGAGCGATCCGAAGCGCCGGACCGGACCGGACCGAGCTCGGAGACGAGATACCGTGGCCGGGCCACCTCCGCTGCCCGCCCGAGCCGCTCGCCTGCGCCGCACTGTGGCGGGACGATCGCCACCTGCACGCACTCGCCCGGCGCCACGGCCCCGATGCCGTTCGGCAGGGCGCCCAACACGACAAGTCGGCCGGACGGGCCGGGTCCTGCGCGCCAGGCCGCGAGCCGGCTCGCCAGCCGGCGCCCGTCGACGACGTCGTCGGGCGAGCCGCCGGCGTCGCAGACCGAGGCGCGCAACGAGGCGACGACGGCGTCGTCGCTCGCGACGAGAAGTGGTCGCTGACCCGATGCCCGGCCCTCTCCCCACGCTGTGAGCAGTGCCTCTCGCGCCCCGCGGCCGTCTTTGACGACGATGACCTCGCGCCCGGCGAACAAGTGCTTCTCCACCGGGTTCGCTGCGCCCTCCCGGACGCCCGGCGGATCAGAGCGGTCAGCGAACGGGGCGAGCTGAGGCGCGAGGACGGCGGCTGTGGCGAAACGGGCACCGAGCGCCGCCGACGGCGCGAACAAGATGGCACGGCCGCCCGCCTCCAACGACGACTCGACCACCGACGAGAGCTCCCATGGGCCCATGCGCTGCGCCTCGGCAACGATGACGTCGCCGCTCCAGTCCCAGCTCGGCGGCATTTCGCCCACCGCCGTCGTCTCGATGCCCGTGACCGCCTCGAACGAGGCGGCTGCCCCCCGTCCGGGCGCGATGGCGGCGACGGACGAGCCCGGGCCTGCCGCCCTGGCGATCATGTCGAGCGCCTCGAGCCGTTCACCGGGGCGGTAAGCGAGCAACTGGACGCTTTCGGGGTGCTCGCGAGCGGTCTTCGCGAGCCTTTCGTGTATCTGGACGATGGCGGGTGTCGTGTACATGGGCTCGGCGATTCCGCCCGGGATCCCCCGGCGGGACGCTCCCTTGAGAACACGACCGAAACGGTGGGCCGGCGCCGGGACGGCGACGATGGCGCCCTCGCCCAGTAGCTTTTCCACCTCGGCCTCGACATCCTCGACGGCGGCGCCGAGCGGTGACGCGGCACAACGCGCCCGGACGAGATCACCCCGCCGGCAGGTGCCGTCCCGGGCGACGAGGCCGTGCTCGCCGAGCGCCCGCTCGGCCCATCGGCTTTCGGTGCGTGCTGTGGGCTCGCCCGTGGACAGCACCGCGGACCGGGCCGGGAGCGACCGACCCGCCACGCCGGCGATCCTGGCGTCGGAGACGCCGAGCCGGTAGGAACGCTCGCGCCAGGCGTCCACGAGCTCCTCGTACGGGGTCCCGAGGTCCTTGGCCGGCCTGGTCTTCACCGAGGCGATGCGCGCCGCTCGCGGGCCGGACCGGCCGGCTTTCTCCAGGGCCTGCTCGATGTCGACTGAACGGCGGGAGAAGGCCCGCCTCACGCCCGGCTCGATGCCCGCCAGGTCCGCCCAGGCACCTTTGAGCTCGCGCCACGAGACCCCCAGGCGAGCGGTGAGCTCGGAGCGCAACTGGGTTTCGTAAAGGTCACGGGCCGTGCCCAGCTCGAGGAACAGCCCACGGGCGTCGAGCGCCGACCAGCGGCCGTCCGGCCCGGGGGCCAGGTTCGCGACGAGCACATGGCTGTGGAGATGAGGGTCGGGGGCGCGACTAGTCCTGTGGAGAAAAGCCGCGGCCACAAAGCCGCCAGCCGGGAGAGACGAGGCGGCCTGCCCAGGCTGCAGGCTGCGGCGCACGCGGGCGCCACGGCGCTCCAGGTACCCGAGGGCCGCCGCGGCTGCTTGTTCGTGGCCGGCACGCACCTGCGACCGGATCTCCTCCGGAGCGAGGGCGTGCAGAACGCTCACCGACTTCGGCGTGGAGTACGTGCAGTCGTAGGCGGCGACGCGGACCCTTTGGTGGTACGCAGAGAGGACCTCGCCCGTGCGCGGGTCGACGCCGGCCAGGAGCGCCGTCAGCTGGGCACCGTCGACGGCCCCGACCAGACCGAGCGTCGAGGCCGCCTGCCCGAGCCAACGCCCTTCGGGTTCGGCGAGGACACCACTGCCCTGACGGCCCGGGGCCACAGTTTCGAGGTAGTACGCCTCCCTGCCCCGAGCCAGCTTGGCGACACTCAGCACCCGCCCTGGCTACTCACAGGACCGACCGCGGCACCTACCGGTTCGGGTCCACGGGGCCGGTGCCGTAGCGGGCCAGGGCGCGGCGGGCAGCGTTCGCCCCCGCCTCGCGCAGCGCCGGTGGTTCGATCACCTCGGCGCCGGGCCCCAAGAGGAGCAGGAGCCGACCGAACCAGCCTTCGGCGTCGCTGACGGGGATCGTCGCCACGACCCGGCCGTCCCCTGCCTCCTCGAGAGGCTGGGTGACGAGCCCCTCCACGGCAAAGCGCGCCTCGGAGGGCAATAGGACCGTGGCCATGACCGCCTCGGAGGCGCCGAGGAAAGCCTCCGGCCGCGACAGAGCCTCGCGCACCCCGGCCGGGATCGAGCCGGCATGCTCTGCCGGCTGACCTGTCGGCCGCACAGCCTGCACGCGGTCGATCTGGAAGCGCCGCAGGCCGCCCGCCTTGTGGCACCAAGCATCCAGGTACCACTTACCTTCCCGGACCACCACCTGGTACGGGTCGACGAGCCGGGTCGAAGGCTGCGTGGCCGCGGCGCCGAAGTAGTCGATCTCGACCTGCTCGCCTGCCTCGAGCGCCGCCTGGAGCGGCTTGAGCGATGGCGACGAGTCGACCTCCACGGCAAGACGCGAGGACCCGAGCACCGCCTCGAGCTTGGTGAGCGCGCTGGCGAGGTCGCCCTCGCCGTCCGCCCCCGGGACCGCCAGCAGCGCCCGCGCGGCCACGGCGAGGGCGAGTCCTTCCTCCGGCGTGAACCGGCGGGGGTGGGCGAGCTCGCGCAGGCCCTCGGCGACAACACGGTCCTCGTCGACCAGAAGATCGATCAGCTGGTCTGGTGTGTACGGCGGCACGCCGCAACAGGCGGCCAGCTCGAGATCGTGGAGCAACTCGGTCGCCGAGACCGAGAAGCGTTCGGCCAGATCGTCGAGCGGTGACTCGCGGACCTTCGCCAGGTAAACGAGGATCGCGAGCAACCGGTTCAGCCGGTCGCCGGCTGTCGCCTGCGGGGCGGGCATGACGCGCCTCGGTGACGCAACCGAGCCGGCATCAGCCGGGACCGCCGCAGCTGCGGGCGAGGCTGTTGCAGCCGGCGACGAACGGGACGGGCGCGTAAGTTCTGTTCCCCGCCCCACGACGGCCACGATCTCGGCGAGCCGCCGGACGACGGCTGCGCGCAGCTCCGGGGGCTCGAGCACCTCGGCCGTGTCGCCGAGACCGACGACCCAGTTGACGAAAGCGTCATGTTCAGGCGCAGACAACTGCAGGCGGACGGCACCGGACGGCTCCCACGCCTCCACCGACCCCGTGCCGACAGTGGCGACGACGCTGCGGGCGAGCCGGGCATCGACGACCATGGTCACCGCCACCGCGGGCGGCTCACAGCCCTCGGCGTCGGCCGGCCTCCTCGCGAGCTGCCAAGGGAGGAAACGCACGGCTTCGGCCAAGTCGAATCCGGCCGGCAGTTCGAAGGCCGCGGGGTCACCTGGGACCGGCATGTCCTCGAAACGGTCGACGCGGAACCTGCGCAACCCTGCGTCGGTGGCTGTCCTGTCGCGCCCGACCAGGTACCAGGCCGTGAACTTGAAAGTGAGCCCGTACGGCTCCACCTCGCGGCGGCGGCCCCGGTAACCGAAGGACACGAGCGCCCTCTCGCGCACTGCTTGGTGTAGAGGGCCGAGAGCGGGCAACGACGGCAGGACCGCTATGGGGGGAAGGCCCGGCTCGGGGACCTCTCCTGTCGCGCCGAGCTTGGCCACCGCGTCCCGGCCTGCCGCGCCACCCAGTTGCACCGCGGCGACCGCAAAGCTCAGCGCCCGCTCCTCGTCGGCCTCGAGGCCCAGATCGGGCAGGTAGTAGTCCTCGGGGTGGATGCGGTACCCGAGCTGTTCCTCGCCCGCCAAGGGCTCGACGCTGATCGGTATCCCGAGCTCACGAAGTGCCCGCTTGTCGCGCTCGAAGGCCTGGCGGCTCGCCTCTTTGCCCTGCGGGTAGCCGGCCACGACCGAGGCGATCTCACGCAGCGAGAGTGGGCGTGTCGCCTCGAGGAGAACCAGGACCAGGTTCGTCATCCGCTCGAGGCGGTCTTGCCTTACCGCGGTCGCCATCTGTTGCATGGTAGGCCGACGGCGCCCGTCGACCTACTTTCCCACCTCCCGCTCAGCAGAGCGCGAGGCGACAACCCGGGCAGCGAACACCTCGAAGGCGTGGAGGAAATGCACCGTCCTCGGCGACCAGAAGTTGTCGAAGCCGTGCTGGGTCAGAGGTAGCTCGACATAGACCACGGGCTGAGCGCTCCCAGAGCGCAGGGCGGCCACGAAAGCCCGGGCGCTAAGCACGGGGACGAGGACATCGTTGCGGCCGTGAACGACCAGGAACGGGGGCGCCGACTCGCTCACCCTCGAAATCGGCGATGCCTCTGCGAACGCCTCGAGGCGGGCCTCGGCGAACACTCGGTGCTCCAGTATCGGCGTGAGGTTGGCGTTGCCGATGTGTTCTAGATCCACGAAGTCGTAGACACCGTACAGCGGGATGCACGCTGCAACCGTCGTGTCCTCGTCCTCGAAGCCTGGCTGCCAGACCGGGTCGCTGGCGGTGAGCGCCACGAGCGCGGCCAGATGGCCGCCGGCCGAGCCGCCCGACAAGAACACGAGACCGGGATCGCCCCCGTACTCGGCGATGTGGCGCTTCACCCAGGCGAGCGCCAGCTTGCAGTCGAGGACATGGCGCGGCCATCTCGCCTTCGGGCTCAGAGCGTAGTTGGCGGTCACACAGACAAAGCCCCTCTCGGCGAGATGCTCGAGCATCGGGATGCCCTGCTCGCGCTTGTCACCCATCACCCAGGCACCGCCGTGGAAGTACAGGAGCACCGGTGCGGCGACGGGGGCTTCAACCCCAACCCTGCGGTAGAGGTCGAGGTGATGGGCATGTTCAGCGTCAGCGGCATAGGCGATGTTGCGCAGACGTTCCACCCCCCGGGGCCGGATCGGCACGGTGGCGGCGACACGCCGTGAGTCGTGCGCGCTCCACCTCCAGCGCGGCAGTTCCTGGCCGGCTTGTCCGAGCGCGGCCTCGAAGTACCTGCGCGACCGGAGCCCGGAAACGAACTGCGCCCCCAGGCCGGCGGCCGCCACCGCGCTGAGCGCCAGGCCCACCCGACCGGGCCAGCTCCCGAGACCGCCCTCCAACCCGCAGCCGATCGTCACGCCGGCAACGGCCACGAGAAGCTGCAGCGGTGCCTCACCGACGACCCAGCTCGGCACGAAGGAAAGGCCCGAGCCCACCGGTCCGCGCGGCGGCACCAGGGAGGTGAGCGAGAAAACGAGCGCCACGACTCCGACCGCGAAGCACGCCCAGCTCACCGTGGCATGTTATCTGTGAGCACAGTAGGGACTTTCGGCCCTAGGGTTCGTGACGAGGCGCAGTCAAGATGCGATGAAACGTGACAATCGGGGGTCATGCTCAAGGGGAAGGGGGGATGGATTTGCTCGCAGCACTCGTGCACCTGGGCGGGACCGGCAAGTACATCAGCTGGGGAGTGGTCCAGATCTCGCTCGCGAACCTGATCATCATCGCCGTGATGATCGTCATGCTGGTGGCGGCGATAGTGCTGCCGTTCCCCAGGCACGAAACGAGGCGGAAGTGAGCCCGGTGACCGCCGGGACGTCTACCGTCGGCGCCGATACGGGCAACTGGACCGCGCGGCTCCGCAACTGGGCGGTCAAGGCGTTTCCGCCCGAGCGCCTGCTGCCCGACCGCCAGCCCGCCTATGTCGCCTCATGGGCGTACATCTTCGGCGCCCTGTCGATCGCGGCGTTCGGAGTCGTGCTGCTGTCCGGCGCGGTGCTCGCCATCGAGGGCCCGGCGTGGTGGCACAACTCCAACGTCGGGCTGTTCGTCAACTCGGTGCACCTGTGGAGCACCGAGGTCTTCTTCATGTTCATGGTCGTGCACCTGTGGGTGAAGTTCTTCATGGCGGCATGGCGCGGCCGGCGCAAGGCGACCTGGATCACAGGCGTCATCGCTTTCGTCGTCTCCATCGGGACCGCCTTCACGGGCTACCTCTCCCAGCAGAACTTCGACTCGGAGTGGATCGGCACCCAGGCGAAGGACGGCATCAACTCCACGGGCGCCGGTGCTTTCTGGAACGTCCTCAACTTCGGCCAGATGCTGATGTGGCACATCGTGCTGCTCCCCGGTGTCGTGCTTCTCATCATCGGCCTCCATGTCCTGCTCGTGAGGCGCCGCGGCGTCGTCCCGCCCTTCGCCCCGACCGCGGCCCAGCTCGCACGGGCCGGTCTCAACCTCGCTGCGGCGGTCCCAGCGGGCACGGCGGGCACGGCCTCGGTGGTGGTAACCGGGAACATCCCGGAGCCCCCGGCGGGCCAGACCGCTCCGCCAGCTTCGACGGTGCCCGGTGGTGGCGCGCCGGGCCTGCCCGAGGAGCTGTCGTGGGGAAAGCCGGAGGACGAGTCATGAGCGCGACCCTCGCAGGCGACAACCCGCGTGCCCACACGGCTCGTCGTTTCAAGCCGGACCGCGACGTCGTCGAGTGGCAGGGGGCGTACCGGACCTACGACGTGGCGAAAGAGGTCTTCGTCTGCTTCCTCGTAGTCCTGGTTCTGGTCGTCATCTGCGCCGTCGTATTCTCGTCGCCCGACGAGCATCCCGTGACCGTGAAGTCGTGGTCGAACGCGGCGCCTGTGGACTTCGCCCAGACCGCTATGACCGAGCTCGACGGGACGAGCGCCGTGGCGACCTACGGCCCGCCGTACAACAACACGCCCGGTGCCAGCCAGAATCTCGGCCCGATCTCGCTCGAGCGGGCCGTCGGGGTCAGGATCCCGATCAACACCGCCCAGGACTTCGTGCTGAAGCCCCTCGCTACGCTGCCCGACCGCCCGGCTCTCGACACCGCCCTCGCCGAGTACAAGGGCGCTTCTGAGACGCAACGGGCGAACTGGGACGCCGCCTACGAAAAGGTCGTCGCCAACGCGACTTTCTCCGGCGGTCGCCTCGTCGTCAGGGCCGGCCCCTACGGCCCGGTCGGAGTCCTCATCGCCAACCTCGAGTCGATGGCGCGAAGCGGCGCCCTCGACGGGGCCCTGCTCGCCTCGCCTCAGTTGTACGCCACCAACTACACCAATCCGCTCCTTTTCATCGCCGACGGCACCTATCTCGCCGACCAGGCGGGACTGCGTCATCTGCAGGGAAGCCAGTGGGGGATGATGAACGAGACCGGGAACTTCCCCGGTCAGGCGTGGCTCTGGCTCTACACCATGTGGTACCAGGTCCCGCCGATGAACACCTCGTCCAACGGTGATGTCGAGGTGTGGGCGATCATGATGCTGCTCACAGTGCTCCTGGCGCTGCTGCCGTTCATCCCCGGATTGCGGTCCATACCGAGGTGGCTGGGCGTCTATCGCCTCATCTGGCGCGATCACTACCGCGGCCTCGGTCCCGACATCGTCGCGCAACTGCCCCCCGGAACTGACCCGCCCGGCCGTTAAGGTCTTAGGAGACCGACGGAGGGTCACATGGCTTTGCGTGTGTTCTTGGTGGACGACCACGAGATCGTGAGAAGCGGCTTGCGGAGCATGCTCGAAGCCGAAGGCGACATCGAGGTCGTCGGTGAGGCCGGAACGGCCGCCGAGGCGACAACGCGCGGTGTCGCGCTCGGCCCCGACGTGGCGGTGCTCGACGTCCGGCTCCCCGACGGCGACGGCATCGAGGTCTGCCGCGAGTTGCGCTCACGGCTGCCCGACATCCAGTGCCTGATGCTGACGTCGTTCGCCGACGACGAGGCCCTCTTCGCCGCCATCATGGCGGGGGCGTCCGGCTACGTGCTGAAGCAGATCCGCGGCAACGATCTCCTGGACGCCGTGCGCCGGGTCGGCCGGGGCGAGTCTCTGATCGACCCGTCGATGACAAAGCGGGTCTTCGATCGCCTGCGGGACGGGCCGGCGCGCGATGAACGCCTGGACCGCCTTTCCGATCAGGAGCGGCGCGTGCTCGACCTCGTCGCCGAGGGACTGACGAACCGCCAGATCGCCGACCGTCTCTACCTGGCGGAAAAGACCGTCAAGAACTACGTCTCGAGCATGCTCTCCAAGCTCGGGATGGACAGGCGGAGCGAAGCCGCCGCTTATGCCGCTCGGCTATCGGAGCGCCAGAGCGCCAGGGAAGCGGCCAGGCGTGCGGACGGGGGCGGTTTCGGGTCCGGGTCCGGGTCCGGGTCCGGGTCCTGAGCAGCCTGCCCGAACTGGCAGCGCACCGCCTCGACCCACACCTGCGCAGGCTTGTCCGCTCAGCAAGTGGCCCGGCCTGTGTTGCGGGGCCCTTTCCTCGATCGCCCGCCCATGACCTGGGCAGTGTCTCTTCAGGTACGACGGCCACCCCCGATACGCTCCCCAAGAACAGGGACGGCGTCACGGGCCGATAGACCACACCCATGAGCGAGCAGGCCGAGTCCGTGCAGGACGTTGCACGCCGGTGGAGGACCGCACTCGAGAGCGCAGACCTGTCCGGTCTCGGCGACCTCCTCGACCCCGAGGTGAAGTGGGGTCCCCCCGGCGACCCGTCCCCTCCGTGCCGGACCCGAGAAGAGGTGATCGCCTGGTACACACGAGGGAGGGACTCGGGGACAAGAGCTGAGGTTTCCGAGGTCGCAGTCCTCGGGAACCTCATCCTCGTCGGGCTCGAGGTGGTCCGCTCGCCCTCGCCAGGCGGACTCAGAGGGCGACGAGCGCGCTGGCAGGTGCTCACCGTGCACGATGGCCTGGTTGTCGACATCGTCGGGTTCGACCGACGCAGCGAGGCCCTCGCTCACACAAATGTGGCGGCCGACTGAGCCCCGACTGGGCTCCGCCCTTTGCGTCGAGGGCCTGTCAGATCCCGAAGAGTGCTTCGCGAACGGCCTTCTGGGCTTCATCAGGTCCACTCAGTGCGACGTTCGCGACCTTCTTCCGCCCGAACAGGAACAGCACGATCTCCTGGGGACCCCCGCTGAGCACGGCACGGGGCTGGCCGCGGCGAGCGGCGATGCGTGCCCCGTCGGGCCGCTCGAGGTCGAGCCCGGCGCCTTGGACCTTGCGGGTCAGCGTCCGGGACGCCCGACCGAGAGTCGCCCAGAGGGCCGCGTCGAGCTGCGGGTCGTCTCTCGGCTCAAAGCTCGGCGGCGCCCGACGAACATCTTCGGTGTGCACGAAGAACTCGACGCCGTTGGCGAGCTCGTCGAACGGCCGCCACGCCAGAGGAGGTCCCGACCGCACCCTGGTCACAAGACCCGCATAGCCGTATCGCCGCAACGCGGACGCCATGGAGGCAGCCGTGAGCTTGGCGAAGGCACCGCCGAGCATGATCCCCGGCATGGCGAGCGGGCGGTGCTCGCGTACGTAAAGGTGAGCAGCCAGGTCCTTGGTGAGCCAGCCTTCACACAGCGTCGGCGCGTCCGGGCCCGACTCGGCCAGCGCAGCACAGAGATGGGCGCGCTCTTCCCGGGCTAGGTGGGATGCCGGCATGTGACCTCCTTGGACATCGCGCCCGCGCCCAGTGACGGTAGCGGCCGCCGTCATGCCTCAGGCCTCACCGAGGACCGGCACCGTTGCGTTCCAGGACCGCCGCCTCGTGGCGCAGCAACCACTCCTTCATCCAAAGCCCGCCGCCGTAGCCGACGAGTGCACCGTCGGACCCGATGACGCGGTGGCAAGGCAGCACGATTGCGAGCGGATTCCTGTTGTTCGCCATGCCGACCGCACGGCTCGCCTTGGCGTTTCCAATCCGGGCGGCGACAGACCCGTAGCTCTCGGTCTTGGCGTACGGGATGTCCGCCAGTGCCCGCCAGACCCGAACCTGGAAGTCCGTCCCCTCGAGGACGAGCGGGAGGTCGAAGCGCGTCAGTTCGCCCGCAAAGTACGCCCCGAGCTGTTCCACGGCCTGGGTGAGCGGGAGGCAACCCGACACCGGCGCCGAAGGCAGCTCGGGAACGGCGAACGATCCGGGCAGATGAAGCTCGCGCAGTCCCGACTCATCGGCGACGAGCAGGATCTCTCCTATGGGGGCGGAGAAGACGCCCGAAAAGACTGGTTGCGCGCTGGCGCCGGTCCCCTCCGGACTCGCCTGCCTCGCACGAGGTGTCATGCTGCTCGCTCCTTTCTCGCCTTGCGGCGGTGATCTGCCGTCTCCCGGCCGGGGATCACCGGACCGGCCCACAGGTACTGCAACGCATATGAACGCCAGGGTCGCCACGCCTGCGCCAGTGACGATGCGCTGCGCGGGTCACCCGGGAGCCCACGCGCCTCGAGGGCGCGCCGAACCCCAAGGTCGCTCGGGAGGAAGGCGTCGGGATCGCCGAGCGCACGCAAACGGATGTAGGCCACGGTCCACGGCCCGATGCCGTCGATGCCGAGCAGCCGTTCTTCGGCGGCGTCCCAGTCGGCGCCGGCGTCGAGCACGATCTCCCCCGACGCCAGGGCCGACGCGAGCCTGATCAGGGCCCTCGCCCGGCCGGTCGGGACCGGCAGTTCACCGGGCGCGAGCCCCGCGATGACGGCCGCTGTCGGGAACAGGCACCGGAGCGTTCCAACCGTGTCCGGCAACCTCCGCCCGTGCTCGGCCGCGATGCGGCCCGCGACCGTGCGGGCGCCGGCCACGCTGACTTGTTGGCCGAGGACCGCCCGCAATGCCAGCTCATCGCCATCGACATGGCCCGGCGTCCTGAGACCCGGTATCGCCCTGACCGACGGGCCGAGCACGGGATCGGCGCCGAGCGCCTCGGTGACGGCAACTGGATCGGCATCGAGATCGAACAACCTGCGCAGCCGGCGTATGGCCGCCGTGAGGTCGCGGAGGTCCCCGAGGGCCAGCACGCACCGCAGGTAGCCACTCGCGCCGGCATCGACGCCGACCTCTGCCACACCGGGCCCGTGCGGCAGAGAGAGCGTGCGACGGTAGCGCTCGGCATCGCCGTCTTCGACGCCGGGGACGGCCCGCGCGGCAAGGAACCCGAACAGCTGGGCAGGCTGCAGCGGGGACCGGTACGCCAGCCTGAGGGCGATGGACCCGGGCACGGCCCACGAACCGGCACGGGCCCGGCTCTTGACAAAGGCGCGGGCCCTCAGCCCCATCGGCGCGACGGCGAAGACCTCTTGAATCGTCTCGTTGAACTGGCGGACACTCGAAAAGCCGGCAGCAAAGGCGACCTCGGCGGCACGAAGCTGTGTCGTCTCAAGCAGGACCCGCGCTGTCTGAGCACGCTGGGCCCGTGCGAGCGCCAAAGGGCCCGCTCCCACCTCGGCCAGCAGCAACCTGTTGAGATGCCTCTCGCTGTAGCCGAGGCGGCGAGCCAGTCCGGGCACGCCGTCGCGATCCACGACGCCGTCGGCGACCAGGCGCATCGCCCGGCCCACCACGTCGGCCCGACGGTCCCATTCGGGTGACCCCGGCGTGGCATCGGGGAAACAGCGCTTGCAAGCCCGAAAGCCCGCCCTCTGTGCCGCGGCGGCCGTTGGGAAAAAGCGCACCCTCGACTGCCGGGCGGGCGGTGACGGGCAGCTCGGCCGACAGTAGATGCCCGTCGAGGTGACAGCGACGTAGAACCACCCGTCGAAGCGGGCGTCGCGGCTGCGCACAGCCAGGTAACGGGCGTCGTCGTCGAGCGGCGCCGAGATTGCGGCCCCCGCCGGCTCACGATCGGTCACGGTGTCGCCCATGCCCCGAGTCTGCCAGACATCGCCCCGATGGTCTGGCGGAAATCGGACATCAGTGTCGCCCTGCCACCGGCAGTCGGAATCCAGAGCCAACCCCGCGCAGGCCCGTCTCCCGCTTTTGCGGCAGCCGAGTGCCAGAGCCTGGCCCGAGCCATCCCGCGCTTCCACGACGGCGCAGTCCTGGCCACGTCTGCGGACGCGGGCGGTCCCCCGGGCGTTTATCGACTCGCAGTTCACTCCTGGCGCCCTTGTGGTCGGCCCCGGGCGGCGGGACAAAGGATATCGAGACCTCCTGTTGTCTCGCTGCAGATGCATTGCTGACGGGGTGAAGAGAAGGATGATCTGCCGTCTTCCTACTTCATTTCGGGAAATGCGTTGTTATTGTTAAACAAAAAGCTACATGGGGATATTCGTACTGCGAGTAGAAGCCGAAAGATCTATACGAAGACCGTTCCGCAGGCTCGGACGGCGCGCAATCTCGCGATAAGCCGGGCAGTGAAAGGGAGTCTGGATGGGCGGAGCAAACTTCGGTGCCGCAGCGACCCTCGACAATGGCCACAACGGCTCGCGCCCCCAAATGCTCAATCGCATCTCTTCGAGACTCCCCTCAAAGGTTCCGCCGAGCAATTCGCCGTCCTCGACTCCCAGGGCGTGATCAAGTTCACAGGTGGGGCCCTGGATGATCGTTTCACCGGTTGGCACGCCGCCATGGCGGGTGTCAACGCCACCGAGTTCCTGCAGGCGCGCGACGTCGAACGTGGCCGGAGGCTTCTCGCGCGGTGCATCTCCAAGAAAGGGATGACGCCGGAGGACTTCTGGATCGAGCGCCCGGACGGCTCGTGGACCTGTTTGCGCCTCGTGCTCGACAACCTCCTCGACGACCCGACGATCGCCGGGATCGTGCTGACGGGCCGCAGGATCACCGGGGAGGCGAACCTCGAACGAACACGGGCCTATGCGCGCGCCGCCGAGTCCGTGCTCGTGAGTGCTCACAACGAGACGGACGCGCTCAACCGGCTCTGCGAGGTCGTGGTGGAGGACAACTCCTACCGCCTCGCCTGGGTTGTCTTCACCGATCCGAGCAAACCGCTCGGCGTTCGACTGGTGGCAAGCGGCGGCAACTTCGCCGCCTACATCGAGGCACTCGAGGTCATGGCTGGAAGCGGCACCTACCGGGGCCCGTTCGCGGACGCGATCGAAACCCGCGAACCGTTCGTCATCCAGGACCTGAGCGCGATGCCCGAAACCCTCGCCTACCAGAGCCTCGCCCTCGAGCACGGTTACCGGGCACTTCTCGCCTTGCCCCTGTTCTCGAACGAGACCGACTACGGAGTCCTCGCCGTCTACTCCGAGCGGCCCCACGTCTTCACCGCCGAGACGATCCGCGTCCTCACCGACATGGCAAGGGACATCGCCTACGGCATCGACTCACTGCGCAGCCGCGAGGAACGCGCCATCCTCCAGGCCCGCTTCGACGGGAGCATCGCGGCGGCCGTGCAGGCAGTCGCAATGGCTTCTGAGCTGCGCGACCCGTACACGGCGGGCCATCAACGCCGGGTTGCCGACCTCGCCGGCGACATCGCCATCGAGATGGGCATCAACTCCGAAATCGTCGCGGGCATCCGGGTTGGGGCGAGCATCCACGATGTCGGCAAGCTGATAGTGCCGGCCGAGATCCTCTCCAAGCCCGGTCCGCTCAAAGCGGTCGAGATGGACCTGGTCAAACTGCACCCTCCGGCCGGTTGCGACATCGTCGCCGGGATCGAGTTCCCGTGGCCGGTCCGCGAGATGATCCTCCAGCACCACGAGCGGCTCGACGGCTCCGGGTACCCGAAGGGACTCAGCGGCGACGAGATCGTCATCGAGGCCCGCATCATCGCCGTCGCGGACACCGTCGAGGCGATGTCCTCCGATCGTCCCTACCGTCCGGCGCTCGGCAACGACTCCGCCTTGAAGACGGTCCGGGAGGGGCACGGCGCTTTGTTCGAGCCCGCCGCGGTCGACGCTTGCTGCCGGCTGTTCGGCGAGAAGGGCTTCGCCTTCAGCCGCACCGAGAGTGCCGGCCGGCGCTAGGCACGGCCGCCCGCGCACCGTCTTCCGGACGGCGCCCGGCGAAAGGCATGGATCCGTGAAGAGGCTGCTTATGCTGCCGGGATGAACAACCTGAGCGTGCGGCTGATGACGTCGGCCGAGTTCGAAGCGTTCCGGGACAGGCTTGTCCGCGAATACGCCGCGGAACATGTCCGCGCCGGGAACTGGACCGAACAAGAGGCGCAGGCCCGCTCGGCCGAGCAGACCGCCGAGCTCCTGCCCCAGGGGCCCCAGACCCCGGGAATGCTGCTGCTCCTAGCTGAGACCGCAGCAGGCGAACCGGTGGGGCACGTGTGGGTAGGTCTCGAGCGCCGACATGGGCCGGGGGCTTGGATCTACTCAATCGAGATTGCGCAAGGCCAGCGCGGGAGGGGCTATGGCCGTGCCTTGTTGGGGCTTGCCGAACAAGAGACCGCGCGCCGAGGCGTGGGAGCGATCGGTCTCAACGTCTTCGGGCCGAATACCGTCGCCCGCAACCTCTATGAGTCGGCCGGCTACGAGACCGTCTCGCTACAGATGCACAAACTGCTCCTTCCGCCGGACTGAACGGCGGCGCACTGCCGCGCCTGGGCGCCCCAAGCCTGAGGGCCGTGTCGCGCCTGCGCCCGGAGCCACGGGCCGTCCGAGCCGACTAGACGCTCCTCCTCCGCCGCACAGCCAAGGCCCGCACGCCCGGGCGTCGCATGCGCCCCGTACTGTTGGCGCTGACAAGGAGGTCCGATCGTGCCCCTGCATCCGCACACGCCTGCTGCGACCGGCGATGACGAGCTGAGCTTCCGCCCGCAGTTCTCCCAGCACGCGGAGGTGGGCGAGGTACCACGCCTTCGGATCGCCGAAAGCGGCATGCCTCCCCGGATCGCCTTCCAGATCATCCACGATGAGCTGATGCTGGACGGCAATGCCCGACTCAACCTGGCGACGTTCGTGACGACTTGGATGGAGCCCGAAGCCGAGCTCCTGATGGCCGAATGCGCCTCGAAGAACATGATCGACAAGGACGAGTACCCCCAGACCGCCGAGATCGAGCGGCGCTGCGTGAACATCCTCGCCCGGCTCTGGCACGCTGAAGGCGCCGACGCCATCGGCTGCTCGACGACCGGCTCGAGCGAAGCGTGCATGCTGGGCGGCCTCGCCCTCAAGTGGCGCTGGAGGAAGCGGCGCCTGGCCGCGGGACTCCCGGCCGACAGGCCGAATCTCGTGATGGGAGCGAACGTCCAGGTCTGCTGGGAGAAGTTCTGCCGCTACTTCGACGTCGAGGCGCGCCTTGTCCCCGTTGGACCCGAGACGGCCCATCTGACGCCGGAAAGCGCCGCCAAGGCGTGCGACCACAACACGATCGGGGTCGTGGCGGTGCTGGGGTCGACCTACGACGGTGCTTACGAGCCTGTGGCCGAGATCGCCGCCGCTCTCGATGCGCTCGCCGCCGGAGGCGGCGCCGACGTTCCGATGCACGTGGACGGGGCTTCCGGCGGCCTCGTGGCCCCGTTCCTCGACCCCAGGCTCCGATGGGACTTCCGTGTGCCGCGCGTGCAGTCCATCAACACCTCGGGTCACAAGTACGGTCTCGTCTATCCCGGGGTCGGTTGGATCCTGTGGCGCGACAGCGAGGCCCTGCCCGACGATCTCGTGTTCAAGGTCAACTACCTCGGCGGCGAGATGCCAACGTTCGCCCTGAACTTCTCGCGCCCGGGAGCCCAGGTCGTGGCGCAGTACTACAACTTCCTGCGCCTCGGTGCCAATGGCTACCGCGAGGTTCAATCCACCTGCCGGAACACCGCGCAATGGCTCGCCGGCGAGATCGGGCAGCTCGGCCCGTTCACGCTCGTGTCGAAAGCCGAGGGAATCCCGGTCTTCGCCTTCCGCCTGACAGAGACCCTGCCCTACAGCGTGTATGACATCTCTGAAGCGCTCCGCTCGTTCGGCTGGCTGGTTCCCGCCTACACACTGCCGCCCAGTCTCGATGACGTGGCGGTGCTCCGCGTCGTCGTGCGCAACGGCTTCAGCCGCGATCTCGCGAAGATGCTGCTCAACCACCTCGAGATAGTGATGAAGAGGCTGGCGACCTCGGCCGGCCCGAACCGGGGCCCGACCGAGGAGAAGGAGAGCTTCCATCACTGATGGCCCGAGGACAGCGGCCCGCCACCATCTTGGATCCCCCGGGCGCGAGCACCCCCTCGTTACCATCGGGCCGAGCCTGATCGGAAAAGGAGTCCAATGGACCCGAACGTCGCACCCGAACTGGAGATCCGCACGAGCGCCCGCCGCCGCAAGACAGGCGTCGCCTTCTGGGAGGCAGGCCACGTGGTCGTGGTCCTGCCCGAGCGCATGTCGCGCAGCGCCCGGGCCGGTTTCGCCGATCAGCTGGTGAACCAACTGCTGCAACGCACGGGACGCCGCCATGCCTCCGACGCCGGACTCGCCACCCGCGCCGCCACCCTGGCGGACCAGTACCTCGGCGGTGTCAGGCCCTCCTCGATCCGGTGGTCCACACGCCAGCAGCGGCGTTGGGGGTCGTGCTCGCTGCAAACCCGGGAGATCCGGATCGCCTCGCGTCTCAAGACAGTCCCCGAATGGGTGCTGGACGGGGTGATCGTCCACGAGCTCGCACATCTGCTCGAAGCGGGTCACACGGCCCGCTTCCATGAGATCGCAAACCGGTACCCACGCCAGCGCGAGGCACACACCTATCTCGACGGGTTCGGGCACGGCCTGACGACGGCCGGGCTTCCGGTCGCGAGCGAGGACGCCGGACCGCTGGGCGATGCCGCCGACGGCGTCGCCGCGTGCGCCTGGTAGCGCACGGCATAGATTCGAGGGGTCCCGGCGGGCGCCGAGGTCATATCACTCACTGCGGTCGAATGACCACGATCGGACTCGTGATCCTCGAGCCGGTCAACACCGAATATGCGCGGGACCGTATCCAATTTGTCATGAGCGAATGGAGCGGTTCAGCCATACACTTTTGGTGGATCCCGACTCTCGAAAGGAGTTCGTACCCATCGGCCTCATACAACCGACCAGCTACAAGGTCGTAGCCGCCGGAGGTCGGTTCTCCGCGGACTCTCCGGACTGGTCGTCCTGATGCCCCCCTCGTCGGCGGGCGGCCATGGCCCGTTCGCCCGGGTTACGTCGCGGTATCACATCGAGCCCATCCTCGGCGACGGCGCCGAAGTCCTGACGCCCCCGGGGGGCTACGAAGAAGTGGGGCTCCACCTGAGCCGGGTACGACGCCGCCTCGGCCTCGCGACTCTTCTTCTCGTGCTGTTCCTCACATTCATGGACAACACGGTCATAAGCGTCACATTGGCGAACGTCCAGTCGACCCTTCATACCGGTATCAGCCAGCTGCAGTGGGTCATCAACGGTTACGCCCTCGTCTTCGCGAGCTTCATGCTCCTTTTCGGCACGCTGGGTGACCAGCTCGGCCGCAAGAAGGTGATGCTTTCCGGCGTCGTCCTGTTCTGCTGTGGCTCGGTTGTCGCCGCCTTGGCGCAGAACGCCGATACCCTCATCGCCGGCCGGGTCATCATGGGCCTCGGAGCTGCCGCGTCCGAGCCGGGCACCCTTTCCATGATCCGCCACCTTTACCCCGAGCGCCGGTCACGGGCCAAAGCGCTCGGGATATGGGCCGGGGTCTCCGGCCTGGCGCTCGCAATGGGGCCCCTCATCGGTGGCGTCCTGGTGGGCCTGTACTCGTTCCGGGCTGTCTTCTGGTTCAACCTGTTCTTCGGCTTGGTCGCACTGGTCGGCGCCGCGCTGATACTCCCCGAGAGCGTCAACAAGGTCCGCTTCCCCCTGGACATCGCCGGCTTCCTACTCGGTGCCGGTGCCCTCGCGGCCGCCTCGTTCGCCATCATCCAGGGCGAGACGACCGGCTACAGGAACCCCAGGATCGACTTGTTGTTCGCGGCCGCCTTCCTCCTGGCGGTCTTCTTCGTCTTCTACGAGCGCACCGTCGCCCACCCGATACTCGACGTCTCGTTCTTCAAGCGTTCGGCCTTCGCAGGTTGCAATGTCGTGGCGTTCTGCACCTATTTCGGGACCTTTTCGATCTTCTTCTTCGTGGCTCTCTATCTCCAGGACGTCGGCACGAGCTCGGGCTACGGGACCGCTCTCGACTTCGCACCGATGGCGGCGGCGATGATCATCGCCTCGCTTTTGACCGGACGTTGGGTGGCACGCTCGGGACCGCGGCTGCCGATGACGGTCGGTTGTGTGCTCGCAGGAATCGGCATCATCCTGACAGAGGTTGTACTGACGCCGAGCTCGGGCCTTTCCACCATCGGCTGGACGCTGCCCATCGCCGGTGCCGGGTTCGGCATCGCGATCGTGCCTGTGACCTCGACCGCTCTCTCGTCTCTTCCCGCCCGCCATTCGGGCATGGCGGCATCGGCCACCAACACCAGCCGCGAGCTGGGTGCCGTCGCCGGCGTCGCGGTGCTCGGATCGATGGTGAACGGCCAATTGATCTCCAGCCTCATCCGCCAGCTGAACGTGATAGGTATCCCGAAGTCGTTCCAGAACACCGTCATCGCCGCGGTCACGACCGGAACCTTCAACTCCCAAGCCGCGCAGTTCAAGGGCACTCCGGCGATCACCAAGATCGTCAAGGAGGTGACCCAGGCCGCCTACGTCGCCTTCGGGCACGGCCTTGACGCGGCGCTCTCGGCAGCGGGGGGGATGATGCTCCTGTGCGGGCTCGTCGCCGCCCTGACCATGCGCACGCGGAACCATCCATCGATGCAATAGCCGTCCCCGCGACAAGAGGCCTCCGCTCCGCAGCGACGGCTGACCGATCGCAGGCCGTGAGCTCCAGCCAGCACCGCCGCTACGCTTGGCACCCGACCCCGCACGGGGTCTTTGCGATCAAGGTGGCGCCTACCGGTTGGAGGATGTCTGGCTGAGATGAGCAGCCGAGCCCAGCTCGGCGAAAACAAGCCCACGACAGGGCTTGGAGACGTCTCGGCGGCGGCCCTGCGGCCCTCCGGGCGCGCAGCACCGTTCCCATGGCGAATCCTCACAAGCCCCGGGTTGCGGTATGTCACACGACGGATCGTTCTCTCGGTCCCCGTCGTGCTCGATCTGAAGACCACCCAGGAGCAAGCACCGTGACCAACCCCTTGCTGGACCCCGCGGCGATCCCGGCCGCCCGCTTCGAACAGCTCGGGCGGTCGGTCGCCGCGCTGCTCGAGACCCGGCTCGACGTCGTGCTTCCCCAAGCCGAAGCGGTGCTCCCCCTCGAGGCGGCCGCGCGGGGCCTCGGCCGCGTCGGCGTCGCCGTGCTCAACCTCGAGACGAGCCCGTACGGCACGGCTGTCGGGCGCTGGCTCCGCCAGACCGGGGCGTCGGTGACCGCGATAGCGCCGCAGCCGCGCGGGGGAGTCGAACCGGAGGAGGTCGAGCGGGCGCTTCGGGCCAACCCCGAGATCTCCCTTGTCAGCTTCGTCCACGTCGAAGCGGCGAGCGGAGTGCGCAACGACGCCCCGGCCATCGCCTCGCTCGCCCGTGAACACGGCGCGCTCGTCCTCATCGATGTCGTGGCCTCGACTGGGGCCCACGAGGTGCGTCTCGACGACTGGGACGTGGACGTCGCCGTTGTCGGGCCCCAAAAAGCCCTCGCAGGACCGGCGGGCATCTCGATCGCGGCGGTGAGCGGCCGCGCCTGGCGTGCGATGTCGGACAACCCCGCTGCGCCGCGGGGATCGGTGCTGTCCCTGCTCGACTGGAAGGAGCGGTGGTTGGACTCTGACCGCAGCGTGATCCCCTCCACTGCGGTACCGCTCGAGATCCTCGCCCTCGAGGCGGCTGTAGAGCGCGTGCTCGCCGAGGGGCTCACGGGCGTGCAGCGACGTCACCGCTGTTCGGCGGCGGCAAGTCGTGCCGGCGCGCGGGCGCTCGGGCTCACGCCATATGTGCCCGACGCCGAAGCCGCCGTGGTGGCGACGACGCTGGAGGCGCCGCCCGGCACCGACGCCCGGCACCTCGTGGAGCGGGCACGGGCCGAGCGCCCCGTGGCACTCTCGGCCGGCCACGGTAGCCTCGCCCCGACGGTGCTACGGATCGACCACACCGGCCAACGCGCCCGCCTGGACGTCGTGCTGAGCGCTCTCGAGGCGCTCGCCGGTGCGCTGAACAGCCCGCCTGTGACGACGGGCCGCGTGCGCGAGGTCCTCGAGGTTGCAGAACGGGCCTGGTCGACCGAGGAGGCCCGGTCCACTGCTTGAGCACGTCGGCTCGCAAAGGGCGGCCCGCCCCGGGCGCCTTCGCGCTGGTGTCTCAGCGGCGCTCGGCGTCGACGAGGCGCGCCCCGTCGGCACGTGCGGCGTCAGGATCGAGCGGCCTCCCGTAGCTCGCCGCCCGCTCCGCGATGTCGAACACCTCCGCCCGCCAGCCGTGTGACCCGAGCCATTCGACGGCCTGCTCGGCACCAGCGGAACGCCAGAGGGCGACGTAGTCGCCGGGCTCGCCTTTGTGCTCCGGGTGGGCCTCCTGCCAGTCCTTCAGCCGCTGCGAGCTCGCGAGGGTAAGGCCGAGGCGGCTTCCGGGCGCCGACAGCTCAGCCGCGCGGACGACGAGAGAGTCGCACGCTTCGGGGGACAGGTACGCGAGCAACCCCTCGGCGAGCCAGGCGACCTTCGTGCCCGCTTCGAAGCCTTGCTCGCCGAGGGGCAGGCTCCAGTCCTCCGCCAGGTCGGCGGGCACGGTGATGCGCTCGCACGAGGGCCGCCAGCCTTCGGCCCGCACCACCTGCTCTTTGAACTCCAGCACCTCGGGGAGGTCGATCTCGAAGACCCGGAGCTCGTCCGGCCAGGCCAGCCGGAACGCCCGGGCGTCGAGACCCGCCCCGAGAATCACGACCTGGCGACATCCGCCAGCGCAGGCGTCGAGCACGAGATCGTCGAGGAAGCGGGTCCTGACCACGACCCAGGCGGCAAGCGAGGCCCGTCGGCGAGCGCGCCGGGCATCCACGCTCGGGTGATCCCCCGGTCCGGCGGCCCGCACGAAGGCGGCCGCGAGAGGGTCCGCGAAGAGCCTTTCCGGCCGTTCGGTCTCCTCCGCCCGCAAGGCCGCGACCCCGACCGCCGTCACCCCTACGGCGGGCAGGACCGGCCCGTCACCCGCCATCAACGCGCCCTGCCGTCAAAGATCGTAAGCAACCGGGTGCTTGGGCTGGTAGAGGATCATCTCTCCCGCGCCCGGCACCAACACGGTCGCCGTCAGGCCGAACGCCTGCTCGCGGATCCCGCCGGCGAAGCTGGCGCCTTTCGACTCGAGCTCGGCCACGGTCGCGGCGATGTCGTCGCAAACAAGGGAGATCTCATGGTGCTGTGGGGTCGACCACGCCTGGCCTCCGTGATCGCCCGAACTCGGATGCACACCGAGCTCCGAAGGACCCGTCCTGAAGATGAGCCAACCTCCGTGGGCGTCCACATGCGGCCAGTTGAGGACATCCCGGAAGAAAGCCCGGGCCGCCTCGGCGTCGTCGGCGTAGACCAGGGTGTGGACTGCGGTGATCATGCCGGCCAGGATAGGCGCCACGACGTGTCCCGGGGTCACCGCACCGGGAAGGAAACGGCCGCAACCGGTGTTGCCAATTCTGGTTCCCCGAGTGGAGCCAGGAAGGGGGGCTCGAGCTAAAGCGTGCGAGACGAATTCCATTACATCCCCGAGGTTGACCAGAAGCCCGTAGGCGCCTCCTAGGAGAGTTGCCCTACCGAGGTTGGCACTCAGGAGCGTTGACGACGATGCCGCCCAGGGCATTTCGCAGCGGTCGGAGCGCACAAAGCTCGCCTGAGGCCTCAGGTTTGCGGAGACTCAACGGCCTCCTCGGGATGTAGACAACTGAACAGATGGGTGCCCGCTCCCAGAAGGGGCGGGCACTGTCGCGTGAGGGCTGCGCCGTCGTCAGGTCCCATTTGACGCTATGGAGCCGGGCGGCTCCCCTTCGGCACGTAATCGAAGAACCGGTGCGTCTCGCCGCCGGCTGTCCACTCGGCGCGAAGCCGCGTGCGCCGTTCGACGCGGCGCAGCGCGGACAAAAGGAAGCGGTTGAGCTCGCGGGCGTCCGGTCCTCTCATGACACCGTCGACATGAAAACCGTCGGACGTCGCGGTGACGCTGCCCTCGACGAGCTGCTCGAGCAGCGAAGCGATGGCAGCGGGGCTCTCCGAGCTGACTTCGGCGACGAGATGGAAGTCGGTGTCGGTCACCGTGCCAGTCTGTCAGCTGGACGGCCTCGTCCCAAGGCCTAAGGCGTGTATACAAGACGACGTGCGAGTTCCTCAGCTTGGCCGGACCGCGCGCGGGGCCACGTGACCGCCGAGATCGTCGTCACCGACTACGACCCGAACTGGCCGTCTTGGTTCGAGACGATCCGTCGGGCCCTCTGGCCGGTCGTGGACGACCTCGCGATCCGCATAGACCATGTCGGCTCGACCGCGGTGGCGGGCCTGGCCGCCAAGCCCATCATCGACCTCGACATCGTCGTCGGGTCTTTGGACGAGGTTGCTCCGGTGATCGAGCGCCTCGCCTCGATCGGCTGTCGTTGGCGCGGTGACCTCGGAGTCGAGGGGCGAGAGGCTTTCGGTCCCCTCCCGATGGAAGGCCTGGCGGAGCACCACCTGTACCTCGTCGTGGAGAACAACCGGGCTCACCTCGACCATTGGCTGCTGCGCGACCTCTTGGCGGAAGATCCCGAGGCGCTAGAACGGTATGCAGCTTTGAAGAGGCGCAATGCCGAGCTCGCCGGGGGCGACATCGACGTCTACCTGGCAGCCAAGGCCGACCTGGTGGCCGAACTCTTGACCAGGGCGCGGGCGCTCAAAGGCCTGCCGCCGGAGACCTACTGGGATCCGCGCGAGGAAGGCTCTTGACCTGATCCGGTGGCGGTGCCTTCTTTCGGGGCGTGGGTCACGCGCCCGCCTTCGCTCACGGCGATGCCGGCTCCGAGCGGCGGCCAGCTCACTGCGAAGCGTTGGCCGTCCCAACCGAATTGTGGTCGTATGAGGTGGCGGGTTCGCCGACGTAAGCGAGCAGCTGACTAGGTGCACCCATGACCCGGGGAGCCAACGCCATGTATCGAGCCTTCGATCCAGCCACCCCGCCGACGGCACTTGTGCAAGTGCGCCTGGCGCCCGTTCTGGGACGCCTCGCGCAGGTTCTGCCCTTGTCCCTATGGTCCGAGGGGTCGTTTCTGTCGATCGGCTCCAAGAGCTCGGTCCTGTCGATCGGCTCGGTCGGCTCGGCCTGCTCGATCGGCTCGGTCGGCTCGGCCTGCTCGATCGGCTCGATCGGTTCGGCCTGCTCGATCGGATCGATCGGCTCGTCCTTGTCCATCTGCTCGATCGGGAGCTTCGTGTCGGCCTTCTCGGTCCTTTCCGTCGGGTCGCTCTTTTCGGTTCTGTCCAGCTTCTCGCGACATGCAGCGCTGGCTCACCGCGTGGGCGGCGCGAGTAGCCATGGCCGGACGCACGCTTAGTTGCCCGGCGAGCAATGATTTTCCAGGTGCGAAGGCCTCGACTAGCCTCGCTCGTGCGATAACGCACAGGACGACACCCCCCCGAAAGGCCGCCGATGAAGCCGCGCCGGAATCGAACGCACCGGTGAGCCTTCGCGACGGCGCCCCTTTCTTCGACGCCTATCTCAGCTACCTCGAGTCCGACGCGACGCCCTTCATCACGCCGGGTCACAAGGGCCGCGGGTCAATCTTCGACGCGGATCTCGGTGCGCTCCTCGCAGGTGATGTCCCCCTCTACGGCGGAGTGGACACCGTCAAGCTCGCCGGCGGGCTGCTCGCGCAGGCCGAAAAACGCTCCGCCCTCTGGTACGGAGCCGACTGGTGCCGTTACTCGACGGGCGGCTCCACACACTCCAACCAGGCTCTCTGCCTCGCCATCGGCCAGCCGGGCGACAAGGTCGTCGTCACGCGCTCGCTCCACCGCTCCCTCCTGTTGGGCATGGTGCTCGCGGACCTGGAGCCCTGTTGGCTGCCGACGGCCATCGACGCCGACGCGGGCATGCCGCTCGGAGTCGCCGTCGAAGACGTCGAGGCCGCGCTCGCGGCCAATCCCGATGCCCGTGCCGTGCTCATCACCGAGCCGGGCTACCTCGGCACGCTCTCCGACGTCGCTGAGATCATCGAGGTCGCACACCGCCGCGACGTGCCGGTGATAGTGGACCAGGCCTGGGGAGCGCACTTTGGCCACCATCCGCAACTGCCGCCGCACGCCATGGCGCTCGGGGCTGACGCCATGGTCACGAGCATCCACAAGCTGCTCCCCGGCTACACCCAGGCGAGCCTGGTCTGCGCCCGTACGCAACGTCTCGACCCTGACCGCCTGGAGCGCGGCTTCGAGGCGAGCCGTACGACGAGCCCGGCGGGATCGGTGCTCGCCAGCGTGGACGCCTGTCGTGCCCTCATGCAGGCTCGTGGGCCCGAGCTCATCGAACCGGTCCTCCTCGCCCTCAAGTCAGCCAGGCAACGGCTGCGGGAAGAGGTGCCGGGCCTCGAGGTCCCCGACGAGCAGTCCTTCCCGGCGGGCCGTTTCGACCCGATGCGGCTCGTGGTCCTTCTCTCCCATGTCGGCGCGAACGGCATCGAGATCGAGCGGATGTTGTCGGATCAGGGTCTCCCCCTCGAGCTCGTCGACCGCGACACGATCGTGGCGCTGGTGACTATCGCGGATGACGAGTCCACGCTGGACAAGCTCGCCGGGGCCCTCGCAAAGGCGATACACGCCACCTCGGGCCGGCCCCGCTCGCCCTCGGTCGCGGTGAGCTGGCAAGTGCAGCCGGTCAAGGCGATGAGCCCGCGGGCGGCCTTCTTCGCGGCGCACGAGACGGTGGCGGCGGACCTCGCCGTCGGCCGCATCTCAGCCGAGCTGATCGCCCCCTACCCACCGGGCATCCCGGTCCTGGCCCCAGGCGAGCTCGTCACCGAGAGGCTCCTCGAGGACCTGCGCACCGTCGCAGCACACGGCGTGCGCGTGGCGTATGCGGCCGACCCGACCCTCTCGACGATCGAGGTCGTGCGCAGCTGAGCACAAGCGGGCGCCGTGGCGCCCGAAGGTGGCACTCGTTTCTAGGCGCCGGGCAGGCTCACACCGCAGATGCCGGCGCAGGCGTCTAAGAGCGCCTCCTGGAAACCGGGATCGTGCATCGAGGCGTGCGGGCGCAAAAGGCGCCTGTGGTAGAAGAAGGCGCCGGACACGAGCGCCTCGGCGTCGTCGGATACGGCCAGCCATGCCTGGGTGTCCGAGCCGAGGGCGAGGTCGTCCGGTGCGCCCGGACCGCCCATCTTGGTGGCCACCCAGCCGGGATCGACGGCGTTCGAGATGACCCCGCCGCGAAGACGCTCGAGCGCGGCCGCGAACACCGCCACGAAGAGCTTGCTGTCGGAGTACGCCTGCGAGCCGCTCCAGCGGCGATGCTCCCACTGCAGGTCCTCGAGGCGCGCTTGCCCACCCAGGTGCATGCCTGAGCTGAGGTAGATCAGCCGCTTCGGCATCTCGATGAGGGCTGTGAGCAGGTAAGGGGCGAGAACGTTGACGGCAAAGACATGGCTCAGGCCGTCCGGGGTCACAATGCGGCGAGGTTCACTGGAACCGACGGCGGCGTTGTGGATGACCGCATCGAACGGGCCGGCGGTGTTGGCCCCCTCGGCGACCTGGCGCACGCCGGCGATGGTGGTGAGGTCTCCCACGACCATGCCGGCCGCTTCGGGCAACGCCCTCAGCGCATCGGCGGCCCGGCCCTCGTTGCGGGCGTGCAGGACGACGTCATGATCCTCTTGTGCCAGGACCCTGGCGGCACCGACCCGAGCCCGTCGGAGGAGCCGGTGATCAACACGCGCGCCATCGGGTGCCTTTCGTGCCGGGCCGCCAGTCTGCCGGGTCCCGTCTCATGGGGCGAGCAGGGGGGCGAGGACCTCGAGGGCCACGGCATGGGCGCCCCCCACGGGGGCGGGCGGCTGCGGCGGCGCCAAAGCGCCGGAGGCGTGCAGTTCAGCTGCCGTCGGGGTACCCGCCCCGGTGCAACACCATGGGATAGTGGGGCAGGGTCTCCGGGCTGCGCACCGACGCCCGCCACCCGTCGGGGTAGGGCTGCAGGCCCTCGAAGAGCGGCGAATGCAAGACGGTGCCATCTCCGACCAACGGCTCGAGCGCCCCGCGGAGCTCTGAGATGGTCTCCTCGCCGAAGCGGACCTGCCACTGTCGCTCGGTGTCGGAGAGGATCCGCCGGTACCTGTCCTGGGCCTTACGGCCCTTTTCGGTGAGGCGGACGACCTTGCCCCGGCTGGCTGTCGGATCGGGTTCGACGACAACGCAGCCCAGCCTGTTCAACAGCCCCACCGACATGGCCATGGCTTCTTTCGAGACGCCGGTCAGACGGGGAAGGTCCCTCAGGCGCACGCCCTTGTCGTCGAGGACACGCAGCGCGTTGGCGCTCGTCGGCAGCGACAGGTTGGACCCGGCCTCGAAGTCGACGGTGAACATGAGCAGCACTTTCGCCAGGAGAACGGACAGATCCGGGGGGGCGTCCGGGCCGGCACCGGGGACCTTCGGCATCCTCCCGTTCAGCTTCTCGACGCCTGCGAACATGTGGATCGCGACCACGGGCAGGTACGGGGGCAGCTCGATGTCGAACCGGTCGACGAGCGAGGCGAGCTGGGTGCGGAGGCTGCGGATCTGCTCGGGGCCGAAGCGCTCCACCCAGCGCCGCTCGATCTCGGCCGCCAACGGTCGCCATATCTCCTGGGCACGTCTGCCCGCCCGGGTCGGGCGAACCACCAGATCCGGGCGCGGGGACCCTGGCGCGCCGTCTTCGGGAGCCGGCGCGACGGTGACGTATCCCCATCTCTTGAGGCCCGACAGGTTCGTGATGCCGGCCAGACCCTCGACCTCGCTCAAGGGAACGCCCTCATCACCGATGAACTGCATGAAGTTGGCCCACATCACCTGCGAGACCAGCCAGGGGCCGCGTACGCCGGCGGCGGGGCCGCGCGTGGTCGAGTGCACACTGCGCTGCTCCGCCTCGTTGTCGAACTCGATCGTGAAAGCGACGAGCGCCTGCGACAACAGCGTCGACAAGGGGAGCCGGCCGGCCGCGGAGCTCACCTCACCGTCCTCGGCCGACTGGGCCGGGCCGTCGGGGGGAGATCCGGCGTCGGGGCTCACGACCCGTGGCGAACCGGCTCGCCCCGATAGGTACCGAAGGACCACCGGTTGCCTTCCGGGTCGCGAACCGAGAAGTCACGGGACCCGTAGTCGGTGTCGTGCAGGCCGGCCACGATCTCGGCACCTAGAGCCAGCGCACGGGCATGCAGACCGTCAGGGTCGTCCGTCACGACATAAGCGCCGAAGGTACCCGGGCGCACAGGCCATGGGTCGTCGTCGTCGTCGCGGGCGCTGCCCAACATGACTCCCCCGCCGAGGGGCCATGACAGCTGGGCGTGGTCAACCTGGTCACCTTCGCCGTAGGAGACCACCTCCTCGAAGCCGAAGGCCTCGACAAGGAACCTGATGAGCCCGCGGGCGTCGCGCGCTCGCAGGGTGGGCCAAACCTGGGCAGGCGGAACGATCTCGCTCATGCGACTTTCTAGCGCCGGCGATCCGGTGATCAGGTCGCCGCGCCCCGGATCAGCGAAGATAGCCCTCGATCACAGGAGCGACGACCGAGACGAGCTCGTCCCGGCTCGCCCGGACGACGGCGTCGAGCCTCACGACGTGGCGGAGCATGGCGATCCCGACCAGCTGCGCGACCACGAGCGACGCCCGGAGCTGGCCATCGGGGCGACCGGTCAGGAGACCGAGCGAAGAGAGCATCTTCGAGGCGAGGAACTCGCGCAGCATCGCCGCGGCCCGATCGCTCGACACCGCCGAGCGCACCAGGCTCAAGATGACGTCGCGGGTCTGCTCGTGATCCAACAGCGCCAGGTACCGGGCGACGATCAGCTCGGCGGCCTGTGCCACCTCCAGGGTGTCGAGCCCGCTGAACAGTGCGGACGGCCCGATGGTCACCTCGAGGCTGGCGAGGAAGAGCCCTTCTTTGGAACCGAAGTAGTGGACGAGGAGGGCGGGGTCGACATGCACCCCGGCGGCGATGCTCCGAAGCGACGTCGCCTCGTAACCGCGTTCGGCGAAGGCACGCCGTGCGGCGACCAGGATCTCCTCGCGCGTCTCCGGCGTCCCCGGACGCCTCCCCGTCCGGCTCACCGGTGGGTACCGTTCGTGACGACGCTGACGAACGCCTCCTCCAGGTTGGCGGGCACGGTTGCGACCGTGGCGGCGAGGTGGTGCCGTGCCAGGATCTCCCCTACTTGCCCGGGAGAGCCGGGAACCCGGAGCGCACCCGACTGCAGCTGCACGATGAGCCCCTCTTCCTCCAGGGCCGCGAAGGCTTTGCGCCAGTCGTCGCAGGTGACCTGGACCACCGTGCGGCTGCCGATCACATCGGCCACGGTTCCCTCTGCCGCCACGGCGCCTTCGGCCATCACGACGAGCCGATCGCACTGCTCGGCTTCTTCCATGTTGTGGGTCGTGACGAGGACACCGGTGCCGTGCTCGGTGCTCTCCCGGATGTCCTGCCACAGTCTCGCCCTGCTCAGGGGCGCGACGCCTGAAGTCGGTTCGTCGAGCACCAGCAGTTCGGGCTCATGGGAGAAGGCCACCGCGAAGGCCACCCGCCGCTGCAGGCCGAGGGGAAGGCTCCCGACGAGCTCGTCCTTCGAGGCCCTGATGCTCTCGGGCAGGACCGGCCGCGCCGAACCGAAGGCGGCGGCCGTGAAGGCCCAGTTCTCGAGAACGGTCATGTCGTCGTAAAGACCGAGCGTCTGCGGCACGTATCCCACCCGGCGGCGGGTGCTCATCGACGGCAGGGCCCCGAAGAGGAGCGCGTCGCCGCCCGAGGGGCGCAAGAGCCCGAGCAGGAGGCGGATGAGGGTGGTCTTCCCTGCCCCGTTCGAGCCGAGGAGCCCGACGACCTCGCCGCTTAGAACGGCGAGGTCCACCGCGTCGACGGCCGTGAAGGTTCCGAAGCGCCTCGTCAGGCGACGGGTCTCGGCGAGCACGGCCACCGGGCTAGACCGCCTGCTCGTCGGCCAGGGAGGCGATGATGACGGCGTCCTCGAGCTCTGGCTGCACCGGCTCAGCCCCCTCCGGGAGCACACCCGACGGGGACCACAGGCGCCATGTCCTGCCCCACCGCCACGACGGGCCCCGAGGTTGGGCCACCGACCGGATGACGCCCAACTTGCCGGGAACGGCGTCGACGATCTCGAAAGGCGCACCGGTCACGATCGACCGGCCCTGATCGAGCAGCGTCACCGTCGAGGCACGCTGCGCCTCACTCACGTACGTCGTCGACGCGACGACGGCGGCCCCCGCCGCGGCTGCACCGGAGATGAGGCGCCAGAGCTCCGATCGGCTGACCGGGTCCACCCCGGTGGTCGGCTCGTCCAGCACGAGCAGGGCGGGCCGGTGCAAAAGGGCCATCACCACCGCGAGCTTGCGTTGCATCCCCCCCGAGAGCTGGCCCCCGAGGCGGTCCCGGGCGTCGACGAGCCCGATCCGTTCGAGCAGTTCATCCGACCTGTGGGCGAGCTCCCGGGCGGTCACGCCGTAGGCGCCCCCCGAAAAAGCCAGGTTCTCCTCGACGGTGAGATCGACGTACAGGCCCGCCGTGGCCGGGATGTAGCCGATCTCCGACTTCGGGGGGCGCCTGCTCGAGCCACCGCTGAGCCCGACGAGCCCGACGAGCGCACGCAGGAGCGTGGACTTGCCGGCCCCGTCCCCTCCGACCACGACGCTTAGCGTCGAGGGCGCGGCGACAAGAGTCACCCGGTCCAGGGCTGTCCGCGTCCCGAACCGGACGCTCGCGCGCTCGAGGCCCCAGGTCACGAAGGCACCGCCGCCGCCTCCGGCGTGAAGTTGCGACCACCCCGGGCGCTCGGGGCGAGGTCCCGGCGGAAGCGGAGCATCGCCGACCCCAGCACCAGCACCGCCATGCCTGCCAGGACGCCGAGCGGCTCGACAAGGGCCGTGATCGGGGTGGCCTTCAGCATCACGCCCCGGCCGATGTCGATGTACCACGACAGCGGCAGCACGTAGGCGATCCACCTGACGCCTACGGCCATGGACGAGATCGGGAAGATCAGGCCCGACAACAGGACCTGCGGCACGACGAACATGATCGCCAACTGGATCGCCTGGCCCTGGTTCTGCGACACGGTGGAGATCAGGACCCCCATGCCGAGCGTCACAAGCAGGAACAAGAGCGCGCCGAGGGCGAAGGTGGCCACGTCGCCGACGAACGGCACGCCGAACAGCACCTTGCCCACCACGACGATCGCCAGCAGGTCCAAAGACGCCAACAGCAGGTAGGGAACGATCTTGCCGAGGATCACGTCCCAGGGCCTAAGCGGCATGACCGCAAGTTGCTCGATCGTCCCGGACTGCCGCTCCCGCACGATGCCGAGGCTCGTGATCAACGTGCCGATGAACAACAGGATCAGGCCCGTCAGGCCCGGGATCATGATCCACGAGGTCTTGAGCTTCGGGTTGAACAGGATCCGGAGCGCGACCACCGGCGCCGGCGGGCCACCCGCGGCTCGGGTCGCGGCCATGCGGGCGAAAGCCGCTTCGGCGGATTGCGCGGCGAACAGTTGGGTCCCGTCGACGAGCGCGAGCAGCGGGCGCCGGCCTGTCACGAGACCTACGGCGGCGTCTCCGTCGCGAAGCCGTGACACGACGAACGACTCACCGGCCGCCGGGTCGACGTCGACGACCTGGAAGGGGGCACGCAGCAGGCCGGCCACCTGCTCGGCCTGCGGACCGACCACGTCGACGGCGATGTTCGACACCTCGAACCTGGCCGCGTAGCCGAAGACCACAAGCAGCAGGACGGGCAGCGCCACAAGCATCGCCAACGTGCCGCCTGTCCCGTTTCAGCTGCCGGAACTCCTTTACGATCATCGCCCACACTGGCTCACGCTCCTAATTCAACCGGTATTGAACTCTACGTCCGTTGAATTGCGCCGTCGTCCGGGATGCCAGGCTCGTGGGGGCAGACCTCGTGTCCGCGACCCTGTAGGGCTTGGGTGGAGTGGCCCGGTCGAATGTCCCCCGGCCGCGTCAGTCGGCCCGGTCTGACGACGGCCCCCGGGCCGCCTCAGCGCGGGCGCCGGCCCTCGGTGTGTGCTTGGCGCGCTGCACGTCGGCGCGGGTCACAGCAAGGAAGGCGACCAGGCAGAAGATGACGGCGGTCAGCGCCAGGGCGACGTTCCCGTCCCCCCATCCGAGCCCGCCGACGATCTTCGGCTTTCCCATCCAGTCGGCGAAGGAGGCACCGAGCGGCCGGGTGACCACGTAGGCGAACCAGAAGGAGAAAACCGGGTTCCAGCCGAGGAAGCGGAAGCCGACGGCGGGGACGAGGATCAGGCCCGCGAAGACAAAGCCCGAGTTCAGGTAGCCGAGGTGGAACGTCGTCGCCGTGAGGTCCCCTACGGCCGTGCCCATGGCGAAGGTCGCTACGACAGATGCCCAGTAGAACATCTCGCGCCGGGGTGTATTGACGGTGTGGATCGACATCGTCTTCTCGGTCCTGTGCCAAGCGACGAACACGGCCAGCAGTACGGCGCCGTAGAGGATGCTCGAGGCGAAGTATGGGACGCCGAAGCGGACGTGGAGGACATCGGCCGCCATCGTGCCGAAGACACCCACCATGACCACCCCGAACCAGTACGTCCATGCGAGGTAGCGACGCATCGAGAACTGCAGTACCAAGGCGACGACGAACCCGACGAAACCAAGACCGACCGCGAGCTCCGGGTTCAACCTGTGAACGAGGAAGTCGGAGGTCGCTTCGCCCATCGCCGTGGAGAGAGCCTTTATCACCCAGAAATAGACGGTGATCTCCGGCACGCGAAGGGCGCCCCGGACCGTCAATCGTCCCACGAGCGAGCGCTTCGTCACGGCCACATACTGCCGCCTCGTCGGCACCGCCCGAAAGCACCCGCTCGCTGTGGGCTTAAGCGGTGGTCCGGACCGGCCGCCACACAGGGTCGGTGGGGCGACAAACCGCGGGGAATGCGGCCCGTCGTCAGTGAGCGAGCCGTGTGCCCTTGCGGCTCAGGGCTCCCCTGTGTCAGCGCCCGCGCAGGCGGTCGATCTGGCGGCGGTCCCTTTTCGTGGGACGGCCCGTCGAAGGGTCGCGCGCGAGCACGGGCGCAATGATCTCCCGGGGCGCAGGCGGTGGGCTGCGGTCGATGATGCACTCTGCGGCGACGGCCGCGCCTACGCGCTTTTCGATGGCCCGGACCACTTCGAGCACCCGCTCGCGCTCGCCGATACGGGCGGTGACCGTGTCGCCGGGGCGCACCGTGGTCGATGCCTTGGCCGGTCTCCCGTTCACCTTCACGTGGCCGGCGCGGCACAGCGTCGTCGATGCCGAACGGGTTGGCGAGGCTCGCACCGCCCACAGCCACCGGTCGACTCTTGCGAGCTCCACGGCAAAAGCGTCCCACGAGCGGGCGTCAGTCGCGGCACAGTAGGGGGACCATGTCCCCGAGCCTCGATCTCTCCGCTGTCACCGGGGGGCGGGACGACGCCCTCGAGACATTCCTCGCCTGGACCGCCGATCAGGGCTTCACGCTCTACCCGGCCCAGGAGGAGGCGCTCTTGGAGGTGTTCTCCGGTGCACACGTGATCGTGAACACCCCGACCGGCTCGGGCAAGAGCCTGGTCGCTCTCGGCGCCCACGTCGCGGCGCTCGCCGGCGGCATGCGCTCGTTCTACACAGCTCCTGTCAAGGCACTCGTCTCGGAGAAGTTCTTCGCGCTGTGCGGGGACCTCGGGGCCGAGAACGTCGGCATGCTCACCGGCGACGCCTCCATCAACGCCACCGCCCCCGTCGTGTGCGCCACGGCTGAGATCGTGGCGAACATGGCCCTTCGCTCCGGCGCCGACGCCGGGATCGACCAGGTGGTCATGGACGAGTTCCACTTCTACGGCGACCCCGACCGGGGCTGGGCGTGGCAGGTACCCCTGCTCGAGCTGACCCGGGCACAGTTCGTCCTCATGTCGGCAACACTCGGGGACACGCGCAAGATCGAGCAGGGCCTCGAGCGCCGCACAGGACGGCCGGTGTCTGTCGTGCGCTCCGCCACGCGACCGGTCCCGCTGGCCTTCGAGTACCGCCGTACACCGCTGCACGAGACCATCGAGTCGCTCCTTGCGGCCGACCAGGCGCCGCTTTACGTCGTCTACTTCACCCAGGCGCAGGTGCTCACCCACGCCCAGGCGCTCACGTCGGCACAGGTGACCACGAGAGCCGAACGGGAGGCGATCGCCGCGGCCGTCGTGGGCTTCCGTTTCGCCCCGGGCTTCGGCCGCACACTGGCGCGCCTGTTGCACCACGGGATCGGGGTCCATCACGGCGGGATGCTGCCGAAGTACCGCCGCCTGGTCGAGCGGCTCACCAAGGCCGGCCTGCTCCGGGTCGTCGTCGGGACCGACACCCTCGGAGTCGGGATCAACATGCCGTTGCGCACGGTCGTGCTGTCAGGGCTCGCCAAGTACGACGGCTCCATCTCCCGACTGCTCAGCGCGAGGGAGCTGCACCAGATCGCAGGACGCGCCGGGCGGGCCGGCTACGACTCCTCGGGCCTGGTCGTCGTGCAGGCACCCGATCACGTCATAGAAAACGAGCAGGCTGCCAAGAAGGTCGCGGGCGACGCGCGCCGGACGCGCAAGCTCGTGAAGTCCAAGCCGCCCAAGGGCTACGTCCCCTGGGACGAGGCGGTCTTCGAAAAGCTCGTCGCCTCGCCGCCCGAGCCGCTCGTGTCCCAGCTCCGCGTCAGCCACGCCACCCTGCTCAACGTCCTCAACCGTCCCGGCGACGGCTGTGGCGCCCTGGCAAGGCTCGTGACGGACAATGACGAACCCCGCACCGTCCAGCGCCGTCTCGTGCGCCAGTCGATCGCCATCTACCGGTCACTCGTCGCCGCCGGCGCCCTCGAACGCCTCGAGACACCCGACGAGCAGGGCCGCCGGGTCCGTGTCACCGCCGAGCTGCAGCCCGACTTCGCCCTCGACAGCCCTCTCAGCCCCTTCGTCCTCGAGGCTGTCCCCCACCTCGACCGCTCGTCGCCGACCTGGCCGCTCGACGTCATGAGCGTCGTAGAGGCCACCCTCGCCAACCCTGGCCCGGTACTTATGACTCAGCTGGACCGTGTGAAGACCGAAGCCCTCGCAGCACTGAAGGCGGCAGGGGTCGAGTACGAGGAGCGCATCGAAGCCCTCGACAAGCTTGAGTACCCCAAGCCGCTGCGTGAGTGGACCTACGACCTGTTCGACGAATACCGGCTCGTCCATCCTTGGGCAGCCGACTTCAACATCCAGCCGAAATCGGTCGCCCGTGACATCTATGAGCGGGCGATGACCTTCTCGGAGTACGTCGCCCACTACGGCCTGACGCGTTCGGAAGGCCTCGTGCTGCGGTACCTGTCCGATGTCTACAAAGGTCTCATCCGCAATGTCCCCGACGACGTGAAGACCGAGGAGCTGGTCGACATCACAGAATGGCTGTGCGAGCTCGTCCGCCAAGTCGACTCGAGCCTCATCGACGAGTGGCAGCACCTCGCCGAAGCGGCCGCGAGCGCGTCACTCGAACAGGCCGTCGCCGAGATCGGCGCCGAGCTCCGGGCCGACACGGCCGCCCCGCCGCCTGTCACGGCGAACGGGCGGGCATTCAAGGTGATGGTCCGAAACGCCGCCTTCCGCCGCGTCGAGCTCGCCGCCCGGCGGGATCTCGCCGGTCTCGTCGAGGGCGAGATGCCCGGCGGTCTTGGCGAAGCCGCCTGGTCCGAGGCACTCGGGGAGTACTACTCGGCCCATTCGAGCATCGGCACCGGACCTGCGGCGCGGGCGGCCGTTTGGTTCGATCTTGTTGAGCAGCCGGGCATCTGGCAGGTGCGCCAGGTGCTCGACGACCCGGAGGGCTGGCACGATACAGCCATCGTCGCCGAAGTGGACCTGCCGGCATCCGACGAAGCCGGTTCACCTGCGTGGCGGACGCTGCACATCGCCCGCGGCTGAGCCGGTGAGAACGGAGCCTGTCCTACGTAGCTACGGGGCGCTGTTCTCAGCGCCGTGACATCGGCCCGTCCGTCACGGACCGCTTGGATCGAACTTGGGTGACAGCCCTACTTCGCCCAGGGAAGCTTCTCCCCGGAGGTGCGGAAGAGGGCGAAGGAGGCGACCACTTGCACGATGCCGGCGACGATCGTGAGATAGATGCCGACACGCGGGCCGTAGCTGAAACCGGTTAGGCCGGCGTGGCCGCTCGGCAGGGTGATCCACCGGAGAATGACGATCAGGGTCCCGAGCGTCGCAGCTCCCAATACGACCACGGCTGGCGTGAGCGGCATCTTCGCCAAGTCGACGTCGGACCGGAGCAACACCAGGTAGACGCCGGCGGCGATTATGAGCAGCCCGCCGAGCCAGCCGTAGCTCGTGCTCCAGCCGCTGACCGAGGCGCTGAAGAAGCCGTACGAGGCGCCGTACCACGGCAAGAAGAGACTGATAAAGCCCAGAAAGGCCGCCCCTACTATGGCCCAGTCCCCCCTCGAAAACTTCTTGGCGTCGAAGCTTGCCATCAGACTCCACCCCTTGCTCGCTCGCCACGGTGTGCGACACCGTGGCTCCCTGGATGAGTACCAACATGACCAGACCGCCCCGAGCGGGCCGTGTTCCCGACCGCTCTTGATGCGTGAAAGGACATTACTAGTCGGACCGGCTCGTGGTGATGGACCCGTGACGTCAGGGCCGGGGTTCTTGTCTCCGGGGTGCTTCCCGCAAATACGGGCACTCCCGGTCGCGCGGGCCGGAAGAATGACCGCGGGCTCAGTGCGCCGCGACCTCGGCGGCGCCCTGTTCCCGGGGAGCCGGCAGAACGGTAATAGCCCTGCCGTCGGCACTGCGGGCGGCGGCGTCATCCAAGATGGCCGCTGTTGCGGTTGCGCCGAATCTCGTGACCCCCAACGCGAAGAGCTCCAGCAGGTGGTCCAACGTCCGGACTCCGCCCGCGGCCTTGATCTGTACCTTCGGCGACGTGGCCCCGAGCATCAGCGCCAGATCGTGCACGGTCGCGCCCCCGGGGGCGAAGCCGGTCGAGGTCTTGATGAACTCGGCGCCCGCACGCTCGCTGATGCGGCTTGCCGCCACGATCTGTTCGTCGGTGAGATAGGCGTTCTCGAAGATCACCTTGACGAGGCCGTGCGCTGAGTGGGTGGCCTCGGCGATCTCGGCGATCTCGTCCTCGACATAGCCGTGCTCCCCGCTCCGCAGCTTCCCGATGTTGATGACCATGTCGATCTCGAGTGCCCCGTCGTGGAGTGCGAGATCGGTCTCGAAGAGCTTGCTCGCTGTCGTGGAACTGCCGTGCGGAAAACCGACGACCGTTCCGATGACAACCTTGGTGCCCGCTAGCCGGCGCGAGGCGAGCACGATGTCGGCCGGCCTGACGCAGACGGACCACGTGCCATATCTCTCCGCCAGCGCGCAGCCGCTGAGGACGTCTGAGTCGGTCAGCTCGGGACGCAGCAGCGAGTGGTCGATGAGAGCAGCGATCTCGGGCACCGTCAGCTCGGTCGGGACAAACCTGGCGCCGGTGCTCATATGAGAAGGCCTTTCGGGCGTGGGCATTCGGACACTTCAGTCGGTCACAAGCGCGACCGGCGCACATACGCTAGCCCGCCTGCCTTGTGATGGTTCAGGACCGCGCATCCCGTCGGCCCGATCATTCGAGACCGTGGGGACCGTGAGCCACCTTGGTGACACCGACCGTGCGCAAACCAATCGCCGCTTTCGAAACGCGGCCGGGCGCGCCCTGTCGGCTCGGCTGGCGTGACAATGAAGCCGCTCACCGGCCGTGCCGCTGCCGAGGGCACTGTGCACCGGTTCCGGACCGGTGGAGCCTCGCACCACCGGTCGCGCCGAGCTAGCTCGCCGGCTTCGCGGCGAGAAACTCGAGCTTTCTCCGCATATGGGTCGTGCCTCCACCCTCGTGGCCGTTGAAGGGATAAACGGCTATCTCCTTCGGCCCCGCATAGTGGTTGAACGCCGCGAACACGGTCGACGCGGGTGTGATGTCGTCGAGCAGGCCGACGGAGAACAGCGCCGGGACCTCTGTTCGCTTGGCGTGGTTCACGACGTCGATATAAGAGACCGTGCGGAAGACCTGTTCGATCTCGTCATGATGCACACGGCAGTACTGGGCCAGTTCGCCATACGGCAAGCTGGCTGTGATCTCAGCTGCCCGGCGGGGATAGCAGAGGAACGGGACGTCGGGCATGGCCGCCACGACCCCCTCGGCGAGATGCGCGGCTGCGATGGCGAGACCTCCACCCTGGCTCATTCCCGTCGTGGCAATGCGCAGCCCGCCGAGGTCCGGGTGCTGCCTGACGGTATCGACGGCGCGGACGGCGTCTGTGAAAAGGCGCGTGAAGTAATAACTCCTCGGGTCAGCGATACCCCTCGTCATGAAGCCGGGGCTGGCCGGCTGGCCGGCGTCGCCGGGGTCGTCCGTGTCCGAACGTCGCCAGGCACCGCCTTGGCCGCGGCTGTCCATTATGAGGTGGGGGTAGCCGGCGCTACTCCACGCCAGCCAATCGAGCGGATGGCCGCGTCCACCGCCGTAGCCGATGTACTCGACGATCACGGTCTGCTCGGGACCGGGTTCGTGCGGAATGAGAAGCCAGGCCTTGATGGAGGCTCCTCCGTGGCCGGCGAAGGTGACGTCGAACACCTCGGCGTAGCGGATGACGGTCTTCACGGGTCTGAACTCTGTATTGACATCGCGGGAACGGGCCTCATCGAGCTCGCGAGCCCAGAACTGCTCGAAGTCGGCAGGCTCATCGACTTGAGGCAGATAGGCACGAAGCTCGGCAAGTGGCAGGTCGACGAACAAGGCGTTCAGTCCTCTCTGAGGTCATCCGGACACGAGGGCCCCGAGTCGCGGACCTCGCCTGACTCGAAGCGGCATCACCGACGGGAATGTAGCGCGACACGGTAGCGACCTCTGGTTCGAAGTACCTGTCCACCCGTCAGCGAGCCGCGGCAGCGTCTGCTCGCCTAGTGCCGGGCCGACCACCTGTGACCCCTCCACACGCCGTAACCGCTGGCGGATCCGCTGAGTTGAAAAAGGGTCTCCGGAGGTCTTGTGTGGACCCGTACTCAGCGCTATTCTGCCGGTCCTCGGATCCGTGCCCGAGAGATTCTCACTGTCACAGGCGGCCAGCCTGGTTTGGGGGGGCGTTGGCCAAGACGACGACGGAAGACGTGGTATTACGGGGGAAAGATCCTCCCTCCAGCCCGAGATGGTCCTTCCGTGCCGTCGGCGGCCTTTCCGGCAGTGCCACCGGAACCATCCGCGCTCCGGACAGGCGACTCCGTGGCAGTCCCTCCTTCGCCGCTTCGCGTCCAGCCACCTGTCGTAGGAGGGTTTGCAAACGGCCGGAGAAGCCGCCTGATCCGATCGGGATTCGCAACGGCGCCCGGGAGTGCCGGGCAATTGATCGAGAAACGACAGCACCGGTGTGCGACTGCATGGCTGACGCGGCCCGCTCGCCGCCGCGCCGGGGAACCCGGTGAGATGGCGCGTGGTGCTCCTGGAGCGGCGCGGCACCTAGTGCCTTGCGCCGGTTGGTCTGCCGGGCTGCACGCAACGCCACTCGCCGCCGCAACCTCATCGCCCAAGGGATTACAGGCGATTGCATCGCCTGCAACCACTGGCGATTCGAACCGACAAAGGTTGGGTAATCCGTCAACTCAATGCGCAGATGAGAAAGGTGAGGCATGAGTACGAGGACAACTATTGGAAGAAGTGGGAATACGTCACAGGTCAGAACAGTCCTTTCGACAGCCTGGAAGCACAAGCTGTTCTCGATAGCCGCGTTGACCGGGTTGTTGGGCCTGGCAGTGACCGTGGTGCCGGCGAGTGTCTCGAATGCCAGTCCCGCCAATCGCGCTTTGTCGCACATCGGAGGATCGGTGACGCTCTGGGCCGAGTGGACCAGCACCGAGCAGCAGGACTTCGAGGCCGTATTGGCGCCGTTCGAGGCGGAAACCGGTGTCACCATCAATTACAGCGGCAAGGGAAGCAACATGGACACGGCCATAGACGCGGCCGTTGCAGGTGGAGCGCCTCCACAAGTAGCGCTGGTGCCCGACCCGGGCACCGTGCTCGCCCTGGCCAAGAAGGGTGCAATCCAGCCACTCGCCCCGGTCCTCGGGAGCGAGGTGTCCGACTATGGGTCAGCCTGGAACAATCTTGTCACCTACAACAAGAAGCTTTACGGAGTCTGGTTCAAGGGTGCCAACAAGAACAGCATCTGGTACAACCCGGCCGAGTTCGCCGTGGCGGGCATCAAGACCCCACCAACGACCTGGCAACAGCTCCTCACTGACGCTGCCACGCTGAAGAGGGCTGGGGTCACTCCGTTCTCGCTCTGCACCGGCATCGGCTGGCCGGTCGCCGACCTGTGGCAGAACGTGTACTTGAAGACAGCGGGCGCGGCCAGCTACGACGCTCTCGCGGCCCACAACATCTCGTGGGAGAGCCCGACCGTCACAACGGCTTTCAACACGCTCGCGGAGCTGGTCGGACAGCCCTCGTACCTCCTCGGCGGCACCGCGGGATCTCTCGACAATCCCTACCCCACGTGCGCGGACAAAGTCTTCCCCAAGCCAGGATCGATGCCCCAGGCAGCCATGGTGATCGAGGCTGACTTCGTCGTCATCGAGATCGTCGGCAACTCCGCCAACTACACGGCTGGGACGACTGGCGCAGGCGGCAAGAAGTGCACCCTCAGCCCGGCCGCGACACCGTGCTACGACTTCTTCCCGTTCCCCGCCCCTGCGGCCGACCAGAAGAACAACTCGGCGATCCAGGGCTCGGGGGACGTGGCGATGTTGTTCAAACCCACCGCGGCGGCCAAGGCCCTCATCAAGTACCTAGGCAGCCCCGAGGCCGGTGAGATCTGGGCGCACCTCGGGGGCTTCGCCTCGCCCAACAAGATGGTGCCGCTGACCAGCTACCCCGACCCCGTAACGGAGGCTGACGCGTACGAGCTGCAGCACGCGACGAGCTTCGTCTTCAGCCTGGACGACCTGCAGGGGAGCTGGGAGCCGAGCTTGTGGCAGGACATGCTCAACTTCGTCAAGAAGCCCAGCGCCACCAGCATCGCCTCCATTGAAAAGACAATGCAGGCGCAGGCCACGGCCGCGCTGGGCCACTAAGCAATAGCGGCTTGATGAACCAGCCAGGGCACGCCCGCGAACCTGCAGGCGTGCCCTGGCCAGTAGCAGGACCAGGAGACACCTGAGATGGCAGTAGTCGCCGTTGACCAACAACGTGTCCCTGCCAGGCGTCGCGGAAGGCGCCAGGGACAGCACCACCTGCAGTCCCTCGCGTTCTTGGTCCCGGGAGCCATCTTGCTCCTGGCAATTGTTGTCTGGCCGACTATCGCCACGGTCCGCTACAGCTTCTACAACGCGACAGCGACCAAAGCGGTCGGGCTCTCCAACTACAAGTCGTTGTTCTCGACCGCCGACACGCTGATAGCGGTCCGCAACAACGTCATCTGGGTGCTGGTCTTCCCCTTCATCGTGACGGTGATAGGCCTGGTATTCGCGGTGCTGTCCGAGCGTATTCGCTGGGCCACCGCCTTCAAAATTGTCATCTTCCTGCCGATTGTCTTCAGCGTCACAGCCTCGTCACTGGTCTTCACCCAGATCTTCCAGTTGGACCCCCACGTCGGGGTCATGAACGCCATCGAGCAGACCGTAGAGGACTGGTTCAACCCGCCGGGCGCCTACCCGCTCTCGACAGGACAATCGGCAGCCTCGCTCGCCACGAGCGGCGTCGTCGCCGGTCCCCACGGGACACTCGAGAGCAGCGCGACCGTGAGCGCTGGCGGGACGGTGCGGATGGGCCTGACCGGCGTCAGTCCCGACACGCTCACAGTTCTCGGAGCGCGCCAGGCCCGCCTGCCCGCCGCGTCCGCGGGAGCGGTCACAGGCCTTGTATGGCGGGACTTCTCTCCATCCAACCCGTCCAACATCTCAGGAGTGTTGGCCGGTGAGGACGGGTTCCCCAACTTGCACCTTGCCTTGCTCGCCAGCAATGGCAGCACCGTTACGACGACGACCACGGACGCGTTCGGCCGGTTCCGTTTTCCCGACGTCGGCCCTGGTTCATTCCGCGTGCGGATAGTCGCGTCAAACTTCACTCCGGGCTTCTCCGGTACTTTCTGGCTCGGCCCGCAGTCGCTGACTCCCACCGGCAACCTCAGCCAAACGGCACAGGCCCTGTTGAGCGTGCCTCTCATCGACATCTCGATGATCCTGGCCTACCTGTGGATATGGGCGGGCTTCACCATGGTCGTGGTCGCGGCAGGCTTGGCAGCTCTCGACCGCGAGGCTCTCGAGGCAGCACACGTCGACGGTGCCACAGAGTGGCAGACGTTCCGCCGCGTAACCATTCCGATGCTGGCCCCGGTGCTGACCGTCGTGTTCGTGACCATGGTCATCAACGTGCTGAAGATCTTCGACATCGTCGTCAACCTGGGCGCCGACAGTTCTCAGCCCGGCGGCCAATCCAGCACCCTGGCGTCCGACGTCTACTACTACGGCTTCGGGGGAGGCGTTCACACCGGACTGGCGAGCGCCCTTGCCGTCATCCTGTTCATACTCGTCGTCCCCGCAATGCTTTTCAACCTGAAGAGGATCAGCGGCAAATGATGACCACGACTGTCGCCACCGAGCCACCGCCCGCTCAAGAAGTGTCTCCTCAGAAAGCACGACCCTCACGGAAGCGCTGGCGCCCCTCGCGCTTGGTCGTCAACCTCGTCCTAGGCGCGATTGCGCTGTTCTGGCTCGTGCCGAGCCTTTCCATGCTGATCATCTCGTTCCGTCCCGCGGGGCTCTTCGAAGTGTCCGGCTGGTGGAAGGTGTTCAGCGCCCCCTCCCAGCTGACGTTCCAGAACTACAAGGAGCTCTTCACAGGGGGGTCCTCCACAGCACTTGGCGGTGGTGTCCCTTCGGGCCTCGCTCCGGGAAGCGTGCTCGACGCGCTCAGGACCTCGCTCGAGATCAGCATCCCCGCCACGATCCTGGTGACCGTTATCGCCAGCCTCACCGCCTATTCCATCGTCTTTGGCCGGTGGCGAGGACGCAATGCAGTGTTCCTGACAATTGTCGGCCTGATGGTGGTGCCGCTGCAGGTGGCGCTCATACCGGTCGCCTCGCTTTACAAGGACATGGGGTCGGCCTTCGGCTGGAACCCCTTCGGCACCATATCCGGCGTGGTCATCTTCCACGTGGCTTTCGGTCTGCCCTTCGGCGTGTTCCTGATGCGCAACTTCTTTATCGGTATACCCACGGCCCTGATCGAGGCGGGCCGGATAGACGGCGCAGGGGAATGGACACTGTTCAGGCGCGTCGTCATCCCACTCGGGCTCGCGGCTGGCGCCTCGTTGGCCATCTTCCAGTTCATATGGGTCTGGAACGACCTCCTTGTGGCGCTGGTGTTCCTCGGGGGCGATCCGCATGTCCCGCTCACATTGTTCCTCTATGACCAGGAACGGGCCCTCGCGGCCAACTTCTGGATCATCTCGACGGGGTCGATGGTCTCGATCGTTGTTCCCCTTGGCGTCTTTCTGGCATTCCAACGCCACTTCGTCCGGGGCATGCTCGCGGGCGCGGTGAAGTGACAGACCCGACCTAGGCTGGTTCCGCTTTCATTACACAGGCTTTTGCAGCGCGCCCCCTCCCCGGCTCGACGACAGCTACCAGCCTCCCGCCGTCGTCCGTCCGCGATGAGCCCGCCGGCGCGCCGATCTTAGGCGCGGCGCGGGCCAACAGCCTCGAGGTCTAGGCGGCCGCGGTCGGCTGGTCGGTGCCGCAGTACTTACACTTGGTGGCACCCAACGGAAGGTCGGCGGAAAGGCAAGCCGGACACGTCTGGGTCGGCGCCGGGTCGCCGAAAACTACCTGGCCGCGCCTCGCCGAGATCCTCTTGTACGGGACCACGATGACGAAGTAGACGACCGCCATGAAGATGATGAAGTAGACGACGGCGGAGATGAAAGCCCCGAAGTTCAAGAACGTGTTGGTGTTGCCTGCCTGACCGAGCTGGACGCCCAGTCCGACCGCCCCACCGCCCTGCGCCCGGGAGATGAGAGGGTTGATCACCGAGTCCGTGAAGGCCTTGATCAACGTGCTGAAAGCCAAGGCGACTATCAGACCTACGGCAATGACGATGACGTCACCCCGCAGGAGGAAGTTCTTGAATCCTTTGATCACCGTGGTGCTCCTTTCTCGAAAGTCGTGCCCGCCATCCAATCCGACGCCGAAACTCTACGACCGCTCGCGCTGGCGGGCCGGAAGAAACCAGCGCACGAAAACTCGTTGCACGTCGGTCAACCTGGCGCGAACCGCCACGGCGGTGGGCTGACCGTCGGCTCTGCCGGGGTGAAACCCGACTGCAATCAGTTTCCCAGGCGCGTCACAGGTGGGCGTCCTAGCTTGACAGCGCGCCTCCACGGCCGGGTCTGCTCCGAACCAGATGTCGCTCGCCTGGTGTCGGGACGGGACTGCAGGTGCGGGTCAGCTGACCCGGCCTGGTGGGCGCGCCAATCGTGGGTCAGCCACTTTCACGCCGAGCCCACCGGAGGTCTCACGGGCCTTGATCGAGACGCTTCTCCCAGGTCAGGATGGTGTCGTCCACCTCGATCGACCCGGTCCGGATCACGACCGTTCCCTTCACGCGCTTGGGCGCAACGCCGGCGTCCACATACCCGGACCGGCGGTAGAGCGCCTGTGCTCCTTCGTTGCCGGTGCTGACATGGAGGCGTACGCGGTTGAAGCCTCTATCACGCGCCGCGCGCTCGGCCGAGGCCGTGATGGCGCTCGCCACGCCGCGTCGGCGGTGCTCCGGCCGCACCGACACGTCCTGCAGCTCGGGCGGGTCCGTCAACTCCACGTGTGCATGCCTGAGAGGTTCGTCGCGCTCCCACGCCACCAGGTAAAAGCCGTCTCCTTGGTAGAGGCGGGCGAGGCCGAGGACGGCCGCGACACGCTCAACCTCGTCGTCGGCGAGGGGACGGACGATGAACGGCTCGGTGCCGGATTCGATGACGGATCCTCCCTGGGTGTCTTACCGAACGACTGTGGCCCGACGCCTTTCGACGCAGGCGACACCGGACGTTATTCCCGTGTCGCCGCCCCCCGGCCGGACGCACGGGCATCCGCCGCGACGACGCGGGCGCGGCTTGGGACACCGACGGTCTCCTCCGGCGAGCGGTTCCCTCAGCTCCACGGGTGGACCATGGGCTGATCACTCAGCAGTGCCTCCAGATTGTCGAGACAGGCGCTCCACGACCGCTCGTGCCACATGACCGCCTCGGGCCATCCGTCGTCATGGCCGAAGCCGCCGTGGAGCAAGCCGACATCGGTGCCAACAGCAGTCGGGTTCAGAGTGATGGTGACCTGCGTCGGCTGCGGGGGCGGGTTCCCGTCGTTCATGACTTTGCTCAGGACCTCTGGCCCCCGCCAGGTGAAAGCCAGGTAGTGGCACGGGGCGATGGCCGTGATACGACAACCGATGGTGCTGTTGCGCTCAGGCGTGTCGGGTTGGCAGAACAACTCGTAAGCCCCGCCCCGCTCCGGGGAGATATTGGCCGCGGCCGCTAACCAGACCCCGGCCTGCGAAGGTTCGACGAGCGCCCGGCAGATGCGTTCCGGTTCCGCCGGGAGGCTCCGGTGTATCTCCAGCTGGCAGGTCGTGTGCTCACTGGTGGTCATCGCAAACTCCCTCGTTCTCGGTGAGCCAGAGGTCGACGGCGTCGGTGCCGATCGCGGCGCCGCGGAACCGGACCGGTCGGTCCTGTCAGCCCGGGCGGCTGTAGTGGAACACGAAGTTGACGTTGGCGCGGTACTCCTCGAGACCGCGGGCGTTCATGTAGGACATGGAACTGCGAAGCCCCGCGCCGTATCTCGCTGTCACATCCGCGACCGATCCCTTGTAGGGCACCATGGTCTCGGCACCTTCCACGTATTCGGGCTCCTGGCCGCCGTGCTCCTGCTGCACCGAGAAAGAGGCAGCACCTCGCATGATCTTGTATTTGCTTCCGTCGACGACGATCACACGACCGGGGGCCTGACGTGTGCCGGCGAGCGCGGAACCGAGCATCACCGTGTCGGCACCGAGAGCCAGCAGCTTGCAGAAATCAGAAGGAGTACGGACCCCGGAGTCGCCGATTACGAGCGCATGGCTCTTGACGTGCGCGCACTCCCAGACGGCGTAGGGCGTCGGGACGAACACCGCCGTCTCTGTCCTCGTCTCACAGACCGAGCCCCCCGCGATCCCCACGCGTATCGCGTCGGCGCCTTGATCCTCCAGCCAACGGAACGCCTCTGCCGAAGCCACGTTCCCCGCGATGAGGAAGGTATCTGTCGCCTCTGCGCGGCACCACGCGATCGCAGCCCCGACCTGAACGTGAGCACCGTTGGCCGTGTCAAGGCAGAACACCCGTACCCCGGCCTCGTACAGGGCCGAGAACCTCTCCCGGTAATCGCCGCTCACCCCGACCGCGGCCGCCGGCATCGGCAAGTGCGGTTCGCCGTCGTCACCGCACACCGCGCCGTGAACACTTTCCACCTGGGCCGCGATCGACTGGAACCGGTGCAGGACACCGACGGCACCGTCGACGGCCAACGCCCGGCACATCTCGGCTCCGCAGACGTCGGGCATGGGGGCGCCGACGATCGGCAAGGTGAGCCGGATCGGTCCGAAATCGATGGTCGGCTCAGCATCGACGCGGTGGGTCAGCGTGGAGACGAGCCGCGGCACGAGGCTGACGTCGTCGTAGTCGAAGGCGATCGGGGCGCCGTTGACACGTGCGCTCCAGGCGGTCTCGGCAACTGGCTCAGAGTCGGTAGTCGTCACCTCCCAAGTGTGACGGGATGGGGAGCTCCTCGCCACCGAGGAGTACACCAAGGACGTCTGGGGCCGAGACCCTGATCAGACACCGCTTCTGGCGCCGGCTCTCCAGGTACCCGGCGCCGGCGCCGTGGCGCGTTGCCGAGGCCGATCGAGCCGACGCGCGGGACTAGGGTGTTGTGCCCGTCGAGGCCGCGGTTTCTCCGGCTGTCTTCGGGCCGAACGTCCCGGGAAGGCCTTGAGAACGGACCGGGGACGGGGGAAGATCTACAACTCGAGCCAGGACCGGGGGCGCACATGGTGCGTTCCCCGGTCGCCGATACAAGGGGGGCGCTATGTCAGGCAACCGGGCAGTGACCTACATCGAGCCGGGCAAAGTCGAGGTGCACGACATCGACTACCCGAAGCTCGAGCTCCACGACGGGCCGGGGGTGAACCCGGCGAACGTCGGGCGCAAGTGCAACCACGGGGTCATCTTGAAGGTTGTCGCCACGAACATCTGTGGCAGCGACCAGCACATGGTCCGGGGCCGTACGACGGCCCCCGCCGGCCTGGTCCTGGGCCACGAGATTCTGGGCGAGGTCATCGAGACCGGCTCGGACGTGGAGTTCATCAAGGTCGGAGATCTCTGCTCGGTGCCGTTCAACATCGCGTGCGGCCGGTGCCGCAACTGCAAAGAGGGCAAGACCGGGATCTGCCTCAACGTCAACCCGGACCGACCCGGGTCGGCTTACGGCTATGTCGACATGGGCGGCTGGGTGGGAGGTCAGGCGGAGTACGTGATGGCCCCCTATGCCGACTTCAATCTGCTGCGCTTCCCGGACCGGGACCAGGCCCTGGCGAAGGTCCGTGACCTGACCATGCTGTCGGACATCTTCCCGACCGGGTTCCACGGGGCGGTGACCGCCGGGGTCAAACCGGGCTCGACCGTCTATGTCGCCGGCGCCGGGCCCGTCGGGCTGGCCGCAGCGGCCAGCGCACAGCTGCTCGGCGCAGCGGTGGTGATCGTCGCCGATCTCGTGAGCGAACGCCTCGCCCAAGCCCGCAGTTTCGGCTGCGAGACCGTCGACGTCTCCAAGGGCGACCCTAGGGACCAGATCGCCGAGATCCTCGGCGTTCCCGAGGTGGATTGCGGCATCGACGCCGTCGGCTTCGAGGCCCGGGGCCACGGCGGAGGGGCCACCAAGGAGGCACCGGCGACTGTGTTGAACTCCCTCATGCAAGTGACAGCCGCCGGAGGTGCACTCGGCATCCCCGGCCTGTACGTGACCGCGGATCCCGGGGGAATCGACGAGGCGGCCCGAGTGGGTTCGCTGTCGATAAGCCTCGGGACCGGCTGGGCGAAATCGCTCTCGTTCACGACCGGCCAGTGCCCGGTCATGCGGTACAACCACGGGCTCATGATGGCCATCCTCCACGACCGCGTGCAGATCGCCAAAGCCGTCGCGGCCACGGTCATCACCCTCGACCAGGCACCACAGGGCTATGCCGACTTCGACAAGGGAGCGGCACGCAAGTTCGTCATCGACCCTCACGGACTGATCGCCTGACTCACGGAGAACGCGACCTCGTCCGGCCATCGGGGACAACCAGTCCGCGTCGCAAGGTCCACTCGTAGACTGCACCTGTGACTACCGCCGTCCCACCACACATCGAGGTGCCGCAACCCGCATTCCTGTTCGACCTGGACGGCACGCTGGTCGACTCCGTCTACCAGCACGTCACTGCCTGGCAAGAAGCCCTCGCGGACTGCGGCGTGCCGCTTTCGGTGTGGCGGATCCACCGCAGGATTGGGATGAGCGGAGGCTTGTTCCTCAACGCCCTGCAGCGTGAGACCGGTTGCAAGCTCGACGCGGAGACACTCGCGCGACTGTTCGCGCTTCATGCCGAGCACTATTTGGAGCGCGTCGCCGGGGTGGTACCACTGCCCGGTGCAAAGGAGCTCCTCGGCTGTCTGCAGGACCACGGGGTGCCGTTCGCCATCGCCACGAGCGGATCCCGCGTGACGGCCTCGCCGGCCATCGAGCTCCTGGATCTCCCGCCGGACACCGTCGTTGTGACGCGGGACCTTGTGGAGCGGGCCAAGCCCGACCCGCACTTGTTCTTGGCTGCCGCCAGCTTGCTCAACGTCGATCCCGGTCACAGCTTCGTGGTCGGTGACAGCGTCTGGGACCTACTCGCCGCGCAGCGCGCCAACGCCATGGGCGTCGGCCTGCTCTCGGGCGGGTACGGGCGAGCCGAGCTCCAGTCGGCCGGGGCGTACCGTGTCTACGCCGATCCAGCCGACATGCTCGACCATCTGGAAGAGGTTGGTGTGCGCCCGGCCGCATGAGAACACTGGAGCCCCACCTTGCGCGCTTCATCCCGCGGCTTCAGCAGTACCAGCTTGTCGACGCGAACCCGGAGCTTTCCCAGATGCGCGTGGATATTGAGGCGGAAGACCGCCGCCCATGCTCTCGCGCCGACCGCAGCCCTGTCCCTCGACTCGCTCGCCTGTCCTGGGCTGTCATGCGGGAGGCGTGAAAGGCCATGACTGGAACCGAGCGGACGCTGGGCAGGTCGGGTGTGAGTGTGCCGGCGCTCGGCGTTGGCACGAACCGGTGGAATACGGGCGAGCCGAGCCAAGCCCGCATGAACGAGACGCTGGCAACTGCGCTCGAAGTGGGGATGGGCTTTTTCGACACCGCCGAGATCTACACCTTCGGCCGGTCGGAGAGGGCCTTGGGAGCGGCGGCCCGGCAGGCTGGCCATCCGGTCGTGGTGGCCAGCAAGTTCGCACCGATGCCGACCCGGATCACCGGCGCCCAGTTCCGCTCAGCATTGGACAGGACACTGAAACGGCTCGGGCGTGAGTCGATCGATCTTTATTACCTGCACTTCCCCTATGCGCCCCGCGGAGTGGGCACTTGGATGAAGGCCATGGCCGAGGCGGTCCAGTCCGGGAAGATCCGGGCCGCGGGGATCAGCAACTGCAACGTGGCGCAGATGCGCAAGGCGGCCGACGTGCTCGCCCACTACGGGGTACCGCTCGCGGCCAACCAGGTCCACTACAGCCTGGCGCACCGCGCGCCCGAGACCGACGGCGTCCTCGACGCCTGCCGCCAGATGGACGTCGCCCTGGTCGCCTACCGACCCCTGGACGGCGGTGCCCTCGGCGCTGGCTCTGGCAAGCACCAGCACCCGACTGCCCTTGCTGGCGCTCTGCAAGAAGTAGCCAACGCCCGGGACGCGACCACACTTCAGGTGGCACTGGCCTGGCTGCTCAAACGAGATGAACACGTGATCGCGATCCCCGGGGCCACCAAAGCCGATCACGTCCGGCAGAACTCACGCGCCCTCACGCTCGAGCTCAGCAACGAGGAGTTCGCCGCCATCGACAGGGCCTCGACGCCGCCGCAAACCAGATAGCTCCCGCGGAAGGACCCGCGAGGCACTTCGACGGGGTGCCGTCGAGACCGCGCGGCTCGTTCGGCCGGATCGGATCGCGGCGCGCGAACGCGGCCACCGGCCAAGCTTTTTTATCCGCCGCCTCCGGCCGCTGTCTTTACTTCCGGGCACCAGGGCAATAACGAGGCTCCGTCCTGACACTCAGACACAGTGCCAACTTGTGGCCGCAGAGCCAGACTGCCAGGCCCTCCGCCACTACCACTCCGCCTTGTCCAGGTTCGTTCGCACTCCGAGTTGCACACAACCTCATACGAAGCGGTAGCTGCGGTGATCTTTCCGGCGGTGGCTTCTGCAGCGCGACGTCGGTCTGTGGCCGACGCCGTGCTCGTCAGACCCGCTTGGAGTACGAACGAACCGCGAGTGGAATGAAGATCGCGGCGACTGAGGCGCATCCGAGCAACGCCCATCCGACCTCGGCCGTGAAGGCGCCCTTGTTCATCAGGTCACGCAACGCCGAGACGACATGGGAGACGGGATTGACCCGCGTCACCACCTGGAGCCATCCCGGAAGGCTGTCGACGGGAACGAACGCGTTGGACAGGAACGCCAGCGGGAACATGATCATCATCGACGTCCCCTGGACGGCGCCAGCGCTCCTGGCTTTGGTGCCGATCCAAAGGAAGATCCAGGCGATGGACCAGCCGGTGATGACGGCGAGAACCACTCCGGCGGACACACCCAGGACCCCACCACCGGGGCGGTAGCCCATGAGTACGCCGACGGTGAGGGAGACGCCGGCCGCAATGGCATAGCGGACGAGGTCGGCCATCATCGGTCCGACGAGAGGGGCGATCCGGGCGATTGGCAGCGACCGGAAGCGGTCGAAAACGCCCTTGTCCATGTCCTCGCGGAGTTGCATGCCGGCGGCCACGCATGCGGTGATGGTGGTCATGGCGATGATGCCCGGGATGAGGGTCGGTAGGTAATGGGCGGTGCTGCCGGAGACGGCCCCGCCGAACATGAGCCCGAACATCACGGTGAACAACACGGGCATGAAGGTGACGTCGACGAGCTGCTCGGGATTGCGACTCATCTTGACGAGGGCGCGCCATGCCAGCGTGGTGATCTGGGTGAGCGCCTCGCGAACCGATACCGATGCTCTGACGGGGTGTGCGGCCGGTCGACACGTGGCGGTCGGGATCGTGATTCCTGCGGTCATGACTTGCTCGCCTTGGTCTCGCGGGTGGGAGTTTCACTCCGGTGGCCGGTCAGGGCCAGAAACACCTCGTCGAGGCTCGGTTGCTCGACGGTGGCGCTCGCGATGTCGAGCCGGTGTTTCCGCAGCGCGATGAGGACGTCGGCAGCCTCGTTGGCGTCGCTCAGCTTGACGCTGAATCCTGAGCCGTTCGGGGAAACGATCGGTGTGTTGCGGGTGGCCTCCGCAGCCAGAGCGAGCGCGTATGGCGTGTCGGCACCCTTGGCCATCTGGACACGGAGGCTCGATGTGCCGATTTGGGTCTTGAGCTGACTCGGAGTTCCTTCGGCGACCTTCCTGCCGTGATCGATGACGGCGATCCGCCCGGCCAGGGCATCGGCCTCGTCGAGGTACTGGGTGGTCAACATGATGGTCGATCCCTCAGCGACCAGGTCGCGGATCGTGTCCCACATCTGGCTGCGGTTCCGGGGGTCGAGACCGGTGGTGGGCTCATCGAGGAAGATCAGTGCGGGCCTGGTGATCAGACTGGCCGCGAGGTCAAGGCGACGGCGCATGCCACCCGAGAACTGCGAGATCGGGCGGCGAGCGGCCTCGGTGAGGTCGAACTGTGCGAGCAGGTCGTCGCCGATGCGATGGGCCTTCTTGGACGACAATCCCTGCAGGCGACCGAACATCCAGAGGTTCTCACGGGCCGTCAAGTTCTCGTCGACCGACGCGAACTGCCCCGTGACGCCGATCAGTTGCCGTACGGCGTGGCCAGCGCTGCGGACCTCGTAACCGAAAATCCTTGCCTCGCCGTCGTCAATCGGTAGCAGCGTGGCCAACATGTTCAGCATCGTGGTCTTGCCGGCGCCGTTCGGGCCGAGCACCCCGAAAACCTCGCCTTCCATGACGGTGAGATCGACAGCGTCCACGGCGCGATTCGTGCCGAACAGCTTCGTCAGACGGCGTGCCTCAACGGCCACGGTGCCCGAGAGGCAGTTGTCGCGCCCAGCTTGGTCGGCGCTGATACTCGATCGGCCTGTTTGGGAAGTTCCGGTCGTCATGTTGTGACTCCAAAGATTGGGTGGGGAAGACGTTCGATGCAGTCCTGCTTCTCCTCGCAGCGGGCGTAACGATGAGGGGGCTGTAGGTGCCAGCCAGGCCTGGCACCGCT
>JBKQHU010000145.1:0-119828 GCA_052148655.1 Acidimicrobiales bacterium
AAGCCCCTGCCACTTTCGCGAAATGGCTGACCTGCTCCCCTCTGGCCGCGGCGAGAGGCAGAGTGTGCCAGGACACCGCGGCGTGGAGCCGATGCCCTGACGAGCCGGAGGCTCGCCCTCCCTACGGGTCCCGGGACTAGCCTGACGTCGAGTTCTGCAGCACGCCGGTCCCCTCAATCTCCCGGAGGTACACGTGGGGAAGTCCCCGATTGCCAGCCTCTGCGCGCTTGTGGTCGTCGGCGGGGTCTGCCTGCCCCTTCTGGCGGGCTGCAGCTCGACGGCTGCGGTTGTCAGTACGAGGCAGGTATCCGAGCTCAAGGGCTCCGGGCTCTCTGGCGGCGACGAGTTCGGCACCTCGGTGGCGGTTTCGGGTGCGACCGCAGTCGTGGGCAGCCCGGGCGCAGGGCGGGCATACGTGTTCAAGAAGGTGGCGTCCGGCTGGTCACAGGTCGGAGAGCTGCAGGGCTCCGACGCCACAGGCGGCGACCACTTCGGAGCTGCCGTGGCGATCTCGGGCAGCACCATTGTCGTGGGTGCCTATGACCAGGCCAAGGATGCCGGGCGGGCATACGTGTTCGAGAGCCGGACGGGGGGATGGTCGCAGGTTGCGGAGCTGAAGGCCGCTGACACCGTCACAGATGACTACTTCGGCTGGTCGGTCGCCATTTCGGGCTCGAGCATCGTGGTGGGGGCAGTCGGGCACGCCAAGTACACAGGTAGCGCCTACGTCTTCAGGAGTGGGTCCTCCGGTTGGGCGCAGACCGCGGAACTGGAGGGCACGGGAACCACCAGCGAGGACGGGTTCGGCACTTCCGTCGGCATCGCAGGCAGCACTGCGATCGTGGGAGCGGAGGGCTACGCGAAGGGCAGGGGAAGGGCCTACGTGTTCAACGAGATGGGGTCCAGCTGGACTGAGTCGGGGGAGCTAAAGGCACCCGACAACGCCGCGGACGACAATTTCGGCGCTTCAGTGGCCATCTCGTCCACGACCGCGGTCGTGGGCGCTTACGGCAGGGCCAGCTCCGCAGGGAGGGCGTATGTGTTCCAGAAGACAGCAACAGCCTGGGAGCAGACCGCCGAGCTGAAGGGTTCCGACACTGCCGCAGGCGACTACTTCGGCATCTCGGTGGCGATCTCGGGCAAGTCGATCCTGGTGGGTGCGTACGGCCACTCCAACTTCGCGGGCAGGGCGTACCTGTTCCACCACACGGGCAGCGGCTGGGAGCAGAACGGGGAGCTCAAGGGCTCCAACACGACCGCGGGAGACTACCTGGGCGTTTCTGTTGCCATCTCCGGCACTACCGCCGTGACGGGTGCCTACAACCGGGCCAAGGACACGGGCGCGGCATACGTGTTCCAGACCTGACACTGCAATAGCCTTTGCCGTCGATCAGGAGGCCACAGCGGCGTGGGCTAGTGGTCATGTCCAACCGCCGGGCACGGGCGCCCGGCACGCCGGCCGCGCCGAGGCGAGGCGGATCGCATCGTGCCGTGCAGGCTGTATGAGCTTGCGGCGGAGCAGTGTCAAAAAAAGGCGCGGAGCTGCCTCTTTTGAGAGATACTCATACGCGGTGCACGGCCCCTTGCTTCCCTCGCAAGGCAACGGGGGTCGTGCACCAGCTGTCACCTCTGTTTGAGGGTCCTCGTACACTTGTGAGAAGCCGTATGGCGGCCGCGCACGACCCGTCGCCGGCCCCTTGGGTACCTGTGCTCAGGCGGGCTGGAGATACTCTCGGAGTCGCTCGAGGCTGCCGGTCGCCCGTTGTCGGACCGTGCGCTCCACGAAGGGGGCGATGACTCCCGCAAGGCCGCCGGGCGGGTCGTAGGAGACCGTGAGGCTGACAGCGGTCCCGCCCGCGTCCGGCGCCAGTTCGAAGGTGAGGCTCTGGTTGTCGCCGCCGGCTGAAGACCAAGTGATGCTGCGACCGGGCTGGAGGGACGCGATGACGATGACGGAGCGGAAGCTGTGGCCGGCAACCTTCAAGATCGCATCAAAGCGGGCGTCCTTGCCTGTTGTCTGGGATCCAACCGGAGTGAGCTGCTCGAGGCCCTCGATGAACACCTCGGCACACCTGTAGTCAGCGAGGCAAGCGAAGACGGTGTCGGGCGCCGCCGCTACCGTTGCATGTGCTTCAACAACGCTCTGGCTCAAGTTGGACTCCTCTGGCGCGGTCGTGACACGGGCGTACGCAACGGCACACCGGTGCCAGCACTTGCTTAGTCGATCGATGCCCGGAGATGGCGGAATCGCGCTGGACGACGTGCCGGCCCTCGGGCCGGTTTGCGCCAAGACATCGAGCGGGACTGGCGACTATGCGCTTCGAGCAACAAGGTGACTAGGCTCGCACCCCGGTGAGAGAGCACAGCGGCGTCGTACCGATGCAGTCGCGTGTGGCGGGCGCTGCCGACGTGCTCGCAACCGTGCTGCAGTCGTCGCCGGACGCCGTCATCGCCGTCGACCGAGACGGGATCATCGTCCTTGCGAGCGAGGCTATCAGGAGGCTTTTCGGCTTCGAGCCGGACGAGGTCGTAGGTCTCAGCATCGAGACGCTCGTCCCCGAACAGGTTCGGGCCCTGCATGAGCGTCACCGGAGAAAGTACACGGAGTCAGGTGAGCCGCGACCGATGGGACTTGGTCTCGAGCTCACGGGCCGCCGGCGAGACGGGACGGAGTTCCCGATCGATGTCAGCCTCGCCCCGTTTTCGACCGGTGGGGAGAGTTTCGTCGGGGCGTTCGTGCGAGATGCGACGGATCGGCGCCGCCAAGAGGCGAGGTTGCACGCCGTAAACGAGATCACCCAGCGCCTCTTGGCGGGTGAGCCGACCGCGGCGACACTGGAGCTGGTCGCATGCCGGGCACGCGGCCTGGTGGACGCCGTCCTGGCTTGGGTTGTCGTCCCGTCCGGAAAGGACGGCCTTGTCGTCAGCGCCAGTGACGGCGATGGTGCCGAGTCCATCATCGGTCTCGAGATCACCTCAGAGGGGAGCATCGCCAAGCGCTCCATGACAGATGGCGAGTCGATCATCGTCAGCGACCTGTCGACGGAGATGACCGTTCCACAAAGGATGAAGGCACTCGGCCTCGGACCCTGCTTGTTCTGCCCGCTCGGCGTGGAAGACCGGATTCTGGGCGCGCTGGTCGTGGCCCGACCGCGGGGCGCGGCGGGCTTTGGCGTGAACGACACGGCGCTTGTGGCGGTCTTCGCGAACGCAGCCATGGTCGCCCTCACCTTGGGGGAGGCCCGGGTCGAGCTCGAGCAACTCCAGGCCACCGCGGAACGGGAAAGAATCGGCCGTGACCTGCACGACACCGTCATCCAACAGCTGTTTGCCCTCGGCATGGGCCTGCAGAGCATCGAGCGGCTCACGAGCGGCTCGGTGGCCGGACGGATAGACCGCGTCGTCGACGGTCTGGACGAGGTCATCCGGGAGATCCGTGAGACGATCTTCCATCTCGAGCGGCCGGCCATGGCCGAGGCGGGTCTGCGTGCGGCCGTCACGGCGGTAGTGAGCGCTGCGGCCGAGACTCTCGGCTTCAAACCGCGGGTGGCGTTCCAGGGACCCGTCGACGCGGTCACGAGTGACGAGCTGGAGCCGCAGGTGATCGCCGTCCTGACCGAGGTGCTCTCGAACGTTGCCCGGCACGCCGCGGCCTCGGCGGTCGAGGTGGTCATCGTGGCCGAGGACAACATGCTCCTCGTCTCGGTGGCAGACAACGGCGTCGGCCCACCGAAGGGAAGGACGGCCGGCAACGGCTTGCGGAACATCGCCGAGCGGGCCCATGGCCTATCCGGTTCGGTCTCGATCACAGCCCGTAGCCCTTCGGGGACGCTCGTGGAGTGGTCCGTCCCGATTACGCGCTGAAACCGGCAACTCCCCGACGACGCACGGCCGCATGAAAGGTGACTTTCGCCTCTAACCGGAAAGGGCTGCTCAGGCCGACTCTTGAGACGTGGACCGCGATCGGGCACCGGTTTTCGAGGAGCTAGGCCCTGAGGATTGTCTCAAGCTGCTGAGAGGCGAACATGTGGGTCGTGTGGCTCTCACGGCGCGCGCTCTGCCGATCGTGCTCCCGGTGAACTTTGCGGTGCTCGAAGGGGACATCGTTTGGCGGTGCGCCCAGGGCACCAGGCTGAACGACGCCTCGGCGGGATTCGTGGTGGCGTTCGAGGTCGACCACTTCGAGTCGGACCATCAGGGCTGGAGCGTCATGATCCAGGGGCTGGCCCATGTCGTCACCGAAGGGGAGGAGCTCGCTCGCGTGAGCGAGCTCCCACTTGAGGCCTGGTCACTAGACGGGATGGCCGACCGTTATGTCTGCTTGGTGCCGAACATAACGACGGGCACCCGAATCCGCCAGAACTGAAGGCGCACAGGCCGGGCCTTCCTGCGGGCGTTGCGAGCCACGGCGCCTGAGCGGCGTGGCGCTCCTGGCCGGCGTCGGCCTTTTGCGCCCGGGCGCCCGTAGACTTGCCGGAGTGGAGGCCGTGCGCAGCGAGGCCGGTGAAGGCCGGGATGGCCTCGATCGCGTGTGGACCTTGCCGAACGTGATCTCCTTCACGCGCATCGGGTTGCTCGGCGTGTTCTGCTGGCTTCTGTTCGGGCCCAACGAACGGATCGCGGCGACTCTGGTGTTGATGTTCGTCGGCGTGACCGACTTCCTGGACGGCTACCTGGCCCGTAAGTTCCACCAGGTCAGCACTCTCGGCAAGGTTCTCGATCCTGTCGCGGACCGGGTGGTGCTGCTGACCTCGGTCCTCGCCATCGAGGTCTACGGTGCCATCCCGGCCTGGCTCGCCGGCGTCGTGCTCGGCCGCGAGCTGCTCGTGTCAGCAGCCGTCTTGGTACTCGTTGCGATGCGGGCAAGGCGCATCGACGTGCTCTGGGTCGGGAAGGCCGGCACCTTCGGGCTCTTGTGCTGCCTCCCGTTGTTCCTGCTCGGCGACGGGCCCGCGACATGGGCCAGGGTGCTGACCGACGCCACCTGGGTGGCCCTCGTGCCGGCCCTCGCCTTCAGCTTCGTCGCCGCGGCCGCCTATCTTCCTCACGCCCGTCGGGCGCTCAACGAGCGTCGCTCCCAGCCCATCGAGCACGAGGCGGCGCATCGGTGAAGGCCGTCATCATGGCGGGCGGGGAGGGCACGAGACTTCGCCCGCTCACAGCCAACCAGCCCAAGCCGATGCTCCCGATGGCGAATGCACCGATGGCCGAGCACGTCGTGAACCTGCTCAGACGCCACGGTTTTGACGAGATCGTCGTGACCGTCGGGTTCTTAGCGAGCATGATTCGCACGTACTTCGGGGACGGGTCGGAGTTGGGGGTCCGCCTCGTCTACGCCACCGAGGAGACACCGCTCGGGACTGCCGGATCGGTGCTCAACGCCATGGACGAACTGGATGACCGCTTCCTCGTGATATCCGGCGACGTCGTGACCGACGTCGACCTGACGGCGCTCGTCGCGTTCCATCAGGAGCGAGGTGCCGTAGCGACACTCGCGCTGGAGGCTGTGGACAATCCCCTCGAGTTCGGGATCGTCATCATCGACGCCGCCGGGCGCGTCGAGCGGTTCTTGGAGAAGCCGGGTTGGGGTGACGTTTTCAGTGACACGATCAACACCGGCATCTACGTGCTCGAGCCGGACGTCTTCGACTGGATTCCCGCCGGACGTGCGGTTGATTTCTCCTCGGAGGTCTTTCCGGCGATGCTCGAAGCGGGCCGGCCCCTTTACGGATACGTGGCCGGCGGCTACTGGGAGGACGTCGGGACGCTGGAGGCGTACCTGCGTGCGCACGCGGACATCCTCGACGGCAAGGTGGGGATCGACGTACCGGGTTTCTCGCTTCGCCCGGGCGTGTGGCTGGGCGCGGGCGCCGAGGTCCATCCCTCGGCCCGCGTCCTCGGCCCCAGCCTCATCGGTGACAACTGCCGGATCGGCGCGGGTGTTGAGCTGCACGGCCACTGCGTGGTGGGCGCCAACGTCCGCATCGGTGAGAACAGCGTGATCGAACGCTGCGTCATCCACGACAACGTGTACATCGCCTCGGCTGTCAGCGCCCGGGGCTGTGTCATCGCGAGGTCGTGCGACGTGCGCCAGGGCGTGCACCTCGACGACGGAGTCGTGCTCGGCGCGGGATCGAAAGTGGGTCGCCAAGCGGTCATCGGGGCCGGTGTGAAGGTGTACCCGCACAAGATGATCGAAGCCGGCGCCGTCGTGAACTCGTCGATCGTCTGGGAGTCACGGGGCGCCAGGAGCCTGTTCGGGCGTCTCGGCGTGGCGGGGATCGCGAACGTCGACCTCTCCCCGGAGGTCGCCATGCGTGTCGCCCTTGCCTACGCGACCACCCTTCCGAAAGGCGCGACAGTCGCAGTTTCGCGGGATTCAAGTCGCGCTGCGCGAATGCTGAAGCGCGCCGCCATTGTCGGGATCATCGCCGCCGGCTGCGACGTCGAGGACCTCGAGGCCGCGACGGTGCCCGTGACGAGGTTTCTGACCCGCACAGGGACCGCGGTCGGCGGGATGACCGTGAGGCTCGTGCCCGGCGATCCACACTCGGTCGCCTTGCGTTTTTTGAACGAGGACGGCATGGAACTCGGGGAGGCCGCCCAGCGCAAGATCGAGCGCGTCTATGACCGTGAGGAATCGCGCCGGGTGCCCGCAGCGGAGATCGGCGACATCAGCTTCGCCTCGAGAACGCTGGAGCTTTACACGAACGAGCTGACAAGCCTTGTCGACCTCGAAGCCATACGCGACGCCAGATTCAAGCTGGTGCTCGATTATGCGTTCGGCACGGTGAGCTTCGTCATGCCGAATGTCCTAGCGAAGCTGGGGGCCGACATTCTCGGTATCAACCCGAACGTGTCGACCTCAGGAGTCATCAGCTTCGACCGCACTGCGCACGCGACGCGCCTCAGCGACCTCGTCCGGTCTTCGGGTGCCGACCTCGGGGCGATGCTGGACCCCGACGGGGAGCAGCTAACCCTCGTCGACGACACCGGCCACGTCCTGTCCGACGACGAGGCCCTCCTCGTGCTCGTCGGGCTCGTGTCGGCAACCGATCCGCGCGGTGCGATCGCGGTGCCCGTGGACGCGAGCAGCCAAGTCGAGGCTGTTTGCGACATGACGGGCTGCGAAGTGCTGAGAACCAAGCTGGCGGCCTCACAGTTGCTCGAGGCCGCCGACTCACCGCGGGTGCAGCTCGCCGCCAACACCGCTGGCGGCTTCGTGTTTCCCTCCTTCCTGCCGGCATTCGACGCTGTGGCGAGCCTCGTGCGGCTGCTCTCGCTCCTCGCCAGGGAGAAGGCCGCGCTTTCGCAGGTCGTGGGCCGCCTGCCCGAGGCTCACATCCTCCGGCGGGAGGTAGCGACTCCGTTCGAGCAGAAGGGCCTTGTGATGCGCACTCTCGTCGAGCAGGCAGAACCCGCCGGTCTACTACTGCTCGACGGGGTGAAGACGATAGATGCCGACGGCTGGACTCTCGTGTTACCCGACCCGGAGGCTCCGGTCACCCGCATCCAGGCCGAGGGCCGGACCCAGGCAGAGGCCGAGGAACGGATCGATCGTGTGAGCAAGGACATCGAGGCGATACTCACGGCCGGGACCACCTGACTCGTCGTCCGGGTTGATCCCGTGGCGGCACGAGCGCGGCCCAGGTGGGGTCACGGGACAGGCGGTAGAGTCCGGCGAGTGACTACGATCGCTGCGGCGTCGGAAGATGCCGCCACCTTCAAGGAGCTGTGAGACATGGACATCCCCCAAGACCTGAGATACACCTCCGATCACGAGTGGGCGCGTCTAGAGGATGGGAAGGTCAAAGTGGGCCTCACAGATTTCGCGCAGGAAGCACTCGGCGACATCGTGTTCGTGCAGCTGCCTTCGGTCGGCGACGCCGTGGTGCGAGGAGGTGAGCTCGGTGAGGTCGAGTCGACCAAGTCGGTCTCGCAGGTGTACGCGCCCGTCGGAGGCACCGTGGTGGAGGTGAACACGTCGCTTTCGGCCCAGCCCGAGGTCATCAACACGGACGCGTACGGCGCGGGCTGGCTCTGCGTGCTCGAGCCGTCCGAGCCCGCAGAGCTCGACGAGCTGCTGGACGCCGCCGCATACCGCTCCCTCACGGAATCCTGAGGCGTCACCGGCCGTGTGACCGAGCGACCCGCCGGTGTGAACGCGAGAAACCAGAAACCCCGCCGTGGCCATTTCGCTCATTAGCCAGGGGCAGCTGGCCGAGCGCGCCCTGGTTAGTCTCAGGTACCGTACTGGGGTGTTCTGCAACAACTGCGGCCATCGCAACCCGCCAGATTCGAATTTCTGCTCGTCCTGTGGCGCGCCCTTCACCCCGAGCACAGACACGACGATCTCGTTTCTCCCGGAGGACTCCTCGGGTGACCTGGCGGACGAAGAGGTCAGTGTCCCGGCGGAGGACCTGTTGGAAGGCACCGGGGTTCTCGTCGTCAAGCGTGGACCGGACGCCGGGGCTCGGTTCGTGCTGACAGGTGAAGTCACCCGGGTGGGCCGGCATCCCGACAGTGAGATCTTCCTCGACGATGTGACGGTTTCACGCCGCCACGCCGAGTTCCGGCGCGAGGCAACCCGCTACATGGTGGTGGATGTGGGATCGCTGAACGGCACCTATGTCAACCGCGAGCGGATCGAGACAGCCACTTTGAAGGGTGGCGACGAGGTCCAGATCGGCAAGTTCAAGCTTGTATTCCTCTCGACGAGCGCGGGCTGAGCAGGCAGTGGGGGAGCGCTCTTATCTGGCAATTGGCGACGTGCTCGCCTTGCTCCGCGATGAATTCCCGGACATCACGATCTCGAAGATTCGTTTCCTCGAGAGCCGGGGACTGCTCGTTCCCGAGCGGACGCCGTCGGGTTACCGGAAGTTCTACGAGCCCGACGTGGAGCGTCTTCGGTGGATCCTGCGCCAGCAGCGCGAGCACTTCTTGCCTCTGAAGGTGATCAAGGGCCGTCTGGACCACGGGATGAGCGATCCCGAGGCGCCTGCACCCCATCTGTTCGAGGTGGGCGAGCCGCCCCCCGAGCGGGAATCGGAGGCCCTTCTCGTCGCGGCGGCCGGGGCCTCGGCGCTCACGCGCGAGAACGCCCAGGGCGCGTTGGCGGCATTGACGCCCGTCGCCATGATCGCCTCCTCTGCGGACCGCACGGCCAAGCGGGCGAGCGCGCCGGTGACGGGGAGAACCGACCCGGCGCCGCAGGCCGAGCACGGGTCGCCAACCGCCCCGACCGGTTCCGCCCCTGAGGGCGGCTCCGAGGAACAGCAGGCGACCACGGGTCGCCGCCCGGCTGAGGCCGAGACCAAGCCGGCTGGGGCCGGCGGGGGCCGCCGCGCGAAGGGCCAAGCGCCCGTGCCCGAGAGCGCCGAACCGGAGACAGCTGAGGAGTCCTCCTCAAACGACGCGCCGGCGGAGGAAGCACAAGAAGACCCAGCGGTGCGAGCCCGGCACCCGTTGTCCCGCCCGACAGCCGGTCTGCCGGGGGCGGGACTCTCGGGGGCAAGCCTCACGCTTGCCGAGCTGGCCAACGCCAGCGGCCTCGAAGCGGCGGGCATCGAGGAGCTCGAGAGCTTCGGTCTCATTGCCGGGCGGACGGTGGCGGGGGTGCACTGCTACGACGAGGAGGCGGTGCTGGTGGCAAAGCTGGCCGCCCGCTTTGCGCCTTACGGGATCGGGGCGCGGCACCTGCGGATCTTCAAGCACGCCGCTGACCGCCAGACCGGCCTTTTTGCCCAGGTCGTGACGCCTCTGCTCCGCCAGAGGAACCCCGGGGCGCGAGCCCGCGCGATCGAGGAGCTTTCCGAGCTTTCCGAGCTCGGCGAAGCCTTGATGCGCTGTTTCTCGCAAGCCGCGCAGCGCGAACTGACCGGAGGGTGAGCCAGCCGGACCACGGGGTCAGGTCCCTTCTCGCGGCCTCGGAACTGGCCGCGATCGCTCAGCGACTCGGAGGCGAAATCAGGCGCGACTACCCCGACGGCGTCGTGCTGGTGGCACTGCTCAAAGGAAGTATCTGCTTTCTCGCCGATCTCATACGGGCTCTGCCGGGCCCCTGCGAGCTCGACTTCCTCGCACTCACGTCCTACGGGGACGGACGGACGCGGGTGCGGGTTGCCAAGGATCTCGACCTCGATGTCTCGGGACGCGACGTCGTCGTGGTCCTAGACATCGTCGACACCGGTCTGACCCTTGCCTACGTGCTCCGGCTGATTGCCCTGCGGGGCGCTCGATCAACGGCCGCGTGCGCCCTGCTCGACCGGCGGAGCCGCAGGCTGTTGCCGGTCGACGTCCGCTACGTCGGCCAGGTCATCAGCGACGAGCACGTGGTTGGCTACGGGCTCGACTTGGACGAGCGCTACCGCAACCTCCCGGGCCTACAAGTCGCTGACGAGGCCGATCTGCGTTCGGGGCCGCCTGCGATGTTCGAACGGCTCTGGGGGCGGTAAGTTGCTGTCATGGTCGAGGTGCATCTGAGGGCTGTCCGAGTCGACCTGGGATCGAGCACACCGGTCGTGCTGCTCGAAGAGACCGAGGGGGCCCGCCGTTCACTACCGATATTCGTGGGCGGGCCGGAGGCGACCGCCATCGCCTTCGCCCTGCAGGGGGTCGAGCCGCCGCGCCCGATGAGCCACGATCTTATGCGCGAGCTGGTCGAAACCCTGGGCGCGAGAGTTGTGCGTGTGCTCGTGACCGAGCTGCGCGACGGGACCTTTTTCGCGGAGCTCCACCTCCGGGCGGGCGAGCGTGACGTCGTCGTGTCGTGCCGGCCGTCGGACGCGATCGCCCTGGCGGCGCGCACCCACTCACCGCTTTACGTCGCCGACGACCTCATGGAGACCGAGGGGCTAGTCATCGAGCCGGACGACGACGACGTCGCCGTCGAGGGCAACCCGGACGAGCTCGTCGGGGAGTTCCGCGAGTTCCTGGACAGGATCCGACCGGAGGACTTCACGTCCTGAGCGGGTGCGCCGGCGCCACTGGCCTCGTGCCACAACCCTGAAGCTGAAGCTGCGGTAAACGTGTGGCCTCAAGTTCCCCGTGCCTCGACCGATCGTTGACGTCGAGCCACGCGAGCCCTAACCTTGGTTACGAGGGTGTAACTACGGCGCTGTCGTCCGAGCGGTAAAGGGGCGGAAGCGGGAACTAGGGACAGGGGCACGAAATGGACCAAGTCGGTTTCCGTGGGCCGCAAGTGTGCAGCATCGTGGGTATCACCTACCGGCAGCTCGACTACTGGGACCGGACCGGCCTGAGCCGCCCGTCGCTCGCCCCGGCGCGGGGAAGCGGTTCGCAGCGGCTTTACGCCTACAGAGACCTGCTCGAGCTGAAGGTGATCAAGCAGCTCCTCGATGGCGGTGTCAACCTGCGCCAGGCGAGGCGCGCCATCGAGTGCCTACGCGACTCGGTGGGAGAAGACCTGACGACGGCAAACCTCGTCATCGTCGGTGAGGGGTCGGTGCTCGTGCGCACGGGCGAGGAGATCATCGACCTGCTGCGAGGCGGTCAGGGCGTGTTCAACGTCGTCCCGCTCGCCGGGGTGGTGGGCGAGGTCGACGCAGCGATCCACCTCATCGACGCCGCCCATGGCGCAAGCAAGGCGCCGGCGTCCGCTGGTCCTGTACGAGCCGCCTCTGCGAAGGACGCGGCCACCTCCTCCGGGCGTGCCCGGCTCGCCGAGGGAGGCTAGACGCTCCCCGACGGGCGATCCTCGCCGGAAGGACCGCGGCCACCGCAAGGCGCGGTGCGGTTTGCTCATGACTCCGAACGTCTTTTTGCTGAGCTCCTCGACTACTACGAGGTGCGCTGGGAGTACGAACCGGTGGAGTTCGTCCTCGCGTGGGGCCCCGACGGGCAACCGACGAGCGCGTTCCGCCCGGATTTCTACCTGACAGACCACGACGTCTTCCTCGAGCTGACGACGCTTCGCCAGGAGCTCGTCACGGTCAAGAATCGCAAGCTGCGCCAGATGGCGCAGCTCTATCCAGAAGTCAGCGTGAGGGTCCTTTATCGTCGCGATGTCTTCAGTCTCCTGGGAAAATACCTCCCGGAAGCAACAGCTAGATTGGCCGGGTGACGCTCAAACACTCCGCCTTGCATGCCGAGCACATCGAGCTCGGAGCCCGACTCGTTGATTTCGGCGGCTGGGAAATGCCGCTTTCGTACCCGGAAGGGACCATTGCCGAGCACCTCGCTTGTCGCAACGACGCCGCGGTCTTCGACGTGAGCCATCTGGGCACCGTACGCGTCGAAGGGCCAGGCTCCTTCGAGCTGCTCCAGACGAGCCTCACCAACGACCTTCACCGGATCGGGCCGGGCCGTGCGCAGTACCAGCACCTCCTCGACGAATCAGACGCCTCGGTGCTCGACGACATCATCGTCTGGTGGGTAGCAGATGAGCATTTCGACGTGATGCCGAACGCCTCCAACACAGCCAGGGTGATCTCGGTGCTCGGTGGCCATGACGTGACCAACGAACGGGCTGTCATCGCGGTGCAGGGACCGCGCGCCCGCGAACGCCTCGCGTCCGTCTCGGCCGATACGGCCGCGGTCGCGCACTTCGGCGTGGCGGATTTCCACTTCAAGGGCGTGCCCTGCCGCGTCGCCGGCACCGGCTACACCGGCGAGGATGGTGTCGAGTGCGCCGTGCCATCCGAGATGGCACCCGAGTTCTGGCGCGCTGTCGTCGGCGCCGGTGTCACGCCCGCCGGCCTCGGAGCACGCGACACTCTTCGCCTCGAAGCGGGACTGCCGCTTCACGGCCACGAGCTCGGCGCCGGTATCACGCCCCTGCAGGCCGGGCTCGGCTGGGTCGTCAGCTGGGACAAGGGACCCTTCCGGGGCCGCGAGGCCCTGGAGCGCGAGCGCACGGCCGGGATCCGGCGCCGCCTGCGCGGCTTGCTGGCCGAAGGCCGCCGACCGCCGCGCAATGGCGATGCTGTCGCTGTGGACGGCGAGGCCTCGGGCGAGGTGACGAGCGGCAACTTCTCACCCGTGCTGCAGCGGGGGATCGCGCTGGCGTTCCTGCCTCCCGGTACGGCGATGGGTGCCAGAGTCGAGATCGAGATGCGTGGTGGTCCTGTCCCGGCCAATGTCGTTAAGCCACCGTTCCAGCGGTTGAAGATGGAAGGGGCGGAGTCTTGAGCGCGCCGTTCGTGGCACACACCGATGCCGAGATCGCCGAGATGCTCGGTGATCTGGGCGTCGATGACCTCGACGGGCTGTTCGGCGAGATCCCCGAGGCCCTGCGACTGCGCGGTGGCCTCGACCTGCCGCCGGCGATGAGCGAACCGGACGTCGCCTGGCGCCTCGATGACCTGGCCGCGCGGAATCGGCCCTGTGGCCGAGACCTCGTGTGCTTTGCCGGCGGAGGGTCCTACGACCACGAGATACCGGGTGTCGTGAAGGCCATCGCGTCGCGCTCGGAGTTCGTCACCGCCTACACGCCCTATCAGCCGGAGGTCTCCCAGGGAGTCCTGCAGGCCATCTTCGAATACCAGACGATGATCGCCCGGCTGAGCGGCCTTGACGTCGCGAACGCCTCGCTCTACGACGGTGCGGCCGCGCTCGTCGAGGCTGTGAACCTCGCCGTTGTCGCGGCAGGCAACAAGCGGGTGCTGTGCTCACAGGGCGTCCATCCCCATTGGCGTCGCCAGCTGGGGACCTTCTCGCGTGGTTCTGGCAACGAGATCCACACCGTGCCGCTGTCCGGCGGCGTGACGACCTGGGAAACCATCGCGGACGACGTCCCCTTCGCTGCGGTCGTGGTCGCCGCTCCGAACTTCCTCGGCTGCCTGGAGGACATAAGCGCCGCTCGCGCGGTCGCCGACCGCGTCGGCGCCCGCCTTGTCGTCTGCTTCGACCCTGTCTCGGCCGGCCTTTTGCGGACGCCGGGCTCCCTCGGTGCCGACGTCGCCGTCGGCGAGGGGCAGCCCTTGGGGACGGCGCTGGGCTTCGGCGGACCGTACCTCGGCCTGTTCGCCTGCCGCCTCAAAGACGTGAGGCGCATCCCGGGACGGATCGTCGGAGAGACGGTTGACACGGGCGGTCGCCACGCCTATGTCATGACGTTGCGGGCGCGCGAGCAGGACATCCGCCGGGAACGGGCGTCCTCGAACGTGTGCACCAACCAGACCCTGATGGCCGTGACCGCCGCGGTGCAGCTGTCCTGGCTCGGGCCCCAGGGACTGCGCGAGGTTGCCCTCAGGTGCGCGAGAGCGACGCGCTACACCCGTGAGGCACTTTGCGCGATCGACGGCGTACGGCTCATGACCGACGCTGCGGTGCTGCGGGAGTTCGCCATTCGAACCCCGCTCGAGCCCGAGATGCTCGTCGAACGCCTGGTGGAAGACGGTTACCTCGCCGGCGTGCCCGTCCGGGCAGGCTTCGAGGGCTCCGACTATGAGGGAGGACTGCTCGTGGCCGCCACCGAAAGGCGCACCCGTGGGGAGATCGACGGCTTCGCGGCTGCATTTGCCAGGGCCGTGCGATGAGCGGGGCGCTGCCCGCCGGGCGCGCCCTCGGCGCACCGCTGCTTGCTCACGACTTCGAGCCGACCATCTTCGAGTTCTCCGAGACCGGCCGCCATGCAGCTTCGTTCCGCACGACAGACCTGCCCGCATGGTCGGCCGCAGAGCTCGTACCGGAAGCATTTCTCCAGACCGAGGCGGTGCCGCTGCCGGAGGTCTCAGAACGTGACCTCGTGTCGCATTTCACGCGTCTTACGCACCGCCAGTACTCCGTCGACCTCGGGGCCTACCCACTCGGCTCGTGCACGATGAAGTACAACCCGAAGGCGGCGGACGCCGGTGCGTCCCTCCTGGACTTCACGGGGGTCCACCCGGCTGCGCCGGCGTCGTGCACGCAGGGTTGGCTCGAGCTCTTGGTCGAGCTCGAAGAGGCTCTGTGCGCCATCACGGGGATGCAGGCCGCTACCTTGCAGCCTGCAGCCGGGGCGGCAGGCGAGCTCACGGGACTGTTGTTGATGCGTGCCTATCACGAGGCAAACGGCGAGTCCGCCCGCAGGCGCCGCGTGATCATCCCGGACTCGGCCCACGGCACGAACCCGGCCTCGGTGACGCTCAGCGGCTACGAGGTCGCAACCGTGGGGACGAACGCCCGGGGCGGGGTCGACCTCGAGGCTCTGCGGGCCATGCTCGACGACGACGTGGCGGGCATCATGCTGACGAACCCCAGCACCTTAGGCCTGTTCGAGGATGACATCGTCGAGATCGCGGAGGCGGTGCACGAGGTGGGGGGTCTCGTGTACTACGACGGCGCCAACCTGAACGCCATCTTGGGGATCGTCCGGCCCGGGGACATGGGCTTCGACATCGTGCACCTGAACGTGCACAAGACCTTCGCCACCCCGCACGGCGGGGGAGGGCCCGGGGCTGGTCCCGTGGCGGTCTGCGCCAAGCTCGCTGCGTTCCTGCCCGGCCCGAGGCCCACCCGTGGCGGAACCGGCTTCGAGTTCACGATGCCCGAGCATTCGATCGGGCGCGTGCACTCCTGGCACGGCAACGCCATCGTGCTGCTGCGCGCCTGGATGTACCTGCGCCTGAACGGCGGTGACGGCCTCAAGCGGGTCTCGGAGATAGCCGTGTTGAACGCCAACTGGTTCAAGGAACGCCTCCGGGGAACCTACGACATCGCCTACGACAGGCCAGTGATGCACGAGTGCGTCGTATCGGCGAAGTCACTCCATCATGAAGTGGGCCTGAGCGCTTTGGACGTGGCGAAGCGTCTCATGGAGCTGGGCTTTCATCCCCCGACCGTCTACTTCCCGCTCATAGTCGAGGAGGCTCTCATGGTCGAGCCGACCGAGACAGAGAGCCCCCAGACGCTCGCGGCCCTGGCCGACGCGTTCGTTCAGATCGCCCGTGAGGCGCGTGAGGCTGGCAACGCCGATGACGCCAAGGCCGCCCCGCGCACGACCCCGGTGGGCCGTCTCGACGACGCCCGCGCCGCCCGCAAGCTCGTGGTGACCTTCGACCAGCGCCGCGCGGACTAGTACACCAGGCGGGATCGCGGCCGGGCCGGCCCCGGGAGGCCGGAGACAGGGGAGGGCTAACCTCGAGGTGTGAGTCCCGCCTGGTTCTCGCGTCGGGCGGTCCTGCTCCATCTGACCGCGTTGGTGGTGGTCCCGGGCTGTCTCGCTCTTGGATGGTGGCAGTTGCACCGCGCGCTGTCGGGCAACACTCTCAGCTGGGCCTACACCATCGAGTGGCCCCTGTTTGCCGCCTACGGCGTCTACATGTGGTGGAGGCTCGTTCACGAGCAGCCGGGCGTGATCACCCCGAAGGCGCCGAAGGGCGCGCACCGGGCCTTGCCGGGAGGGACGGGCCCGCAGGCCGAAGAGGACGAGGCAGAGGACGAGGAGCTCGCCGCCTACAACCGATACCTGGCCCGGCTCAACGAGGCAGACGAGGAGAAGCTACGTTGAAAGGCTCGTGGACCCGGCCCAGAAAACTGCCTTGCAGCGTTACCGGGTCATGGCCTACCTCGTTGGCGTCGGTCTCTTGGCTCTCGTCCTCGTCGGTGTTCCCCTCCAGTACGCCGCAGGTAGACCGGCCGCCGTCCAGATCATCGGCCCGATCCACGGGTTCCTCTACATCGTCTACCTCGTGACCGTGGCCGATCTCGCCCGCCGGTTCGGGCTGGGTCTCAGGCAAGTGATCGCGCTGGTGGCCGCGGGGTTCGTGCCCTTTCTTGCCTTCATCGTGGAGCGGTGGATGACGCGGCGCGTGACGGCCCGGCCCGGCGGCGCCGCGGGTGACGCCTAGGCCCGGGTGACCGCTGAGGAGGCGAGGCGATGAGCGGGGACGTCTTCATGGATTCAGGTGCGCTGGGTACCCCCGCGGTGGTGATCCACGGCGGCGCCGGCGACTTCGTGCGGCCCCGCTCGGAGCAGGACCTTGGGCGGCTATCGCAGGGCTTGTCCGACGCCCTGGGGGCCGCCTGGGAGGTTCTCAGTGCGGGCGGCCACGCTCTCGATGCCGTGATCGAGGCCGTGGCGCGCATGGAAGCCTCGGGCATCTTCAATTGCGGGCGGGGCGCCGTTGCTACAGCGCGGGGCACTGTCGAGACCGACGCGGCCGTCATGGACGGGGCTAGCGGGAGTTTCGGGGCGATCTGCGCCGCGACGTGGCCCGAGAGCCCCGTGCGGGCGGCGCGGGCGGTCATGGCACTGGGCGGGCCGAGCAACGGCCCCGTCCTGCTCGCTGGGGCCGGTGCGGACCGGTTCTCGGAGGACGCCGGTCTTTCGCGGATGGACCCGGCCCACCTGTGTGGCGAAGGTGTCAGGCCGATATCGCGGGGCGGGACTGTCGGTGCGGTGGCAGTCGACCTTGGCGGCCATCTCGCCGCCGCCACATCGACCGGCGGACGCCTCGGCAAACTGCCCGGGCGAGTGGGTGATTCACCGATAGCCGGAGCAGGAACCTGGGCGGACGACGCCAGCGTCGCGGTCTCCGCGACCGGCGAGGGGGAGTCGTTTCTCGTGGCCGGCTTCGCCCACCGGGTCGACTGGTGCGTAACTGCGGGCGCGCCTTTGCAAGCCGCCCTCCGGGACGCGCTCGGCGCGGTCAGCGCACGGGGTGGACATGGCGGCGCGGTCGTGCTCGCGCCTGACGGCAGTTTCGCGGTTGGCTTCGACACCACCGCCATGGCTCGCGCCTGGCAGGGGAGGAAAGGCCCCACGGTCCCGCCACCGCGCCGGGACGGAATGAACGGCGCCCCGCGCCCGCGCTGAAGCGTCAGCGACTTCGCGGCCGGACTATGCCGCGCCACTCCGATCAGCCCGTGGGGCTTCGAGCGCAGGACCGGGCGCCATCACGATGCGGTTGCGCCCCTCGGCCTTGGCCCGGTACATGGCGGCATCGGCGACGTTGACGACCTCGTCGAGCGCTGCGCCGTGCCGCGGGAAGAACGCCACGCCGATCGAGGCGGTCACCCGTGCCACGCCGGGTCCGGGCGTGGGGAGCTTGCCCATGACCTCCCGGACGGATTCGGCGACCCTCATGGCGCCGGCCTCGTCGGTGTTGTGGAGCATCAGGAGGAACTCTTCGCCACCGTAGCGGACCGCCGCGTCGCCGTTGCGAAGTGCGCCCTGGAGCGCGCGCCCCACGTTGCGGAGCAGGGCGTCACCGGCCATGTGCCCACACTGGTCGTTGACCTGCTTGAAGTGGTCGAGGTCTATGAGGAGGATGGCCATCTGGGTTCCGGCTCGGCTGGACAGGGCGGCTTCGCGCGTGGCCAGCTCGTCCCACCAGCGGTGGTTGAGCAGCCCGGTCAAGGTGTCGGTCATGGCACGCAACTCGAGCTCCGCGTAAAGCTGGGCGTTGCGCCAGGCGGCCGCTGTGATGTAGCCGAACAGCGCACAACGCTCGAGGTCCTCCTCGGTGAACTGGTTGCGGCCGTTGCGCCACATGTCGATGACTCCGAGCCGGTGGTCACCGGCGATGAGCGGCACGACGAGCAGGGACTCCTCCAAGGTCGTCTCGTCCTGGCCGGGGATTGACACAGCCTCGGCATGGCTGCGGGTGTCCGGGCAGTTGTAGGGGTAGCCGCGCAGGAACGCCCAGCCCGTTATCCCGCGGTCCATCGAGATGTCCATCTCGTTCAGTCCGGCGAGTTCTTCGCCGGCGAGGACGCGGGCCCTGAGCCGGTAAGCGTCCCAGTCGGCTTCGAAGATGGCGAACCGGTCCGCACGCACAGTAAGCGGCAGGCGCTCCGCTGTCACCTGGAGGATCCGGTTCGGGTCGTGCTCGGCTTGCATGAGGCGAGCGGCCTCGCCCAAAGACCAGGCAAAGCCTTGGGCGTCGACGGGCAGCTTTCCGTTCGTCGGCAGTTTGGCGACCATGGCCGGCGTGTCGAGCGCCTTGCCCGCTGCGGTGAGCACCCGCACCCCTTGCCTGCGGAACCAGGCGGGAGTGACGACTTCGTCGCCCGGCTCGGCCGCGGAGGCGTTGAGCACCGCAGGCGATCCGAGATGGGGGCCGATGCCCAGTCTCACTCCGAGCCCGATCAGGCGCTGGGCGTCGTCGTCGTCGTCGATACCTCGGAGGATGACGTGTGCGTTGAGCCGGGCACAATACGCGAGCAGACCCGCGAGCTCGGCACGAGCCCGGATCCCGCTGGACACGTAGCTCGTGTAGACGGGATCCAAGATGACAAAGTTCGGCATGAGCTCGGCCACGGGCCGCCTGCTGAGCACGCCGGGCGCGACGTCGGCGACGGCTACGGGAAAGCCCCGCTCGCGCAGGTGTGCCACCCGGCGTTCCACAAGCTGGGGCAGCTCGAGAGCCGTCAGTTCGGAAATGACCCAGGCGACCTCTCCAGGTGCGGCCCCGACCTCGTCGGCCGCTTGGAACAGATCGAGATCCTCGTCTTGGAGGAGCTCTGGGGTGAGGGGCACGAACAACAACGCGGGACTGGCGTACTGCACCGCCGGGAGCGAGCAGCGCACGAACCTGCGGGCGTCTTCACGTAATGAGCCGCGAGCGAGGGCTTCGTAGCCGAACACGGTGCGGTCCTGGAGGTCCGTCACCGGCTGCAGCGCGACCAGAGTGCACCAGTCCGGAGCATCCTCCTCCGGCTCGTCGCTCGCCAGCGCCCTCCCTCGCATATCAAAAGCGTAGAACGCCCAGAGGCACACTCTGAACAGAGGCCGCGCGACAACGCGAATGGCCGGGGCGCGGCAGCGAGTTGGGGGTAGAGTCCCGCGACATGAGAGCGGGAGGCTTCGTCCGAGGTGTCGCACCTTGTGGTGGGGTCGGGCTCGGTGACCACTGAGGAGGGCGACAACCCGGGAGGAGGGCTCCGGGTCCTCTGGGCGAGGCGCAGGTCCACACGTCTGGCGGTGAACTCGCTTGGCACCGTGGCCCTCTTCGGCGGTCTTCTGGCGCTGTGTTACGCGAGATCGGCACACAGCCAGGCCGGGACCTCCGACAGGGCGACCATCATCCTCGAAGGCCAGACAATGGCGGCCGGACATCTGCTTCTCCAGGGCTGGAACCTGACTTTCGCCTCGTACTGGACCAGCGATGCGCCCTTTTACGATGCGGCCGTCCGCCTCGTGGGCCTGCGGCCGGCGCTCCTGTACGCCGGCCCCGCGGTCATGGCGGCTCTTGTGGTCGTGGTCGGCGTTCTTCTCGCCCGTGAGGCGAGCCGCGGCGCCTGCGCCCTGGCAGGGGGCCTGACCGTGATCGCCCTCCTGGCCTTCGCCACCCCAGCCATGACCCTGTTCTTCGTTGGCAGGGGATTTCATGTGAGCACGGCGCTTTACGCCCTTGTGGCATTTGCCGCCCTCAGGCGGGGTCGCTTCGGCCCGGGATGGTTCCTGGCGGTCGTCCTGCTCGCGGCAGGGATGCTCGGCGACCTTCTGCTCGTCGCCTACGGCGTGGTGCCCCTGGTCCTGGCCGGTCTTGTGGCAGCGCTGCGCCAGAGAAGGTGGCAGAGCGCCGTCGCGGACACCTCGGCCGGATTGGTCGCTGTGGCTGTTGCGGCCCTTGTCCGCGGGCTCGCCGAGGCGCGAGGAGCCTTCAAGTCAGAACCGGCTCTGTCCACTGTGCATGTGGGACAGATGCTGAGGAACCTCGAGCACGTGCCTGGCTATGGCTCGGATCTGCTCGGTCTCACCAACGGGCTGCGGCACAACGGGGGAGTGCCCGCCGGTCTTCGTGAGGTGCACGTCGTGGGTGCACTGTGCGTGCTCGCCTGCGTGGTGGCTGGGCTGTGGAGCCTCGTCGCCGGCGCTCGTGCCGGGCGCCGAGGACAACCGGCCGAGGCCCGGCCGGAGACCTGGCGGCTCGACGACCTCCTCGTCCTCGCCGTTGCCTGTTCGGCCGTGCCCTTCGTCACCTTCGCCAGACCCGATCAAAGCGGCGTGCGGTACCTCGCCATCTCCATTGTGTTCGCGGGCATTCTCGCCGGGCGCCTCGTCGCCAGGGGCTGGTCCAAGCTCCCGGCGGGAAAGCCCGGCCGTGTCGTCTCGGTCTTGGGTGCGGCCGTGGTGCTGAGTTTCGCGGCCGGAGTCGGTTACTCATTGGCCCGTCCTGAGCAGCCTTACGATGTCCCGGCGCTGGTCTCGTACTTGGAGGCGCACAATCTCCGGTGGGGGATCGGAGAGTACTGGGCCGCCAGTATCACCACCGTCCAGAGCAGCGGGGCCGTCATCGTCCGGCCGGTGGAGGCCGCCAATGGCGGCGCCCTGCAGGAAATGACGACCTTGTCCGAGGCGGGCTGGTACACGGGACAGGAGTGGCAATTCCTCGTCTACGCCAAGCCCGTCATCGACAACGTCGACCTTGACGCGGCGCTTCGGACCTGGGGTCCGCCGGCTCAGATCCATGTCATCGGGCCGTATCGGGTCCTCACTTGGGGTCATGCGGTCGTGCTCCCCAAGCCCGCCCCGGGTTAGGCCGCCAGCCGTACGGGCACCGCGCAACCGCAGCTGGGCGCAAGCGTGGAGATGCGCCCTCGGGGAATCAGACGGCGTTGCTAGGCTCGGGTGGCGATGGGTTGAGAGCTGCCCGATAGCGCCGCGGTTGCGGCCTTGGATGTCCAGGTGGCTCTCCGGTACGAGGCGCACCAGCCTCCTGGCTCCGGGGGGAGTTCCGGGTTCGGCCTGTCTCGTCACAGAAGATATGGGGAGGCGGTCAGGGTGCTGAAGGCGAAGGAAGGTCGCTCTTGACCTCGAGTTCGTGGGTAGTCGTCGGGCTCGACAACGGCGGCAATTCCAACAGCGCCACGGTGCTGGAGGACTCCGGGCGCTTTCTCGTGGACAGTTTGCTCGAGACCCCTAGCCGCGTGCGAGAAGGGCCCGAGGTGGCCATCGAAGCCCTCGTCGGGTCCCTCGACGGTGTGCTCGGCCTGACGGGCCTGGAACGGGAGTCGGTGCGCGCCATCGGCCTCGGGACCCCCGGGCCGGCGAGCCCCGACGGCGTGATCTCCAGCAAAGGGGCTACGAACTTCTCGGAACCGGCCTGGCACGGCTTCGATATCCGTGGCGCGCTCGAGCGTCGGCTCGGTGTCCCGGTCATCTACAACAACGACGGCAACGCCGCCGCGCTCTATGCCCACCACACCCACTTCGGCGAGAACTGGGCGTCGCACTCGTCGGTGTCGGCGATCGTCGGCACAGGACTCGGGGGAGGGGTGATCGAGGGCGGGCACGTCATCCGGGGGGCAGCGGGGATGGCGGGGGAGCTCGGCCATGTGCACATACCGATGGAGGGGCTCCTCGGCGAAGGTCAGCCCGTGCCCAGGTGCAACTGCGGATTTCTCGGCGATGTGGAGAGCGTCGCGTCGCTGACCGGGATTGAGCAGAACCTCCTGCCGTACTGGCTGACGCGATTCCCGGGCCACGAGCTCGCCGCGAAGGGGTCCCTCGCCCAAGGCGCGAAGTTGGTTCGCGCCTACGCCGATGCGCAGGACCCGCTGGCGTTGCAGATCTTCACCCAGCAGGCGATGGCTGTCGGGCGCCTGTTCACGATTGCGAGCAATTTCATCGATCCCGGCGCTTACTTTGTGGGCGGCGGCGTGGTCGAGGCCTCGCCGAGATTCCGCCATTGGTTCCTCGCTTGCGTGCGTGAGCACACTTTGCTGCGCGAGGAGCAACGTGAGCTCGCGACTTTCGCGCTCATCGCCGACCTGGACATGGCTGGTGCAAGAGGGGCCGCCCTGGCGGCTTTCGACTCGCTCGACGCCTGACGGGGGTCGCCGCCCTGGCGGCGGAAACGTCATCGGTCGGAGGGTGTATGAGCCTTGGGGCCGGGGCCGACCCCACTGCGGGCCCACCGGGCTTGACCGGTCTCGGTAAACGGTTACGCTTGAGGTTGTGGATGCCCCAGGGCATCGAGACCCGGTCCAGACTGCGCTGTTCTCGCCCGACGAGTTGCGTCTTGTTGCGGATTTCATGCCGCACATCGTTTGGATGTCAACGCCCGACCGGTTGATCGAGTACGTCAACACCCAGGCCGAGGAGTATTTCGGCTTACCGCCGGAGGACCTGTGGGGCTGGCGGTGGATCACTGTGGTGCATCCGGAGGACGCCGCTCGGGTTCAGGCCGCCAGGGACATCGCCGCTTGGGCCCAGGCTCCGTTGAATCTCGAGTGCCGCATACGGCGTTTCGACGGCCAGTACCGATGGCACGACGTGCGTACCCGCGCCCTCAAGGACGCCGACGGCCAGATCCGCAAATGGATAGGCACCGCCACTGACATCGAGGACGTGAAGAACGCCGAGGCGGGACTGCGCCTGTCCGGGCGCGAAGTGCAAGAAGCCCTGATCCTGCTCGAGACCCTGCAGGCGAACGTGCCCGTCGGGTTCAGCCTCGTGGACACCGAGTTCCGCTACCTGCGCATCAACGAGACGCTTGCCGCCTTGAACGGACTTGCGGTTGAGGACCACACCGGTCGGCCTGCCGCCGACGTCGTGGCCGATCTGTGGCCCCAGATCGAGCCTCACTACCGCCGCGTGCTCGAGACCGGGGAGCCGGTGCTGAACGTCGAGATCGAGCGAACGGTGAGCGACGATCCCGCAAGGACCCGGAGTTGGCTCGAGAGCTACTACCCCGTGGTGGTGGAGGGCCGTACGATCGGCATTGGGGCCATCGTCGTCGACGTCACCCAGCACAAGCAGGCGGAGCGGACGCGATCCGAGCTCACCCAGGCGGCCGCGGATGCCATGGCGGCCATGGTCGAGGTGAGGGACCCGTACACCTCCGGACACCAAAGCCGCGTCGCCTCCATTGCTTCGGCGATCGCGGTTGCCATGGGTCTCGACAACGGCACCGTCGAGGGAATCGACCTCGCGGCCCGCATCCACGACATCGGCAAGATCGGGACGCCGGCCGAGATCCTGAGCCGCCCGAGCAACCTGAGCCCCATGGAGTGGGACCTCATCAAGATCCACGCCCAGGCGGGTGCGGACATCATCAAGGGGATCTCGTTCCCGTGGCCGGTGGCGGAGATGATCGTGCAGCACCACGAACGACTGGACGGCTCGGGCTACCCGCGTGGACTGCGCGGAGCGGAGATCTGCCTCGGCGCCCGCATCATCGCCGTGGCCGACACGGTGGAGGCCATGTCGTCGCACCGGCCGTACCGTCCGGCACTGGGCGTCGAGGCGGCCCTCGACGAGATAGTTGCGCAACGGGGCAAGCTTTTCGATCCGGTCGTGGTGGACGCATGCGTGGCTCTCGTGCGCGACGGGCAGATCCGTTTAGGCACGACCTGGGAGTAGAGCGGTAGACCTCGGCTCGACAGTGCCCCGGTGTCCGCGGCACGTTCACCCGGCGGCGCCCGCGAAGCGGCGGCCCTTTAGCCGACGAGCGCGACCACGGCCTCGGGCGAGAGGGGGCGGGCGAAGAGGAAGCCCTGGCCTTGGTCGCAGTCCAAGCCGGCGAGGGTGTCGAGCTGGTGGCTCGTTTCGATGCCCTCACCGACCACGGTTATGCCAAGGGCGTGGGACATCGCTGTCACTGCAGCGACGATTTCCCGATCGCGTTCGCTACGGCCGATCTGGGCTACGAAGCTCCGGTCGATCTTCAAAATGTCGACCTTCATGCGCTGCAGGTGCGCAAGGGAGGAATAGCCCGTGCCGAAGTCGTCGAGGGCCAGGCGTACGCCGAGCTCTGACAGCGATGACAGCGTCTCTTGGACGTCACCCCATTCGCCGACGAACGCCGTTTCGGTCATCTCGAGGCAGAGCCGTGTCGCTTGGACGCCGTGGCGTTGGATGAGATCGGAGACACGTTGCGCGAACTCGTGGTCCGACAGCTCGGAGCCGGACACGTTCACGGCCATGGTGAAGCCGCGCGGCCAGTTGTCCCGCGCCGTCCATTCGGAGAGCTGACGACAGGCTTCGTCCAGGACGAACGTGTCGATCCTGGCGATAAGCCCGTGCTGTTCGGCGAAGGGGATGAAGCTGTCGGGCGTGACGACGCCGCGCTCGGGATGGTGCCAGCGCACCAGTGCCTCGACACCGAGCAAAGATTGGTCCTCGAGGGAGAACAGCGGCTGGTAGAGGAGGAACAGCTCCGCCTGGTCGATGGCGCGGCTGAGCTCAGCCTGGAGGCGGCTTGCCAGTGTGCCGATGCGCTCTGAGGCATCGAAGATCCGGTACTGGTTGCGGCCTTGCTCCTTGGCTTCGTACATCATCGCGTCGGCGTCGCGGATCAGATGTCTCGGCTCGGTCAGGGGATCACGGGTGATGACGACCCCGACGCTGCAGGTCGCCGACAGATCGCGCCCGTTGTCGACGTACGGTGCGCCGATCCCCTGGACGATGCGCTCGCCGATGAGGCCCACATCATCGTCGTCGCGAAGGTCCCGGCACAGCACCACGAACTCGTCGCCCCCAAGGCGGGCGACTGTGTCGGAATGCCGCGAGAACTGTGCGAGTCTGTGGCCGACCTCGGCGAGCACCTGGTCACCGGCGTCGTGGCCGAACGAGTCGTTGATCGCCTTGAAGTGGTCTAGATCCACGTAGAGCACCGCGAGGCGCCCTGGCTGTCGCTCGAGGTCCGCGACGGCCTTCGAGAGCCGTTCCATGAAAGCGACCCGGTTCGCCATACCCGTCACCGGGTCGTGCTGGACCTGGTAAGCCAGGGCGTTCTCAGCTCTGATCTGCGCCGTCACGTCACGCGAGATGCCGAAGGTCCCGATTATCCGGCCGGTTTCGTCGCGAAGCGGCATCTTCGTTGTCGAAACCCAGGGGCTCATTCCGTTGCGGAAGGTCTCCCGCTCCAGCTTGTTCACCATCGGCTCGCCGGTGCGGATGATCCTCTGCTCGTCCTCGAAAGCCGCCTCGGCATGTTCCTTGCTGAAGAAGTCGAAGTCGGTCTTACCGATTACGTCCTCGGCGCTGCGGTCAGGAGTTATGGCGGCGATCCAGCCTGCGCTTACGAAAAGGAACCGGCTGCGCACGTCTTTGAAGTACACGCGTTCCTCGGTGGTGGAGAGAAGATTGCCCATGCAGGTGAGCTTGAGCTCGCGCAAGAGCTCGCTTTCCTGCGACCACTGACCGTGCAGCTTCGCCTCAGCCATCTCAACTCCTGTGCGAGGGATCGATGAGTAATATCGGTCGATCCCGGCGCGATGTTTAGCCTCGGGTAACCTGTCGTTTCAGGCGGGCTGACAGGTTCCCCTAAACGCCTTACCGAGCCAGCGCTGCGATCGCGCGCCGAGGCCGGTCCGGCCGCAGGACGTCACAGAAGGGCGGCCGCGTTGCCAGTCTCCGGGGGGGTACTCAACCCACTAGCGCCACGACCGCTTCGGGCGAGAGGGGGCGGGCAAAGAGGAAGCCCTGGCCCTGGTCGCAGTCCAGCCCGGTGAGGGCATCGAGCTGGTCGCTCGTCTCTATGCCCTCGCCGACGACCGTCGTGCCGAGAGCATGAGACATGGCCATCACGGCGGCGACGATCTCGCGGTCGCGGGGGCTCCTGCTGATCTGGGCGACAAAGCTCCGGTCGATCTTCAAGACGTCCACCTTCACGTGCTGGAGGTGGGAAAGCGTCGAGTACCCCGTCCCGAAGTCGTCCAGGGCCAGGCGCACGCCGAGTCTCGGCAGGGCCGCCAGCGTGTCCTCGATATCGCCGAACTCGCCGATGAGCGCGGTCTCGGTTATCTCGAGGCACAACAGCGCCGGGTTGATCCCGTGGCGACTGATCACCTCGGCGACGTGGCCGGCGAACTCGGGATCCGACAGCTCGGCGCCGGAAACGTTGACTGCCATGGTGAACTTGGCGGGCCAGCCCTCGCGGGCGCTCCATTCGGCGACCTGTCGGCAGGCCTCGTCAAGGACGAAGGCGTCGATCCGGCCGATCATCCCGTACTGTTCGGCGAACGGGATGAAATCATCGGGCAGCACGACCCCGCGCCGGGGGTGTCGCCAGCGCACCAACGCCTCGACGCCGATGAGAGATCGGTCCTCGAGGGAGAACAGCGGCTGGTAGAGGAGGAAAAGTTCCGACTGATCGACGGCGTGGATGAGCTCGGTCTGGAGGATGTTCGCCTGGGTGCCTGGTCGCTGGGTCGAGTCGTAGACGCGATAACGGTTCCGTCCGGACTGCTTGACCTCGTACATCGCCTCATCCGCGTCGCGGATCAGCTCCTCAGGATCGGCGCGGGGATTGCTCGTGACCATGATCCCGACACTGCACGTGAGCGTGAGGTCGCACCCGTCCTCTATATAGGGGGCGCGCACCTCCCGCACTATCCGCTCCCCGATGAGCCCGACGTCATCGTCGTCGCGCAGTGCGCCGCACAGCACGACGAACTCGTCGCCCCCGAGACGGGCGACGGTGTCGGAATGTCGCGAGAACTGGGAGAGGCGGCGACCGATCTCGCGCAGGACCTGGTCGCCGGCGTCGTGGCCGAACGAGTCGTTTGTCTGCTTGAAATGGTCCAAGTCGACATACAGGACCGCAAGCCGGCCCGGCTGGCGTTCCAGGCCGAGCAGCGCCTGCGAGAGCCGGTCCATCAGCGCGACCCGGTTCGCGAGACCGGTCACCGGGTCATGGAGAACCTGGTAGGCCAACGCGTTCTCCGCGTTCACCTGCGCAGTCACGTCGCGCGAGATCCCGAAGGTTCCTATGATCTCGCCGTTTTCATCGCGAAGGGGCATCTTTGTGGAAGCCACCCAGGGACCCTCGCGGCTTTCGTACCTCTCCTGCTCCAACTTGCCGATCATGGCCTCGCCGGTAGCGATGATCCTCTGCTCGTCCGCAAAGGCGACCGCGGCGTGTTCTTCGGCGAAGAAGTCGAAGTCGGTCTTCCCGATCACCTCTTCCAAGCTGTAGCCGGGCGCCGCTGCCGCGAGCCAACCGGCACTGACCAGGAGAAACCGGCTCTGCAGATCCTTGAAATAGACGCGCTCGGCCGTGCTGTTGAGCAGGTTGCGCATGCAGATCCGCTCGATCACGGCCAACGGTTCGCCCGCGAGCGCGGCTTGTGGATCCAGCTTCCCGTAGTCCATGGCGACTCCTGCTCTGGAATCGAAGAGTACTATCGACCGATTCGCCGACGAGGATTAGCGGGGGCTGACCGGCCCGCCCGTGTGTGGAGTGGAGTTCCACCTATTCGCTCCTGGTGCCCTACGCCCCTCGCCCTATTGGTGGCGGTCCTTGCGGGCCTCGCCTTCGGCTCCGCGGACCAGTATGTCGGCAGCCTTGTAACCCCGGGGGGATGGACCGAGTCGCTGAGCCTCTTGTCGGCACCATGGCTCGTGCTGCCGTTCGCGTTCGGGTGCGGGCAGGAAAAGGCGACGCGAGCTGCGACAGTCGGCCTCGTCGTCACCTTGACGGCACTGCTCGGCTACTTCCTCATGATCATGGGGCCTTTCGAGGGAGGTCAATGGAACCTGAGCCTGCACGAAGTTCGCGGACTGTTCTTCTCCAACACGCTGAACATCTTCGGAGGCTTTGTGACCGGTCCTCTCTACGGACTGCTTGGACAGCGCTGGCGGACGCGCCGGGCGTGGATCAGTGCCGTGTTTGTCGCCGGCGCACTTTGTCTCGAGCCGGTCGCGCTCCGAGTCGCCGGCAGGACCCTCGCCGGCAGATCCAGCCTGGTCTGGACCTTCGAGACAGTCGCAGGGATCGCCGCGGCGGGCTATTTCGCCTTTGCGGGCCTGGCGTACAGGAGGCGCCGCTCAGACCTGACACCCCCGACATAGGGCTTGCCGGGCCAGTCAGGCGTGTGCTGGACGGCCGCTCGACCACAGCGTAGGGAGCCCTTGCGGTACTTCGGGTCACGGCCCGCAACCCGTATCTGCCGGCAAGTGGGGGAGGGGTACTGCGTCCTCCTCGTCGCCAGCACGGCAGGCGCCGGAAAGTGCCCAAGCCCATTTTGCTCAGGCATTCAGGGCCCAATCGCGACTGAGACAGTTGTGCGTGGCGTTATTGCGAGGCGGTAATACCACTCTCCGCAACCGGTTGGCGCCGGTGGGTTAACATTTGGCATGTAGCACTTGGCGGCAAAGGACCGTCGCTAGCGAAGCGAGGTAACCCATGTCACGTCCCAAGGCACGATCGAAGCTGGCGATGGCGGTCACCGCCCCAGTCGTCGTGGCGGCACTGGCCCTCCTCGGGGTGCCGCAGCTCGCCTTCGGCGCAACTCCGCTCCCGGTCGTCCTCGCGTTCACCGCGTCGAAGACCACGATGCCTGACGTCGGCGGCAAGATCATCCTGAGGGCGAGCCTGAGGTACGCGGCGTCGTGCGAGATGACCGTGTCGCCAAGCCTGAAGGGCTTCCCGAAGTCCTTCACATGCTCGTCGGACCGCGTGACGGAATCTGGCGTGCTGCGTCCCAACAAGAGCCCGAGCCCGATCAGCTACACCTTCGGGTTGGAGTTGCAGAACGCCTCCGGCACCGCCACGGCGACCAACGTGGTCGTGACCGAAGGTGCCGCACCGCCGCCGATATCGTTCACGCCGCCTCCGCCAGGTAACCCGACGACCGTCGTGTTCCCCGCCGAAGGCGTTTTCGTCGCAGACAATCCCATTTCGGTGACAGTCAAGAACAACAGCTCTTCCACACAGCTCATCACGAGTGTCGCCATGGGCACAGTCGGCGATCCGAACGATTTCAGTCTTCCCAGGAACAACTGCGGATACGTCACGGCACACGCAACGTGCTCCCTGGCGGTGCAGTTCGACCCGACCGGCGCCGGACTGCGCACAGAGGTCGTGAACCTCCTGGACGCGAGCTGGGGCGCTTCCGGCACGACCGTGCAGCTGAAGCTGCGGGGCACCGGCGTGTGGGCGACCGCGACCGTCTCGAACAGCCATATCCGCAACAACGTCCTGGTCTTCCCGACAGATGAAGCCCTGCTCAAGGCGAGCGACCCCCAGAGCGTGACAGTGACCAACGTCGGTGCGGTGCCGCTTTACATCAGTGGAATGTCCGTCACCGGGGGAGAGGCCACCGACTTCATTGCCGCTCCGGACACCTGCATAAACGAACTTGTGAACCCACCCGTCTATCCGCTCATTGTGAGTATCGGCCAGAGCTGCACGTTTACGCTTGCGTTCGATCCGTCGGGGACCGGGGAGCGCACAAGCAGCGTCGTAGTGGCCGACAACACGCTCGGTACCGAGACCGAGCTCGGCGTTGAAGGCACCGGCGTAGCGCCGCCGTCGTAACCCCACCGGCGAGGTCCCGTTCGCAATCTGAGTGGCGGCGGACTTCACGGCAACGGGAAAGAGGGCCTGCTAGCTTTCCGCGGAATCGAACGGCATCTCGCCGATCGAGCTGAGGGGGGCCCGTGAAATTCATAGTCGAGGTCAGCTTTCCATTGGAGCCGTTCAACACCTACGTCCGCCAGGGCACCGCAGGCCAGAAGATCGGTGAGGCTCTCGCCTCGATCAAACCCGAGGTCGTCTACTTCACCGACAACGGAGTCGGGCGCGGGGCCATGATGGTCGTCGACATCGAGAGCGCGAGCCAGGTGCCGCACGTCACCGAGCCGCTCATGCTCGGTTTCGACGCCTCGGTGCACTACCGAGTGGCCATGCCGCCTGAGGAACTGCAAGCGGCGGGCCTCGAGCGTTTCGCAACGGCGTGAGAAGGGAGGCGATGCCACCATGTGGGCACAGCTCATAAAGACGCGTTTGCGCCCGGGCCACGAGGACGGGCTGAAGCGACTCTCCGAACAGTTGCGGGCTTTCGAACAGCCGGGTTCCGGTCTCGTGCGCTCCACCGCCATGCGGGACCAGAAGGACCCGAGCCAGGTTTACATGCTCGTCGTGTTCGAGAGCGAGGAGAAGGCCCGCGAACGGGAAAAGAGTCGGGCAAGCCAGGAAGGCTTCGAGACCGTGAGGGCGACGATGGGGGAGATCTTCGAGGGTCCACCGGAATTCGTCGACCTTCTTGTCGTGGAGGAGACGACGCCGTAGCAGTCAGCGCAGGTGGTCCTGGGCGAGCCCGGCGTGTCTCGCGAGCTATGGGTTGGCTGTCGGGAAGAGGGACCCCTGTGCTCTGCGTTGATTAGGCACGCCGGTCATCGGATGGCCCCGGTCTCTGACGAGCTACCTGTAACCACGGGCATGGTCCGGGATGCCGGACCATGCCCGCTCGTTTGTCGCACGGTGTCGGCCCAACCCACGTGCCACAGGAACCACACGTTCGTCTCCCGCAGTGCACTCGAACGCGGTGTTGCGTTGCCCGCCCATCGGGCCTCGGCACAGCGTCTTACAGTCGCAAACTGAGTTCAGCAAAGGAGGAAGCCACTGGCCGCCCTATGGAACCTCATCGGCAGACGGCGAGGTGGAAGCCGTGCTGCGGTCCGAGCCTCCTGTCGAGGGAGGGTCCCTCAACGGGTGGGTCGCGCCGGCTGAATGGGCGGCGCGGTGCGGGCGACCCGGCACTACGAGGCTCGGCCGCGCCATTCAAGAAGTCGATGAGCACGCCGACGACCAGAATGAGCAAGGGGGCTCCCCAAAGTACGACCCGATGATGTGTATCGGCGCCACCGGGTCGTCTCTGGTCACGTCAAAGGAGACTGGTCGTCCCACTGACCCCGCACGACGCCCGTTTTCAGTCCGGCGGTACTCGGAGCAACGCCGCCGCTAGTGTGTCCGCAATTAGCTGTGCCTCAAATGAGGCTAAGGGGGGATCCGATAACCATGGTGCGTCGCAAGCACATAGCCGCGGTCGCGGTTATCGCACTCTTTGTCGCCGGCGTTGCCTCGGGAGCAACCTATGCCGTGACTGCGGGCGCTGCCGGCGCCAAAGCATGTGTGACAAGCAGCGGAGTTCTGGAGCTACTGAAGGGCAATGGGACGTGCCCAGCCGGCAGCAGCCCGGCCGTCTTGGGAGCGCAGGGGCCGGCCGGTCCGGCCGGTACCACCATCCTGAGCGGCAAGGTCCCTCCCGGTATTGGGCAGGGTGTCGCGGGCGACTATTACATCGACACTGCCACCCACTTCCTGTACGGGCCGGCCCTGCGTGTCTGCTCGCCCTATCCGTGTAGGACTCTATGGGGCAAGGGCATATCCCTCGTGGGCCCGCCCGGCCCGGCGAGCACCTCCCCGGCCGGGGGCACGGCCTACCAGGCCACGAGTTTCGCCAACATGCCCAGCGGCAACACTACGGTCATAGACACGTTGCCCCTCTCGACGGCGGGGTACTACTCGGTCACCGCCACAGTTAGTGTCCACCACGAGGGCAATGACAGCACGGATTGGTCGTGCTCTCTCCTTGGGGCCGAACCGAACGGCCAGTCCCAGAACTACACCGAGTCAGATGCGAGCCTGCAGGGTGACGGCGTCGCTTCAGAGCTCACGATCCCAGTGGTCGCCGGCGTCGAGGTTGTGGCCGGGGAAAAGCTAGAGGTGTCCTGCATCGAGTTCCAGGCAAAGAAAGGGGACGATGCGGGTGCGACCATTCTGGCGACAATGATGTCGAGCATCGCAGGTGCGTTCAACCCCTGAGCCTGTCCAGCTCGGTCGGGCACGCCTTCAGTCGCCCCTCTGCCCATCACAGCGAGCCTGGCGGCGGTATCCCCGGTTTGCTACCTTCAGACGGCTTTTCTCTCTCCCGTCACACCGCGACGGCCCTAACCCGTAACGCGACATAACGGACAAAGCCCGCGGCTCTCCTTGTCGCAGCCTGCGACGGTAGGCAGCTTGCTTGCAGGCGGGGGAGCAGTAGGTCGCGCGCAAGTCAACCAGAGCTGGGCGCTGGCACTCCGGGCAGATGCGCCGCACGCGCGCTGATCGAGCGGTCATGGTCCTACGGTAGCTGTTACGGGTCCCGTTACGGGTGTTACGGGTCCCCTAGCGCCTCTAGACGGGGGAGAGTTGCATCCAAGAGCGGCTGACGCCGCCGTTCGCCCATTGTCCCGTCTACCGTGCCCGGCCCGTCAAGGCTTCTCCTCCGGGCGGCCCCGGCCGCCCTTGACCGGCCTGAGTGGTCCCGCCAGACACAGACTCCCCAACGCCTATCCTTCGCCAATTGGGAAGTCGACAGGAAAGGAGAGTCGACCGTGACCATGCTGTACTCCTTCTATAGCAGCGAAGGCCTGATTTGGGCCGCCGACAGTCGCATCACCAGAACTGGCCAAACTCGACCCGAGCCGTCGCAAGAGAAAGTCTGCAGGGTTCCGGCAGTAGGCGTTGCGCGTGGCCTGATTGGGTACTACGGACTCGCTGAAGTCGGTCACAGCTCTATGGCGGCCTGGCTTGCTCAAATGATTAGACACTGGCCCGGTTCCCACTCTCCGGACGATTTCGCGAACTATGTCGTAGACGGCCTGGCTCGCGAAACAACGCCACCGCAGAGAAAGGAAGTCTCCGGCCTTCACTTCGGAGCGTTCCGCTCATCTGAAGGTCGTGTCGAGCCGGTCTTTTTTCACATCCGTAATACGTACGATTTCGACGGCGAGAAAGGCGTGCACTTTAACATCGGAGACTTCTGGAGTGAGGAGCAGTTAATGGGTCGCGACGTCCAACGTATGCGATGGAGCCCCAGTCACGTGCGGAACGAACTTCGGAAGCTCCAACAAGCGCAAGGCCTGCCTCTTTGGTATCGCAACGGTGATCTTGCCATGTTTCCCAAGGTGACCGGCATGCTCCAGTTTGCATTCATGCAAATAGGCCACCTCGACGGCTACGGGTCGCCGAGCAGCCTCGAAGCCTGGGAGACACTTGCACGGACCATGGTTATCACTACGACCAAAGTAGCCCGCTGCTTCAGTCGAGCGCCGTTCCCGACGATCGGAGACTCGGCAAGAGTGCTGGGCGAGCCATGGCCCACGCGGTAGGCCATAAGTCCGAGTGGGCAAGCGCCACTAAGGACTCGGGGCTGTCCACGTTCGGACCTACCTAGGTCAGGAGATAACTGGCACGCCAGCGATATATGGAGACAGCCCGGTTGGGTAACGGCGGACGAAATTGTTCATATTCGTCTGATACGGTTCGGTTCCGATCACTCCGGCAAGCCATCTACGAGCCGAGCCGACCATCTCCAGACAAAAGTCCTGCACATCGATGTTTAAGGCGTCATTCAAGATGTTCATATGGGCGTGCACGGGTGACTGAACGCCCGGTTCGATGAAAACAATCCGTGTGTACCCCTGGCCAGTCCGTCGCGTGCGTCCTTGATGCAGGAAGGAACACCGAAACCTGTAGCAGCTTTCGCCGTTGAGAAAAGGCTGATGAGTCCGAACATTAACGTGCAGTGGAGCGACATGAGTGTCAAACCAGCGTTTATATCTTAGGCCGGAGGCTAGGCCGTTTTGCGACTCCAGAGCACCGCATATGTCGGGTATGACAAGTGCACCCAACAAAGCCACGTAATAAAGCCGACTGTCGCTTGCGGCGGCCTCCAGCTGACCGAGGAAGTCATCCACGAGAGCCCCTCTCTGTCCTTGAATACACGCTACGCGCCGTTCGTGTCCGAGTCCGTTTCGAAAGTCACCTCACCGGCGGCGCGGCACAGGTACCTACGGTAGACGGTCGCACGGTGCACTCCGAGTGCCGAAGCAATGTCCGCAACGCTCACTTCTTCGTCCCTCGCTGCCGACACCGCCTTACGCATAGCGTCCTCAAGCACGACCATTGCCTCGCCGAGTCCCCGAATCCGCCCGACTGCCTCGCGACTACTCAACCGACGTTCCACCCCCACCAGCGCATCAATGGGCCGAGCCAGTCCTCAACGTCCTCCGATCGCCACTCGGCTCTCGGGAGCTCGCCACCGAATCGCTCAACGAGGAGATCCCGCAGCCCATCGTCGGACTCACCCAACAAGTCCTCTACATGCGGTTGGAAGCCCTGGCCGACGTCGTAGGCATGTCGACCACGCCCGGCTTCGAGCTCCTTTCCCACGTAACCGGCCAGGCCCTTAGCGATGTACGCAGCAAGTTGCGCTCGGGAGTGACTGCCTCTTTCCTCGGAACCGACGTTCTCCCGTTGACTGAACTGAACGATCCCGTGGCCCCACATCGCAGTCAAGACGGCATGTGGCCAGAAGCCCCTCAGAGCGAGGTGAACGTGCCATGCGTGGCCCCCTGGATGCAGCTCCAGCGCCCAAACGTACGGGAGTGGCCCGTACCTCTTACGCAGCCGTTGAATGAACCTTGCCACGTGGCGCTGTACCACGACTCGATCCCATTCCCCGCCCTCCTTGGCATACGTGAGGGTCCACAGCGTGTCGAGGAGGTTCGCCTGGCAATAGCGACGAATCCTCGTCTGAGCACGTCGCAAGGACCGCTCACTCCGAGCCTCGTCATCGCTAGGCTCGGCCGACTCGCTCCCGGCCTCCGGATCGGGCCGCAGCGACGACTCGTCCCGATCTTGAGGCCTCCGCTGCCAGACAACGAGCTCCCCAGTTTGCGGATAGAACTTCCCCGCCCACGGGGCTAGGTCGAGTTGTGTCCTATGGTCAAGTGAAAAGGCCGACCGGCGCGACGCGTCGGTCGCTCCGCCGCTCTCGCACGCGCACCGATCGGCTCCATCACGCGCCGCCTCCACCGCTCTGCCGCCGAAGTTGCCGCCAACGTTCCCGCCGACGTTTGGCCTTTCGGCTATCTGCCCGACAGCTGCGGCTCTTGTGGCCTATGCACTGGCACCGATAACACACGACCCACGGACAGTCCTTCGCCTCATGGCCCGGCGACTTGCACTCGCGACAAATCGGCCCTTCCGGGCAAAAAATGCCCGGATGCGGTCCACCACACCGCTCGCACACCGTACGGTACGGGCAAGACGACGCCGTGTGGTCGTCCTCGTCGCACAGTGAGCAGCGGCCGCCGCCCCGCGGCGTCCGGGCGTCACCGCCCGTCCGCTGCGTCGCGTCGTCCCTCTCGCCGCTAGCCACGGTACGTCCGATCCGTCAGCTCTTCCCGCTCCGCCCGCGTAAGTCGAGGGAGTGGCAGCCGATCCGCCAATGCGAGGCCGTAACCGCGCGCAACTCGCTTGACCACGGCAGCCGCCCCAACAGCCGTGCCGCCCCTTTGTGCGTGCTCACCGAGCGCGAACAGCAAGTCGCCGTAGAAGCGCTCAACGTCGATTCCATCCATATGAGGTACCTCCGAGTCGATGACAACTGACAGTCCCTCAGGACTTGCCATCGACTTGGAGCCTCCTCGTGCTTCGGAGCTGTGTTGCCCAGGCGGCCCACTGTCCTGGAACTCCCCGGCAGCGGATCGTGCTGCCGACCACGGGACCGGAATGGCACCCGGCCTCTTCTCAGTTTCAACTGCGTCCTGAAAGACAGAATCAAGAATAGGCGGGGGCTGCGCGCCAGTGGGGGATCCTCGCGATCCTGCGTCGGCCTGTCGCACGTCGCGACATCCCAACCCGTAACGCGACATAACGGACATTATCGGCGGTCTGGAGGAGTGCCGGTCAGACCTGTTTGCTGGCACTTGCCCTTCTAGGCGCATCCTCGTCGTCCGTAATGGTGCGTATCTGGGTGACTTCGGACTCGCCGGGGCAAGAGGTTTTGGGACGGTTGCCCGCTTGAGGCTCGGTGTCGGCATGAGTGTTGGGCCCGGTGCGCGGATCTTGGCATGTCTTTCGACCGTGATGCGACCCTCTCGGACTGTGCGTCGAGTCTGTGGAGGCCTGGGAGCGTCGCACAGGTTCAGGGACCTTGGGACCGCAGGGGCGGTCCGGGCAGGTATGTAACGAAGCTGTAATAGAAGATCCGGGCTGTGCGAATGGTGATCCGTCGAGACCGCGAGGAGAACAGGCGGCGATGTGGCCCGGGAATCGGCTCGGAGCGGTCGCGACGGCTGCGTCCCTCCCCGCCATCGCGGGCGATCTTGCAGGGGCTTGTTGCTGCGAGACTTGAGGACGAGGTGGGAGCGCGGTCAACTGTCGGGACGATGGTCGGGAGTCGGGATGGCGGACAGGGACAGAAGGCACGGGTCGTGAGCAATCCTCCGCTCTTGGAGCTGGAGGCCGGTGCGATCGCGGCCGGCGGTGGGTGCGTGGCGAGAGGCGACGACGGTCGGGTCGTGTTCGTCCGCCACTGCCTGCCCGGAGAGCGCGTCCTCGCAGCGGTGACCGAGGAGACGAAGTCTTATCTGCGAGCGGACGCTCTGGAGATCATCGAAGCGTCGCCGGACAGGGTGTCGCCTCCGTGTCCGTACGCGGGCCCCGGCAGATGCGGGGGCTGTGACTGGCAGCACGTGGGAATCGCGGCTCAGCGCCAGCTCAAGGCGGACCTCGTGTCCGAGCAGCTCCGCCGGCTCAGCGGTATCGAGCGTGCCGTGGAGGTGGCGGAGGTCGCGGGCGCTCCGGGCGGGCTCGGCTGGCGTAGTCGAGTCCGGTTCGCGGTCGACGAACATGGTCGAGCCGGCTTTCACAAGCATCGTTCGCATGAGGTCGTGGCGGTGGACTCCTGCCTCATAGCCTCGGCCGCGGTCGAAGCATTCGGCATCGAGGGACTCGAGTGGCCTGGAGTCGAGGAACTGGAGGTATTCGCATCGGACGCCACGGGCGAAGGTGTGGTCTCGCTCAGCACACACCAGAGGCGACTGGGCCGCCTGCCGTCCATCGACGCCGGACTCCTCGTGAACGGTCGCGTGGCACGGGCCCCCGAACGGCTCGCGTTCGAGGTCCTCGGGCACCACTACGAGGTGAGCGCAGGGGTCTTCTGGCAGGTCCATCCCGGTGCTACGCAGGTCCTCGGCCGCGCCGTGTTGGAGGAGCTGGCTGCGAAGCGTGGGGACAGCGTTGCTGATCTCTACGCAGGTGCGGGCCTTTTCGCCCGTCTCCTCGGCGATGCTGTCGGCCCCGCCGGCACGGTGCTGGCGGTGGAGCGAGACAAGTGGGCGTGCGCGGACGCAGTGAGGAACACCGCCCATCTGCCGTGGGTCGAGGTCCTCAGAACGCCAGTCACGCCTGCCCTCGTCAGCGAGCGACTTACCGGTACCGACCTCGCTGTGCTCGACCCGTCGCGCGAGGGCGCCGGACGCGGGGTCATGGCCTGCCTGGCAGGCCTTGAACCCGGGCCTCGCCGGATCGCCTACGTCGCCTGTGACCCGGCATCGTTGGCGCGTGACCTTCGCGTGCTTCTCGATGCGGACTGGACGCTCCATTCGCTGAAGGCTTTCGATCTGTTCCCGATGACTTACCACGTGGAGGTTCTCGCAGTCCTCGAATCACCTCAGGTCGGCGCCATAAAAGCCTTGTGATTACTGGTGTATCTCCTATCCCCCATTCCAGGACCGTCCAGCGACGTCCACGGGTTTCTAGGCGTGTTGCGTAGTTGATCGCGTAGATGGTTGCTGGTGGGAGAGCGTTAGACCCTCCCCCACCGTTGTCCGTAGGTCTCGGGTGTGGGCGGGTCCCCGTAAATGTCCCTCGCTGTCGGCGCTCACCTCACCCCACCCCTGATGCCTCTGTCGCCGCGAGCCCGCTCGCCTCGCGGCGCTCGAACACAAGGCGTACAGCCATCGAGCCCTCGCCGACGGCGGCTGCGACGCGCTTGACAGAGCGACTGCGAACGTCGCCGACACAGAAGACCCCGGGCGTGCTCGTCTCGAGAGCGAGGGGAACCTTCCGCCGGTGGTCGTGACGCGCGACCAGATCGGCGCCGGTCAACAAAAAGCCGTCCTCATCCGCGGCGAGCTGACCGTCGAGCCACCCGGTGCAGGGAGCAGCGCCGATGAAGACGAACAGACCGCAAACCGGGACTATCGATGTCGCCTCGGTGACGTTGTTCCGCAATGCGACGGCCTCGAGGCGCCCCTCGCCGACAAGTGCAGTGACCTCGGTCCGTTGAAAGACCACAACACTGGGATGACGCTCGATCTCGTCGATCAAGTAGCGCGACATCGAGCTCGCGAGCGATTCCCCTCGAATGGCGATGCGAACCTCGGCGCAGGTGCGCGCAAGATATAGCGCTGCCTGCCCGGCCGAGTTTCCTCCCCCGACGATGAGGACGGGCCCTCCCGTGCAGGCGTTTGCTTCCATCTGCGTCGCGGCGTAGTAGACGCCAACACCTTCGAAGTCGGTGAGCCGATCGAGCGGCAAACGGTTGTACCGCGCTCCGGTAGCGATGATGACCGACTTCGCCGTGACGGTCTCGCCGTCGTCAAATCGGACCTTGTGAAAACCGCTGCCAGACGACAGCGCGACCGCGCTCGTGCCGAGTTTCACGCGAACCCCGAACTTCTGTGCTTGCAGAACGGCTCGTGCTGCGAGCTCTTCTCCGGACAGACCGGCCGGAAAGCCGAGGTAGTTCTCGATCCGAGTTGAGGTGCCGGCTTGGCCCCCGAGCGCGGTGTCCTCTACGAGTGTCGTCGTCAACCCCTCCGACGCCCCGTAGACGGCGGCAGCAAGGCCCGCAGGTCCCCCACCGACCACCAGTAGGTCGCACACTTCTGATCGGTCGCCCGTCGGCGCGTCGGCGAGGCCGAGCGCATTGAGAAGGTCGAGGATCGTCGGATTGCGAAGGACCGAGCAGCCCGGGAGGATCACGATCGGCAACTCGGTGATTGGAACGTCAAGCTCGCGAAGAAGCGCCTCGGTCTCCGGTGAGCCCTCGAGTTCCATCCACCGCGAGGAGAGCCGATTGCGCGCGAAGGCCTCGAGCAGCCTCCTGGTATCGGCATCAAAGCGCGAGCCGACGATGACCGGGCCAGAGCCGAGGTTGGTAAGACGGGCGTGTCGCAGAAGGAACGCCCGCAGGATGAGATCGCTCAGGTCGGGCTCTTCGGACATGACGACCTTGACCTGCGCGGGAGGGACTCGAAGGACCCGCCCGTCGGACGTCGCGAGCGCAGAGAGGTACACACTCTGACCGGTGAGGAGACCCATCTCACCGAGGAACTCGCGCGGCCCGTACGAGATGATCGTGCGTTCGTCGGAGTGGCCGTGGTGCTCAACGATGTCGACGGTGCCCTCCAGCAGGACGATCATGTCGTAGGTGCGGTCCCCGTCGGCGAACAGGATCTCCCCATCGGCGACGCGATGCTCGCTTCCGTAGCGTTTGAGGGTGGTTAGTTGCGACTCGCCGAGGAGGGCGCGAAGATCTGGGCTCTCGGCCGCCGGTTCGCCCTGCGGTCGCGAAGGGCGACTCATGACGCCACTACCTAAATTTAAGTCGGTTTCGTTCGCCATGAATGACATTGTTGCCGAGGTCGGTGGCTATTGTATCGGCGGCTTCCTGCCATCATCAGATGACGAGTCCAGCTGGCGAACCTTTCTCGTCGCCTCGGGGGCCGACCTTTCGTTAGCCGAGCGATCTTGTCACACGCGACCTCTGTCTCATGCACCCTTACCATGGGGCGTTCTGCTTGGGGTGCTGCTGGGCCCTGATGGCGATCTGGGCGACTGAACCACACCAGCTCATTTGGCCGACGGACCACCAGATGGCAGTTGCTGCCGCGACTCAGACCTGAACGTTCGCCGCGCTCAGTCGATCAGCCCAGCTAGCGAATAGGTGGGGTGCCGATCGAGGTTGTAGCGCGCCCGGTCGTACCGACGCGTCGTTCGAGGGTCCGCGTGCCCAGCAGCATCCTGCACGTCCCGCAAGCCCGCGCCAGCATCCAGGCTGAGCGTCACGAACGCGCGCCGCAGGTCATGCGGGTGCAAGCTTGTCGGCTTCGCTGGCACGGCTGTAGCCGCGAGTCGACCCAGCGTGCGCCACACCGCTGGCTGGTCGAGCCGCGCGCCGGTCGTAGCGAACAGCGGGCCTACGGTCGGTCCCTCCAGATACGTGTCGATCGCCTCTGAGGTCCTCAAGGCGAGCGGAACCGTGGAGTGCTTTGCGCCTTTCCTGGTGATCCGCAACACCCGGTGGCCGCGCTCGGTGTCGAGGTCTGACGCGTCGGCGCTGAAGGCAAGGCACCTGACGTGGCGGCAAGCTTCCTAGGGCCTGTGCAACCGAAGCCCTTGAGTGGCGCCGTCCTCGCCGGCCCGGCTAGCTGGTGAACTCGAAGCCCTTCTCGCGGACGAGCTCGATGGCGATCCCACAGACTTCCGCGTCATAACGGATGCCTGCACCGTCCTCGATCTCGCTCAGGGCCACCTCGACCGGCAGTGCAGGCCGGTATGGCCAGTGGCTGATCATGGCTTCGACGACGTCGGCGACAGCCAATATGCGCGCCTCGGCCAGGATCTCCAGCCCGCGGAGGCCTTCCGGGTAGCCGGAGCCGTCCAGCCGCTCATGGTGCTGGCGGATCATCTCGGCCACGTTGTGTTCGAAACCGATCGACCCCACTATCTCGGCGCTTGCGTTGGCGTGCTGGCGGATGAGCTGCATCTCGGTTTCGCTCAACCTTCCCGGCTTGGCCAGGATCTCGGCCGGTAGCACGATCTTGCCGATGTCGTGGAGAAGGGCGGCGGTGCGCAGTGACTTGAGACGCGCCTCATTCCAGCCGAGCTCCAGGCCGATGGCGTAAGCAAGCTCGGCGACGCGACGTTGGTGGCCTGCCGTGTACGGGTCGCGCAGCTCGGTCGTGGCGCCGAGCGCCGCGACTGCTCCCTCGAGTGTGCGGGCAAGTTGCTGCGCGCTCGCAGCGAGCTCATCCTCGGCCCGGCGGATCTCGGTCACGTCAAGGTTGACGCCTACGATCCCCGCCGGCTGGCCCGCTACGTCTGAGAAGACAGCCTTGTGAGTCACGATGTGGAGCGGAGTGCCTTCGGGGCCGTCGATCTTCAAGACGGGAGAGCAAACCTCGCCTTCATAAGCTGCGGGATTACCTCCGCAGTCAGTGTCCTGGAATCCTTTCTCACAAAAGCCGCCTCCTCTCTTACGTAGGCGACCGACATTTCGCAGCGGATTCCAGCGCTCTAGGATCGGTTATGCGTTCTGACGATGGCACTTTCCGAATTTCAAAGACGTGAGAACTCTTACCACCGTTTTTCTCAAGAGCTGGAGGGTCTGCCTTTTTGGCGATAAACAGACCGCTCGTGGCTCTAATGGTTTCTGACAGAAGAGTGCCCGGAGGTCCATTTCTCTCCGACACGCGCTCATGCAGGCAGTCGGGCGGCGTGCCACGGACCCTGGCGGCCATTTCGGCGCGGTCCGCTCCTCTCGGTGGACTTCCTCCTCGAGTCCCAGCTCTCCAGAATCCGTCAGATACAGCAACAACTGGAGCAGGCGACGTTGGCTGAGCAGACAACCCAAGGTCGGTCCCAGCCGGGCGGCTGGGCACGAGTTTCGTCCGAGAAGATCCGAGCGGCATCCTGTGCGTGAGGCAATCGGCCCTATGACCCGTAGCTGTCGTAGCTGTATCTCCAGGACAGGCCTGCTGACACCCATGGCAATAGAAGGAACCGCGATCGCCAAACCGTATATCGATATGTGTGAACAGATGCGTCACAGCATATGGCCGTATTGTGCTCCGCCGGTGTTGTACGAGAAAGCGTCAGACCCTGTCCGATAACTCTAACAGGTAGGCATCGTCGTCGTTTGACGGCAGCGTCAAAGCGGCACACTCACACTCATTGCCCGGGGCGCAAGTCAGCTGGGGTGGCTTCGGCCGTGCCTACCGTCGAGCCAGACCGTCCATGGCTCGATGACACCGATGCGCAGAAGCCCCATCGCAATCCACGGGTCCTCGTGGAGGCGTGCCTCGATCTCGCGGTCGTCGTTGGCTTCAAAGATCAGCAGGGCACGTTCGCCGTCCCCGAGTGGGCCACCCAGGACGACAAGACCCTCGTCGACGAGCCCGTCCATGAAGGCCGCGTGCTCTTCCCAGCCGTCTTGGTCCCGGATGTGGCGCAAGGCGTCCCACTTGGGTCCGTGGACCATCGTCGATACAAAGAAACCCACGGGGTCAATGTACTGACCGAACCTAGGCGGTTACTGCAGCATGCGGAGAGCGAGAGGGAGGCTCGCTCGCCGCCTACACAGACCCAGCGCACTCGTGGCTACAGGGGTCATCGGGGTCAGTTGGCCGGGATCGTGGCGACGAGACGCGTCCGGGCCCTCCTGAGCCAGCAGTTACCAAGCCTGAGAGACCTCGCAGGCGTTCTCGCGGCCTCCGTAGTTCCTAGCGAGTGTCGACGACCTGGAAGGCCTCCGCGAGACGGCCCTCGGGCATTTGCAGAGCGACGGCGTTGGCCGTGGCCCAGGATCGGATCATCTCGTCGAGGTTGGCGGTCTCGGCCAACTGGCTCTGGTGGCTGCGCAGAGCGCTGAGCTTGCGCTCGATGGTGGCGGTGATGTCGACGCCACGCGTGGACCGCGGGGCGGCCATGAGCCAGACCTCCTCCACAACATGCGGCGCGAGGCCCGCCTCGAGAAGCTCGGGATGGGCATACGGGTTCCTCGCGTCCGGGTACACCGCCTGCAGCGTGGCCTCGCCCGCCGCGAGATGGTCCGGGTGGCTGGCGCGGATCCGCTCCCAGTTGCGTTCCGGTGACTGGCACACCACGCGGTCGGGCCGCACGATCCGGATCATGCGGGCGATGTCGCGCCGGAGCTCGAGCGAGACCACGAGGGAGCCGTCCGGGTAGCCGAGGAAATGCACGTCGGTGACGCCCACTTCGGCCGCTGCTTTGCGCTGTTCGTCCTGGCGGATCTGTCTGAGCGCGGCGGCCTCGATGCCCGGGATCGCACTTCCGGCAGCCCCGTCGGTCACGATGCAGTACGTGACACGGATTCCCTGGTCGGTCCAGGTCGCGATCGAACCGGCCGCGCCGAAGTCCACATCGTCCGGGTGCGCCGTGACGACGAGCACCGTGGTCGGATCGGGCGATGTGCTCACGATACGACGCGCCTCGAAAGGACCACGGGTATCACCCGGGTCGTCTTCTCCTGGTACTCCGCGAAGCCCGGGTAGAGCTCGGACTGGATGGCGTAGAGACGCCCGATCTTCCGGTTCCAGTTCTCGTACTCGCTCATCGTTCCTCCGGATTGGCGTCGGTCGGAAAGTCCCCGCGACGGTAGCGCCGGTTCGGCGCGTGGCGGGCCCCGGCCGGCGGACGCAACAGCGTGTTCCGAGTCAGTCGAGCGCCAGCCGATCGATCAAAAGCGACTGAATCGAGCGCCCGATGGGCCCTCTTTCGTCCCAGAGCCTGCTCTCGGAGATCCCGATCCCCTGTGGCTCGGCCACCGTGCGCGACTCGAGACCGACCCACTCCCCCACCGGGAGTCGGCTGACATGGATCGTCAGGTCAGGATTGATGAAAAGCCAATCGCCGTTGCTGAGCGGTGAGCTGACGCCGTTGCCGAAGTCCGCGGCGGTTGCCACCCGTTCGAGCGGTGAGGGCCGCTCGCCTGCGACCATCGGCACACGAAGACGCACCCACACCGTCGCCGGCCCCGGCGACTCGAAGGCGCCCTCGACAAAGCGCAGTTCTGCTCCCTCACTATGGAAGGTTCTCGGGACTCCCTCCCATGTCATGGCGATGCTGCTCTCAGGCGGGGCAAAGGCGAGCTCGGCCAGACGAGCTGCCTTGGGCAGGTCCATGTCTGCGGTGCGGATCCGTAAAGCGCGTCCCATCGCGACCTCGATCCCGTCTTGGCGGCCGATCACCTCGACAAGCTGCACCTTGCGCCCGGGCCGGATCAACCGGGACTCCAAGAAGATCGGGGCGAGACTCACGGGCCGGACCAACTCGACGGTCAGCCTGGCGACCCTCAAGCGCTCGTCGGGTTCGCAGCGCTGGGCTTCCCGGGCAATGAGGCCGGCGACCGGGCCACCGTGCAGGTGCTCGGCCGTCCAGGGCCCGAGAGAGAATGCGGTCGGTCGGAACCCGCCGCGCTCGGCGACGAAAAGGGCCTCGGCGGTCTCGGGTTTCAAGATGGGCGTCACAGGCATCCTCGGCGTCGTCGAAGGGGCGGAGCGGGTTCGTGGACTACCGGATCGTACCGGCGACTCGGGGCGTGTCCGCCGAAGCCTGGCTGCCAAAACGCTCGCGATCGCGAGCGGCTGGTCGCTCCCGACTGCTACACTGGCGGGGTCCGGTCGGTTGACCGGTTTCCGGCTGCGGCCGGTGAGGCCTCGAGACGACGTTCTGGTTGGCCTTCCTTTAGAGCTGACTGGAGTCTTCTTGCCACCCACCTTCGCCGATCTTGGCGTGCCCGCCGACGTTGTCGCCCTGTTGGCGCGCGACGGCATCACAACACCGTTCCCGATCCAGGCGGCGACGCTTCCCGACGCCCTCGCCGGCCGGGACGTCTCCGGACGCGCCCCGACCGGTTCCGGAAAGACGCTCGCCTTCGCCATCGCGATGACAGAGGCCCTCTCCTCCGGCGGTTCGCGCTCCAGGGCGCGTTGCCCACGAGGTCTCGTCCTTGTGCCGACCAGGGAACTGGCCGCGCAGGTGTGCGGTGTCCTCAGTCCGCTCGCAAAGACTCGCAAACTCACCGTGGCGGCTGTCTACGGCGGTGCCGGTTACGGCCCTCAACTACAGGCCCTGCGCGCCGCTGTCGACGTCCTGGTGGCCTGTCCGGGTCGGCTCGAAGATCTCATCGAGCGGCGCGAGGTCAGTCTTGGCGAGGTGAGCATCGCCGTGGTCGACGAGGCGGACCGGATGGCCGACATGGGCTTTCTCCCAGCCGTGCGACGGATCCTCGACCAGACCGCGGCCGACCGCCAGGTCCTGCTCTTCTCCGCCACCCTCGACGGCGAGGTGGATGTCCTTGTCCGCCGGTATCAATCGAATCCCGCCCGCCACGAGGTCCAGCTCACGGCGGCCTCCTCCGGTGAGGTGCGCCACATGTTCTGGAAGGTGGACCGCAACGACCGGGTCACGCTCGCGACCAAGGTCGTCACGGGCCATGCGAGCTCGATCGTCTTCTGCCGGACGCGCCATGGTGCCGACCGGCTCTCACGGCAACTGCTGAGCGCCGGCGTCGACGCCGTGGCGCTGCACGGCAGCCGCACCCAGGCCCAGCGCGACAGGGCACTGAAAGCCTTCCACTCCGGGGCGGCCCGCGTCCTCGTCGCCACCGATGTGGCCGCGCGAGGCATCGACGTCGAGAACGTCGCCTGCGTGCTCCACTTCGACCCGCCCAGCGATCACAAGGACTACGTGCATCGCTCGGGCCGTACCGGCCGGGCGGGCGCGGACGGAACGGTCATCTCGCTCATCACCTCTGACCAGTCGAGCGCTGCCCGCTCCCTGCAACGTGCACTCGGGCTTGCGCAGAGGCTTGAGGAGCCCGTCCACCTTCCGCCCGTCCAACAGCGGGCGAGCAAGCCCACGGCCATCTCGGAGATGACACGGACCAAGACTGCCGTGCAGGGCGCCGTGCCAACGCGGACGCGGCCGGACAACGCCAAGCGTTCGGGGCGCGCCGCGCGGCCGGTGCGTGCCGGGCACCTGTATCCGGGCAAGGGAGAGGCCCGTGGTGGTCGGTCGCTCCGCCCTGCCACCGGCACGCTGAAGTGGTTCGACCCGGTCAGAGGTTTCGGGTTCATCACTCCCGACGCGGGGGGTCGTGACGTGTTCGTGCACCGGTCTGCGATCAGTGAGAGCGATCAGGCTCTTGCCGAGGGAGCCCGTGTCGAATTCCTGTCCCGCCCGGGGCCGAAAGGCCTCGAGGCCGTGGAGCTGCGCGCCAGCTGAGGCCCTCGGGCGACGGGCCCGAGCCGCTGTCACGAGGTCTGTACCTTGGCTCTGAGGCGCCCACTCAGCTCGAGCCCGCCTCCGGAGCCGGCTTGAATCCCAGCACCAGAGACACCGTCACGAGAGTGGGCCCGCGGTACAGCTCGATCGTCACCCTTTGGCCCGGGTGGGCTGCGCCCACGGCCTTCGTGAGAGCGACGTCGGTCGTGATGGAGCGACCGGCAAAGCCGACGATGACATCGCCTGCTGCGATCCCAGCCAGCTCGGCCGGTGCCCCCGGGAACACACTCACCACCAACGCTCCGCTCGTTGCGGTGAGCGACCAGCTGGCCCGCTCGGATGGAGTGACCGAGACCACCTCGACGCCCAGGAAGGCCTTCGGGCGTCCGATAGTGCCGCCCTTTCGCAGTCCTGGGATCAGGGCGCGGATGTTGGCGATCGGAATCGCAAAGCCGATGTTCTGTGTAGGCGCGTTGCCGGTCGTGCTCGCCGCGGCCGCGGTGCTCATGCCGATCACCTGACCGGCGCTGTTGACGATCGGACCACCTGAGTTCCCGGGGTTGATCGGGGCCTGGGTCTGCAGGAGCCCGCTCAGCGACTCGGTTCCGGCGCAGTTTTCCCCCCCGGCCGTGATGGACCGTCCTTCCGCGGAGATGATGCCTTCGGTCACCGAAGGGGTGCTTCGCGACAGGTCCAGCGCGTTGCCGATCGCGAGGACATCCTCGCCGACCGCGGTCGTCGCGGAATCGCCGAGCGAGACGGCCCGGAGCGAGCCGGTCGCGTGCACCTGCAGGAGTGCGACGTCGTAGCTCGGGTCGGTGCCGAGCAGGGTTGCCGGGTAAGCCTTTCTCTCGCCGTGGAAGGTGACACTTATCTGGGTCGCGTTCGCTATCACGTGATCGTTGGTCAGGATCTCACCGCTGCCTGTGAGGACCATCCCGCTGCCTTCTTCGGACTGTGTCCCGCCGAAAGGTCCCGCTGTGCACCCCGGCCCGAACGCCTGGATCGCCACCACCGAGGGCAACACTCGTGTGAGCACGGCCTGCACGTCGTTCATGCCGTGGAAGACGCTCGTGCTGGGCGAGAACCTGACGTCGGTGGTGTTGTGGGCGCGGATCGTCGCGGCAACCTCTGCACCTGCTCCCAGGCCTGCCGCGGTGCCGACGAACAAGGCGATCAGCACGACCGCGACCCATCCTCGACGCGTGTTGGCGTCATCGGGGCCTTGAGAGGAAGCACGGACTAAAGGCCTGGAAACAGAAGGTGATCCCGCCTCCGGTTCCTCACCGCGCTCTGGCGCGCGAGAGGCGTTGTCACCGCCACAGAGGCCATCGCGGGAACGCCCGCTGGAGTCGTCGCGTTCCACATTTGAGGTTGTATCGCGTCGGCGGGCAGAGTGTGACGCATGACCCTCGGCGGGCCTGCGGGCAGTCCCACTTCGCAAACTGCGCTGCAGCCTGTAGTTTGACCGCAGCATGTCTAACCGTCTCGACATCGAACTGACCAGTATCCGTAGTGACGGCAGCTACACCTGGCGTGCCGCCGGGGCGCGCCAGCCGAAGGGCGTCATCGACGCGAAGATCCTCACCGACAACGCGAAGGTCGGCGATGTCTTGCGTGTCGAGGCAGAAGTCGAGATCGATGGGATCACTATTCTCGGCGTCCTGCCCCCCAAGGAGAAGGTGACGCCGGAGGGCCGCATCGAGCTGCTCGGTTCCTCCAAGCCGGTACCTGCGGTCACGACGGTCCTCCTCTCCGAAGGCGGCCGGGGGGACCGCCGGGATCTCCTCGACAGTCCGCGCCGTGGCGAACGAAGCGGCTCGCGCGACCGCCGACCGGCGCGAGGAGCAGAACGCCCGGATGCCCGGCGACCGCAGGCCGCTGCCGGCGGTACGGAGCCTGGCGCAGAGAACAGACCGGAGCGGCGACCGCGTCCCGACGCAGCCTCCCCGGGCAGGTCCCCACGCAGCGCTGACGGTCGTCCTGGCTCAGGCGCCGATCGCAGGCCCGAACGCCGTCCCCGGGCAGAGGCCGAACTTGGGGCCGCGTCCCCCCGGGGCACAGGGGGTCGTCCTCCCACCTCTGGCGGCGAGCGCAGGCCCGAACGGCGCCCGCGCCCGGAGGAACTTGGCGAGGCGGGGACTCCGCGCAGCGGCGAGGACCGGCCCGCAGCATCGGGGGGCGAGCGGCGGGGACCGGGGCGTCGTCCGGTTGCGCCGGGCGGCGAACGTGGCCCCGGCGATGGGAGGCAGCCCGCATCCGCTCGGGCCGCCCATCCCCAGGCCCCGGCGCGCAAGGCGGTCCCCCGCTTTGAACCCGGCACCGTGCATCGTGATCTCTTGTTCGCCGGCCTGGCTTCCGAGCAACGGCCCATCGCCGAACGCCTAGCTGCCGGGGGCATACCGGCAGTTCGCAGGGCGATCGCCGCCGAACGCGAACGCGCCCGTTCAGAAGGCAGGCCCGAGGTGAGTGGCGAGGCCATCCTTGCTCTTGCCGAGCAGCTCGCCCCCTCGGTCAAACAGTCGATCTGGCTCGACCGCGCCGAAGCGGCCGTTGCCCAGCTCGACCAGATCTCCCTACGGGACCTCCGCACGACAGTGGCGGCTGCGGCCCCTCGTGACGAGGCATCGCGGGACCTCGACCGCAAGCTTCGCGAGGAGCTCGATCGGCGCGTCAAGAAGCTGCGCTCGAACTGGGAAGACCAGATCACCCACGCCCTTGAAGAAGGGCGCGTTCTCCAGGCGCTGCGGTTCTCGGCGCAGCCTCCGGAGCCGACGGCGCGGTTCCCCGCGGCGCTTGTGGGCCGGCTCTCGACCAGCGCCGGCGCGTCCATGACCTCCACTACACCGGTCGAGCGCTGGCTGGCCATCCTCGACGCCGCCGTGAGCTCCCCGATCAGGCGCCAGATCCACCCAGAAGGCCTGCCCGAGGATCCCTCCGGTGAGGTCGTACGAAAGGCCCGTGTTGCCGCGGGGAGCATCCCGGCGCTGGCACCCATGCTCGGGCTCACCATGCCACCTCCACCCAAGCCCCTGCGGACGGCTCGGCCCCCTCGCCCGCCACGTCCGCCCCGCCCGTTCGGGCGCCCACCACGTCCGGCGGCTTTGGGGGGCGCGCCCGCCGACCACGAGACCGAGCCGGCCCCGCATGAGAGCGCGACCCGCGAGGACCATTCCCCGCCAGGCGCGCTCGAACCGGCGGAGTCGCTCCATGCGACCACACCTTCCGACGACCGTGTCTCGACAGGGGCGGGCGGAGAGGTGGAAACGGCCCCGGCGGAGGCTTCAGGTGCTACCGCCCCGCCAGAGGCTTTTGAAGCCCCCCAGGAAGCTCTCACGGAGGTTTCCCACGACTTTGCAGTTGCTGACGCTCCCGAGCCCACAGACGGCGCCCTGACGGAGTCTCCCAGGGAGTTCGCAGGCTTGGCGGACGGCACGACTCCGGAGGACGACGTTCCCGCTGAGGCTGACAACGCTCCAGCTCAGGCTGTCGATGAGAGTCAGGCTGTCGATCAGAGTCAGGCTGTCGATCAGAGTCAGTCGCCGGTTGCGGACGCACCGGTCTGACACACCCGCTGCGCCGCCGGGTACCGGCTAGCTCGCCAGGCGCCGATGCATGACGAGAAGGCGCGCCGCGAAACCAGCGCCTTCGAGGAAGTTCTTCGAGTTTCTCATGCCCGGGAGCACGGGCACGTCGATACCGGCGGCCCCGCGCCGGCTCGCCCAATCGGTCACCTCGGCGAGCAGCGTCTCACCGACTCCCACCTCGCGTGCCGGCGGGTCGACGTAGAGGACCTCGACAGTCACCAAAGGCGCCGCTTCCGGTACCTCCTCGAGCCGGGCGACGCCCAGGCCGACCGCCACATCGTCGATCGTCCCGAGCAGGACGAGCCTCCGGTCGTCGCGGACCATGGCTCGAAAGTGCGGTTCCAGCGGTTCCGCGAAGGCCTCCTTCAGCACGTGCACGCTGCCGCCTCGTTCCCCGGCGAGGGCTTGGCGACATGCTCGGTACAGCTCCACGAGAGTCCGCACGTCGTCCTCGGTGCCGGCGCGGGCCCCGATGTTCATACTCTCGATTTGCCTTTCGCGCCCGGGCGCCTCACGCCGGGGTGCTGTCGCGTTCGGCGCTCAGTTGCGCGATCCGGTGCAACACCGTGCGACGACGACGGGTCGCCGCTTCGTGCGCCCGCACCGCCTCGAGCTCACTGGCCGTGAGCGACGTCAGCCTCTCGACGACCTGCGACGCGGCAAGGGTGTCATAGGCGGGGATCGGAAGTTCGCCGCTTCGCAGCTTGGTCGCCGGGCCGCCGGCGCCTGTCGCGTCAGCGGCGGGCCCGGCCGGCACCGTTTTCAGGTCGATGATCTCGCGGGAAGCCGGGGCTGTCCTTCCAACGGTTGCACGAACTGGCACTGCGGTGGCGCCGGCCCCGGGTCCGCGTTCGTCTGGGCTCTTCGCCGATGTGGGAGACGCGCCGAAGGGGTCGGCTCCGAGGATCTCCAGGCGCCGGCGAGTCTCCGCCACGGCGAACCTGCCGACCACGCGGGCGACGGCGACCCGCTGTTCGACACGCGCCCGCCCGCGGTCGGCCAGTCGGGGCAGCTCATCGGCCAGCACGAGGGCGGCTCCGAGGGGCGCGTAGACGAAGGCGTCAAGCAGTATCTCGTAAGGGGGGCGAGCCTCGGCCACGACCCGACGCTACCGCAGGCTCAGCGGGGCCTGCAGTGTCATCTCACACGCAGTCTCGGCAGAGAAGCCGCTTTTTGTCCGCGAGCTGAGTCTGGCTCTTCACAAGGAAACAGGATCGGCAGACGAACTCCCCGGGCTGCTTGGGCAGAACGCGCAGTGAGCCCTCACCGCGCTCCTCGGAGTCAGGAGCCTCCTCCTCTTCGTCCTCCTCGTCGTCGACGACGACCAGTCGCTCCTTCAAGATCACATCCAGGCTGGCCTCGATGTCGTCGTCGTCGAGGTCGTCGTCGTCCTCGTCTTCGCTCTCGATCGGCACCAGCTCGACTTCTAGACCGACTCCGCCGGAGACGACGACCTCATCGTCATCGTCGAGGTCGTCGACGAGCGCGACTTCGCCGAGCTCCTCATCGTCGTCTTCGAGCAGATCCGCGTCCGCGAGGTCCTCGAGGTCGGCCTCGTCCGCGTCAGGCACCTCGAGATCATCGACCTCGATGGGCTCTTCCAGGTCTGCCGTGTCCTTGGTGTCCTTGCGCATCAACGTCCTTCAAGTCTTCGGAGCTACAGTCACGCTGACCTCGAACCCGTGCAGAGGTCGCGGCCGGATGGACTATACGGCACCATTGATTTGACCGTGGCGACTTCCGACGAGATTTCCCCCCACGAGCGACGACTCAGTGTCCGCAGACCGTGCGGTAGGACCCAGGAAGCCTTTGGGGCCACCCTTCTCGCCTGCCCGGGCGATACGCCGACATGAGGTGCCGACGGGGGCGTTCTCTACTCGACTCCTGGGTCCCCACCACTCGCAACACCCCCAGATGCTTTTCGAGCAACTCCCGGAGGTACCGGTCATTTGCCCGGGGCTTGAGGGGACCCCCTAGTTATTACCTCCGCCGCACCGCTAGTCAAGAGGGGAAGAGAAGTCCCCCGTCACAGGCTCGGCACCGGGCGCCCGCGCCTGTCCTCGGATCGCTGCTCGGCCTCGAGGCGACCGAGATCGGTCTCGCTGTGGTCCACGAAGCTCATGGCCTCGGCGATGGCGTGGTGCCCCGCTTGTTCGGCGATGAGCCGGTGCATCTCTTGGGCGATCTTGCGGTAGGCCGGATGGCCCTGGGGACCCGACCGCAACTCGAGGACGTGCATCGCCTCGCGGGCGTTCATCTGCAAGACGAAGCGAATGTTGAAAGCCAGCGCCACCGCGTAGGCGCTCTGCTCGGGGAAACAGGAAAGCAAAGCCTCGTGCAGGCTCTTCGAGCGTTCGAGCGACTCCAGGAAACGCTCGGACAGGCCGGCCGCCGCCACGAGCGGGGGCACCTCGAACCCGAGGTCGGTACCGAGCCGCTGCCACTCGACGGTGAGCATGCGATGGCGTTGCAAGTCCCTGAAGGCTCCGTAGTCCGCCACGATGTCGAACCGGTAGGAGGTGCGCTCCAGGGCCCTGCCGGGGCGGTGGCGACGATTGGAGCGGTCTCCGACGTAGGCCTGCACGATCCGGCGCCGCTGTTCGGGGCCGAGGGCGGAAACCTGCCTCGAAATCTCTTGTTCGGGGAGGTTCAGGTAGGAATAGCACATCGCTGCGAGCACTTTGTCCTCGCCGACCGGGTCGAAGTCGGTGAGGGTGACCGATCTCCCGGCTGAGGGGACTGCGGGGGGCCACAGCTCGTGCACGACCTCGTCCATCTCATCGCGCCGCGCCCGCAGGTACTCGGTCCATACCCCGCCCCGTTCGGGCCGGTCGATCCTCGAGAGGAAGGACGGGATCACCTTGCGAAGTTCGACCAGCATGAGGTCCGCGTACTTGCGGGCCTCGGGCAACGCGTGCGCCCGCATGCGCAGCAGCAGCTGCTCATAGCTCTGCCCCGATCCGAAGATGCCCACATTGGACAAAGAGCCGGCCGGCAGCAGGCCCCGCAGGGCATCGAGGCAGCGCGCCCGTACAGCCTGGCGGTGGGCCAGCTCGGAGACTCCTCCGTGCCGGGGGTTCTCTCGGGCGACGTAGGTCTGCAGGGCTGGCAGGAGCTCCGCGTACGTGTCGAACATGCGGTCCATCTCCCCCACGTAGCGCGCCCCTAGCGGCGACTCGAGGACGGCTGGGTCGCGGTGGTAGCGGTAGTGTCCCGATGGCAGGCGGCTGTCGTAGGGGATGTAGCGCGTCGACTGCTCGAGGTAGGACATGAGCCGCCCCCGCTCGAGGATCTTGGTCAACACGTTCGACGACTGCTCGCAGGCGAGATGGACCCCGCCCAGCTGAGCGACCGAGTCATCCCCGTACTCGCTGAAGACCCGGGAGTAGAGCTCCTCGGCGCGTCGCAGCCCGACCGAGGCGTCAAGGCTGGTGTCACCGGCCACGTCGAGCTCGTCGACGAACTCGTCCAGGAAGAGCCGGCGCAAGCTCTTGGAGGAGCGTGAATAGCGCGCGAACAACGCCCCTTTGACGACCTCGGGAAGGTTCACGAGCGCGAACACAGGCCCGTCGAGATTCGTGAAATACCTCCCGAGCAGCTCCCGCTCGGAGGCGGTGAACTGCTCAGCGCCCGCGATAGACATGCCCGAACGACATTACGGTGCGGGTTGGTGCCCGGCGCGGATGGTCCCGTGCTCGACGGGGATCGTGACCACCGACGAGGCTGCGACAACGTCGCGCAGGAGGTGCTCGGCCGCAACGCGAGCGCTCCTTGCCGTCTCGGCACTGGCTGCGACCACCGCCACCTGGCGGAGAAGGTCGATCACCTGTTTCACGTTGCGGACGAAGTCGCCGCCCGACATCACCGGCACCGCCTTCCTGCCCCTGCGGCCCGCGCCGGCGCCCGGCTGCAATACCTGGCGCAGGTCGCGGCCCCTCGCCCATTCGTAGATGAGCGACGCGAACCCGGAGTCGACGCCGCGTGTCACCGCCAGGCGGGCACTCTTCTCCTCGTCGCACAGAGCCTCCGAAAGCAGCTCGATAGCTTCCAGGCGCCCGGCCACCTTGGCGCTCGGCGCAGGCAGGGGCGCCTCACGCTCGCGGCGGGCCTCGTAGCACAGGCCCGAGACGACCGCGGCCAGGCTGGCTGGGTCGAGACCGTCGAGATGGCCCGATTCGAGCGCCTCGGCCACAAGCAGGTCAGCCTCGTGGTACAGGCCAGCGAGCCGCTCACCTGCCTCGGTGACCGTCCAGCCGTGCAGATAACCGCGTCGCTCGAGTACCCCGAGCACCGAGTCGAGCTCGCCGACCAGGTCCTCCTCGGTCAGGAACTGGGCGAACGAGGAGCTCACGAGCGTGTAGGCAGCCTCGCGACTGTGACGACGGACGAGATTGACCGCGAGGTTGTAGGTGGGCCGGAACGAGGACGACAACGCCCGCGGGCGCCCTCCGGCGATGCGGGCGACGTCGCCGAAACTGTGGAAGGGCGAGCACAGGACGGCCGCGTACCCGACGTCGTCGATCCCCCGCCGACCTGCCCGCCCTGTGAGCTGGGTGTACTCGCCCGGCGTCAGCTCCTGGTGACCCTTGCCGCCGAACTTGCTCACTTCTTCGATCACCACCGATCTCGCCGGCATGTTTATGCCGAGAGCGAGCGTCTCGGTGGCGAACACGACCTTGACGAGTGCCTCCGCGAAGCACGCTTCGACCGCTTCCCGAAACGGGGGCACCATGCCGGCGTGATGGGCTGCCACACCGGCCTCGAGAGCCGACGCGTAGAGCGGGTAGCCGAGGACGGCGAGATCATCATCGGTCAGCGGGTCCACGTACGACTCGACGATGCCCCGTATCCGGCGCCGTTCTTCGGGCGTGGTCAGGTGCAACCCCTCGTCGAGGCAATGCCGGACGGACTCGTCACATCCGGCTCGTGAGAACACGAAGTAGATGGCCGGGAGCAGCCCTTCACCGGCGAGGCGGTCGACCACCTCGACGCGGTGCGGCCGGTAAAGCTGGGGGCGCGCCGGGCGTGACCGGCCCCCGGGGCCTGTCCCCCCGCCCCCGCCGGGCGCGCTTGTGCCGCCGGGGCGTCGTCCCGGGCCGGGGCGGGCCATCAGGCTGTCGAGCCGGATCGCCTCCCGGTTCGGCCGGCCCTCGACGAAGGTGGGCAGCAGGTGAAGATGCTCTGCGGAACGGTCCCCCACCACGAACAGGTTCTTGAGCTCGACCGGCCGGTGTGACTCGATCACGACTCCCGTGGCCCCGCGGACCTCCGATATCCATGCCGCCAACTGATCGGCGTTCGCCACCGTCGCCGACAGGCACACGAGGGTCACGTTCAAGGGCGCGCCGAGGATGACCTCCTCCCAGACGCCTCCTCGGTAGGGGTCCTGGAGGTAGTGGACCTCATCGAGAACCACGTAGCGCAGGTCGCCGAGGCGACCCGGCTCGGCGTGGATCATGTTGCGCAGCACCTCGGTCGTCATCACCACGATGGGCGCCTGACCGTTGATCGAGTTGTCCCCCGTCAAGAGCCCCACCCGATCGGCGCCGTACTTGCGCCGGAAATCCCCGTACTTCTGGTTCGAGAGCGCCTTTATCGGAGTCGTGTAGAAGGCCTTCGACCCTTCGGCGAGGGCGAGGTGGACGGCGTACTCGGCGACGACGGTCTTGCCGGAGCCGGTGGGGGCGCTGACGAGGACCGACTGGCCGTCGTCGAGGAGGTCGAGGGCGTCGAGCTGGAAGCGGTCGAGGGCGTAAGGGTGCTCCGCGACGAACTGCTCGCGGGACGCGACGCGGGCGTCCGGAGCCTTCATGGGCTCCTTGGCGGGCCGTCGCTCACTTGCCGAGCAGCTTGCCGATGATGATGGACGCCTCGTAGAACAACAACAACGGGATCGCCAGGGCAAGCATCGAGAACGGGTCCGAGCTCGGGGTCACGACAGCGGCGAACAGGACCATCCCGATGATCGCCCAGCGCCGCCACTTGGAGAGCTTCGCAGGCGTGAGCACCCCTGCGATCTCGAGCGCCACCAGCACGACCGGGAACTCGAAGGTCACCCCGAAGGCCACCATCAGCAACAAGATGAGCTGCACATAGGAGTTCGGCGACAAGAGGGCGACGATGGTCTTGCTGGGACCGCTCACGTCCAAGAGGAAGCGCATGGCGTGGGGGAAGGTGAGGTAGGCCACGTAGGCGCCCAGCGCGAACAACCCGGCCGTGGCGAAGGTGAACGGGAGGGCGTACTTCTTCTCGTTCGCCTTGAGGCCCGGGGTGACGAACTGCCAGAGCTGGTACAGCGTGATGGGCAGCGCTATGAGCAGCCCCCCGTAGGCCGACACATTGAGGCGCAGGGCGAAGCCCTGCAGGGGCTGGGTGACATAGAACTTGCATTGGCGTCCTGTATGGGTCACCGCCTGGCAATAGGGAGACTGCAGCACCGCCAGGATCTGGTCGTAGAGGACGTAGGTGACGACAGCTCCGGCCGCGACCGCAACCATGCAGATGATAAGGCGCCGGCGCAGCTCCCCAAGATGCTCGCCGAGTGTCATCGCGTCCGGGTTCGGGCGCGGCTGCTCTTTTCTGGCGCGAAGCCTTGCCAGCCTCGCCGGTGCGGCCATCGCTCAGTTCATACTCGGCTCGTCGACCACGAACACCGTGTCGGCTCCGAGCGAGCCCGCCCATGACGACGACGGCATCGAAGGGGGCCTGCGCGTCGAGGCGGAGTCCTGCCTGCCGAGAAGAGGCTGCCAGGTGGATCGGGTTGGTTCGCGAACAGCCTGGCCGCGCCGGGAAACTCTCCTGCCCCGGCCCGAGACGGCGTCCGTGGCGCCGTATACCGGCTCGCTCGCGCGCTGCGTCACGGCCGTGGCGGCGCTGGCGGCCGTCGTGTCCTGGCCCGAGACGAGCCCCGTCAGATAGCCCGTTATCGCCCGGGAGGGGCTCGTCGGGATGTTCGGAAGATCGAGGTCCGGCACGGCAGCACGAACCTCTTGCTCGAACTTTTCCCTCATGCGGTTCAGCTCGCGCCACGTCCCGCCGAGCTGACGCGCTAGTCCGGGCAACCTCTCAGGCCCGACGACGATTAGCGCGATCACTAGGATCAGGAAGATCTTGGTCGGGTCGAGGCCGCCCATGCGGGCGATCCTACTGTGCTCAGGACCCGGTGGCCCGGCGGGACCCACCCGCCGGGCACCCGAGCGCGGGGCTGCCGCCGCCCTTGCCACCGTCGTCGCCCGTGGAGGCTGATCGCCCGTGAGGGGCGATGACGCCCCCGCGGCTCAGAACCAGTGGAAATACGGGTGCCCGAAACGCCACACGATCACGAACACCCTCCCCACCACGAGCGAGCCCGGCAGCGTCCCCCAGACGCGACTGTCGGCCGAGTCACCGCGGCAGTCGCCCATCACGAAGTAGTTACCGGGGGGGATCTTCGTGCGGGGGATGTTCTCGGCGCTCTCGGCGCAGATCCCCTCGAGACGGGGCAGCCACGGTTCTGCGAGTGGCCGTCCGTTTATGAGAACCGTGTTGCCACGCGACGAGATCGTCTCGCCGGGCAGACCTATGACTCGCTTGACGAGATCCTTGTCCTGCGTGCCGGTATCGGCCGGGGGCCGCTTGAAGACCACGATGTCACCCCGGTGGATCGTGTAGCCCAGCTTGATGACGACGATGCGATCGCCCACCTGCAACGTCGGGAGCATCGAGCCCGACGGCACGAAGAAGGCCTGGACGACGAAGGTGCGAAGCGCACCGGCTACGAGCACCGCGAACAGGATCACGACCACCCACTCGAGGATGCGACGCCTGTTGCCGGGCTTGCGCCGCGAGGCGGGGCCCGCCGCCCGAGGTGCCTCGACAGCCGGTTTCACCGGGTCATCAGGTGCCCGGTCGGCCCAGTCGTTGCCCACGGAGGGGAATTCCTGCACCGACGGCGCGGCGGGTGCGCTCAAGTTGTCCGCGTCCATCGAAGCCTCTCTCGCGTCGGTCACTGGCCTGCAGCCTAAATCGACTCTATGAGCCGCTCGACGCGCTCGTCGTGCGAGCGGAACGGGTCCTTCAAAAGGACCGTTCGCTGCGTCTGGTCGTTGAGCTTCAGGTGCACCCAGTCTACGGTGAAATCGCGCCGTTTCTCCTTGGCGCGGCGTATGAACTCGCCCCGCAGCCGCGCCCTCGTGGTCGCCGGCGGTGACTCCATGGCCTTGGTGATGGCCTCGTCGGTTGTCATGCGCTCCACGCGCCCTTTGGCCTGGAGCAGGTAGAAGACCCCGCGACGGCGGTCGACATCGTGGTACTGAAGATCCAACAGGGCCACTTTCGGGTGACCGAGGGCGAGCTCGTGGCGCGCCCGGAAGGCCTCGACCAGGCGATACTTGATAACCCAGTCGCACTCGCGCTCCAGGCTGAGCGGGTCCTTCTCGATGGCCTCCATGCAGTGCTGCCACATCGAAAGGGCGCGCTCCTCAAGTGGGGGCAGGCCGCGCAGCTCGTGGTAGCGAAGGGCCCGGTCCAGGTATTCGCGCTGTATGTCCAGTGCACTGAGCTCCCGGCCGTTGGCGAGGCGAACCTCGCGCCTGCAGGTGATGTCGTGGCTGATCTCGCGGATGGCCCTGATGGGGTCCTCCAAGGTGAGGTCCCGGATGACCACGCTCGGGTCCTCGAGCATGCGCAGGAGGATGGCAGTGGTCCCGACTTTGAGGAACGTGGCGTACTCGCTCATGTTCGAGTCGCCGACGATCACGTGCAGTCGCCTGAAGCGTTCCGCGTCCGCGTGCGGCTCGTCCCTCGTGTTGATGATGGGCCGGCTGCGGGTTGTCGCCGATGAGACCCCTTCCCAGATGTGCTCGGCCCTCTGGGAAAGGCAGAACGTGGCGCCCCGGGCCGTCTGGAGCACCTTGCCCGCTCCGGAGTAGATCTGACGGCTCACGAAGAACGGGATGAGCACCTGGACGAAGTGCGAGAAATCGTCCCGCCGGCTCGTGAGGTAGTTCTCATGACAGCCGTAGGAGTTGCCGGCGGAGTCCGTGTTGTTCTTGAACAGGTAGATGACGCCGCGGATACCCTCTTCGCTCAGGCGGGACTCGGCGGACGCGATCAGGCCCTCGAGGATCCGTTCACCTGCCTTGTCGTGCGCCACGAGGTCCTCTATCGAGTCGCACTCCGGCGTCGCGTACTCGGGATGGCTGCCCACGTCGAGGTACAGCCTCGCCCCGTTCTCGAGAAAGACGTTGCTCGAACGTCCCCAGCTCACGACGCGCCGGAACAGGTAACGGGCGACCTCGTCCGGGCTCAGGCGACGCTGGCCGCGAAGCGTGCAGGTGACGCCGTATTCGTTCTCGAGCCCGAAGATCCTGCGGTCCACCGAAGTCCACGGTAGCCTCGAAGTGGATGCAGCCATCCGACCGCATGGTCCACTTGACCACTGTCGTGGGCTCGTTCCACGGCCACGTGCTCTCGGCGCGACTGGGATCCGAAGGGATCCCAGTGGAACTCCGCGGCCTCAGTGACGGCCCCTATCCACTTCCCGCCAGCGTCGAGGTGTTCGTCCACGCCGACCAACTCGAGCTGGCCCAGGCCATTCTCCTCGGCGACGCCGTCGATGCCGCTTTCGATGAGCGTTACGACGGGTTGGGTCCCGACGACCCCGGCGTTTGGGACCTACCTCCGGTCGACCTCGCCGACGCGGCCCGTCCCCGCCGGGCGCGCACCGTTCTCGTGCTCACCATGGTTGCCCTGGTGCTCCTCGTCGGCGTCGTCGCTTCCTTTCACTGAGCGCACGCCGCGGCGGCACTTGGCCACCGCGCCACGACGGGTTCGCTGGCGCGCCGCAGTCGTCCTAGGCGTGCCCGGGTGCGCCTTCTCCGTTCTCGTCTGTCCCGAGCTCGGGGTGAGTTTCCTTCTCCACCGGTGATCCTGCGGCCGGCTCGGCCGCCTCCCCCCGCGCGATCAGCTCGGCCAGCTCGTCCGCGTCGACCCGCCTGAAGCAGCGGCGCCAGGGCCCGTGCTCCAGCACCGCCGCCTCGAGATCTGTGGGGCGAAGCTTGCGGGCCGGCCCCGACAGGCTCGCAACTGATGCCGCCACCGCCTCGGCCAGGGTCCAGCCCTGGCGGAACCTCGCAGACATGCGCTGGGTGATCGCGTCAGCTTCCCCACCGAGCACCGTGAAGCGTTGCTCATCCGACACGGTGCCGTCGTATGCGATGTGGAACAGCTGGTGCGCCGTGCCGACCGGATCGAGCTCCGCCACGAGGATCTCGACCTCGAGGGGCTTCATCTCATGGGTGAAGACCTGGCCGAGGTATTGCGCGTAGACGTTGGCGAGCGAGCGGGCGTCGACGTCCTCTCGCGAGTAGGCGTAGCCCTTGGTGTCGGCATGGCGTACGCCCGCGACCCGAAGCTGGTCGAACTCGTTGTAGCGGCCCACGCCGGCGAACGCGACGCGGTCGTAGATCTCGCTGATCTTGTGCAGGGTGCTCGAGGGGTTCTCGGCCACGATGAGCACGCCGTTGTCATAGGTCGTCCCGACAAGGGCGCGGCCCCGGGCTATCCCCTTTTGGGCATATTCCGCGCGGTCCTTCATCACCTGCTCGGGAGCCACGTAGTACGGCATCGTCATGAGGGCACGCCTCCCTCGTCCCGCTCGCTGCGGCGTTGCAGGATGTGGCGGAAGTGCTCGGCGACCTCGGGGTCCTCGAGGCGGCGATAACCCTCGCTGTCGACCGTCGCGACCACGGGGTAGATCCCCCGGAGCGGGTCCGGACCACCCGTGGCGGTGTCCTCGTCGGCCGCCTCGTACAACGAGTTCACGGCAAGGTCCACCGCCTCGTCGCGTCCGAGCCGCTCCCGGAAGCTGAGCTTGACGGTGTTCTTGGCGTCTCGCCCACCGGACCCGGTGGCGTGGAAGTCCGTCTCCTCGAAACGGCCCCCGGTGACGTCGTAAGTGAAGATCCGCCCCTTTTTCAAGCGCAGGTCGTAGCCCGCGAACAGCGGTATGACGACAAGACCCTGCATGGCCATCTGCAGGTTGGCGCTGACCATCTGACCCAGCTGGTTCGCCTTGCCCTCGAGGCTCAAGGTGCTGCCTTCGACCTTCTCGTAGTGCTCGAGCTGGGTCTGGAACAGGCGCACCATCTCGACGGCCGCGCCCGCTGCACCGGAGATGGCGACGGCCGAGTAGCGGTCGGCCGGGAAGACCTTCTCGATGCTGCGGTGGGCGATCATGTTGCCCTCGGTCGCGCGCCGGTCTCCCGCCACCACGACGCCGTTGTCGTAGCGCAGCGCCACGATGGTGGTGCCGTGCACGACGGGGGGCAACGACGTCGGCACGAGTCCGGAAAGGTGGCGACCCGCCGTGGCGACCATGTCCGCCAGCGCGGCGGCGGGCGCTTGTACTTCTTCGTGGCGCGTGCGGCGCAGTAGCTCGACGAAACTCGGCCCCGGGTCGCTGCCCGACGGAAACAGGGGCAGGCTCATATGCGCCACCTTTGTTGAAACGCGGCTGAGCTCACTCGCCGCCTTTTTGGACGTAGTTGCGGACGAACTCCTCGGCGTTGTTCTCGAGGACCTCGTCGATCTCGTCGAGCAGGTCGTCGATCTCGGCCTTCAGCTTGTCCCCGCGCTCGGTCGTCGCCGGCGCCTCGGTCTCGGTCTCGGCCGCCGCCGCTTCACGGCTCGCCGTCGGTCGCTTCTTCAGCTCGCGCTCTGCCATCACCGTTCCTTATGAGCCCAACCGCCTGAGCAGCTCTGCTGGAGTATTGCACCCCTCAAAGAGCGTATCGACATGGAGCGCAGTCCCCTTCAGCGGCTCCATCATCGGGACACGGCGTAGCGCGTCCTCCCCGATGTCGAACACGATCGAGTCCCAGTTGGCGGCGACGATCGCCGGGGAGAACCGCTGCAGGCATCGGCCCCGGAAGTACGCCCGCGTGGTCACCGGCGGCTCGGTCATGGCCCGCACCACCTCGTCATCATCGGTGAGCCGTTCCATGGCGAGGCGGGCGAAGAGCGACTTCGCGGGCCGCAGGTCGTGATATTGGAGATCCAGCGCATAAAGCCGCGAGTCGCCCCAATCAAGGCTGTGACGCTCCCGGTACGCCTCGACAAGGCGCAGCTTTGCCACCCAGTCGAGCTGGTTCGCCAGGGACTGCGGATCGCTCTCGAGGCCCTGGAGCACGGCTTCCCAGCGGTCCAGCACCCGGCGGGCGACGTCGTCGTTGCCCAAAGCCTCGCTGCCGCGTTCGGCGGTGTACTTGCGGGCGAGGTCGTAGAGCTGCCACTGCAGCTCGAGGGCGCTCAGCTTGCCACCCGAGGCGAGCTCGACGGTCGTTCGCAGCGTCGTATCGCGCGAGACCGACCGGATCGCAGCCACGGGCGCAGCCAACCTGAAGTCCCGGTTGGCCAGGAAGCCGTCCTCGATCATCGCCAGCACGAGGGCGGTCGTGCCCAGCTTGAGGAAAGTGGCTACCTCGGCGAGGTTGGCGTCACCGACTATCACGTGCAGCCGTCGGTACCTCTGCGGATCGGCATGGGGCTCGTCGCGGGTGTTGATGATCGGCCGCTTGAGCGTCGTCTCGAGGCCGACCTCCTCTTCGAAGAAGTCCGCACGCTGGCTCAGCTGGAATTCCGGCGTGTCACCACCATGGGAGACCTCCTCGCCGATCTTGCCTGCCCCGGTGAAGATCTGACGCGACACGAGGTGCGGGGTGAGCTCGTGGACAATCCTCGAGAACGGGAGGGCCCTGTCGAGCAGGTAGTTCTCGTGGCAGCCATAGGAGTTCCCCTTGCCGTCGGAGTTGTTCTTGTAGATGACGATCTCCTCGCCCGCAGGAAGCAGGCGATTGGCGGCCTCCATCGAGCGGCGCAGAACGAGCTCCCCGGCCCGGTCGTGGACGACGGCCTCGAGGGGGTTGGAGCATTCCGGCGTCGAGTACTCCGGATGAGCGTGGTCGACGTAGTAGCGGGCGCCGTTGGTGAGGACGGCGTTCACGAGGTGCGTCTCTACCTCTGGCGGCATCGAGCCCTCGCGGGCGAAGCCCCGGGCGTCACGCCCGGGCGACTCGTCCTCGAAGTCCCAGCCGACCTTGCGGTCGAGTTGCGCGACGTAGGCGTTGATCAAAAGCGAGGACGCCGTCGTCGGGCTGGGGTCCCCCGCGGTGTCCACATGGATCCCGTACTCGGTCTCGATCCCGCAGACCTTGGTTATCGCCACTCTCGGACGCTACCGCACGGTCGCGCCCGGTCTGCAGCACCGTCGCCGGTGTGCCCATCGCCCGAGCGCGCCAAACCGCGACGTGGCCCACAGCTGGCCGGCTGGATACCTTCAGAGCCAGGTCCGCAGCGCCGGTCGCGAAGCTCAGAGATACTGCCCGGTCCCGACCCTCTCGATGGCACGCCCGCCGCGCTCTTCTCCGCCCTGGCCCACCAGGGTGCGGATGTAGACGATCCGCTCGCCCTTCTTGCCTGAGATCTTCGCCCAGTCGTCGGGGTTCGTGGTGTTGGGCAGGTCTTCGCTCTCTTTGTATTCCTGTCTGATCGACTCGATCATGTCTGCCAGCCGGATGCCGTGGCCCTCCCCGGCGATCTCCCTTTTGATGGCGAGCTTCTTGGCGCGCCGGACGATGTTCTCGATCATCGCCCCGGAGGAGAAGTCCTTGAAATACAGCGTCTCTTTGTCCCCGTTCTGGTATGTGACCTCCAAGAACCGGTTCTCGTCGTCGGCCCGGTACATCTCTTGGACCGTCTCCTCGATCATCACGGCGACGGCCTTGTCAGGATCGCCGCCACCGAGCACGGCCACATCGGTCCGGTCGAGCGGCAGGCTGTTGATCAGGTAACGGGAGAAGACCTGCTGGGCCGCGCTCTCATCGGGCCGCTCGATCTTTATCTTCACGTCAAGGCGCCCCGGGCGCAGTATCGCCGGGTCGATCAGGTCCTCGCGGTTGGAGGCCCCGATCACGATCACGTTGCGAAGCGCCTCGACCCCGTCGATCTCCGCTAGGAGCTGCGGCACGACCGTGGACTCCATGTCGGAGGAGATGCCACTGCCACGGGTGCGAAAGAGCGAGTCCATCTCGTCGAAAAAGACGATGACCGGCACCCCTTCTTCCGCCTTCTCCCTCGCACGCTGGAACACGAGCCTGATCTGGCGCTCGGTCTCGCCCACGTACTTGTTCAGCAACTCGGGGCCCTTGATGTTGAGGAAGTAGCTCGTGACGCGCGAGTTGCCGGTCTGCTCGGCGACCTTTTTGGCCAGCGAGTTCGCCACTGCCTTCGCGATCAGGGTCTTCCCGCAGCCGGGAGGGCCGTAGAGCAGGATTCCCTTCGGCGCCTGCAGGCGGTACTCCGCGAACAGCTCCCGATGCAGGTAGGGCAGCTCCACCGCATCGGTGATGGCCTCGATCTGGCTGTCGAGGCCGCCGATATCGCCGTAGGTGACGTCCGGCACCTCCTCGAGCACGACCTCCTCGAGCTCGGGGCGGGGCAACTTCTCATAGAGCAGCATCGTGCGCGGGTCCAACAGCAGCGAGTCACCGGCGCGCAGCTTGACGCCGGAAAGGTACTCGGAGATCTCTGCCACCTGCTCCTCGTCGGCCCTCCCGACGATCAGCACGCGGCGCCCGTCCTCGAGCACCTCCAGCACCGAGACGACCTCGCCGCCCAGCTCGGGGTCGCGCGCCAGCACGACGTTGAGGGACTCGTTGAGGACGACCTCTTGTCCCTTGCGCAGTGCCTCGGCATCGAGTCCGGGGTGGATCGCGACCCGCATCTTGCGACCGCTCGAGATGACGTCGGCGGTCCCGTCGTCATTCCCGCTCAAGTACGTGCCGTAGGCCGAGGGAGGCTGGGTGAGCTTGTCCACCTCCTCACGCAAAGCGGCGATGTGCTCTTTCGCCTGCTGGAGCGTAAAGGTCAGCTTCTCGTTCTGGGAGACCGCGTGGGCGAGCTGCCCCTTTGTCTCGAGCAACCTCTCCTCGAGCGTGCGCACCCTCCCGGGGGCTTCCTGCAGCCGCCGGCGCAGCTCGGTGATCTCGTCCTCGGCCTGCTCGGCCCGGCGGTGCAGCTCCTCCAGATCGTCCTCGTCTGCGGGGAACCCGTCCTCTCCACCACTTTCCATCGGCGTCACCACCTCCTCGAACGGCGCGTTCTTCGCCCCCCGTCGGGACCCTACACCGGTGCCGGGTGAGTTTGACACCATACGGGCGCGTCGTTACGTTGCGCCACGTGAGGCGGCGGTGACCGTAAGCTTCACGCGAGACGAGGGAGCGGCCGTGACTTGTTGTGGTCGAAGGCGGCAAAACGCTCCGGGGAGATGAGTAGCTGATGAAGGTGTGGATCGACCAGGACCTCTGCACGGGAGATGGCCTCTGCGAGGAGATCTGTCCCGCCGTGTTCACTCTCCTCGATGACGGTCTGGCCTACGTCAAGCAGGGCGATGCCGTCCTCAACGAGCCCGGTGGCTCCTCACAGATGGCGAGTGTCGCCTCCGAGCTGGAAGACGCCGTCACCGAGGCCGCCGAAGAGTGCCCCGGAGAGTGCATCTTCATCGTCACCGAGTAGCAGGCGGGCAGCCGCTTTCCGCCCGCCTGACGCCGCGCGGTGGCCGCTCAGCGGACCAGCAGGCGGGCGGAGGTTATGAAGCCGGTGTGTGCCACCATCCGGTGGTCGGGCCGCACCGAGCGCCCTTCGATGTGCCAGGTGCGCCGCATGATCTCGAAGGTTTCCGCCATGGCGAACCCGCTGTGCTCCAACGCGGCGCGCAACTCCGCCGTCTGGTTGATGCCCGGTAGGTAAGCCAAGAAGATCCCGCCGGGTTGAAGCGCCCTTTGCGCGTGCGCCACCACCTGCCACGGCTCGGCCAAGTCGAGCACGACGCGGTCGAGGCCTTCGGCGTCGATGCCGAGGTAGACGTCGCGCTCGAGCACCGAGTACGGCTGGTCCGGGCCGAGGAAGGCCTCCACGTTCGCTCTTGCCCGCTCGGCGAAGTCCGCCCTCAGCTCGTAGCCGGTGATGACGGCGCCCGCGCGCAACATCGCCATCGAGAGCGCGCCCGAGCCGACTCCGGCTTCAAGCACCCTGGCCCCCGGGAAGATGTCCGCCGCCATGAGGATGGCGCCGAGGTCCTTCGGGTAGATCACCTGGGCGCCCCGCGGCATCCCGACGACGACGTCGGCGAGGGTGGGGCGCAGCACCAGATACCGGGCCGAGGATGTGACCCGGCCGTCACGTTGGTGCGCCTCGACCTCCTCGCCTTCGCGTCGGCCGATCACACTGTCGTGCTCGACGACGCCGGCATGCGACTGGAACGAGCGGCCCGGCTGCAGCGTGACGAGATAGCGGCGGTCCTTCCGGTCGATCAACATGACCCGCTCGCCGGCTGCGAGCGGCCGGCCCCGCACCGGCGACGCCCCGGCGCTCACGCCGGCTCCTTCATGTCCCCTTCCGGACGACGGCCAACGGACCCGTCAGCGGGGCCGGGTCGCCGGCCCGCCTTCGAGCGTGCCTGGGCCCGTGCCCTCTTGGCCTCCTTCTCGGCTTGTGCCTGGGCTGCTTTGTTCATGGCGCGGGCGTAGCGCCGGCTCGCCTCGCGTTTGGCCTGCGCTCTCGCCCTGGCCTGCTCGAGCTTGGCCGCCTTGGAAGCGGCCTTGCGCCTCGCCCGCCTCGAGCGCGCAGGAGCCGGGACGTGACTGACGACAACCGACTCACCGAGGCGGAGCTGTTCGACGCTCACCATGGGAGAGGGCCTTCGGGCGAGGAATCGCAAGAGCCAGGCGATGGCCCCGATCGAGAGCCACAGGTTGCTCCCCTCGATCAGGCCCGACCGGATGCCACGCCTTATGAGCTGGCGCGCCCAGCGGTCGAGATAGCTACCCACGCCAGCCCCTGTCCCAGCCGCGCACGGTCACACGCGACGGATCTCGAGCACCGAAGCCCGCCGGGCGCCGCGGCGGCGGCCGAGCAAGTAGACGGCCGCCACGGCGATCACCCCGGCTGCCACCATGGCGCCGATCGCGGGCGGCGCCGCGTCGGCCGCCAAGGACTGCGCGTTCGTGCCGAGCTCACGAAGCTTCTGCTCCACGTCGGACAGCTTCACGCGTCCCGGTTCTTCGCTCGCCAACAGCAACTGTCGGACCAGCCGGATCCTCATCACCCTGCCTCCGATCGCTTCATACTCCTACCCTCTTTTCGCCGCGGCCCTGCCGCGAGAGCGCAGGAGCGCGAACCCGAAGCCGCCCACCACGACCAGCCCGAGGATCGCGGTGATCGGGTACGGCACCCACGACCAGGTGCCGGCAAAGGCCCTGCCCGTCTCGGTCTGGAGCACCCGGAGCACCCCGAGCAGCAGCAGAACGGTACCCAGGCCCAGCAATGTCGCCGCCGCCCCCCCGAACAGCAGGGTCCGCCCGACCGTGCGGATGGGCGTGATCGTCTCCTGGATCACGTATCGACGGAGAAGGTCGAAGAGCTCGGCTCCCTCTTCCCGCGGACTGGCGTGCTTGCCGTCACCTTTTCCCGACATGAAACCGCAGGTTATCGGTCCGGCCGACGAACCGCTAGCCATTGCGCCTGAGGCGCGGATCTGTCTGTCCCACTGCAGCGACCGCGCTGTGCCCGCCTGGCTCCGGCCCGGGGGCGCAGGCCCGGCTCAGGGCTCGAGGGCGGCGCGGAAGAACTCGCGCAGGTGCGCCAGCCGCCGGTCGAGCTCGGGCTGTCCCAAGGGCTCGGTCCCGAGCAGGGCCTCGAGGAAAGGAACGTCGCTGAAATAAGTGAGCAGCGCCCCGTAGCCGGTCAGAACGAGCTGCTGCGCGTCATGGGATCGGAACCGGCCGGCGGACATCTCACGCTCGAAGAAGCTGACCGCTCGCTCCAGCATGGGGCGGAGGGCGACGCCGAGCTCCCGGGCCACGCGCCCGCCACCTTCGAGCGCCTCTCGCCGGACGAGGCGCACGAATTCAGGGCTCTCGGCGAAGAACCGGAAGCCGGTCGTGAGCACCCGGTCGACTTGCTCCCAGCCGTCTCGCGGCCTGTCGATCGCCTCGCCGACGCGCGCGAGCCAGTCCGAGAAGGAAGCCTCCACCACCTCGCGATAGAGCGCGTCCTTGGAGGCGAAGTGATGCAAGAGGCTCGGACGGCGGATGCCCACGAGCTGCGAGATGTCGTTGAGGGAGGTCCCTTCGAAGCCGTGTTCGGCGAAGCACCAGAGCGCGGCGTCGAGGATCGCCTGGCGCGTCGGGACACCGGGCTGCCGGGCCAGGTGCGGCGGGAGAACGCTCGTGGACTTGTGCCGCCCGGTCTCGCCCGCGGCCGGATCACGTGGGCTCGACATTCTTGAAGCCTACCTACCAGACGGTAGGTCGCCGCTGATACCCTTCAAGCGTGCCGGGACCTCTCCTCGCTGTCATCGTGGGGCTGGCGCTCAGCCAGCTCGCGCTCTTCTGCACGACCATCTACCTGCACCGGGCGCTGTCGCACCGGGCGATCGCTCTTCGCCCGTCTGTCCGGGCCGTGTTTCGCGTGCTGATCTGGCTCATGACGGGCATCCGGCCCCGCCAGTGGGTCGCCGTCCACCGCCGCCACCACGCCTTCACCGACGTCCCGGGCGACCCGCACTCCCCCGTTCTGCTCGGGTTCTGGCGGGTGCAGCTGACCAACGCCGCCCTCTACCGCAAGGTCGCTCGGGACGGTCAGACGACCGAGCGCTATGCCAAGGACCTCCCCGCGGACCGTTGGGACAAGCTCTTGTTCGATCACGCCTTCATCGGCCTCGGCATCGGCATCGCCGGGCTGTGCCTCGCGCTCGGCTGGCGCATCGGTCTCCTGGCCGCCGCCGTGCACGCCCTGAGCTACCTGGCGCTCAACGCCGCCATCAACGCCGTCGGCCACAGCTTCGGGACCAAGAGCTACCCGAACACAGCCTTCAACAACCAGTGGCTCGCCTTTGTGACCGGCGGGGAGGGCTTGCACAACAACCATCACGCCGCGCCGACCTCCGCGAACCTGGCACTCGGCCGGCACGAGATCGACCCCGCCTGGTGGGTGATCCGGCTCATGGCGCGAGCGCGGATGGCGACCGTGCGCCTCAGCGAGACCCGCTTGGTGAAGGCCTCGTCACCGTCGCCGATCAGCTGACCCCACGGCCCGCCCGCCGTGCATAGTCTTAGGGTCAATGCCTGAATCCGATCTGGAACAACTCTGTGTCAACGTCGTCCGCGGCCTTTCCATGGACGCCGTCCAGCGTGCCAACAGCGGCCACCCCGGGACGGCGATGGCGCTCGCGCCGCTCGCCCACGTCCTGTTCTCGCGCGTCATGCGCCATGACCCAAGCCACCCCGACTGGCCCGACCGGGACCGGTTCATCCTCTCCAACGGGCACGCGTCGATGCTGTTGTACTCGATGCTGTTCCTCAACGGCTACGGGCTCGACTTAAAGGACATCGAGCAGTTCCGCCAATGGGGGTCGCGCACTCCGGGTCACCCGGAGGTCCGCACCCTGGCCGGTGTCGAGGTCACCACTGGGCCCCTGGGGCAGGGATTCGCCAACGGCGTCGGCATGGCCGTCGCCGAGCGCTTCCTGCGTTCCCACTTCGGGCCGGAGTCGATCGACCATCACATCTTCGCGACCTGCGGGGACGGGGACTTGATGGAGGGCGTGAGCCACGAGGCGGCCTCTCTCGCGGGCCATCTCGGCCTCGGGCACCTCGTGTACGTCTTCGACGACAACCACATCACGATCGACGGTCCCACCGAGCTCGCCTGCTCCGACGACGTCGTTAAACGCTTCCAGGCCTACGGCTGGCACGTCGAGACCCTCGGGGAGGTGGCCAACGACCTCGACGCCCTCGAGGCGGGGCTGCGCCGCGCCATGGCCGAAGCGGACCGTCCGTCGCTGCTGGTGCTGCGCAGCCACATCGGCTGGCCCTCGCCCCACCGCACCGACACCAAAGAGGCGCATGGAGAGCCGCTCGGCGCCGAGGAGATACGCCTCACCAAGGCCCTGCTGGGCCTGCCCGAGCAGGATTTCTACCTCCCCGAGGAGGTGCCCGCCTTCTACGGGGAGCGGGCACGACGCGGCCGGGCCGAGCGCGAGGCCTGGGAGAAGCGCCAAGCGGTCTCGGTCGGCGACCGGGAGCGCTTCGAGGCCTGCCTCCGCGGGGGCGGCCTTGCGGGCTGGGCCGAGAGCCTGCCCAGCTTCGAGGCGGGCACGAAGCTGGCCACACGCAAGGCCATCAACAAGTGCCTGACAGCCACGAGCGGGAAGATCCCGGGCCTTGTCGTGGGCGCCGGCGACCTCACGGGCAACACGGGCACCGACCTCGGTGCCGCCGCAGAGATCCAGTCCCGTGGCCATCCTGGAGGTGCCCAGCTCCACTTCGGCATCCGTGAGCACGCCATGGCGGCCTCGATGACAGGGATGGCGCTGCACGGAGGCGTGCTGCCCGTCGGGGGCACGTTCTTCGTCTTCAGCGACTACTGCCGCCCGGCCGTGCGCCTCGCGGCCCTCTCTGGGGCCCACGTCGTGTACTTCTTCACCCACGACTCGGTCGGCCTCGGCGAGGACGGCCCGACGCACCAGCCCATCGAGCAGCTCGCATCACTGCGGGCCATGCCGGGCCTGCGTGTGATACGGCCCGCCGACGCCAACGAGACAGCCGCCGCGTGGGAGATAGCCGTCGACTCGATCGGGCCGACGGCGCTAGTGCTGAGCCGCCAGGACCTGCCCGTGCTCGCCGAGACCGGCGTCCTCGCCGGCGAGGGTGTCGCCCACGGTGCCTACGTCCTCGTGCACGCAGGCTCCCCCCTCGACATCGTGCTCATCGGGACCGGGAGCGAGGTCCAGCTCTGCCTCGCAGCCGCGGGCCTCCTTGCGCCTGAGGGCATCGGTGCTCGGGTCGTTTCGTTCCCGAGCTGGGAGCTGTTTGCCGAACAGGAAGCGGGGTATCGCGATCAGGTGCTGCCACCGGGGGTCCCCCGGCTGGCGGTCGAGGCCGCGACCTCGTTCGGGTGGGAGCGCTACGCCGACGCGACCATCGCCATCGACCGGTTCGGTTCTTCGGCACCGGGATCGGTGAACATGGAGAAGTTCGGCTTCACGGCCGATCACGTCGCCCAGAAAGCCCGCGAGCTGCTCGCGAATCGGGCCCGATAGTTGGGAGAGAAATGACGAGACTGCACGACCTCTACGAGGCCGGGGGCCAGAGCCCCTGGCTCGACAATCTGAAGCGCTCTTACCTGACCTCCGGCCGCCTGGCCGAGCTCGTCAGCGCGGGTGTGCGAGGGCTGACCTCGAACCCGACCATCATGGCCAAGGCGATCGCCGCCAGCGCCGACTACGACGCGGAGTTCTCCGCCGCTTTGGCCCGGGGCCACAGCGTCGAGGAGGCCTACTGGGACCTCGTGATCGCGGACGTCTCCGGGGCGCTCGCGGTGCTCCGCCCCGTGTTCGACGACAGCGCCGGCGGTGATGGTTTCGTGTCGATAGAGGTCTCACCGCTCCTCGCCCACGACACCGCCCGGACGATCGAGTCCGCCCGCCAGCTCCACGAGCGCATCGCCCAGGCGAACCTGCTCGTGAAGATCCCGGCCACACGCGAGGGCCTCGGAGCCATCCGGGTCCTGATCGCCGAGGGCCGGAGCATCAACGTGACCTTGATCTTCTCCCTCGAGCGTTACCGCGAGGTCATCGAGGCCTATATCTCAGGGCTCGAGGAGCTCGTCGCACACGGCGGGGACGCCTCCAAGGTGGCGTCGGTGGCGTCGTTCTTCGTCAGCCGCGTCGACACCGAGGTGGACCGCCGTCTGGAACAGATCGCCAAGGAGCAAGCGGGCTCGCCGACTGCCACGGCGGCTCTCGGCCTGCGTGGCAAGGCCGCCGTCGCCCAGGCCCGGCTCGCCTACAAGGTGTACCTCGAGCTGTTCGCGGGGCCCCGTTGGGAGGCGCTCGCGAGGGCCGGGGCGCGTCCGCAACGACCCCTTTGGGCCTCCACCTCCACGAAGAACCCGGCTTATCCCGACCTGTTGTACGTCGACACCCTCGTCGCCCACAACACCGTCAACACCATGCCGGAAGAGACGCTCGAGCACTACCTGGACCACGGGCGTGTCGAGCCGATCACCGAGGCCGACCTCAAAGCCGCCGAGGCGAGCTTCGAGAGCCTGGCCGAGTGCGGGATCGACGTCGCGGATGTCGCGGCCGTCCTCGAGACCGAAGGCGTGGCGGCCTTCGCGGCCTCCTTCGACGACCTGCTCGGCACCTTGCACGAGAAGGCGGAGGCGATGGAGACGTCCCGTTGACATCGGAGTTACTGGCCCGACTCTGGGCCCGGGACCACACGCTTTGGCCCGACGGCAACGTGGCCCCCAACCGGCTCGGGTGGCTCGCCACGCCGAGGAGCATGCTCGACAACGCGCGGACCTTGAAGAGCTTCGCCGCCAGCGTCGACGAGGACACGATCGTGCTGTTGGGCATGGGCGGTTCCTCGCTCGGGCCCGCCGTCCTCGCCGCGGTGAGGGCGAACCTCACCGGCGCCCAGGACCGGCGCGTCATCGTGTGCGACACGACGGACCCTTCCACTGTCGCCGGCCTGCCGCTCGAGGATGCCTTCATCATCGTCTCCTCGAAATCCGGCACGACCCTCGAGCCGAACGTCCTTTTCGCCTATGCCCGCAGCCGCGTCGGCGATCCCTCCCGCTACGCGGTCGTCACCGATCCAGGCACGCCTCTGGCCCGAGAGGCCGGCGAGCTGGGTATCCGGCACGTGTTCGAGAACCCACCCGACATCGGCGGGCGCTATTCGGTGCTGTCGTTCTTCGGCCTGGTCCCCGCTGCCCTCATGGGCTACGACGTGGCCGAGCTGTGCGAACGGGCTTTGGACGCCGACCGGGAGGAGGCTGTGGCGCTCGGCGAGGAGATGGGCGCGGCGGCACTGTCGGGGCGCGACAAGACCACCATCGTCGTGGGCGAGCCGACCAGTTCCTTCGGCCTGTGGGTCGAGCAGCTCATCGCCGAATCGACGGGCAAGAACGGCCGTGGTTGCGTGCCCGTGCCGACCACCGAGCAGGAAACGGGGGACGACAGGCACGTGATCCCCGTCACGATCGGCGAGCCGGGAGATCTGGGAGCGGAGTTCTTCCGCTTCGAGCTGGCCGTCGCCATCGCCGGCCACACCCTTTCCATCGACCCGTTCGACGAGCCCAACGTGGCCGAGTCGAAGGCGAACACCCTGAAGGTGCTGGGTGCCCTCCCCCTCCCCGCGCTCGAGGCGTCGGCGCCCGAGGACCTCATGGCCCTCATCGCCGCTCAGGTCCGCCCGCACGACTATGTGTCCATCCAGGCCTATCTGCCCTTCGGCCAGGACGCCCAGCTCGAAGCGCTCCGGCGCCGCGTGCGGGACGCGAACGGGCAGATGGCCGTGACCGTCGGCTACGGGCCCCGCTTCTTGCACTCGACGGGACAACTCCACAAAGGCGGGCCGAACAGCGTCGTCGCCGTCCAGCTCGTCCGGTCGGCACCCTCCGCCCAGCTGTCGATCCCCGGTGAGCCTTACGACTTCCCCACCCTCATCAATGCACAGTCGATCGGAGACCACGAGAGCCTCCTGACCCACGGCAGGCGGGTGATCCGGGTCGAGCTCGACCAGCTGGACGAGATCGCATGAGCGGGGGCGGGAACACCGACACGAAGGAAGGAAGCGGACGATGAAGATCGGCATGGTCGGGCTCGGCAAAATGGGCGCCAACATGAGCCGGCGCCTGATCGAAAAGGGCCATGAGGTGGTCGGCTTCGACCTCGGGGCCGAGGCGCGCGCCGCCGTGGCCGCTTACGGCGCCGACACCGCCTCGAGCCTCGAGGAGTTGGCCGCCAAGCTGTCGCCGCCGCGCGTGGCCTGGGTGATGGTGCCGGCGGGCGAGCCCACCGAGGACACCGTCAGCTCCCTAGGCCGGCTCCTGCAAGCGGGGGACCTCGTGATCGACGGGGGCAACTCGAACTACAAAGAAGCCCTCCCGTACGCCGAAGCGCTCGCCCGGACGGGCATCCACTTCGTGGACGCCGGCACCTCGGGGGGCGTGTGGGGCCTGGAGAACGGCTACTGCATCATGGTCGGGGGCAGCCCCGAGGCCGTCGCCATCGCGGAGCCCGTCTTCCTCGCCCTCGCACCTGAGGGCGGTTACGCCCATGTAGGGGGCGTCGGCGCCGGCCACTTCGTCAAGATGGTGCACAACGGCATCGAGTACGGGCTCATGGAGGCCTATGCCGAAGGCTTCGAGATCATGTCCACGGCCACAGAGTTCGACCTCGACCTGCACGAGATCGCCTCGATCTGGCGCTACGGCTCGGTGGTCCGGTCCTGGCTGCTCGAGCTCACCGAGCTGGCACTGCGGCCGGGAGCCGGTTTCGAGGACATCGAGCCGTTCGTCGTCGACTCGGGGGAGGGGCGTTGGACACTCGAGGCCGCCCTCGAGCGCAACGTGCCGGTCCCGGTGATCGCCGCCTCGCTGTTCAGGCGCTTCGAGAGCCGCGAGAAGAACTCCTACGGGTTACGGCTGCTCGCCGCCTTGCGCAACCAGTTCGGGGGCCACGCCGTCGTGCGGGCCTCGCAGAAGGCTTCCTCGTGATGGCGGAGCGCTCTCAGGCAAAGGCCCCGCCGCTCGCGCTGGTGATGTTCGGCGCATCGGGCGACTTGACGGCGCGAAAGCTCCTGCCGGCCCTGGCCTCGCTGGCCGGCAACGGGTCCCTCGCGGACGGCTTCGTCCTCGTCGGCGTGGCGAGGACCAAGTGGACCGATGACGAGTTCCGCCGCCACTGCCTCGAAGCGGTCCCAGACGCCAAGCCCGCCTGGGCCGAGTTGGTCAAGCAGTTCCGCTACGTGAGCGGGAACTACGACCACGACGCCACCTTCGAGAAGATCACCGAGATCCTCGCCGAGCTCGACGAGGCCAAGGGTGGCGGCGGCACCGCCGGCAACCGGATCTACTACCTGGCCACCATCCCGGCGCTTTTCGGTGAGGTCGCCCGCGGCCTGGCCCGCCACGGGCTCAACCGTCCGGGTCCGGGGGGCAAGTTCACGCGGCTCGTGATCGAGAAACCCTTCGGCCGCAACCTCGAGACGGCGATGGCGCTCGACGAGACCCTGCACGAGTGCTTCGACGAGCCGCAGATCTACCGCATCGACCACTACATGGGCAAGGAGACGGTGCAGAACGTCCTTGCCCTGCGTTTTGCCAACTCGATCTTCGAGCCGGTCTGGAACCGGCGCTACGTCGGCCACGTGCACGTCACGGTGGCAGAGTCTCTCGGCGTGGAGCACCGGGGCTCGTTCTACGAGAGCGCCGGGGCGCTGCGCGACATCGTCCAGAACCACGTCATGCAGGTACTGGCCCTCACCTTGATGGAACCGTCGGCCACGATGGACCCGACCTCCATCCGCGACGAGAAGGTCAAACTGCTGCGCTCGATCATGGCGCCCCGCGTGGACGAGGTCGGCACGGCGGTCGTGCGGGCCCAGTACACAGCGGGCACGATCGACGGCAAGAGCGTGCCCGGATACCGGGAGGAGGAGGGCGTCGACCCGCACTCGACGACCGAGACGTTCGTCGCCATGCGGCTCACGGTCGACAATTGGCGCTGGGCCGGCGTACCGGTGTTCATCCGCACAGGAAAACGCCTCGCCAAACGGTCCACCGAGGTCGTGATGGTGTTCCAGCGGCCCCCTCACCTGCCCTTCGCCGGCAAGCTCACCCGAGGGCTGCAGCCGAACGCGCTCATCTTGCGCATCCAGCCCGACGAGGGCATAACGCTGCGTTTTGGGGCCAAGGTGCCCGGTCAGGACTACCGCGTACGCACCGTGGGCATGGAGTTCTCCTACAAGGACGCCTTCGGGACCGATCCGCCGGAGGCCTACGAACGGCTCCTGCTCGACGCCATGATCGGCGACCCCACCTTGTTCATCCGCACCGACGAGGTGGAACAGGCCTGGCGCCTTCTCGAACCGCTCCAGGAGGCGTTCGCGGAGGGGTACCCGCACCTGTCGCTCTACAGCGCGGGCAGCTGGGGCCCGCTCGAGGCGGCGCGCCTGTTGGAGCCCGACGGCTACGAATGGGTGAACCCCTGAGTGTCGCTCCCCGCTGAGCCGAAGGTCCCCTACGGCGAAGTGCGCGTGGTAGACGACGTGCCGGGCGCGTTCGCGGACGTCGCCGCGGGGGCGATCGCCGATGCCCACGCCGTGCGCGACGACAGCTTCAGCCTGGTGCTCTCGGGCGGCTCCACTGCCCGCGAGTGCTACGAGGAGCTCGCTACGCGCAGCGGTATCGACTGGAGCAGGGTCGAGTGCCTGGTGGGTGACGAGCGGTGCGTGCCGCCGGACGACCCCGACGCGAACCAGGCCATGATCCGCGGGGCGCTCGTCGAGCGCGTAGCGCCGCGGCCGGCCTTCCTGCCGATGGACTGCGAGGCCCCGCCCGGGACCTACGAGGCCGTGATAGCCGCGCGCCCGCACCTCGATCTCGTCCATCTCGGGCTCGGCCCCGACGGCCACACCGCCTCGTTGTTCCCGGGCTCGGCCGCTCTCTCGGCCCCGGCGAGCCGGCTCGTGGCCCACAACGTCGACCCTTCGGGCCGCAATCGCCACGAGCGGCTCACCTTGACCTTCGCCGGGATAGCCCGCGCCCGGTTGGTGGTCTTCACCGTCGCCGGAGCCGACAAACACGTGGCCTTGTCCCGGGTGTTCCGCAGCGAGGACATCCCCGCCACGGCGGTGCGGGCCGGTCGGGTGCTCTGGCTGTGCGACCCGGGCGCGATCGGCGAGGGATCCCCCGCCCTAGGGTGAGTCCATGCCCGACACGGCCCGAAACTCGAGGACCGCGGACAGCCTCGTGTGCGACGGCGTCCGCGACGTGACCGACGAGGAGCTGCTCGCCGCCGCTCCCGCAGAGCTACTGGCCATGGCGCGCCGGATCCGCGATCTGCGTTACGGCTCGCGGGTCACCTTCTCCCCGAAGGTCTTCATACCCCTCACCATGCTCTGCCAGGACCGCTGCGGCTACTGCACCTTCGCCAAACCGCCCGCTCGCCTCACGGCCGCCTACCTGGACCAGAGCCAGGTGCTCGCCATCGCCCGCGCCGGCGCCGAGGCGGGCTGCCACGAGGCCTTGTTCACCCTCGGGGAGCGCCCGGAGCTCCGCTACCCGGCTGCCGGTGACTGGCTCAAGGCTCACGGCTACGCCTCGACCGTGGACTACCTCACGGAGTGCTGCCGCCTCGTGCGAGCCGAGACCGGCCTCCTGCCGCACGCCAACGCCGGCGCGCTCCACGAGGACGAGCTCGCCCAGCTTCGCGAGGTGGCGGTGAGCCAGGGCATGATGCTCGAGTCCCTCGCCGACCGCCTCGCCTGCCACCGGGCCTCCCCGGACAAGACGCCCGCGCGACGGCTCGCGACCCTGGAGGCGGCCGGCCGCCTTGAGATCGCCTTCACGACAGGCATCCTCGTGGGCATAGGCGAGACCCGGGCCGAGCGTCTCGTCGCCCTGCGGGCGATAGCCGCCACTCAGGCCCGCTACGGCCACGTCCAGGAGGTGATCGTCCAGAACTTCCTCCCCAAGCCCGCCACGGCGATGCACGCCGTGGAGCCCTGTCCCAGAGACGAGCACCTCTGGTCGATCGCCGCCGCCCGGATACTGCTGCCCCCCGAGGTCCACCTCCAGGCACCGCCCAACCTGACCGAGGACTTCTCCACCCTTCTCGAGGCCGGTATCGACGACTGGGGCGGGGTGTCGCCCGTGACCGCCGACCACGTGAACCCCGAGCGCGCCTGGCCTGCGCTCGAGCGCCTGCGGCACGTGACCGAGCGCCACCACCATGTGCTCGCCCCCCGTCTCGCCGTGCACCCAGAGTGGGCCAACGACAGGTTCCTCGCCCCGGACCTGCGCCACGCGGTGCTGGACCACTCCGACGCCGAAGGCCTGGCAAGGGACTCGGACTGGTGCTCCGGTGGCGATGTGGCGCCACCGGATCTCTTGGACCGGGCCTCAGGGCCTGGGCGCCTGCGCGGCGCGCCCGGCGCCGGGGGCCGGGGGAAACCCGCAGCGCCGGCAGGCTCGCGCGGGCCCGTGGGGGAGGTGCTGACCGGTGTCCTGCTCGGCCAGGAGGTGGGTGAGCAGGAGATCGTCACGCTTTTCAGGGCGCGCGGTCCCGAGGTGGCCGCCGTGGCGGAGGTTGCCGACGAGCTCCGCCGCACATCGGTCGGCGACGTCGTCACCTTCGTTGCCAACCGGAACATCAACTACACCAACGTCTGCACCTTCAAATGCCGGTTCTGCGCCTTCTCCAAGGGCCCGCTCTCGTTGAACCTGCGGGGCAGCCCCTATTTGCTCGAGATCGACGAGATCACGCGGCGCGTCATCGAGGCCGAGCAGGCGGGCGCCACCGAGGTCTGCCTCCAAGGTGGGATCCACCCCGACTTCGACGGCGAGTACTACCTCGAGGTGCTGAGAGCTGTGCGGGCCGGTTCGGACACCATCCATATCCACGCCTTCACCGCCCTCGAGGTCCATGAGGGGGCGCGTCGCCTCGGCGAGCCCCTGGAGAGCTACCTGGCACGCCTCAAGCAAGCGGGCCTGCGCACCTTGCCCGGCACCGCCGCGGAGATCCTCGACGACGAGGTCCGGTCGGTGCTCTGCCCCGACAAGATCAACACCGAGCGCTGGCTCGAGGTCCACCGCGTGGCCCACAGCGTCGGCCTGCGCTCCAATGTGACGATCATGTTCGGGGCCGTCGAGGAGCCCCTCTACTGGGCGCGCCACATCGTGCGCACGCGCGCCGTGCAAAAGGAGACGGGCGGCTTCACCGAGTTCATCCCCCTCCCCTTCGTCCATATGGCATCGCCGATCTACCTCCAGAAGAAGGCACGCCGGGGCCCGACGTTCCGCGAGGCGCTTTTGATGCACGCCGTGGGCCGCATCGCCTACCGGGGCTGGATAGACAACATCCAGGCGAGCTGGGTGAAGATCGGCCTCGAGGGCGCCCGGCAGCTGCTCAGCGCCGGGTGCAATGATCTGGGTGGGACCCTCATGGACGAGAACATCTCACGGGCGGCAGGAGCCAAACACGGTCAAGAGATGCACGAGTCGGACTTCCGCGAGCTCGCCGCCTCGCTCGGGCGCCCCCTCGAGCAGCGCACGACCCTTTACGGACGTGTCGTGAAAACGGCCGTCTGAGCGATGACCCCGACAGCGCCCGCCGGCCTCGGCGAGGAGATCGAAGGCCGTGTGGCCGAGCTCTTGGACCTGGTCGGCGCGCGGGGGAACCGCGACCTGCTCCGCGACATCCTCGTGACGGGCCTCTCGCTCGCCCGCATCGACGCCAGCCGGCTGGACCTCAAGATCGCTGCTTCGGCGCTCGACGAGATGGAGCGGGCCTTCGAGCTCTTCTCGCACTATCGGGGCATCCCGAAGCTGACCATGTTCGGCTCGGCGCGAACGGCGGTGTCCGACCCCCTCTACGCTCAGGCTACGGACCTCGCCGCCCGCATGGCCCATGAGAAGTGGCTCGTGGTCACGGGAGCCGGTCCCGGCATCATGGCTGCCGGAGCCGACGGCGCCGGCACCGACATGTCCCTCGGCGTCGAGATCCGCCTCCCGTTCGAGACCGTCTCGCACCCCCAGCTCGCCGCCGAGGGTCGCCTCGTGGAGATGAAGTACTTCTTCACACGAAAGCTCATGTTGATGAAGGAGTCGTCCGCGTTCGCGGTGCTGCCGGGCGGTTTCGGGACCCTGGACGAGTCCTTCGAGCTGTTCACGCTGCTTCAGACGGGCAAGGCCGAGCCTGCGCCGATCGTCCTGTTGGACCTTCCGGGCGACCCGTACTGGGAGCAGCTCGCGGCGTTCTTGAACGGTGAGGTGATGCGAAGGGGTCTTGTGGACCCCGACGACGCCGCCCTGTACCGCATCACCGACGATGTCGGAGTGGCCGTCGATGAGATCCTTGGCTTCTACCGCAACTACCACTCCCGGCGCTTTGTCGGAACGACCATGGTCATCCGCTGCCGCTTCGCCCCAACCGACGGGGAGCTGGCCGCGCTCAACACCGAGTTCGCCGACATCTGCTCACCGAAGGGCATCTGGAGGACCGGTCCCCTGCCCCCGGAGCGAGCGGGTCGCGACCACCTGGAACTGAAGCGCCTCGCCCTCGAGTTCGACCGGCGCTCCCACGGCCGGCTGCGCATGCTCATCGACACCATCAACTCCTGGCCCGCCTGCGGCTGAGCGCTCAGTCGGGGGCGTCGGGGGCCTCGTCGCCCGCCCGCGTGACGGCGCGTTCGGCCTGTGCCACGAGCGACGAGGCGCGTTCGACCGCGTTGCGGGCCCGCGACAGCAGCTTCTCGCGCACGAGGTCCGGATCGGCCCTGGAAGGTTTGGCTCCCCGGCGCAGCTGTGCCCGAAGGCAGTCGTAGGCGGCGTCGGCGAGCCGTTCGGCCACGGCGTCGAGCGCAGCCCTGATCTCCTCCAAGGTCTCGTCGCCCACGATGCCTCCCGGCCTTAGCCGCGTGCCTAAAGGGCCCAGCACCCCCGCGTCGGGCGGAGGCCTCCCGGCTGAGAACCGCCGGCCCTGGTGCCCTCGGTAATCTTGCCATCATCGGGGGGCCATCGAGGAGGTTGCCGATGGGACAGGGGCAGGGACGGGACGCGCCCGGCTTTCAGGCGGACCGATCTGACAAGCCGGTCGTCCGCGCGCTCGAGCCAATTGCTGCCGCCCGCTCCGGGCCGGTGCTGCTGTTCGCCTGCGATAGCGAAGGCGTGCTCACCTTCCTGGACGGTGGTCTTTTGCCCGAACTGTGCGAGGCTCCGGGTTCCCTGCTCGGCAGGAGCTTGTCGGAGGTTCTCGCGGGCCAACGGGACATGGCCGACCTCGCCCGGCGCCTGGTCGGGGGCGAGCGCCTCGAGTTCGCCTCCGTCGCTTCCAAGCGCCACCATCTGGAGGTCTGGGGCGCGCCGCTGCACAGCGAGCTGGGCGAACCGGCCGGGGCGGCGGGGATGATCATCGACATCACGGGCCGCGTCGCCGCCGAACGGTCCCTGCTCGAGGCCGCCCGGCGCGAGATGGCCCTCGTCGAGCACACCTCGGATGCCGTCGTCTTCCTGGCACGCGACGGTCTCCTCCTCTCCGCCAACCCGGCCGCCCATCGTCTCCTCGGTCCTGGGTGGACCGAGGGCGAGGCGCTCAGGCTCGAGACGCTCGTCCATCCCGAGGACCGAGAGCGCCTCCGGCGCCACCTTGCCCGGGCAGGCGAGGGCCCGGGCAGCTCTGCGCCGGTCGAGTACCGGGTCGCGGACCGGGACGGCACGTGGCGCACCGTGGAGTCGATCGCCAACAACTTTGCCGACGACCCCGCCGTCGGCGGTTTCATCGTCACGATCCGCGACGTCACGACCCACCGCGAGAGCAAGGACCGCCTGGCTGCGAACGCCGCCCGCCAGGCGGCGCTCGCTGACCTCGGCCGCTGGGCGCTCGTCGGGCTCGCCTACCGCGACCTTGTCGCCGACGCCGTCACCCTTCTTAGCGAGCAGCTCGCGGCGGACTTCGTGCACGTGTTCGAGGCGACGCCCGACGCCGCCTTGCTGACCCTGACCGCCAGTCAGGGTCACAGCCCCTCCGGTCCGGAGCTGCTCTCTGGCGATCCGACGTCCTCGCCGGTCAGCTTCGCGCTCGTCACCCAGGAGACCGTCGTCTCTCACGACCTCGCCCGCGAGGCGCGCTTCGAGATTCCCGAGCTTTGGACCCGCGCCCAGGCCATGAGCGTGATCGAGGCTCCGATCCCGGGACAGGACTCACCTGCCGGTGTTCTCGGAGTGGGATGGGCCAGCCCGCGCCGGTTCGCCGAAGAGGACGTGAACTTCGTCGTGGCCGTCGCGAACGTGCTGGCGGCCGCGGCCGCCCGCAGCCGCGCCGAGGCCGCCATCCGTCACCAGGCGCTGCACGACCCGTTGACGGGCTTGGCGAACCGCCTGATTCTCGCGGAGCACGGCCACACGATCGCGGCGCCGAACCAGTCCGAGATGAGCGGGGCGCGGCGCACGGTGCTGGTGGTGGACCTAGACCGCTTCCAGGAGGTGAACGACATCCTCGGGCACGCCGTGGGCGACCTCGTGCTCGTGGAGGTCGCGCGACGGCTCCGCGGCCTCGGCGAGCCTGTGGAGCTCGTCGCCCGCCTCGGCGCCGACGAATTCGCCATCGTTGCCACGAACGCCGCCGCACCGGCCGACGGCGATGCCGTGGCCGACCGCGTCCTCAAGGCCCTCGCCGAGGCGATCGACGTCGGCGGCGTGAGACTGCGCATGCGCGCAAGCGTCGGCGTCGCCGAGGCCGCTGTGGACGAGAACGGCCTGAGCCTGGGCGTGCCGGCCCTCCTGCAGCGCGCGGAGGCGGCCATGTACCGCGCCAAGGCCGAGCACGCTGGCGTGCGTCACTACAGCGACGACCTCGAGCGCTCCAGCGTGTCGCGTCTCGCGCTCGCGGGCGAGTTGGCCGACGCCCTCGAGCGCAACGAGCTCAGCCTCGTCTACCAACCCAAGGTCGACGCCCGCACAAAGCTCGTGACCGGCGTCGAGGCGCTGGTGCGCTGGCGGCACCCGAGCCGTGGGCTGCTCGGCCCCGACGCCTTCATTCCCCTCGCGGAACAGACCGGCATGATCCGCGAGGTGACGAATTGGGTGCTGCAACGAGCGCTCGCCGAATGCGCCGGTTGGCATCGCTTAGGACGCCGGCTCCCCGTCGCTGTCAACCTGTCGGCCGCCACCGTGCACGACCCTGATCTCATGGACGCGGTCGTGAAAGCCGCCAGCGGGTCCGGGCTGCCACCGGAGTCCATCGAGCTCGAGATCACCGAGAGCGCAGTCATGTCCGACCCTGAGGGCGCCCTGCTCAGCCTCCAGTCCCTCGTCGACTACGGCGTGCGCCTCTCCCTCGACGACTTCGGCACGGGCAACTCATCGCTCTCGTACCTGCAGCGCCTCCCGGTCTCCGCCGTCAAGATCGACAAGTCCTTCGTGGAGCCACTGCTCAGTGACGAGACGGCCAGGGCGATCGTCCGTGCGGTGGTCGACCTCGCCCACAGCCTGAACCTGTCGGTCATCGCCGAGGGGGTCGACTCCGGGCCGGTCATGGAGCAGCTGACGGCGCTCGGCTGCGACGCCCTGCAGGGCTTCTACGTGGCGAGCCCGATGAGCCCGGAACGCCTCGAGCGGTGGATAGCCACGAACTCGCCGGGAGGGGCGCGCCAAACCGGGCAGCCCTGAGGTCCGGCGGCGCTCCGGTCAGCGCAGCGCCAGCTGACCTGGCTGCACAGGGGCGAAAAGATCAGTCCGGCCCATCAGGTAGCGGTCCACGCCAGCGGCGGCGGAGCGGCCCTCCGCTATCGCCCAGACGATCAGGCTCTGGCCACGCACCATGTCGCCGCAGGCGAACACACCGGGGACGCTGGTCGCGAAGGACCTGTCGACTGCGACATTGCCCCGCGGGTCAAGACCGAGCCCGAGATCGGCCACGCATCCGTCGACCTCGGGGCCGGTAAAACCCATGGCGATCAGGATGAGATCGGCCTCGAGCTCGAAGGCCGTCCCCGGTACCGCCACGAACGAAGGGCGCCCGTCGACGGTGGTGAGCTCGACTGTCTCGGCCCTGAGCGCTCGCACCGCACCGGTCCCATCGTCCAAGAGCTCGGTCGTCCCCACCGCGAAGAGGCGCTCACCTCCTTCCTCGTGAGCCGCGCTCGAACGCAGGATCACCGGCCAGGTCGGCCACGGGTTGTCCGCTGCACGCACCGGTGAGGGCATCGGGAGGATCTCGAGCTGAGTGACCGAGTAGGCGCCCTGGCGGTGGACAGTCCCGAGGCAGTCCGCCCCGGTGTCGCCGCCCCCGATGATCACGACGCGCTTTCCGTGCGCACCGATGGGGGGCTCGTCGAGGGCACCCTCGCAGACCAGGTTGGCCGACTTCAGGTAGTCCATGGCGAAGTGGACGCCCCGCAGCTCGCGTCCGGGCACGCTCAGGTCGCGTGGGCGGGTCGCACCCGCAGCCAGCACCACGGCGTCGAAGTCGCCCAACAGGGCGGACGTCGGGATCACCGAGGCGTCCGGGGCGCAGGCCCCGGTCATCTCGGCGCCGCGCCATGGCTCCGGCCCCCCGACACACACGCGCGTGCGGAACTCGGTACCCTCCTTCTCCATCTGGGCGAGGCGCCTTTCCAGCACCGACTTCTCCAGCTTGAACTCCGGGATCCCGTAGCGCAGGAGGCCCCCGATGCGCTCGGCCCGCTCGAAGACGACCACCGCGTGCCCGCAGCGTGTCAGCTGTTGGGCGGCCGCGAGCCCGGAAGGGCCCGAACCCACGACGGCCACCTTCTTGCCCGTCATCCGCGGCGCCCTGTGCGGCGCGAGCACCCCGGAGCCCGCCGCCCACTCGGCGGTCTCGAGCTCGACCTGCTTGATGAGCACCGGTTCGGACACGAGCCCCAGCACGCAGGAGCCCTCGCACGGCGCCGGGCACAGCCTGCCCGTGAACTCGGGGAAGTTGTTCGTGGCATGGAGACGGTCGCTCGCCTCGGCGAAGCGCCCACGCTCGACCAGGTCGTTCCACTCCGGGATGAGGTTGCCCAGCGGGCAGCCCTCGTGACAAAAGGCGATGCCGCAACTCATGCAGCGGGCGGCCTGCTCGGTGAGCTCCTCGCGCCCGAAGGGGAGGTACACCTCCCTCCAGTCCCGGACTCGGGCCTCCACCGGCCGACGCCTGGGGCCGGTGCGCTCGTAACGCAGGAAACCCCGCGGATCAGCCATGCGCGGCCGCCATGACCTCGTCGTCCACGCAACCCCCCGCCTCAGTGGCCCGGCGCGTGGCCTCGAGCACCCGGCGGTAGTCCCTGGGCATGACCTTGACGATCTCGGGCAGGGTCTCCTCCCACCGGTCCAACAGGCGCGCCGCGAGTTCCGAGCCCGTCGCGTCCAGGTGTGCCAGGCACAGCTCCCGGACCGTGCGCTCGTCCTCCTCGTCGAGCTGTTCGAGCTCGACCATCTCGGCGTTGAGGCGCCTCGGCAGCATCGTGGCGGGATCGTGCACGTAGGCGACGCCGCCCGACATCCCCGCCGCGAAGTTGCGGCCCGTCGGGCCGAGCACGACGACGGTACCGCCGGTCATGTACTCACAGGCGTGGTCGCCCACACCTTCGACGACCGCGGCGGCACCGGAGTTGCGCACGCAGAACCGCTCCCCGACCTGCCCGCGGATGAACGCCCTGCCCGAGGTCGCCCCGTAGAGAACGACATTGCCGGCGATGATCTGCGCCTCGGCCTCAAAAGGCGAGGTCTCCGGTGGCCTGACGACGACGGTCCCGCCCGAGAGGCCCTTGCCGAGGTAGTCGTTCGCGTCCCCGATGAGCTTCATCGTGATGCCGGCCGGCACGAAGGCGGCGAAGCTCTGCCCGGCCGAGCCCCGGAAGCTGAGCGAGATCGTGCCATCGGCCAGCCCCGCCCCGCCGTGGCGCCTTGTCACCTCCGAGCCGAGCATGGTCCCGACCGCGCGATGGACATTGCGGATCGGGAGCTCGAGCTCGACCGGGCTCCCAGCGGAGATCGCCGCCTCGCAGGCCGCTATGAGCTGGCGGTCGAGCGCCTCATCAAGGCCGTGGTCCTGGTCACGGGTCCGGCGCAACGCGGTCGGAAAGGACGGTTTCACCGGCGCGAGGATCGGGCGCAGGTCGAGTTTGCCCGCCTTCCAGTAATGGTCGATGGCGCGGGCGGTGTCGAGACTCTCGACCTGGCCGACGGCCTCGGCCATCGTGCGGAACCCGAGGGCGGCGAGAAGCTCCCGGCACTCCTCGGCAATGTAGAGGAAGAAGGTCTCGATGAACTCCGGCCGACCCGTGAAGTTCTTGCGCAGCTCCGGGTTCTGGGTCGCGATGCCGACCGGGCACGTGTCGAGGTGGCAGACGCGCATCATCACGCATCCCGATACGACTAGCGGGGCGGTCGCGAAACCGAACTCCTCGGCCCCCAACAGCGCGGCGATGATCACGTCGCGCCCCGTCTTCATCTGACCGTCGACCTGGACGGTGATGCGGTCGCGCAGGCCGTTGCGCAAAAGGGTCTGTTGGGTCTCGGCCAATCCGAGCTCCCAGGGCGCGCCCGCGTGCTTGAGCGAGGTCAGTGGCGCAGCCCCGGTGCCGCCGTCCTGGCCGGAGATGAGCACCACGTCGGCATGGGCCTTGGCCACGCCGGCTGCGACGGTCCCGACACCTACCTCCGCCACGAGCTTCACGTGGATGCGGGCGGCCGGGTTGGCGTTCTTCAGGTCATAGATGAGCTGGGCCAGGTCCTCGATCGAGTAGATGTCGTGATGCGGGGGCGGCGAGATCAACCCGACGCCGGCGGTCGAGTAGCGGGTCCTCGCGATCCATGGGTAGACCTTGTGGCCCGGCAGCTGCCCTCCCTCACCGGGCTTGGCCCCCTGGGCGATCTTGATCTGGAGGTCGTCGGCGTTGACGAGGTACTCGCTCGTCACCCCGAAGCGGCCGGAGGCAACCTGTTTGACGGCACTGCGGCGCAGGTCGCCGTTGGCGTCTGGCACGTACCGGCTCGGGTCCTCCCCTCCCTCGCCCGTGTTCGAGCGGCCCCCCAACCGGTTCATCGCGATGGCGAGGGTCTCATGGGCCTCGGCGGAGATCGACCCGTACGACATGGCCCCGGTCGCGAAGCGCTTCACTATCTCGCCGGCCGGCTCCACCTCCTCGAGCGGCACCGCTGGTCGCACCGCGGCCTCCCCGACACGCAGGCGCAGGAGCCCCCGCAGGGTCGCCAACCGCTCCGACTGCTCGTCCACGAGGCGGCTGTACTCCTTGAAGATGTCGAAGCGCCTGGCGCGGGTGGCGTGCTGCAACTTGAACACGGTCTTCGGGTTGAAAAGGTGGTACTCACCGTCGCGGCGCCATTTGTACTCGCCCCCGACCTCGATCTCCAGCTGTCCGGGGCTCGCCGGTGGCGCTTCATAGGCGTGGCGGTGGCGACGGCCCACCTCTTCGGCCAGCTCGGCGAGGCCGATGCCGCCGAGGCGGCTCGGCGTGGAGCCGAAGTACCGGTCCACGAGGCCGCGGTCGAGCCCGATCGCCTCGAAGACCTGGGCGCCGGTGTAGGAGGCGACCGTCGAGATGCCCATCTTCGACATCACCTTCAGCACGCCCTTGCTGGCTGCCTTCAGGTACTTGCGGAAGGCCTCCCGTTCGGAGGTCTCCCCGAGCAGGCCGTCGCGGGCCATCTCGGCGACCGACTCGAGCGCCAGGTACGGGTTGACGGCGGCTGCCCCGTAGCCGATGAGCAGGGCGAAGTGATGCACCTCGCGGGCGTCGCCGCTCTCGACGACGAGACCCACCCTGGTCCGCTCCTTTGACGCCACGAGATGGTTGTGCACCGCGGCGGTCAGCAGCAGCGACGGGATGGGGGCGTTGGTCGGGTTGGCGTTGCGGTCCGACAGCACGATGATGTTCGACCCGAGAGCGATCGCCTCCGAGACCTGCCGGCAGACCTTGTCGATCGCCGCCTCCAGGCCCGGGCCGCCCTCGCTCACAGGGAACAGGCCGTCGACGGCGAAGCCGGCGAACCCCGGTGTCTCACCGTGCTCGTTGACGTAGAGCAGCTTGGCCAGGTCGTCGTTGTCGATGACCGGGTACGGCAGGCAGATCTGGCGGCACGAGGCCGGCTCAGGCTCGAGCAGGTTCCGCTCCGGCCCGACCGTGGCTTCGAGAGAGGTCACGAGCTCCTCGCGGATGGCGTCGAGCGGGGGGTTCGTCACCTGCGCGAAGAGCTGGGTGAAGTAGTCGTACAACAGGCGCGGGCGCTCGGAGAGCACGGCGATGGGTGTGTCGGAGCCCATCGAACCGATGGGCTCGGCGCCGGTGCGCGCCATCGGCTCGACGATGAGGCGCAGCTCCTCGTTGGTCATCCCGAACAGCCGCTGGTGGCGCACGACCGAGGCGTGCTGAGGAGTCAGCATGATCCTCGGTGGCAGGTCACCGAGATGGACGAGGCTTTTCGCGAGCCACTCCCCGTAAGGGTGCTCCGCGGCCAGCGAGGCCTTGACCTCGTCGTCTGAGACGATGCGCCCGGCGGCAGTGTCCACGAGGAACATGCGTCCCGGCTGCAACCTGCCTTTGACGATGACCGATGCCGGATCGAGGTCGAGGACGCCCACCTCCGAGGCGAGCACCACGAGCCCGTCGTCGGTCACCCAGTACCGGGCGGGGCGCAGGCCGTTGCGGTCGAGCACGGCCCCCACCACCGTCCCGTCCGTGAAGGCGATGGCGGCAGGGCCGTCCCAGGGTTCCATCAAAGAGGCGTGGAAGCTGTAGAACGCCCGCCGGGCATGGTCCATCTCGGCGTGGTTCTGCCACGCTTCGGGGATCATCATGAGCACGGCATGGGGAAGGGTCCGCCCCGCCAGGTGGAGCAGTTCCAGGACCTCGTCGAAGCTGGCCGAGTCGCTCGCCCCCGGCGTCACGATGGGGAAGATCCGCTCCAGGTCGCCCTCGAAACGGTCGCTCGCCAGGAAGGCCTCGCGGGCGCGCATCCAGTTGCGGTTGCCTGCGAGGGTGTTGATCTCGCCGTTGTGGGCGATGAGGCGGTAAGGGTGGGCAAGCGGCCAGGAGGGGAATGTGTTGGTCGAAAAGCGGGAGTGAACGAGCACCATCCGGCTCTCCAGCCGCTCGTCGCTCAGGTCGGGGAAGAACCCCCGCAGCTGCTGGGGCGCCAGCATCCCCTTGTAGACGATGGTACGGGTGGACAGCGACGGGAAGTAGACGCCGACCCCCGCATGTTCCACGCGCTTTCGCACGACGAACAAGCGGCGTTCCAGGGCGTCGCCGCTCAGGGCCGTGTCGGCGCCGGCGCCGCCGTGCCGGTCACAGGTGCCCGGCGGGGCGAGGAAGACCTGCGAGAACCTCGGCGCGACGGCCCTCGCCCCCTCCCCCGCCGCCGAGAGGTCCACGGGCACGTCGCGCCAGCCGAGAACCTCGAGGCCCTCCTCGCAGGCGATCTTGGCGACGAGCTCGTACGCCTGCTCGGCCGCCCGCGGCTCGCAGGGGAGGAATGCCATCCCCGTGCCGTAACTCCCCGCCGCGGGCAGGTCGAAGCCGGCCACCTCCCTGTAAAGCCTGTGCGGCACCTGCACGAGCGCGCCGGCGCCGTCGCCCGTGCCCGGGTCAGCCCCGAACGCACCCCGGTGGGCGAGGTTCTCGAGAGCCGTGAGCCCCAGGCGTACCACGCGATGGCTGGCGGGGCGCTTAAGGTCCACCACGAACGCGACCCCGCACGAATCGTGCTCGAACGCGGGGTCGTAGCAGCCCGCCACGTCATCTTTCCTGGTCATCGGCGTCCTCTTGGCGATCGGAGCGGACCTGGCGACCATCTCGGTCCCCGGGTCGGACTTGTTTCCGGCTCAGCGGTTCGGCAACTCCACCGTCGGCTGATAGCCGGGACGCCCTTGGCCCAGCAGATGTGGGCAGAGATTACACAAAAACCGCCCATGCCCGGTACCGCTGCGCACGACCGGGCGGCGCTACCGGCCACGCGCAAGCGGTCACATCGGGTCGGTGCTTATCTTCCCGCCGTCGGCCACGTGCTCGGTGAACCTGGTCCCGTCCCAGTAGCGCAGCTCGTGGCGCCCGCTCGGATCCGGGAGCCATGACCGCGGCGTGCGCGGCGGCGTGGGCGGCGGCGGGGCCTGAGCCGGGGCGACGGCCCCGCCCGCGGGCCCGGGCTGTCCGAGCCCCGGGAACACGGTCCCGGGAGGGGGAGGTGCCTCCCAGCCCCCCGGTGGCGGGGCGCCCCCGTAGCCGGGCGGCGGTGCCTGCCACCCGCCTCGGCCCGGCGCGTCCCATCCCTGTGGCGCGCCCGCGCCCCACTGGCCGGGCCGCTGTCCTCCGCCCCGGCGCGCGCCAGGGCCACGGCGTTGGGGCCCGCCGTCCCGGTCCGCCGGCCCTGACTCCGGTCGCGTCGTCAAGCACGCGATCACGTACATGAGCACGCCGATCAGCGACAGGAACAGCAACAGCACGGCCCACATCCCCGAAGGCACCCTCCAGGGAGTCACACCGTGGGAGCGCTTGTAACGTTCCGAAAGGAAGTAGCCGACCGATGCGAGGATGATCCCGAGCACGGCCTCTTCCACCAGCGTCGTGCTCGTGTAGACGAGGACCAGGCCGACGAGCCTCTCGAAGTGCACGCATCGAGCGTATCCCGCAGTTGCACGCCGGCCGTGAACCTGTCAGCGGGGAGGCCGGACCATGCCCGACTCCGGGCCGGCCTCAAGCTGCCCAGGCCACCCACGGTCGCGCCAAGACCCCGGAGAGGTCCCGGCGGCCGGGACGAACCTAGGATCGCCGCCGTGGACCACGACCCGCACGCCCTCGCGCCAGAGCTGAGCCCGACCCCGAAGGTGGCCCTCACCATCGCCGGGAGCGATTCCGGGGCCGGCGCGGGCATTGCCGCCGACCTGCGCACCTTCGCGGCTTTGGGTGTGTTCGGGACGCTCGTGGTGACCGCCGTCACGGCACAGAACACCGTCGGCGTGCGTGAATTCCTTGCCATGACCCCCGCCATGGTGTCGGCTCAGCTCGACGCGGTCCTCTCTGACTTCGACGTGCGCGCCGCCAAGACCGGGATGCTGGCAACCTCCGCCACTGTCGATCTGCTGGCGAGCCGCGGTGTGGCAGGCCAGCTCCCGCTCCTCGTGATCGACCCCGTGCTCGTCTCCTCGAGCGGTAGGCCGATGTTCCCCGGCGACGACGTCGCCGGCGCCTACCGGGGCCTTTTCGCCCACGCCACCGTCGTGACGCCCAACCTTCCCGAGGCCGGGCTGCTCACCGGCCGTGAGCTCGGGGATCTCGACGCCATTGCAGAGGCGGCCCGGGAGCTGCACGCCCTCGGGCCACAGCTCGTCATAGTCAAGGGCGGACGGCGGCCTGGCGCCGAAGCCGTCGACGTCGCCTTCGACGGCCGTTGCGTGACGATGCTGCGGGCTCCGTGGGTCGACACCGCGAACGTCCATGGCACCGGTTGCACGTTCTCGGCCGCGATAGCGGCCAACCTCGCCCTCGGGCTCGAACCCCTCGAGGCGGCCGTCGCGGCCAAAGGATTCGTCACGAGGGCGATCCTCGGGGGTTCGCGGTGGCACCTCGGTGCCGGCCATGGGCCCCTCGACCAGCTCGGCGCGGCGGCCCGTACCGGTACCGCCTGAGAAGAGCCGGCCCTGCGTGCGGGGCCCGGGAGGGACCGTGTCAGGGTGGCTTCAGAGGCTCACAGCCGGCTCGGGGCGCCGTAGGGGTGGAGCACCTCGGGGATGGCGACGTGGCCTTCGCTGTCCTGATTCGCCTCGAGCAGGGCGATGAGGAACCTCGCCGTCATGGCGGTCCCGTTCAAGGTGTGCACGAAGCGCAGCGATCCGTCCTCGTCACGGAAGCGGACGTTGAGCCGCCGGGCCTGATAGTCCGTCGTGTTCGAGCACGATGTGATCTCCCGGTACCGTTGCTGGCTCGGGATCCAGGCCTCCACGTCGTACTTCTTGGCGGCCGACGGCCCGAGGTCGCCGGCCGCGGTGACCACTACGCGGTAGGCGATCCCCAGGCCGCTGACGAGGTCCTCCTCGATAGCGAGGATCTCCTCGTGGTGCTCGCGCGAGCGCCCCGGATCGGTGAACAGGAACATCTCCACCTTGTCGAACTGGTGCACCCGGAAGATGCCCCGGGTGTCGCGCCCGGCTGCACCCGCCTCACGCCTGAAACAGGTGGAGTAACCCGCGTAACACAGCGGGAGCTGATCGGCCGGGAGGACCTCGCCCTGGTGCAGGCCGGCCAGTGCCACCTCGGAGGTCCCGGTCAGGTACAGCCCGTCGCTTGTGACCTGGTAGAGGTTGACCTCGTCGGTCGGCAGGAAGCCCGTACCGTACATGGCCGACTCCCGCACCAGCACCGGCGGCAGGACCGGCTCGAAGCCGCGCCCGACCAGCCGGTCGAGGGCGTAGCGGTAAAGGGCCAGCTCCGCGAGCGCGACGCCACCTCTGCGGTAGGCGAAGCGGGCGCCTGAAACCCTCGCCCCGCGCTCGAGGTCGAAGCCGGGACGCCCGAGGCCGTCTGGGCCCAATGCCGACGTCAGCTCGACGTGGTCGCGGGGCGTGAAGGAGAACTCCGCCGGCGTGCCCACCCTGCGCAGCTCCAAGGCGTCCTCGTCGCTGTAGCCGTCAGGGGCGGAATCGTCCGGTGGGTTCGGCAGGGCGCCGAGCAGCTGGGAACGCCGGCCCTCGAGCTCTTCGAGCCTGGTTTCGGCGACCCGCAGCTGCTGGCTCAAAAGCAAGAGGGCGGCCCTCTCCTCTTCGGTGGGCTTGCCCTTCGGTCTCGTCCTGCGGCGGAGCTCGTCGACCTCGGTCGTGAGCTCGCGCCAGAGCCCGTCGACCTGCAAGAGGTCGTCGAAGTCCCCCGCCGCCCCTTTGCGGGCGAGGGCGCGGCGAAACTCTTCTGGGTGCTCGCGGGCCAGGCGGATATCGATCATCGCGAGCAGCCTACGAGCAGCGCCGCAGCCGGCCCGGGATCTCTCCGGTGATGACGGTGTGACCTCGCACGGCAGCTACCGGCGCTTGCCCTTCTTGCGGGGCCGCTGTGGGGGACGCCGTGCCGGCGTGCCGGCGCGGGGTGCTCCCTGGGGCGTCCTCGCAGCTGTACCACCGGGCGGTGCCCCGGCCACTCCCGGGCCCGGGACCGTCGGCTCCCCGTCCACCGGGGGGTGCAAATCCGAGTCGAGCTCACCGGCGCCGTCTTGCGCCGGGGCCCGCCCGACCCCGTCCGCCGGTGCGCCGCGCCGGTTCGCGCCCGGGCGAAGCGTTGCCGGCTTGGACTGGGCGACACCCGAGGAGCGACGGCGCTTGAGCGAGCCTGCAGGCTCTGCGGTGCTCAACGCGCCCGCCGCCACGGCTGCCGGTGAGATCAGCTGCGTTGCAGTCCCGCGCGACTCGAGCCGCTCGCGAATCCGCCGGTAACGCTCCTCGTGCTCCTTCTCCATCGCCAAAAGCGGCGACGCGATGAAGATCGACGAGTAGGCCCCGCTCGTCAGGCCGATCAAAAGGGCCAGGCCGAAGTACTCGAGCGTGACCGCTCCGAGTATCTCGGCGCCCAGGACCAGCACGGCGAGGATCGGCAGGATGGCGACCAGCGAGGTATTGATCGAGCGGGCGAGGGTCTGGTTCATCGAGAGGTTCACGACGTCGGTGTAGGACAGCTTCCCGGTCGCGCCGAGGCCGCGCGAGTTGTCGCGCACGCGGTCGAAAACGACGATCGTGTCATACAGCGAGTAGCCGAGGACGGTCAGGAACGCCACGACGGTGTCCGGCGTGACGAGGAAGGCGAGAAGGGAGTAGATCCCGACTGTCACGAGGATGTCGTGCGCGACCGCGACGATCGCCGCCACCGCCATCTTCCACTCGAAGAAGATCGAGATGTAGGCCGAGATCACGATGAAAAAGACGATCAGGGCCTCTACCGCCTTATGGGTGATGTCGCTGCCCCATGTCGGCCCGACGTTCTCGACCGACACCGAGGAGGCTGACTTGTGCGTCAGGCCTGCGAGGACCGCGGCCACCTTGGTGGCCTCGGTCGTGCTCACTCCGGTCGAGTTCTTGGCAAGCTTCGCCTCGACGTCAAGGCTCTGCTTGGAGCCGCTCCCGAGCATTGTGATCGTGGCGCCCCCGAAGCCCAACGGGACTAGGGCCTTCTGCGCTTGGGCCACGGTCACGCCGGGTGCCGCGACCTGCCAGGAGGTGCCCCCTACGAACTCGATGCTGTAGTTGAGGCCCCTCGTGCCGAGCGAGACCAGGCCGGCGATGATCACGATGCCCGAGGCCGCGAACCACCATCTCCGCCTGCGGACGAAGTCGAAGCGGGTCTGGCCGTGGTAAAGCCGCAGCAGCGCATTTGGCCTACGCGCCTCGGCGCCGCCGAGCTCAATGGAAGCGGTGCTCATGACGCGGCCTCCGAAGGTGCGGCCAGGCCGCTCGCGACACCGAAGCCACGGGCATCGGTGAATATCCGGTTGCGCCCGAGGAGGATCACGAGGGGACGTGTGAACGTGTAAGCAGTTATGACGTCGACGAGCGTGGAGAGCCCCAGCATGAATGCGAAGCCCCTCACGGCGCCGATAGACAGCAGCCAGAGCACGAGCGCCCCGAGGAACGACACGGCGTCAGCGGAAACGATCGTCCGATAGGCGCTCTTGAAGCCCCGGTCCACCGAGGACCGGACAGACCGGCCCGATCGCACTTCGTCCTTTAATCGCTCGAAATAGACGACATAGGAGTCGACAGTGATGCCAACGGACACGATCAGGCCTGTCATGCCTGATAGGTCCAGCGTAAGGCCCGCTGAAGTCGCCCCGAGCAGGCAGATGATGGCGTATATCAATGCGCCCGTGCTCACGAGGCCCAGCACGACGACCACCCCGAGAGCCCTGTAGTAGAAGATCGTGTAGAGCATGACGAGGATCAGGCCGAGCAGGCCCGCGAGCAGGCCGGCTTGCAGCGACTTCTTCCCGAGGGTCGGAGACACCGTCGTGTACGTGGCCTGGGTGAGCGCGATCGGGATCTGGCCGTACTTGAGGACGAGGGCGAGCGCCTGAGCCTGCGGCTGGGTGAAGTCGCCGCTGATCTCGCCGGAACCTCCGAAGCTCTGCGCGTTGATGGTCGGCGCGGATTCGACCACTCCGCCGAGATCGATCGCGAGCGGCAGGTGGTACTCCTTCTTGGCGATCGTGTCGAAGAACGCCGAGTACTGCGACTTGATCGTGAAGTTCACGACCCAGCCAGCGGTCGTCTGCAGCTCGGCGGTCGCCGAGGCGAGGATCTCGCCTGTCGCCGGCACGGTCCCGTCATAGGGCGTGGGCCCGAGCTCGTAGCGTTCCGGGCACGGGTTCGCCGTCGAGGCGCAGATGAGCACGACCCGCGACGCCTTGTCCTGGCTCGGCGGCGTGGTCGGCACCGAGTTGAGCGCCGGATCGGGCGCCGAGCCCGGGTTCGAGTCCTGAGAGGTGCTGTAGGTCCCCGTCGTGTAGAGGTAGGCGGACCCGCACGCAGGCGGCGCCACATAGGCCCCGCCGGTCTTCTTCGACTTGGGCACCGTCGTCGTTGTCGTCGACGTCGTGGTCGAACTTGTCGTGGCGGCCGTTGTCGTGGTCGTCTTCTTCGGTAGCGTCGTTGTCGTCGTGGTCGAGCTCGGCGCGGTGTAGGCGTTGGCGGCACAGAGCACGGGGCGGAAGAACAACTGGGCCGTGTTGCCAATCTCTTTGATGACCGTCGAGAAGTTCTTCACGCCCGGGAGCTGCACGACGATGTTGCTGCCCTGGGTCCCGATGTTCGGGCTGGCGAGGCCGAGCCCGTTGGCGCGTGCCTGCATGATGGACACGACCGTCTGCAACTGGGCGGGTGTGGCCTTCTGGGCCGGCTGGAAGACGACCGAGAGGCCGCCTTCGAGGTCAAGGCCCAGCTTCGGCGACCATCCCGCCGCCATGACGCCTCCGAGTGCGCCGAAGCAGACGAGGCACACCAGAACAACACTCAACACCAGGTTCCGTCTCAACGGTTACTGCCTCCGCTCCCATTGCCTCCCGGACCGTTGCTGTCGCCATCCTCATGGGAATCCGGCGACTTGTCCGCTTCGAGAGGCGGCACCGAGTACGGATCATGATCGGACTCGTCGACGAGGTCGTCATGGCCGTGAGCGTCGAAGGGAGAGTTGCCCGGATAGGCGCCCGCAGCGTCGGTCCCTTCCTCGACGCGCTGGGACACTGCCGCCCGTAGCACCTCTATAACCGTCCCGGGGGCGATCTCGATCCTCGCGTGGTCGCCCACGAAGCCTTCGACCCGACCGAGGATGCCCGACGACAGCATCACCTTGTCGCCGACGGAGATCTGCTTTCCCAATTGGAGCTGACGCTGGCGCCGCTGGCGCTGCGGGCGGATCAGGAACATGTAGCCGACTCCGAAGAGCAAGACGAAGAAAATCAGCGTGAAAGAGCTGCTGGACTTCTTTGCGGCAGCCGCCGCGACAAGGCCCGTGAGGGCTGCCAGATTGTGGGGGCTGGAAAACGCGAGCACGTGGACGAGCAACATGGGAGGCCTATCGATCAAGGAATGATGCGACGCATCACCTTAGTCGCCCGTTCAGGAGTCCTCCGTGCAAGCCTCCCCGTCGTCCCCCGAGCTGAACAGGACGTCTTGCACAGCGCCGTGCCCCCGGCCCGCCCGCGACGACGCCGAGGCCGACTGGTCAGGATCCAAGGCCGAGAGAAAGCTCAACGATTGCGCCGGGATCGCCAGGCCCAGATGCTCGTAGGCATTGGGGGCGGCGACTCTTCCCCGGGGCGTGCGCATGATCAGGCCCGCCTGGAGCAGGAACGGTTCGTACACGTCCTCGACCGTCTCCGGCTCCTCGCCGACGCTGACGGCCAGCGTCGAGAGCCCGACGGGCCGACCGGAGAAACGGACGCAGAGCACCTCGAGTATGTGCCGGTCGATGGCGTCCAGTCCGAGCCCGTCGACTCCGAAGACCGTCAGGCCCTCGCGCGCCGCCTCCTCGGTGATCACACCGGAGCCGCGGACCTCGACGAAGTCCCGCACGCGGCGAAGCAGCCGAATCGCCAGGCGGGGCGTGCCCCGGGAGCGCCGGGCGATCTCGGTCGCCCCCCCGGGCGTCAGCTCCACCCCGAACAGCTCGCCGGTGCGATGGACGATCATCTCGAGCTCGCCCTCGCTGTAGAGCTCGAGACGCGCGACGATGCCGAAGCGGTCGCGAAGCGGTCCGGTTATGAGGCCCGTGCGGGTCGTCGCGCCCACGAGCGTGAACTTGGGCAGGTCCAACCGGATCGAGCGCGCAGTCGGCCCGCGGCCGAGCACGATGTCGAGCTGGAAGTCCTCCATCGCCGGGTACAAGAGCTCCTCGACGGCTCGCCCCATGCGGTGGATCTCATCGATGAAGAGCAGGTCGCCGGGCTGAAGATCAGTCAGGATGGCTGCAACGTCCCCGCTTCTCACCAGCGCCGGGCCGGAGGTGATCCGCAGGCCCGCACCCATCTCACAAGCGAGGATGCCCGCCAGGGTGGTCTTGCCGAGCCCCGGTGGCCCGGCGAACAGCACGTGGTCGACAGGTTGGCCACGTCGCCGCGCGGCCTCGAGGATGATCTGGAGCTTCTCTCGCAGCTGCTGTTGGCCCACGAAGTCTGCCAGGCGCTTCGGGCGTATCCCGACCTCGAAGGAGGTCTCGGCCTCGAGATCGCCGCCGTCGGGGAGCGAAGCGATGACACCGCTGCCAACGGTCGGGTCGTGCGTGGCGAGTATCTCCCGGCGCGGGCTCATCGAGGCGTCATCTCCGCGGCGCCAGGCTCCGCAGCGCCTCGCGCAGCAACTCCTCGACGCTGCCTTCTCCCGGCAAAGCCCGCAAAGCCGATCTGACCTCGTCGGGGGCGTACCCCAGCTGGCTGAGTGCCTCCCCGACCTCAGCTGTCACCGAGGCCGGCCGGTTGGACTGGGAGGCGCCAACCCCGATCACGCCGTCGGCACTGAGCAGGTCGAAGCGCGCCTGCAACTCGACCAAAAGGCGCGCCGCCGTCTTCTGCCCGACGCCGGGGACGAGCTTCAACGCGTCGGCGTTCCCGTTCGCGATCACCTGGGCCAGCCCGGCCGGGTCGTGGACACTGAGGATCGCGAGCGCCAGCCCGGGTCCCACGCCGTGGGCGCCCAGGAGCAGCTCGAATGCGGCCCGCTCCTCAAAAGAAGCGAAGCCGTACAGGGCGATGGCACCCTCGCGGACGTGCGTGTGCACGGCGAGGAGGGCCTCGTGGCCGAGCTGCAGGACGCCCGCTGTCTTCGGGGAAACCACGAGGCGGTAGCCAACGCCGGCGACGTCGACGATCACCTCGACGGCAGCGTCGCCGACCGCCCTCCGCTCTGTCACGATGCCCCGCAAGGATGCGATCACGGTCGCGCGGCTTCCCGGGGCCGCCCGCCGCTTGGGCGGGGACCGGCCGGCGGCGAGGACGCCCGTGCCCAAACCGCCGTGCTCAGGTGACAAAGGGCCAAGGCGAGGGCGTCGGCGGCGTCGGCGGGCTTCGGCACGGCCTCGAGGCCCAACAACCGCGCCACCATTCGCTGCACCTGGTCCTTGCTCGCGGCACCGAACCCGGTCACTGCGAGCTTCACCTCGTTGGAGGTGTACTCCACAACCTCGCAGCCCAGCTCGCAAGCCGTCAGGAGCGCCACCCCGCTCGCCTGGCCCACCGACATCGCCGTGCGGGCGTTGGTCTGGAAAAAGACCCGTTCGACCACGACGACATCAGGACGAAGATCACTCACCAGCTTGTGCAGCTCCAGGCGCAGCGTCGCCAGCCTTCGCGGCAGCGCCTCCTCCACGGCGGTCGTGATCACGCCGGCAGCAACCGCGTGCCTGCGGGGGCCATCAGCCCTCACACAGCCGTAACCGCACCTGGACAGGCCTGGATCGATGCCGAGGACAAACACTCGTTCGATCGTAACCCGCCCGGCCCGCCAGCCGGCGGATCGTCCCGGACGGCTCAGAGCTCGACGCGCTCCAGGATCTCGTCTGGGATGTCGAAGTTCGCCCACACGGCCTGCACGTCGTCGTGCTCCTCGAGCAGCTCGATGAGCTTGAGCACACGCTTGGCCGTCGAGTCGTCGCTGACCTCCACACGGGTCGTCGGCACCATCTCGAGCTCCGCCGAGTCGACGTGGATCGAGGCCTTCTCCAGGGCAGCGTGCATGGCCGCGAGATCCGCGGGTGCGCTCGTGACCATCCACTCGTCGCCCTCGTCACGAAGGTCCTCACCGCCCGCCTCGAGCGCGACGGCCATGAGCTCGTCCTCGCCGACGGACTTCGGAACCATCACGACCCCCTTGCGCTCGAACTGCCAGGAGACCGCGCCCGGCTCGGCCATCGAGCCGCCGTTGCGCGAGAACAACGAGCGGACCTCGGAGCCGGTCCGGTTCCGGTTGTCCGTGAGGCACTCGACGATCATGGCGACGCCCGAAGGGGCGTACCCCTCGTAGGAGATCGCTTCATAACGGACGCCCTCGAGCTCGCCGGTGCCGCGCTTGATGGCCCGCTCGATCGTGTCGAGCGGCACGGACGCGTCCCGCGCCTTGGTGAACATCGTGCGCAGGGTCGCGTTCGCCGACATGTCACCGCCACCTTCACGGGCCGCGACCTCCACCTGGCGGATCAGCTTGGCGAACAGCTTCCCGCGGGCCGCGTCGACGGCACCCTTGCGGTGCTTGGTGGTTGCCCACTTGGAATGGCCCGACATCGCTTCAGCCTTTCTCGATGCCCGATAACACGCGTCGGCACGACCGTAGGTCTCCGACCGGCCCTGGGTGGAACGCTACCGGCGTGGCGAGCCTGTGTCCCGGGGCCTTCTCACCCTGGCGGAGGTACCTCAAGGCCGGACACTTTCCTCGTGCATCGCTCAATTCGACCACGACCGGGTCCTGCTCGCCAGTCCGGGCTTCAAGGGCGACCGTGTCCCACCAGCTGCTCACAACTCCCTCAAGACCGCGACCCGCTCTGTCAAGTCGAGCGCCCCGAGCCGTTCCGGCTCGCCCGATGACTCCTCGAAGGGGACCAACCACAGCCGCGAGGTTGACTCGGTCACACTGCGCGGAAGGCATGTCGGCCTCCTGTTGGGGGCGGCACCGATCTTCTCGAGGGCGTCGATCAGCCCCGGTGGGTAACGCGTCACCCCCACAGCCGCGAGGTCCGCCAAGGGCTCGCGCCCGTGGCCGGCCACCCGGTCGGCGATCCGGCCGAAGGGCGGGACGTAGCCCTTGAGCGGGTCGAAAGCAAGCACGGCTATGGCTCCCGAGACCGTGTCACCACGCTTTAGGTGCGCCAGCTCGTGCGCCAGCACCGCCTCGAGCTCGATGCGGTCCAGCAGCAGCACGAGGCCGCTCGTGACGAACACGATGCCGCGGTCGGGCGAACGACCCACCGACATGGCGTTCGGTGCCGGGTCGTCGAGAACCCGGATCTCCGCAGTTGGCAGGCCGAACACGGTGAACAACCCCTCCGCCACGTCGACGAGGCGGGCGGCCTCGGCGGCGCTGAGAATGCTTGGCCGCCGCTTGGCGGTCACCACGGTCCCGCCTATTCGCTTCGCCAGCACCGGGGTCGAGCGGGCCCACATAAGCCAGGCCACGAGCGCGATGGCGCAGGCGACGGCCGCCCCGGCGATGAGGAAGTCGATCGAGACGACTCCGAGCACACCGAGAGCGAAAGCCACAGTGAGGGGCGCCACGAGCGCGATCCTCGCCCGTCGTTTGTTCGCCCGCGCGGCGTGCCGCCACGCGGCGTCACGGCGCCGCGCGGCCGCGGCCAGCACCGCCCTCGATGCCTCATAGGCAGCCTGCTGCGCTTCGACGGCCCGGCGCGACCTGCCGTCGCTGTCGGAGGCACGGCGCTGCCAGCGTGTTCGGTCCTTGGCCGCTGCAGTCACTGCAACGAGGCTACCCGGAGCGGGCGCCGCGCCCTAACCGGAGGTAGCTGTCGCGATAAAGCCCGGCGATGACACTCATGTCGTAGGCGCATGCGCGCTCGCGTCCCCGCCGGGAAAGTTCCTCGCGAACACCCTCGTCGGCGAGGACGGTCCGCATCGCCTCGGCGAGGGCAAGCCGGTCGCCGGGCGGCACGAAGCGCGCCGCAGGCCCGGCGGCAAGCTCATAGCCGGGGAGGTCCGAGGCGATGACCGCCGTCCCCGCCGCCATCGCCTCGAGAAGCACGACCCCGAACGACTCGCCTCCGAGTGACGGGGCCACGAGGACGTCGGCGCCCGAGAGGCGTGCCGCGCGCTCGTCGTCGTCGAGGGGCCCGAGCCACTCGATGCGTGTGTTGGGACCGAACTGGGCCCGCAGCTGCCCCGTCTCGGGTCCGTCACCCACAACCCAAAGACGCGTCGGCTCCGGCAATTGCCCGAAGGCCTCGAGCAGCACCCTGAGCCCCTTGCGAGGCTCATGACGGCCGACGAACACCACCGTCGGCGCCCGCTTCGGCCACGGGTCGGCGCCAGCGAACCTATCGACCTCGACGCCGTTGGGGATGACCGCGACCGGCTGGGTGAGGTGCCCGAGGCACGCCTTGGCCGTGGCGCGCGCCGCCTCGGACACGGCGAAGGCGGCGTCCAGCCGGCGCGACCAGGCTCCCACGACGTGGCCGTAGGCCCGGTAGGCAAAATCGGCCCCGGAACGGTGAAAGGTAGCGACAATGGGGCGTGGGCCCATCATGGCCGCGGCAAGCGAGGACCCGGGCGCGAAAGGCTCGTGCACGTGGACAACCTCGGGAGCAAAGTCGCGCAGGGCCGATACCGTACGCCACATCGTCCACGGCCACGGGGAAACCGGGGCACGCGAGCCATTCACCGGCACGTTCGTCCCTGCGCCCACCTTCAAGAACACCGCGCCGCGAAGCGCGGTGGGATCCAATCGGCGGCCGGCTCCGGCCCCGCCAGCGGGGGCAAGGATCGCCACGTCGTCCCCCCGGAGTCGCAGGGCCCTCGCCAGTCCCAGGACCTGGGTTTGTACGCCACCGGGCATCGTGCAGCTATAGGGGCACACGATCGCTACGCGCATCGCTCATGACGCTATCGGCACCGGCCGCTCACGACCGGGTGCACCTCCACTGCCTCGCCCGGCCGGTTAGCCCTGACGGGGTCGGTCACCTCACGGGCGCAGCTTGTGCGGGGTCCCCGTCAGCTCACGTCGCCAATCCGGTGCACCCGCACCGTGTTGGTAGTGCCGGGCCGTCCCGGCGGGGTGCCTGCCACGACCACGACCCGGTCACCGGGGGCGCCCCGACCGGTCTGCTGGAGCGCCTCGTCGACCTGTTGCACCATCTCGTCGGTGGTGGCGACAGTCGGGACGATGAATGTCTCGACCCCCCAGCTCAACGCCAACTGGCTTCGCACGACCGGCTCTGGCGTGAACGCCAGGATCGGGACAGCCGGTCGGTGCCGGGCCAGGCGCCGCGCCGTGGCACCGGTCTGGGTGAAGGCGACCAAGGCGCACGCCTGCAGATCGCGGGCAACCCCGACGGCGGCCGCAGCCAGGGCGGCACTGCTCGTACGCAGGGGGGCTTCGATCGGTGCGAGGTGCCCGACCGCCTGGGTCTCGGCGGCCTCGATGATGCGCGCCATGGTCACCACCGCTTGGTACGGGTTGGCGCCCACGCTCGTCTCGCCCGACAGCATGAGCGCGTCGGCGCCGTCGAAAACGGCGGTTGCGACGTCGGAAACCTCGGCGCGTGTGGGGCGGGGACGCGTGATCATCGACTCCAGCATCTGGGTCGCGATGATCACCGGCTTGCCGGCTTCCCGTGCCAGGTGGACCACCTGCTTTTGCACCAGTGGTACCTGCTCCAGGGCGGTCTCCACACCCAGGTCGCCGCGGGCCAGCATGACCGCGTCGAAGGCAGCCACGATCTCGGGCAGGTGCGCGACCGCTTGTGGCTTCTCGATCTTGGCGACGACCTGCGCCGACGACCCGGCCCCCTCCAGCACCTTGCGGACCGCCTGGACGTCGTCGGGGTGCCTGACGAAGGAGAGCGCCACGAGGTCCACGCCCAGTTCCAGGGCGAAGTGCAGGTCGGCCAGGTCCTTGTCGCTCAGGACCGGCACTGACAGGTCAACTCCCGGGAGCGACAGCCCCTTATGGTCGCTTACCGGGCCTCCTGTCACCACCCGGCAGGTCACCTCGGGCCCGTCGACCTTGACCACCTCGAGTTGTAGGTTCCCGTCATCGACGAGCAAAGAGTCGCCGGGGTGAACGTTGCCGGGCAAACCGGCATAGGTCGTCGAAACCCGCTCTGCGGTCCCCGGCACGTCCTCGGTGGTGATGACAACGAGGGCTCCGACTGCCCAATTCGCGTGGCCGCCCACGAAGGTGCCAAGACGGATCTTCGGTCCCTGCAAGTCGGCCAGCACGGCCACGGCGTGGGCCGTATCGTCGCCGGCCCGCCGGACCCACCCATAACGCAGGGCGTGCTCGTCGTAGGTGCCGTGAGACAGGTTCAACCTGGCAACGTCCATACCCGCTAGCACGAGGCGCCGCACCGAGTCCAGGTCCGGTGTCGCCGGCCCCAAGGTACAGACGATCTTCGCCCGGCGGCCCATTTTTCGAGCCTATCTCGTGCCCTTCAAAACAGCCTTGGGTGGGACCCATCCGGAGGGGACGGATAGCCGTGTTCGCCAGGCGACCCACCATGGTCGCACACGCGTACTGACACAGATGCGCCAGCTCGTGTCAGCCGGGCGCCCCTTACACGAATGACCGTAGCTCAGCCGTACCTCTCCCGGTCCGACGGCCAGTTCGGCTGGAACAGGTGCCACTGTTCAGGCGCCTGGCGTATGAGCCCCTCGAGGGAAAGGGCTATCTCCTCGGTGAGGCGCTGTACGTCCTGGCGCAGGGGCCCGGTCCGTGCCGAGTCGAGGGGGGGCCTCAGGACAGCGTGGTATCTGCCCCGGGGTCTCTGGTAGATGGCACAGGTCATGATCGGTGCCCCCGAACGCAGGGCGAGCAGGGCAGGACCACCGGGAAGCGTCGTCTTCTCGCCGAAGAACTCGACCTCGACTCCGTTGCCGACCAGGTCCCGGTCGGCCAGCAGCCCCACGACGCGGCCGTCCCGGAGCGTGTCCAGGAGCCTCACAGTCGTGTCGGGTCCGGGCGGCAGCACTCTGAGCCCGAGTGCCGCGCGCTGCGCGGTGAACCACTCGAACAGCTCCGCGGGCTCCAGCAGCTCGCCCACGGTGGTCATGGGATAGCCCTGCTGGGCCAGCCAGCGACCCCCGTACTCCCACGAGCCGATATGGGGGAGCACTATCACCACCCCGCGGCCCCTCGCCATTTCGAGACGGAACCGCTCGAATCCCTCGATGCTGAAGATCGACTCGATCTGATCGGACCGAAGAGCCACCGTCTGGGCAGCCTCAACCCAGTACCGAGCGTAAGAGGAGAACGCCTTTCTCACGAGCCGGCGTACGTCGGCCTCGTCCGCTTCTGGTCCGAGGACTCGCCTCAGGTTGGAGTGGACGAGTGGTCGCTTGGAGCGCGACGCCCCCGCGATCACGAAGCCCGCGGCGTTCGCCGCGACGGCTGCGATCGGGCGCGGGATGAGCTGCAGCGCTGCCGCGAGGCCCCGATAGGTGAGGTAGCGCGCCTTGAGACTCCGCGTGGCCATGACCGCTGCCGGGCTCTCGGCTACGGGCTGCGCAGCTGTGCTCAGCTATCCGCCCCCGGGTGGCGGCGCCGGCCCGAGGCGATACCGAGGCTGCGGCGCGCCGACCGCTCGCCGACACGGCGAGCACCGGAGCGTTCGCTGGCCAGTACACGGCGCAACCGCACCCCGAGGGTTTCGCTGCGGCGTCGGGCGCGTACGCGACTCGGTGTCGTCGCGCGGCGCCGGCTGCCACTCGCGCGCGGTTGACGCCACGACTGCCACCGGGACTCGACGCGGCCGCGGCGCCACGGTCCTCGGCCGGCGGCGGCACCCGCGGCCTCCGGGCTCGCCTGGCGCCAGACCTTCGCGAAGCGCTGCCCGGCGGTGAACACCGTCAGCGCCAGCAACACCCCTAGCAGTGGCACGAAGACCACGTGGAACAGCAACGCGACACCGAGGAAGATGAGGCGCTCGGCGCGTTCCATGAGGCCACCCTTGGCGTCGTAGCCGAGGGACTCCGCCTTCGCCCGCTCGTAGGAGATGACCGTGCTGACGCCGAGGATCGCAAAGGGCAACAACGCCAGCCGTGGCTGGCTGCCCGAGGCGAAGTACCAAGCCACGCCCCCGAAGATGAGGGCATCGGACACCCGGTCGGCGACCGAGTCGAAAAAGGCGCCCTTGTTCGAAGCGGTGCCCGCTGCCTTGGCAACGGCGCCGTCGAGGGTGTCCATGAGCCCGCCGACTGTGAGCAGCACGATGGCGATCCAGAAAAGGCCCAGCCCGATGACCACGCCGGTGACACCGGCAAGCAACATGCCGACGACAGTGACCTCGTTGGCGGTGACACCGTGTCGTGCCAGGCGGGCCCCGATTGCGAAGCCCTTGCGGATGTCGCGCTCCGGCGGCCTGGGCGCCGTGGGGGCCGACGGGACAGGCTCAGGACTCGGCACGGCCCGATCTTCGACTGCGGCATCTTCGGTGCCGCTCGCCGTTGACTGGCCCCGGTGGCCGTCGATCATGTCGCTCCTGTCCTGGCAGACTGCAGTCGAAAACGCCTGCCCCGCAAGCTCGCTTGGCACGGTCCTCTCCTGAAGAGGATACCAGAGGCCCTCGCGAATTCCCCGGCCTCCTCGTGCCACGCGCGCGACCGATAGGCTCGCAACCTGTCCAGCGAGTTCGTCGACCAGTCACCCACGGTGAAGCCGGTCCCGGGAAGTGAGGTACCCACGTGAACGCCGTGCCGTCCACGAAGATCCGAAACGTCGCGCTGATCGGCCATGGTGGCGCCGGCAAGACGACCCTTGCCGAGGCGCTGTTAGTGGCCGGCGGCGTGCTGACGCGACTGGGACGAACAGAGGACGGGACGACTGTCTGCGATTTCGAGCCCGAAGAGGTGAAGAGGCAGATATCGGTCTCGTTGTCGCTGGCTCCGTTCCTCTACGAGGACTGCAAGATCAACATCATCGACACCCCCGGCTACGCCGACTTCATAGCCGAGGTCGAGGCCGGCCTGTCGGTAGCCGACCTCGCCGTGCTGGTCGTGAGCGCCGTCGAGGGCGTGGAGGTCCAGTCCGAGGAGACCTGGCGGCTGGCGACCGAGCTCGGCATCCCGAGGCTCGTGTTCGTCAACAAGCTCGAGCGTGAGCGGGCCGACTTCGAGCGCACGCTGGACCAGCTGCGGGACCGCTTCGGCTCCGGCATCGCGCCTTTGGAGCTACCAATCGGCAACGAGGCGGCTTTCCACGGAATCGCCGACCTGCTGAGCGACTCGGCGATCTTCTACGGCGCAGGCAAGCCCACGACCGGGCCGATCCCCGAGGAGATCTCGGAGCTTGAGCACCGCGTTCGCGAGACCTTGATCGAGGGCATCGTCGTGGCCGACGACGCCATGATGGAGCGCTACCTGGAAGGTGAGGTGCCCTCGGCCAAGGACCTCGAGGCGACCCTCGCCCATGGCGTCGCCTCGGCCACCGTCTTCCCGGTCGTGTGCGGATCGGCGCTCACCGGCGTCGGGGTCGACCGCCTGGCTTCGCTCATCTGTGCCATCGGGCCGAGCCCGCTCGCGCGCAAGTCCTTCACGGTGCGCGCCGGCAACGACACGATGCAGCTTCCCCGCGATCCGGACGGGCCCCCCCTGGCCCGCGTGTTCAAGACGATCGCCGACCCGTTCGTGGGGCGGATCTCGCTCATGAGCGTCCTGTCGGGAACGCTCCGCCCCGACATGACCCTTGTCGACAGTCGCAGTCACTCGGAGGAGAAACTGCACGCCCTGCAAGTCATGCGCGGCAAGGAGACCCAGCCCACCTCGGCCGCCCCGGCCGGCGACATCGTCGCCGTGGCGAAGTTGAGCGGTGTTCTGACCGGTGACACCCTCGCCCCTAAGAACCAGCCGGTGGTGGCCGAGGGCCCCAGGCTGCGTACCCCGGTGCTGTCGATCGCGGTCCACCCGAAGGCCAAAGGTGACGACGACAAGCTCATGACCGCCATCCACAGGCTCCAAGAAGAGGACACCGCCCTCCTGGTGCGCCGGGACGACGAGACGCACCAGACGGTGCTGTCCGGCATGGGCGACACCCACCTGCAGATCGTGTGCGAGAAGCTCAACCGCAAGTTCGGCGTCGCAGTCGAGACCGAGCCGGTGCAGGTCCCCTACCGCGAGACCATCACCAAGTCCGCCGAGGCCGAGGGCAAGTACAAGAAGCAGACCGGCGGCCACGGCCAGTTCGGCGTCGCCAACCTTCGTGTCGAGCCGCTCGAACGCGGCCAGGGCTTCGAGTTCGTGGACGCGATCGTGGGCGGGGCGATACCGCGCCAGTTCATCCCGGCGGTGGAAAAGGGTGTCCAGGATGCGATGGTCACCGGCGGCCACTTCGGCTACCCCGTCGTCGACGTCCGCGTCACGTGCTACGACGGCAAGTTCCACACCGTCGACTCCTCCGAGATGAGCTTCAAGATGGCGGCCTCCCTCGGCTTCAAGGAGGCCCTCGCCGCCGCCGGCCCGGTGATACTCGAGCCCGTCTGCCGACTCGAGGTGACGGTGCCAGCCCCTTATCAGGGCGACATCCTCGGCGACTTGAACTCACGGCGCGGCCGTGTGCTGGGCACCGAGGCCGGCGAGCGCGGGGAGCAGGTCGTGATCGCCTTGGTCCCCGCCTCGGAGATCCAGCGTTATGCCACCGACCTGCGTTCCCTCACCGGTGGGCGGGGCCGCTTCTCGGTCCGCCACGACCACCACGAGGTCGTGCCGGCGCCACTGGCCGAAAAGCTTGCCAAGCAGGCCTCCGACAGCTAACGGAGGAACTCAGACCGTAAGAGCATTCCAGGCCGCAGCAACCTGGCGGTTCCCTGTCAGCTCGAGCACCTCGAGGGGCCTACGGCTCCAGCAGTACAGGTACAGGTCCGACGCCGGACCGACGAGGACGGCGTCGGCGGGCCCCCGGCCTTCGCGCCAGCGCAGCCGTCCGGCGGTCACCTCCACCGTCCAAGCCGCGTCCGCGTCGCCACAGGCAAGGCACAGCACACCTCCGAGCGACACGCCCGGCGTCTCGGGCACCTCGGTCGCCAGGTGGACACCGATCCACTCGTCGATCCCGTCCACGGCCAGGTCCCTTGCGATCGGCGTAGGCGAGCCGATCGACAGCTCGACGTCGTAGCGGTGCACAGCCGCCTCGAGGGCCATGCGCCGGCAGACCCATTCCGCGGTGAGCTCGGCGCCCGACCAGTTCCAACAGGGATCTTCGGGACCGCGCACGGCCAGGGTCGACAGGAGTCTCGCGCAGGCGGCCTCTAGCCTTCCCACGGCGTCGACCCCCGGGGGCACAGGTCGCGACGCCGGCTCCGCCGGTGCTTGCGGCGACGCCACCTCGAGCTGGGTGCTCCAGAAGCTGAACACGTCACCGAGATGCCCGGCGAGATCGGAGATCGTCCAATCCGGACAGGTCGGAACCGGGAGCTCCAAAGCTTCCCCGCTCGAGTCGATGATGACGTCGCATTCGCGTTCGAGGGCCGCGCGGTGCGATTCGTAGTCCAGGCGGTGACTGCTCACGAGCTCAATCCTCGCCCGTCGCTGGCTCTTGTTCATCGCGGCGCTCCCGGCGCTTGGGTGCTCGGCCCGGTGCCGCAAGGCTGCTCCCGGGACCGACGCCAGGGCGTAAGGACGCTCTGGCGGCGGCCAGGCCGATCTCCTGCACGGTGCCCTCGGCGTCAGCCACCTCGATGACGACATAACGCAGGCGCTCTCCCGAGCACTCGAGGAGCACGGCGTTACGGCCGAGCCCGATGGACCAGAACGACCAGCCATCGAGGCCGTGATAGGTACCGAGGCGCCAAACGCCCTGGCCGTGCTTGCGCCACTGGCGAAGGCCCGTCTTCACATGGGCGCGCGCCAACGGATCGTGCTCCACGCGGACTATCGAGGTGAGGGGGAACCTGATCGTGCCCTTGGCGGCTAGGACCCTGCGCCATCCGTGCAGGCGGACGACCACGCCGTCGCCCTCGAGCGTGCACTCGCCCCAGATCATCGGCGCCCGTCGCTCGCCGGGCACAGAACCGCTCACCTCCAGGCGGCCCGTAACTTCGCCCAACTGTCGCTGAGGGCCTCGGGAAGCACCCGCACACCGGCGACCGAGGTCATGAAGTTAGTGTCGCCGATCCACCGCGGCACGATGTGCACGTGGAGATGGGCGGGGATCCCCGCTCCCGCCGCCCGCCCGAGGTTGAGGCCGAGATTCATGCCCTCCGGGCTGTAGGCGGCCTTCACGGCCGCCACCGCTCGGTAGACCCCAGCCGACAGCTCGGCCGCTTCCTCGGGCTTGAGCTCGCACAGCTCGCGCACGTGCCGCACGGGCATCACCATCACGTGCCCGGGGGAATACGGGAAGGCGTTCAGCAGGGCGAAGGTGAACGCGCCCGTCCAGAGCACGTGGTGCACCTCTTCAGGTTCGCCGGAGGCGACGATCGCGCAGAACACGCACGCCGCCGCCTCACCGCTCGCTCCCGGACCGCCAGCGTCGGTGAACGAGCTCACATAGCTCGATCGCCAGGCCGCCCAGAGGTGGTCGAGGCTCACGGCTCTCCGGCGCCGTCGCCATGGCCGCGGCCGAGCGGTGGCGCCGCTTCCAGGCGCAGCTGCTCGACGAACGCGTCGAGGCCGACGCCGCGGGCGGGCTCGTCCGAACCCCGGGCGTTGACGCCCACGGTCCCGTGCGCCACGTCCGCGTCGCCGACGACGAGAACATAGGGCACCTTCTCCAACTTGGCGTGGCGGATCCTCGCGCCCAGGGGCTCCCCCGCGTCGTCTGCCTCGGCCCGCACCCCGGCCGCGACCAGGACGTCGCGAACCTGTCTTGCGTAAGGCGTGTGGTCGTCGCGCACGGGAAGCACCCGGGCTTGCACAGGCGAGAGCCAGGTCGGGAACGCCCCGGCATAGTGCTCCACGAGCACCGCGAAGAAGCGCTCCACCGACCCGAACAAAGCCCGGTGGATCATGATCGGCCGGTGCCTCGTGTTGTCCTGGCCGACGTAGTCCATGTCGAAACGCTGCGGCAGCTGGGTGTCCACCTGGATCGTCGAGATCTGCCAGGTCCTGCCGATCGCGTCCCGGGCCTGGACCGAGATCTTCGGGCCGTAGAACGCGCCGCCACCCGGGTCGAGCACGAGCTCGAGGTCCATGCCGAGCGCCGCCTCGCGGAGAGCCTCGGTCGCCTCCTCCCATTCCTCCAAGGTCCCGACGGCCTTCTCCGCCGGCATCGTAGAAAGCTCGAGGTAGAAGTCCTCCAAACCGAAGTCGCGCAGCAGGTCGAGCACGAAGCCGAGCAATGACCGCAGCTCGCCTGCCATCTGCTCGCGCGAGCAGAAGATGTGGGCATCGTCCTGGGTCATGCCGCGCACACGTGTCAGACCGTGCACGACGCCCGACTTCTCGTATCGGTAGACCGCGCCGAACTCGAACATCCGCAAGGGAAGCTCGCGGTAGGAGCGCTGCCGGGACTTGAAGATGAGGATGTGGAACGGACAGTTCATGGGTTTCAGGTAGTACCGGTGCCCCTCGTCGAGCTCCATCGGAGGGAACATGCTCTCCGCGAACCACTGCAGGTGGCCGGAGGTCTCGAACAGGTCCGAGCGTGTGATGTGCGGCGTGTTGACAAAGGAGTACCCGGCTTGGATGTGGCGAGCCCGCGAGTAGTCCTCCATCACCTTGCGGACTAGTCCCCCCTTCGGGTGGAAGACGGCCAGTCCCGAACCGAGCTCGGAAGGGAAGGAGAACAGGTCGAGCTCAGCCCCGAGCCGGCGGTGATCACGGCGCTCGGCTTCCTCGAGACGGTGCAGATGTGCCTCGAGGGCCTTGTCCGACTCCCACGCGGTGCCGTAAACCCGCTGCAACTGCGGCCTGTGCTCGTCACCGCGCCAGTAGGCGCCGGCCACGCGTGTCAGCTTGAAGTGCCCCAGCCGGTCCGTCGCGGGCACATGGGGACCGCGGCACAGGTCCACGAACCCCGGGCCGTTGCGATAGGTGCTGACCGCGCCCGGACTGCCGCCCGCTTCTGCCAAGAGCTCGGCGTCGAGGCCCACGGCAACCTCGGCGACCCCCTCGATGATCTCGCGCTTGTAGGGCTGGTCGGTGAAGATCTCGAGGCCCTCGGCGATCGTGTGCTCCTCGCGGACGAACGCCTGGGACTCCCCGATGATCGTCCGCATCTCCGCCTCGATCCTGCTCAGGTCGCCCTCGGAGAAACGAGCCCCGTGGGGGAGCTCGAAGTCGTAGTAGAAGCCGTCGGCGATGGCAGGGCCGATCGCGTAACGCGCGCCGGGCCAGAGCCGGAGCACCGCTTGCGCCATGACGTGTGCCGTCGAGTGCCGCAGCACCTCGCGGCCCTCATCGGTGTCAGAGGTCACAATCCGGACCTTGGAGCCCTCTACGAGTGGCTTCGAGAGATCGACCAGCACGCCGTCGAGCTCGGCGGCGACCGCGGCCGCAGCCAGCCGGCGTCCTATCCCGGCCGCGAGCTCCGCGATCGTCGTGCCGTCGGGGACACTGCGCGCTGACCCGTCAGGCAACAAGACCGTGACCTCGCTGGGCATCTCAACCACTCCTCGTGCAGGCGACGCGCAGTCGCACTCCGGAAAAGCTCAGCCTACCGGCCCGCGAGGACCCCTTCGTGGGCCCGACTCACAGCCGAACGCCCAACAGCGAGGCCGCCTGGCCTATACCGTGCCCGGCCCCGGCCTCCTCGTCGATGGCGGCGATCGCCCCTGGAGTGTCCAAGTCGTCGTCGAGCCTGGCCCGCACGGCCTCCAAGCCGGCCGCGCCTGGCCCTGCGGCTCGCCATCTCGAAAGACGGCGTTCCGCCTCCTGCAAAAGCGCGTCCCTCCACTCCCACGCCCGCCGGTAGCTCTGGGAGAGCAGGGCCAAACGGATTGCGGACGGATCACGGCCCTGTTCGAGGAGATCGTGGACGAAAACGAGGTTGCCGAGCGACTTCGACATCTTCTCTCCACCGAGACCCACCATCGCCACGTGCATCCAGTGCCGGACGAAGACCGACCCGGTCGCCGCCTCCGACTGGGCGGACTCGCACTCGTGGTGAGGGAAGATGAGATCGGCGCCCCCTCCGTGCAGGTCGATCGTCGTGCCGAGCTCGCGGGTGGCCAGCGCCGAGCACTCGATGTGCCAGCCCGGACGGCCCGGGCCCCATAGCGACTCCCAGGAGGGCTCGCCAGGCGCTGATGGCTGCCACAGGACGAAGTCCAGGGGGTCGTCCTTGAAGGGGTCCTCCGGTCGACCACCGCGCAGCTCGGCCAGAGCGACCATTTCATCGCGTTCGAGGTGGCTCAGCTGCCCAAAGCGCGGGAACGAGGACACGTCGAAGTAGACCGCCCCGCCGGCACGATAGGCGTGACCGGAGTCGAGCACCATGCCTATGAAGCCGAGGATGTCGGGGATGGCCGAGGTCGCCCGCGGTTCGGAATAGGCCTTCAGGAGCCCGAGCGCCTCCATGTCGGCGTCGAAGCGCGCGATCTCGCCTGCGGCCAGGTCCAGGTAGTGCACTCCGAGCTCGCGGGCCTTGCGCAGGATGTCGTCGTCAACATCGGTGATGTTGCGGACGCACAAGGTCCGGTGGCCGAGGTCCCTGAGGCGCCGTTGCAGTACGTCGTAGGTTATGTAGACCGCGGCGTGGCCGAGGTGCGCGGAGTCGTACGGCGTGATCCCGCAGGTGTACATGGTCACGACCTCGCCCGGTGTGAAGGGGACGACCTCGCGACGAGCCGTGTCGTAAAGCCGCATCACCGACAGTGCGTCAGACGGGCTGACAAGGCCTAGAGGGTCTCTGTGCGCAGGCCGGTCAGGCGGATGCTGGCATGCGAGCGCGAGCGGATGTTCACGCCGATCAGCACCGCCGTGAACGCCTCTATCGCCGCGGCCGCGGACAAGGTGCCCGCGTCGATCCCGCGGCACCCAGGGATGCGCGCGACGAGATCGATCGTGGCCCTGGTGGCCGTCGCGTGGTCGGAGCACACGAGGACGTCCGCGTCCAGGGGTTCGTCGAGGTTCGCGAGGCCCCGCGCCGGGAGATGATGGAACGCTCCCGAGACGAGGGCCTGCGGGGCCGCCCCCTGAACGGCGACGCACAGCGAGCCCCGTGCAGGTACCACGGCCTCCATGTCGTCGCCGACCTTGAACAGCGCATTGGCCATCGAGATGACCACCTTGCCGTCGAGGTGCTTGGCGAGGCCCGCGACTGTCTGCGCCGCCCCCTCCCACGGTGTCGCGACCACGACCAGGTCCGCTGCGCAGGCGACCTCGTTCGACGCCCCGTGCAAGTTGAGCGCACGGGCGGCCCACTTGTCCCGAAGCTGCGCCGCTGTCTCCTCCCCGCGCGCGGCCGAGCGCGAGCCGATCGACACCGACATTCCTACCGACGCCAGCCTGGCGGCAAGGGCCTTGCCTGCCGGACCCGTCCCTCCGAGTATCCCTACGTCCATAGCCCTAGCCTTTCACACCTGCACCTCAGGCCCGAGACCCTCCGGATCGGCGGTGTCGTAACGGGCAAAGCGCGGCATGAGCCAGGCCACGAGGACAGTGCCCACCACACAGCCGAGCCCCCCCGAGACAACCGAGATCTGTGCCGTCGAGAGCGCCGCCACGGCGCCGGCTTCCACGTCACCGAGTCGCGGCCCCCCCGTCACCACGGCCGTGTGCACCGAAGAAAGTCGCCCACGCAGCGACTCCGGTGCCTCGAGCTGCAGGATGGTGCCCCGGAACACGGCGGAGACGACGTCGGCCGCCCCCGCCACCCCGAGCGCTACGAGACCGGCGCCCAACCAGGGCATGATGCCGAACAGAGCTATCGCGGCCCCCCAGACGGCGACGGCGATGAGCACCGCCCGACCCTGCTTGCGCACTGTGACCACCCAACCTGTGAGCACGGCACCTATGAGAGCGCCCGCCCCGGGGGCCGCGTAGAGCAGACCCACAGTGGCGGCACCCCCGTGGAAGCGCACAAGGGCCAGAGCCGGGAACAGCGCCCGCGGCATGCCCAACACCATGGCGTTCAGGTCCACGACGAACGTCCCTTGCAGGACAGGCCGCCCCTTCAGATAGCGCAGGCCTTCGGCGATCGAGCGCAGCCCGAAGCGTGTCCCGCCGTCCGGCGGCCTGAGCGCGGGAAGGCTGGCCACGGCGAGCAGCGACACAGCGAAGGTGCCCGCATCGATCCAGTAGACCGAGGCGATACCGAACTGGCCGAGTAGCAGCCCGGCGATCGCAGGTCCTCCCACCTGGCCCAACTGGAAGAGCAGCTGCCACAGTGCGTTCGCGCTCGCGAACATCGGACGTCCGACCAAGGTGGCGATCACCGCGGATCGCGTCGGGCCGTCGATGCTGGCGACGCCCGAACCGAGCGCGCTCAGCGCGTACAGGGGCCAAAGTGCCGCGTGCCCGCCGGACGAGTTCAAAGCAAGCCCGACGCTGCACGCCGCCAGTGACACCTGCGTGACGAGGAGCAACCTGCGCCGGTCGACGGCGTCTGCGATCGAGCCTCCGAACAGCGACCCGCAGAGCACCGGGACGATCTGCGCCAGACCGACCAGACCCACGTCCAATGAGGAGTGCGTCAGCCTGAACACCTGGTACGGGATCGCGACCACGGTGAGCTGCGACCCGAGCGTTGTGACGAGGTACCCTCCCCAAAGACGCCGGAAGGGCTGCGAATCTCGCAACGGCCCGAGGTCGACCAGGAGCCGTCCTCGCGCCATGCAGGAGAAACTACCGAGCCTCGGCCTCCGGGCGGGAGCCCGCGGACTGCCTTCGCCCCGCTGCGCCCTAACCTTGGTGTGAAAGAGCAGAGAGCACAAGGTTGATGGGCAGGTCATTTCGGATCGGGAGCTTGGGGGGCGTCCCAATACGCGTCCACTGGAGCTTCCCGCTCCTCGTCGTGCTCGTGGTCCTCCCGAACACCAGCGCCACGACGGCGCGTTCGCTCGCGGACGCCCTCTCCTGGATCGCGGCCCTTTTCATCTGCATAGTGGCGCACGAGCTCTCCCACAGCTTCGTGGCCCGCCGCCGCGGCTTTCTGGTACGCGACATCGTGCTGTTGCCGATCGGCGGGGTGTCGGAGATCTCCGGGTTGCCTGGCACCCCCCGCGACGAGCTCGCCATAGCCATCGCCGGTCCCCTGGCCAGCCTGGCCCTCGCCCTGTCGTTCGCGCTCGGCGGTCTGCTGTCCAAGGCGGGGCTGTGGCCACCTGCGCTGTTCACCGGCGCCATCTTGAGCCGTCTCATGTGGGCCAATCTCCTGCTCGCCGGGTTCAACCTCCTCCCGGCCATCCCGATGGACGGCGGACGGGTCCTGAGGGCCCTGCTCGCTCGCAGGCGCACCGACCTTCGTGCCACAGACCTGGCGGTGCGGATCGGGCGCTTCCTCGGGCTCGCGATGGTGGTGATGGGGCTGCGCTATGACCTGTGGCTCTCCTTTGTCGGACTGTTCGTGTTCGTCGGAGGCGCGGCCGAAAAACGGGCCGCCACGCTGCGCACGGCGGTCGGCGGCCTCAGGGTCTGCGACGTCATGGTGCACGATCCGACCACGCTCGAGGTGAGCTTCCCGCTCTCGGCCGTCTCCCCGTTCCTGCAGGCCTCACCGGGGCGGGTCCTGCCTGTGGTCGACCGGGGACGCTACATCGGCCTCATCGCGGCCGACCGGCTCCCGGGCCCTCCCGGGGCGATCCTGGTGGCCGATGCCACCGACCGCGCCGCTGGGTCGCTCGCGCCGGATGACCCTTTGTACCCGGTGGCGGTGGAGTGTCTCGGCGACCTGCGACGTCGTGCCGCCGCCGTCGTCGAAGACGGCCAAGTCGTCGGAGTGCTCTACGCGGCCCACCTCGGAGCTGCCCTGCGCCGGGCGAACGCCGGTCCGGGAATCTCCGGCATCCGAAGCTGAGCGAGCTCGCGGCACTAGGACCGGGGCGGTCGTCGCCAACAAGGAAAAGACGGAGTGCCGAACCGTCGTCAGCACCGCGACCGGGGGCGACGCTCAAGGTCGAAAGACGGCGCGCCGATGAGGCTACTGGTGTTCGAGCATCAGCGAGGCCATCTCCGGCGCGAGCGGAGCCACGCCACGCCGGAGGGTTTCACCGCGTTGAGGCCGTTCCCGAGTCATTACGAGTTCGCGGCGATGTTCGCCGGCTTCGTTGACCTCGTCACCGTCCATGAGCTCGACGGGATCGTCCGGTTGGCATCCGACTCCTCCCGCGAGATCCTCGGCCTGGCCCCCGATCAGCTCATCGGCCGGCCGGCGTCGGAAGTTCTCTGCCGTGAGGAGGACGCCGCGCTGCTCAGCGCCGCCATCGAGCGCGTCCGAGGAGGCGATGACACCGCTGATGTCACGTTCCGCGGCCCGGCGCGGGACTCACGGCCCCAGTGGCTCGAGACGAGGATCGGCGTGGTCAAAGGCCTCAAAGGTTCGGCCACCGGCCTGGTGGCCGTGTCCCGGCTCGTGACGAACCGTGTCGAGCTTGAGCGCCAGAACACCCGGCTGCTGCAGCGATATCGCCAAGTCACAGAGGCCGTGCCCGGGATGACCGCCTGGATCGTCGACCGGGACCTGCAATGCCGCTTCGCGGCCGGGGCTGGATTCCCGTCTCTCACAAGCGGCCCCGACGCCTGTGTCGACCGCCCCCTCGCTCAACTCCTGAGTGCCGACCGTTTCGAAGCTGCCCGCGGACACCTCGAGGAGTGCTTCGCCGGCCTCACCCCAACCGAAGACAGCCCCCGACCGGGTCCTCACCAGTTCTGGACGCGCTACCTGCCTGTCGTCCCGGCCTCGGGGGAGATCCAGGAAGTCCTCATCGTGAACCTCGAGGTCACCTCACGCGAGAGGACTCACGAAGCGCTGCGCCGCAGCGAAGCGAGCTTCTCGAGCGCCTTCGACAACTCCCCCATCGGCATGGCCATCGTCGCGCCCGACGGTTCGGTGCTCCGCGCGAACGACGCCTTTTGTGCGCTCACGCGACGATCGCGTGAGGAGCTGCACCGGGGGTCCTGGTCCGAGGTGATCCACCCCGACGACGTCGAGGCCAACCGCGAGCTGATGGCGCGGCTGGCCGCCGGCGAGAGGCGTACCGCGATGGTCGAGCGACGGTACCTGCGCCCCGACCACTCCGTTGTGCACACGGTGATGAGCATCACGCTCGTGCGCGACGAGGCCGGGCGGCCCCTGCACCTTGTCATTCAGGTACTCGACGTGACGGACCGCCACCGCCTGGAGGCCTATCTCGAGGAGCTCGTGCTGCGCGATCCGTTGACCGGGGCCCACAACCGCAGGGCTCTCGACGTCGAGCTCGGCCGACGGCTCGGTGCCGAATCGACCCAGGCGCCGAGCGGCGCGCTCGTGCTGTTGGACATCGACCACTTCAAGGATCTCAACGACACTTTGGGTCACGACGTCGGCGACGACGTGCTGCGCCATCTCGTAGCGCAATGGCGCGAGCGCCTGCGCCGCAGTGACGTCCTTGTCCGCATCGGCGGCGACGAGTTCGTCGTCCTTCTCGGCGACGGCGACCCCGACAGCGTGGAGTCGGTTGCCCGTGACCTGTTGACGCTCGCGGACGCGGCAATCCTGACCGTGACGGGTCGGGCGTCATCGGTCAGCGCGGGCATGGCGCTGTTCCGCCCCGACGAGAACGCCGCGCAGCTCTTGCGCCGCGCCGATGACGCTCTTTACCTCGCAAAACGCGCCGGGCGGGGCCGCCTCGTCGTCGACCGGGCAGAGCCGGAGTTCTGACGGTAGAGCTGTCTTGAATTCAAGGGCACGGCGGGCGGCGCTCCTTCCCCAGCCGGGCACCGCGGGCGCCTGTTTGCCGATCAGCCCGCCCGGCGACCGTCCTCGGTATCGCGCGCCTCGCTGCGGAGGCGCTCCCGCTTGGACTGGGCGGTGCGCCTGCCTCTGACGGTCTGGTCAAGCACGACCTTGCGCAACCGGACACTTGCTGGTGTGGCCTCGACGCACTCGTCCTCGCTGATGAACTCGAGCGCCTGCTCCAGCGAAAGCAGCCTGGGCGGTATCAGGCGGACCAACTCCTCGGCCGTGGAAGAGCGCACATTGGTGACCTTGCGCTCCTTGGTGGCGTTGACGTCCATGTCCTCGGAGCGGGCGTTCTCCCCGATGATCATCCCTTCGTAGACCTCGACGCCGGGACCCACGAAGAGCATGCCCCGATCCTGGAGGTTCATCAGGGCGTAAGTGCTCGTCAAACCGCCCCTGTCCGCCACCAGCGAGCCCGAGGCTCGCGTCCTCAGCTCGCCGTGCCACGGCTCGAAGCGGTCGAAGATGTGGTGCAGGACGCCGGTGCCCCGGGTCTCGGTCAAGAACTCCGTGCGAAAGCCGATCAAACCACGGGACGGCACCGAGTAGTCGAGCCTCGCCCAGCCCGTGCCGTGGTTGACCATCTGGACCAGGCGCCCCTTGCGCAGCGAGAGCAACTGGGTGACGACCCCGAGGAAGGCCTCGGGGACGTCGATCGATACCGCCTCGACGGGTTCGTGCAACTTGCCGTCGACCAGCCGGGTCACGACCTGCGGCTTGCCCACGGTGAGCTCGAAACCCTCCCGGCGCAGCATTTCGACCAGGACGGCGAGCTGCAGCTCACCGCGGCCTTGCACCTCCCAGGTGTCGGGCCGATCAGTGGTCAGCAAGCGGATCGAGACGTTGCCCACGAGCTCGGCATCGAGGCGGCTCTTGAGCAGCCTGGCGGTGACCTTCGTCCCTTCTTTGCCCGACAACGGTGACGTGTTGATGCCGATGGTCATCCCGAGGCTCGGCTCGTCGACGATGAGCACCGGAAGAGGCCGCGGGTCCTCCGGGTCCGAGAGCGTCTCACCTATGGTGACATCGGACAACCCGGCCACGGCGATGATCTCACCCGGGCCGGCCTCGGCGGCATCGACCCGGTCCAGCCCCTCGGACACGTACAGCTCGGCAACCTTGAACGTCTCCACGCTGCCGTCCGCACGGCACCACGCCACCTGCTGGCCGCGCCGGATCGTGCCGTGCAGCACGCGGCAGATCGCGAGACGCCCGACGTAGGCGGAGGCGTCGAGGTTTGTGACCAACGCCTGCAGCGGATGGCCGGCCTCGAAGGTCGGAGCGGGAATGTAGTCGCAGATGACCTTGAACAAGGGCTCGAGGTCCGTGCCCGTCACTTTCGGGTCGAGCGAGGCCCGTCCCGCCCTTGCATTGCAGTACACGATGGGGAACTCGATCTGCCCCTCGTCTGCGTCGAGGTCCAAGAAGAGCTCGTAGACCTCGTCGACGACCTCCTTCGGGCGGGCATCGGGGCGGTCAATCTTGTTGACCACGAGCACAACGGGCAGCCGTCTCTCGAGCGCCTTGCGCAGGACAAAGCGCGTCTGGGGCAAGGGGCCCTCGCTGGCGTCAACCAACAGCAGGACGCCGTCCACCATCGCCAGCGCCCTTTCGACCTCCCCGCCGAAGTCGGCGTGCCCGGGGGTGTCCACGATGTTGAACTTGACGCCGGCATGACGAACGGAGGTGTTCTTCGCGAGGATCGTGATCCCCTTCTCGCGCTCGATGTCCATCGAGTCCATCACGCGCTCGTTGACTTCCTGATTGGCGCGGAACACCCCCGACTGCCACAACATCGCGTCAACAAGCGTTGTCTTGCCGTGGTCGACATGAGCGACGATCGCGAGGTTGCGGAAGTCGGCGCGCGAAAGCATGTGAGAAATACCCCGGAGAAAGGCACGGCAAATGCCGTGCAATATCAGTCTACCGGGTCGACAAGGCGACAGCTTCCAAGGCGGCGCTCTCCGCCGCTCGGCCTAGGTACTTTCCCCTGGAAAAGTCGGCCGGAAATACTCGCGATTTCATCCGCTAGCTGGAATGATGGTCTCGACCCGTAGGACTAGTACGGATCGAGGCCACCATGTTGAGAACGGTAAACGCCCAGCCGACCCTTTGGGAAGC
>JBKQHU010000146.1:0-17645 GCA_052148655.1 Acidimicrobiales bacterium
CCATTACTGTTCAAATGTACTGGTGTGAAGTGTTCCATTGCAATACATTCAGCAGGATTAGCAACTAAGAGAAAGGAAGTCTGCTCTCTTGTGGACGGGACAAGCAGCGAAGCGCCATGTGGCTTAGGGACGCCCGGCGTCGGTGGGAGCGTTCGGGCTGAAACGGGACTCCATCAGAGCCCATCTCGGCATCTTGCGCTGATCACTGAGCAGGGGCGTTTCTTCGGCCGACCTCCTGGACCATCCAGCCTGTGCCGTCGGGATCCGCGAACGAGAAGAACGTGTTGTAGTCGCGTCGCTCCGCATCCGCGCCGGGAAGCCGTGCTCCGGCCACGAAGTGGTACAGCTCGCTCACCTCGACTCCTCTGCCCACCAACTCTGATCGGGCAGCGTCGATGTCGTCGACCACCAAGTGGAGTCCCTGGACTGAGCCGGCAGAATCCGGACTGCGCATCAGGGCAATGGCGCATTCGGACCCAGGCGGGAGGACCTGTACGACTCGGAACTCGTCCCCGGCACGGTGGTCGACGATGAGGGTCCATCGGAGTTTCTCCACGTAGAAGTCCTTCGCCCGGTCTTGGTCGGCGACAGGGACGATTATCAGTTCCAGTTTCCAATCCACAGGTTCTCCCGTCAGTTTTCGGTCAAGACTTCCACGGGTCCGAGGTGCAGGCCAGCCGGAACTCATCGGTGTTGTTGGACGCGCCGCCCAAGCTTGATCGCAACCGTCAGGCGTGTCGAGACCTCGACACGCCTGACGGCGTGCTTTCGGGTGGGGCCTCAACGGTCCCGTGAATCGACTGAGCAGTGCCGAATGGGCCGGATCGACTGCTGGAACGTCCGCGAGTCGTCGCCTCGAGAAGCTTCGTGCCTCAGGGCGGATTTGCTGCGCCCGCAACTCCCGTGGCCGAAGATAAGGTTGCCTCCCAGCCGAGAAGGTCAGGGCACACGCTGTTGGCCGCGTTTGAGAGAGCCAACTGGCGAGGTCGAAGGGGAGCCGGCCAACTTGAGGAGCTAATCGTTCAAGAACTCCACAGGCTGTCTCTTCCCTGTTCTACGGACTGGCGATGGGCAGCCGCACTTCGAAGCAAGACCCTTCGCCAAGAGTGGAAGTGACGACGCGAACCTCGCCGCCGTGGACCTCGACGATTCTACGAACGATCGCCAGGCCGAGGCCGGATCCTGGCACCTTGCGCTCAGTGGAGCCGCGATAGAAGCGGTCGAAGATGTAGGGAAGATCCTCTGGCGCGATCCCGGACCCCTTATCGGTCACCGAGAGCACCGCCGCCGCCGAGTCAACGCTCAGCCTCACCTCGACCACGGCGCCTTCTGGGCTCCACTTCATGGCGTTGCTGACAAGGTTCGCCACAACTCGAGCGAGGTCGTCGCGTACCCCGCGAACATACACGGGAACGACACTGTCGTTGATGTCGACACGGGGGTCGCGCCGCATGTCCGCAAGGACGTCTGTGACGACATCGTGGAATGGAACGACCTCCGTGTGCCGGGATAGTTCGAGCGTTCCTTCCTGCCGGGCAAGTTCGATCAGATCGCCAACGAGGCGGCCCAACCCGTTTAGCTGCGCGACCACGTCCTCGAGGACTTGGATTCTCGCCTCGGAATCGATCTCGATGCGGCCGGCGAGAATGTCGACGTTGGTCCGGAGACTCGTCAATGGTGTTCGCAACTCATGCGAGGCATCGGCGATGAGCTGACGTTGAGCGAGCTGGGAGCTCTGCAGCGCGGCAAGGACCGTGTTGAGGCTCACAGCGAGCCTGCTGAGCTCGTCGCGGCCCTCAACGGGGATCCGCGTTCCGAAGTCTCGGGTTGTGGCGAGGCTCTCCGCTGCGGCGGTCAACCGTCGTACTGGTCGCAGAACAAGCCCTGCAACAGCTGTTCCGAGAAGCAGAGCGAGGACTACTCCGGCGGCTGCCGCGAGCGCGAGTGCGACCGCCAGGCGCTCGAGCTCGTTGTTCCGAGCTGGTTGGACGAGTTCGAGAGCAAGGCCCTTGCCGAAGGCAGTCACCAGTTCGCGCACGGGTACCGAACCGACAGTCGTACTCGTGAAATAGCCGCTGGCCCTACCGGCGGCGACAGCGCGCACCTTCGCGGTCACGGGAAGCTGAGTCGAGCTGTGTGAGGGAGTGACAACGAGTCCATTGGCTTCGACGACCTGTTCCGCGGGTTGGTTAGCGAGCAAGGACGGCGGGCTGAACAAGAGATCGAGCGCGGCGTGGAGGCCACCTTGCGTGCGGGCGTTGTTCAGCGTCTCGGCCTGGCTTGTGAGCGTGCCGTCGACCGCGTCGAGCAGGTCGTGGCGGAATACGACATACGCACTAGCGGCAACCAAGACGACTGCGACAGCGACAGCAAGTGTGGTGATAAGAGCGACGCGCGAACGCACTTGAAGTCTCGCCGCCCGGCCCCCTTCGCCGAGCCAGCCTCCACGGGACTGGAGGCGTCCCCCGCCCGGCGAACTCATTCCCGAAGGACGTATCCGACGCCGCGGACTGTTTGGATAAGTCGGCTCTCGCCTTGTGATTCGGTTTTCCTTCGCAGGTAGCCGATGTAGACGTCGAGGGAATTCGAGGCCGGACCGAAGTCGTAGTCCCAGACGTTTGCCGAGATCACCTCGCGCGCGAGAACCCGACCGGGGTGGCGCAGGAACAGCTCAAGGAGAAGGAACTCCATGCGGGTGAGCTCTATCTCTCGACCTGCTCGACGAACCTCCCTTGATCCGAGATCGAGGGAGAGGTCGCCATAGGCCAAGACTTCGCTCGCCTCGGCCGGTCCGGCACGCCGGAGCAGTGCGCGAAGCCTCGCCAAGAGCTCCTCGAGGGCAAATGGCTTGACCAGATAGTCGTCTGCCCCTGCGTCGAGCCCGGCGACGCGATCGTCGACTCCCTCGCGCGCGGTGAGCATGAGGACCGGCGTCCTGTCCCCCGCCTTGCGCAACCGGCGACAGACCTCAAGGCCGTCGACGCCTGGCATGGACACGTCGAGGACGACTACGTCCGGGGCCCGAGCGGCCAAAGAGTGGATGGCGGCCGTACCGTCGGCGGCCGTCTCCACCTCATAGCCGTTGATCACGAGTGCCCGCCCGACCGCTCGAAGAATCTCCTCTTCGTCGTCGACAACGAGCACTCGTGATCGCTGTTTGCTCATCTCATTCGTTCCGATGACACCATCTTGGCGCCTGAGCGGTTCGGATAGTTGGTTTTGGGTGGCTACCGGTTCTCAAGAGCCCGTGTAACCGCCTGATGCCAGGCCGATGACGCTGGCGTCATAGTTGGCCCGGGCAAGCGCGATGTCAGAGGCGAGGAGCTGATGGTTCGCGTTGACGAAGACTTGCGTGTCACCAGGAAAGTCCTGCGGTTGCTGCGTGATTACAACTGCTGAGACGTGCGCGGAATCCGCTGCAGCCAGGTTGACCTGAGCAACGTAGGCGGTGTCATGCTTGAGCGCATTTGCGTATCCCGGTTGTCCCTGCAGCGTGTTGATCTCCGCCAGCAACGCCGCCTCACCCGATTGCAAGGTCGCTGCTTGGGCGGCGATGGTATCGGCTTCTATTACCTCAAACACCTGGGGCGTCAGCACAGCAAAAACCCGGTTCCCCTTGATCATCGACTTCTGGGCCGCCCTAAGCTCAGCCATCGTCGTGTCCGTCTTCACCTGGGCGAGAAGGCCGGTGATGTTCGCGGTGGCTGCCGTGAGTCCGGCCGCAAGCGTGCTTGCGTCGCTCGGAGTGAGTGAGGTTGCCTTTGTCACGTCAGTGGAAAGTACCTGGAGCTGGTTCACGCGGAACGTGAGCTGTTGCTCCAGTTGTAGCTGGAACTGTGTGAAGTTCGCTGGTGAAGCCGATGTCGACGCTCCGGCCGACACGGCGAACATAAAGCTGCCTGAAGCGATCACTGCGCCGGCGACAGCAAGCCGGATTGGGTGGTTGAGTCTCATCGAATTTCCTCCTACGGGTCATTGTGACTGGACTAGTGACGATGCCAATGGTCGGCCCGTCATTGACCATGTAAACAGGAGAAGATGAAAATCACATGAGACTAGGCCAAATTCTGCCAACATCGGTCCTCTGCGCGGTTGAGGTTCTGGCGTGATCACCGCCACTTTGCAGAATGCGACATGTGGTCAGTGCGACAGGCGGGGCGGAGATCATGGGACCCATGCCGCCTCCCCGAGTCGCCCGGTGAGGGCGAAGGCGGAGACGGAGTGACCAAGCCGGGCAGAGTCGAGAGGAACGGTTGCCCGAAGGCGTGCACCGCCTAGCCGCCGGTCGACTTCCGTCCGAGAATGTTCATCTTCGGTCGTTTCTCAGCGACAGCCGCGGAGGACCGTCTCCACCACGCGCGCGGGCGCGTGGCCGGCCCGCCCGTGGCCGACTAACTAGTGGCACAAGATCGTTACAACGCGCCGCAGCAAGTCTGCGTCTGTACACCCTCAGAGGAGTTTTGTGAACACAGGGACCACACTTTTGTGAACATCCCTTTGGAGGCGTGTTCGCAAAACCTCGGTGAGCAGATCTGCATCCGGGGGAGTGGGGAGTCTCCACAGATCAAGAGCGTGGGTCTCCACAAGTTCCTGCGACGAACTCGGCATAGGGCTCAGGGCCTGACCGCCGGGCTGCGGTGCCTGGGACTAGCGCCGGAGGGGGAAGAGGTCAGTGACTAGGCTTACGACCCTTTGAGACACGGCGGGACTATGCCCTGCGATTAGCAGTCGTTTGCCACTAACTCGGGCGGAGTCACCGACGACGAGGAGGATGAAGAGGACCCCGAGGACGCGCTCGTCGGTGAGGAGAAAGAAGAAGATGCTCGCGACCTCGACGACGATTAAGAAGAGGATGGAAGCACGGTGCCCAGCTCAGAGCCTCGGCGACTCGGTCGTGGTCCTGAACCTGCTTGTCAGGGCCGGTCGAGGACCGCGTGCGTGCCTACACGGCGCCAGATGATATGAGGCTCGCCCTCGGTGACAGCGTCCCCGTACTCGAAGGTTGCTCGTCCGTCGTCGGCCCATGTCATCTCGAAGATGCCGGTCGCGCCCTTAACACCCTTGACGCGAAGGCCTTTGCGGAACCCGCCACTGCCGCGCAGGTCCTCCACGAACTGAGCTACCGCGACAAGGAAGGCGGCTTGTTGGCTCGCCGACAGCGCGTCGAAGTCCGCTCCGAAGCGGGCCAGCCATGCATACGTAGGCACGCGTGTCTATCGAGAGGACCGCTCGGGCTGGCCCTTGGCTCGTGAACGCAGAGCACCGATGAGCTCGTCGCCGGAGCCGAAGGTCTCGATCCTGCCCGCAGCGCGGTCGGCATCCGCCTCCCGCTCTCCGGCCTGCCACTCCGCAGTCCAGAACCATGCTTGTGTGGCATCAATCAGCTTCTGGGGACGCAACAGGATGCCCTCGGTCGTGATCTCGGCCTCGAGGAGGTCACCCTCCTCGAGATGCGCCGCCCTTCGGATGTCATCAGGGAGCGTCAACTGCCCCCTGGCTCGCAGGGTCGTTCGTGCCATGAGAAGATCATACACTCTGAGACTCCAACTATCGGATCATCAGAGTGGTCGGACCCGTTCCCCGATCCCATCAGTCAGCTACCAACAAGGCGGCCGTGAACGGCTCCACCGAGACGCACAACAACGCCGCTCCGCGACCTGCGGTGAGCCGCACCCCGGCTGACCCCGGTGGAGTGGCTCTCACGCGAGGTCTTGCGTCTCCATGCCCCCTAGCGACGAGAACTGCCCGCTTCGGATTCGGGATTGGCCAGGTGTTCGCGATCTTCGGCGAAGGAGACGGACGAGCGCAAGGATTCGCCTGAACGTTGTTGTCCCTACCGGACCACTCGTCGTGACCGCAGTCGCGACGGCGGGTCCTCGGAGCGTGGAGATGTACCGACAGGCGAGCGAGGTGGCGGGCCTTTCTTGGAGTTCACCGCGTTGGGAGTGACCAAGTTGTCCACGTTCCGTACACGGTCGAAGAGGACGAGGACGGGCTCTGGTGCGCGCACGCGCTAACTGCGGCCCAGCGTTGGCGCGAACCGGTGAGGGCACTACTCGCGAGGAGGCGGTCGACGATCTGCGCGAGGCTCTCGCAGGCTTGATCGCCCAGTTCGGAGTGCCTGATGAGTTGACGGTGACGGTGGACTTGGCCTGATGCCCGAAATGCCCGCGGTGCCCGGCCAACGGGTCGTGCGGGCACCGGAGAGGGCGAGTTTTCGGTCGCTCGGATTACCGGCAGCCACTACGTCCCGCGTCACCCCGACGGCCGCGGCACGACAGTCCCGGTACATCAGGGCCGTGATGTCGCGAAGGGCACTTTGCGCAGCATTCTCGCTGACACGCAGTCGACCATCGAGGAGTTACGCCATCTCTTGTAACCGACGGCAGTGGGAATGCAACGCGTTTGCCCAGTTCGGCGCTCGCTCTGAGAGATCGTGGCTCCCGCTGTGGCAGTGGTGCCAGGCGCGGGACTGATACATCCGTGGAATACAAGTAGATATAGCAAGCAAGTTCTCGGCGAGCAGTCGCCCGATGTCAGCCAGCTAAGACGAGGCGACCGTGAACAGCTCCACCGAGGTGCGCAACAACGCCGCTTCGCGACCTGCGGTGAGCGGCACTCCGGGATCACCGGGAGTGGTCAACGAGCAAGAGAGCGAGCTGACCCCGGCCGAGTGGTTCGTCGCGCAGATGGCGAGCGACCTCGGTCTTAGGGATCGGCCTGTGGACTTGAGATGCCGCCGCATCCTGCTGAGAATCGCTTTGTGGGCGACCTCGCAAGGCATTCCCTTAGAGCGCGAGGCCGTGCTCGACCCAGACACCGTCGAGCGCTTCTGTCAGCTTAGTCTCGCCGACGAGCGCTCTCGGGCGACGTTTCGGTCCGATCTGCGCCGCATGGGGCCCTTGCTCACGCACTCGGCTCCCTGGCAGCCGCGCCCGCACGCCATGGCGACGCGGAATGTCGCCCCTCCCTACAACAACTCCGAAGTCGATCTGCTCCGAGCCGACGCCGCCAACAAGCCGACCGAGGCCCGCCGGCGCGGAGCGCGAGCTCTACTCGCCCTCGGTCTCGGCGCCGGTCTCGACGGGCGCTGGGTAGCTCGCGTCGAAGCCCGCAGTGTCACCCGGCGCGGAGGTGTCGTCGAGATTCGCGTCGGCGAGCCGGCCCCTCGTCGCGTGGTCGTTCTTGCCGAGTGGGAGGACGAGGTCATCGACCTCGCCCGGACTGCAGGTTCGGACTATCTGATCGGGGGACGGTCCGAGGCCCGAAACCGCGTCGCCGATCTCTCCAAGCGCCTCGTGCGCCCGGCGGGCCACCCCCGCCTCAGTCCGGGGAGGCTGCGCTCGACGTGGCTGCTCGGACATCTCGAGGCCGGTACGCGGCTCCCAGAGCTTTGCCGGGCGGCGGGGCTGGCGGGCTTCGAGGTCCTCTCCGACCTGTTGCCGCTCGTTGCCCCGCTGGGCCGCGCCGCGGAGGTCGCCGAGCTTCGTGGAGGCGCTCGCTGAGCCGCCCACCGTTAGATCTCAGCGGTGGTCGAAGACCGACGACCGAGGAATTGAGCCTCGCCCGCCAGATCGTCCGGCGCTCGGGTGTTCTAGCGGCCCTTTCTCCGCACTTCGACGCCGAGGTGGGCCGGCCGCGACACCTACCTTTGGAGGCGCTCCTCGTCGCCTTTCAGATAAACGCCCTCCAGCGCGCTCACCAGGCACACCTGATCGACGTCGCCCGGCTCCTCAACGCCCTCGAGGACGAGGAGCGGGACAAGCTCGGCATCAAGCACTGGGACAAAGAGGAGGCCTACGCCCGGGTCACTTGGCTCTTCTCCAAGCTCTGCCGCGTGCTCGACTCCGGCGTCGACGGGCTCAGTTCCGGTTGGTTCGCCAACGCCCTCGCCCGGGCCTCGGTGCCAAAGAGGTACCTGATTAGCCGCTCGGTGGCGGTGGACGGGACCGACATCGAGACCTGGGGAGCATTCCAGGGCTCGATCACGACGCTCGAGTACGACGGCGAGGCAGCAGAGACCCAGCTCATGGACGGCCCACCGGTGCCGGCTAGGACGACAAAGCGGGCCAAGGTGCTCGCCATCGGCCCCGATGGCCGCAAGCAGTACACGCCGGACCCCGATGCCCGGGCGGGGCACCGCTCGGCCAACGGCCTGCACAACGCCGGTCCTTACATCGGCTACGAGCTCCACCTCGCCGTCCAGGTGCGAGACGTGCGCTGGACCGACTACGTCGAGCGCACGACGCTCGGGCCGGAGGTCCCCAACCTCATCACGACCATGGTGCTCACCCCCGCCGGTGCCCACCGGGCGAATTCGGTCGTCTCTTCGCTCATCGCCGCGAAGAGGGCCGGCCACGACATCACCGACGTCGTCTGGGACTCGGGCTACTCGCTCTGCACGCCCGAGACGACTACCTACCCGCTCTCTCGGGCCGGTATCGGACAGACCTTCCAGCTCGTCATGTCACAACGCGGGATAAGGCCCTTCTCCAAAGAGGCCGTCTTGATGGACGGCCAGCTCTACTCGATCCTGCTCCCGAACGAGCTCAGAGACCTTGCCACAGCCCCGATGAAGGCTACCGGGGCCTACCGGCGCGCCTATGAGGAACCCTTCAACAGGCGGGCCCGTTGGCGACTCGTGCGCCACTCCGGCCCGGACAAGGACGGTGTCACGCGCTGGCGCTGCCCGTTCTGCGCAGGACTTCTCCGCAGCCGCAACTTCCCAAAGACCATGCGACGCTCGCTCAGGGCGCCGCTGGTGTTCCTCCCGCCCGAGCAGAAGACCTGCTGTTGCGGTACTGTCTCGGCACCGCCCGCAGACCTTCCCCTCGCCCAGAAGATCCCCTTCGGGACGACGGCCTGGCGCATCTCGATGAACCGCCGCATGGCTGTCGAATCGGTCAACGCCGCCCTCAAGGGTGGCTATGTGAATGTCATCCGCGGGTTCGTCCGAGTCTTCAGCCTCGCGAAGATCACAACCCTGTTGGGCTTCACGATCGCAGCGGTCAACCTGGACAGGATCCGCTCCCATGAGGCGAAGCTCGCCGAACGAGAAGCTCAACCGGCTCGTCGCAAGCAGCGTCGCGTCGGCACCTGGCAGGACATGATCGGTTACCTCGAAGAGGCGCCGGCATTGTCCGCCGGCCCACCCGGCTAGCCCACTTTCCCCCTGATCTCGGACAGCCCGGGTTTTGGCGCGCCCGGAATCAGGCGCAGGCGCGTCCTGGGCGCTACACGGCTGCGGCTCGAACGGCCAAGGGGCCGAATTCGGGCAGATCGAGACCCAAAAATGAGTTTCGCCCGGCCCTCGGGCGAGTTTTATGAACATTCGGGCCATCAATTTGTGAAGATCCCCTGGAGGCGGCGCCCAGAATCGAACTGGGGTACAGGGCTTTGCAGGCTAGGTGACTTGGGCTTTTGTGCTGCACTTTCTGGACATAAGTGCACGTCACAGACGTTGACGGACTCCGCCGGCCCATGACGGTGACGGGATGGAGACGGGATGGAGCCCGCGCGAGCTCGATGTCGAACATGCCCCGTGTCTGGCCGCGGAGACGGGACGCTATTACCGCAATTCTGCACCGGACCACCCGTGTTTCCGACCCTCACCTTCCAAGGGGATAGGTGACAGCGAGGCCTGAAACGTCCGCTCCCGAGTCGGGTTAACCAGCCGACGCGTCGGACATCAGACGTGGGAAGTGGATGCCTCACGTGTCGACGTGGCAGCGCTCTCGAAACTGGCCCGAGTTACGCATCGACCCGACGTATAGTCCTGCCTTGTGACGGACCGTACCGAAAGCATCCTGGAGTCGGTCACCGAGCGGGTTTCGCGAACCGAATGTCCCTTCTGCGGGGCTGACGACTGGGTTGGTCCACGTCTAGTTGCGTTGCCGACGACTGAGATCGGTGCATATCAACCAGGTCGCACTGAGATGACGAACCTGGCCGTTGCGATCTGGATCTGCGCGGACTGTGGCTTCATCCGCGGCCACAGCATCGCTCCGGAGCTGTTCGAGTAAGGCCGGAAATCCCCAAGTCACACGGCGTGTCGCCTTCGCCCTAACCACGACGGGACCCACCAACTCCGCCTCCTTGGGCGTTCCGCCGTACGACCCGCATGATGCCGCCTGCGTGCCAGCGACCGCCCAGTTTCGCGTGCAAGTCGTCTGCGTTCAGTCCATCGGCGATGGCTCGGAACGTGGCTCCCTGGGCACGCTCGACTCGGATACGAGCGACGATCTTCTGTTCGCTTTCCAGCGGCACATACTCATGCCGGACAGCCGCGTAGCCGAAGCGTGGAATGCCGCCTGTGTACCCTCCACGCTCAGCCTTCAACTTCCGACCAGAAGCCATCCTGGCCTTCAGGAGGGTCTTCTCATACTGCGAGAGTGCTCCGAGGACCTGTCGGATGAGGATACGGGTGGGTTCGTTGCTGTCCACGTCCGGCTCGCTCACGCTTATCACCGAGCCTCCGCCAAGGCGCAGCCGCTCCACGACCGTCTCTTGCAACAGCAGGTCCCGAGCAAGACGGTCGAGCCGGAAGAGAACCAGCACGGTCGCCTCGTGGTTCTCGATGCGGCTGAGCGCCTCGGCAAGTCCAGGACGGCCCTGCAAGCCACTTACACCGCTGATGCCCTCGTCGCCGATGATTTCGAGCAGCACAAGACGATGCGCGCGGCAGTACTCACGGATGCCGCGGCGCTGGATGTTCAGACCCTGACCCCGCTCGGCCTGGTCCGTGGTGCTCACGCGCACATACCCGAGCGCACGCACCCGCCCGTCACTGGTCGTCATGTCCCCTCCTTGGAACAGCAAGAACCTCCTTCGCACAACGTAGGGGTCGGCGCGGCCAGCGGGCACCCCGCCAGAACGGTAAGCGAGCCCGAGTGTCTCCGTTTGGACCGCTTTCGCGGAGAGCACGCGACAGTCAAGTGACACGTCCGGTGCACTCCAGGAGGATTAGTCCTAATCACGCCCGCGGATTCTGCCGATATAGGAATCATGCCGCAACTCCATGCTCAACTGGAGGCCAAATCTTCAGAGCGGGTCAAAGGCAATCCGCGCGTGGAAGAGATATCAGGGCAAGCCACCAAAGCTCTGCAGGATCGCGAAGCCCGTCTTGAGGCTCTCCTTTGTTCTCTCGATGATCTTGTGTTCGAACTCGATGAGAACGGCACATACGTCGAGATCTGGGGCACTAACGATACCCTGCTTATCGCGCCCCGGAGTGAGCTGCTCGGCCAAACACTTGGCGACGCTCTTGGCGGGGAGATCGGCCGCGCGTTGACGCAACTCATTGGCCGTGTCGCCAAGAACGGTCGACCGCAGATCTATCAGTACGCCCTCGATGTTCCGGCAGGCACTCGGTGGTTCCAGGGCAGGCTCGCTCCCATCGCCGGTCCGGAAAGTTCTCCGACGAGGGTCTGCCTCCTTGTCCGGGACATCACCGAGCAGAAGGTCGCCGAGCAGGAGGTCTCGAGACTCCTATCTCGCGAGCAACTGTTGAGTCGGTTGTCCGAGGTGGTGCCGGTTGGTCTGTTCGAGATCGACCTGGTAGGCCACCTAACCTTCAGCAACGATCGCATGCATACGATCATGGGCGACTTGTTCGCGAACACCGTGGAAGCTCTGATGTCTTCTGTCGTCTTTGCCGAGGACCGACCGACACTCGAATCAGCGCTCGCCACCGTACTTGCAGATCAACCGGTCGACGACCTTGAAATACGGTTTTGTCTCCAAGCGCCGGACGATCCGCGGGACGCCGGTGCTGTGCGCGTCTGCCAACTGAGCCTGCGCGCGCTCACTGACGCGGCCGGCACCGTGACCGGCGCAGTCGGATGCATCAGCGATGTGACCGACCCTGTTCAGCTCCGACAAGAGCTCGAGGTAAGGGCGTCGGTCGACAAGCTCACGTCATGTCTGAATCGAGAAGCGTCGCTGGAACTTGTCGAGGCGATGACCGCCGCTCCGAAGGCGCCCACTGAGGGAAACGCCCTCATTTACGTCGACCTCGATGATTTCAAGTCCGTGAACGACCGGTTGGGTCATGCGGCCGGCGACAGCCTTCTGGTCGCGGCCGGCGATCGTCTTCGGGGCGCCGCGAGAAGAGGCGATACCGTCGGCCGTCTCGGAGGCGACGAGTTCCTTGTGATCTGCCCGCGAGTCGAAAGCTCGGCTCAAGCGGTCAGAATCGCCGAACGCGTCGCGGCGGCGACGGAGGCCACGATCGACGTTGGCACCGGTGTAGTCGAGCTGCGGACAAGCGTCGGCGTCGCTTGGACCACCAAGGCGATCGAGGCCGACGCCTTCCTCGCTCAGGCGGACAGCGCGATGTACGAATCGAAACGGACACGGCGCGATGGCGTGACGCTGTTCGCGACGGACAGTGTTGATGCAAGTCCACTGGTGCCGGGGACGCTTCGTGTTGGGAGGCCGCGCGGATCTGCCGACAAGACCAATGCTCACTCTTCAGTGACTCGCGGCGCTGTGTCCCGAGATGTTGCGGACGAAGCGAAGACGGAGGACTCGGGCGGCGCGTAGGCGAGAGAAACCCGTCAGAACCGGAGCCAATCGCACCCGACTCCCGTCTCGGGCCGACGAATCCGTACGGCCTACTCCTGATCCTGCCCACTCGGGTGGGCTGCCGTGACCGCCGTAGGTGGATCAACAGCGGAGACTTCCCATGATCCCAGACCCTTGTTCCTTGTCGGCTGACCGCGTGCTGGCCCAGCGCCTCCTATTGGCATATGTTTGGCCTTCGGTCGGTCAGCTCGATCTTCTGAGGCCGGAACTGCCATTCAAGTGGGAGATCATCCATTTAAGGACCCGTGGGAAATCATCGCTTCCAGTCGAGGCATAGTCTTCCCATTCCGAGCCGGAGGAGGGTCGACGGGGGTCAGCAGTGCCAACCTCCGCCCCCAGCGACGCGACTTCCAGCCAAGCAAGGCCGCCACCTCGCCAGCCGGTACGGCAGGTGAGAACAGGAAGCCCTGGCCGACCTCACAGCCGAGGGCACGGAGGTGCTCGAGCTGTCCTTGGGTCTCGATCCCCTCGGCGAGCACGGTCATGTTGAGCTTTCGGCCGAGCGAGACGATCGCCTCGAGAAGCGTGTCGTTGTAGGCGCTCTCGTGTGATGGGCTGACGAAGGACCGGTCGATCTTGATGATCTTCGGGCGCAAGAGCGCGAGGTACGAGAGCGAGGAATACCCGGTACCGAAATCGTCGAGCGCAATGGCCACCCCGAGGCGGTCGAGGTGCTCGATCACGCTCGTCGTCCCGACGACATCGACTAGCGCCACGCTCTCTGTGATCTCGAGGAGGAGGCGTTTTGGTTCAAGTCCGCTCTCCGCGAGCGTTCTCTCGATCATCGATACCAGGTCCGGGTCGTGGAACTGGCGTGCGGAGAGGTTGACCGTGACGAAAAGCTGGCTGGCCTGAGCACCTGTTCGTTCCCAGGAGCTTGCCTCGGAAATGGCCTCGCGCAGAGCGAAGGACCCAAGCTCGAAGATGAGATCGCTCTGCTCCGCTAGAGGGATGAACACGCCTGGGGGTACCTGTCCTCGCTTGGGGTGCTCCCAGCGCATCAGCGCCTCGAAGCCGACTACCTCGCTCGTGGCGAGATTGACCAAGGGCTGGTAGTGCATCGAGATCTCACCTGACTGCAGAGCGTGCCCAAGCTCACGGGTGAGCGCGAAACGATTGTCTGCATCCTCGTACATAGCGGGCGTGAAGACGACGTGACGGCTCTCGCCCTGGCGCTTGGCCTCGTACATGGCGACGTCCGCGTTCTGGAGGAGCTCGGTGCAGTCCTTGCTCGTCCCCTCCCAGACCACGACCCCGATGCTCGCGTGCTGTTCGACCTGCACACCAGCGAGGGAGAACGGCGCGGCGACCACGCCGAGAAGACGCTCGGCCACCTCCTCGGCCTGAGCCGAGGAAGTCAGGTCTTCGGCCAAGTAGAGGAACTCGTCGCCCCCCAAGCGACACAGCGTGTCCGAGGAGCGAGTCACCTCCTCTAGGCGACGCGCGAACGCTACGAGCAGCAGGTCGCCGACGTGGTGGCCGAGGGTGTCGTTCACCGCCTTGAAGTTGTCGAGGTCCAACATCAACACGGCGTTCCACCCGCCTCGGCGAGCAGTCCTCGCGTTCGTCTGGGAGAGCCGGTCCTCGAAGAGCGCCCGGTTGGGGAGCCCCGTGAGCGAGTCGTGAAGTGCCTGGTGGGAGAGTTGGGCACTGAGAGCCCGCTCCTGGGTGACGTCCCGGACCGAGATGACGAAGTAGAGCGTCGTCCCGGCCGCGTTGCGCGCAGCGGACTTCGACACCTCGACAACGATCACCCGCCCGTCCCTGTGCACGTAGCGGTCGACGTACACCCAGGCAGTCTCGTCGGGCGCTAGGCGGCCGTGGACCTTCTTGGGATGGGTGAACGGTGCCGCGCCCTTGTCGACGATCTCCTCCCTGCTGCGTCCGACCATCTTGCAGAACGAGTCGTTGACTGCCAGGACCCTGTCTTCACCGTCGACGAGGATCATGCCAGCCATGTTGTTCTCGAACGCGAGCCGGAAGCGCTGCTCGCTATTCGCGAGCGCCTCGGCGGAAGCAAGCTCGGTGGCGATGGCGTGCAGCTCGGCCTCGGTGGGGACGTGCCCTGCTGGTTTCTGGGTGCTGTCGTCGCGAACTGCCACGACGCTCCACGGCTTGCCGTCAAGTGCGAACGGCGCGCGGGCGACGTCGACCGTGAGCTCGCGGCCGTCTTGGCACAAGAGCGAGTACTCCAATTCGCCCGCCCTCACCTGCGCTCGCGAGGGCGTGTCCCGGACGAATCCACGGCGACGCGCGGCGTGAGCATCTTGGTATCGGGACTGCAAGAGTACGTCTACGGCCTGGCCGACAAGGAGGTCGCGAGGGCAGCCGGTCAGGACCTCGAGGCGTTCGTTCACATGAGAGATCACGCCGTACTCGTCGACGAAGGCGATCCCGTCGGGCAATACCTCGAGCAGGCTGTTCAAGGAAAGGGGAAGATCCTCGACGTAGTCCATGATGCGAACTGATATCGGCTTGTCCGACGAGGCATCAAATAGACGGATCGTCATTTATCGCTAGACGAGGCGTCTATTCTAGATTCTCAGTAGGTCGATGAGCTCCTGTTGGGACTCGACGTTCAGTTTCCTGAAGATCGCGGAGAGGTGGTTGCGGACGGTGCTCTGAGAGACGAAGAGCACCTTTGCGATGGCCGGCACCCGGTACCCGGCAAGTAACCTCGTGAGCACGTCGAGCTCACGCGACGACAGCTCAGCGATGCCAGGGACCTGTGCTTCGCTGATGCTGGCGAGGTTGTGCGAGGAGCCAAAGACATCGTGCCCTCGCGTCTCGCCCAAGAGCGCGTCGACCTCGGGTTCCGGCCAACCTTCGGACTGCTCGACAGACCGGAGCGCGAAGGCGAAGGTCGGGGGAGGATCCATTGGCAGCAGCAGCATCTGGCACAGCTGTGCTTGTCCGTGCCCACGATGGACGTGGACGTGCAGCGCCACGCCCTTGGCCGTAGAAGTCGATTGCGCGAGTGCCCACATGAGCCCGGTGAGGTCGTCCAGATGGACGATCTGGAAGATGCTCTGACCGACTAGTCCCATCGGCCCGTCCAAGCTTGTGTCGCCGTCAGCGCACACGCGGTCAACTCTGAGGCTGACGTCGATCGTGCCGATGAGAACGTTGAATTCCTTGGGCAGCGCAGGAGCTGTACTTGCGGCGGGCATACCGTCTGTCGTGAAAAGAAAGAGAACGTGCCGTAGCGGAATCTCCTCGCCGATCGTCCTCACCCAGGTTTGAAGTGGGACCGACGATCCGTCGCCGAGGCGAAATTGGTGGTTTGTCTCATATCCGTTCAGCCGTCCTGCGATGAGAAGATCGAGGGCGCCCTTGGGCCTTTCGGCGATGAGCGACTCGACCTTGCAACCGACCAACTCGCTGCGTTGTGAGGAGAACAAATCCTGAGCTGCCGGGCTCACAGCGACGACCCGCTCGGAGGGCACCTCCACGATCAGTGCTGGCAAAGGATTACGACTGACGATATCCAGCACACCGCTTGGCAGTTCGAGGTACGAAACACCTGAGCCGGATTGCGACGTCATCGCAACACCCTCCTCAGACGAAATTGTACAGCACGCGAGATCAGGAAGGACGCATCGTCTAGCGATAAATGACGGTCCGCCTATGTGGTGGCTGGTCTAGCGAGTCGATACGACCAGCGATCTCTCGTGACGTCAGTGATCGCGGAGGATTCGCGACGAGGAGGCAGCGATGCTCGAAGTTACGCGCTTGCTCAGGTCAAGGCTGTCGGCACTTATCACTGGGGTTTTCCGTGGTGCCACCGGACACTTAGGGCGCGGCAAGGTGAGCAGCCCCCCGGGAGTGGCCGGTTCAAGCTCCTCGAACCGGCATGGCAGGCTGTCACGATCCCTCGTGCCGGTGCTGCTTGTCGTTAGCTCGCTCGGCGGCGTTCTACTCGCTGCCCCGGCCGGGGCGACCGGCGGCACGGTCTCGGCCAACAACTCGACGGTTGTGGTTAGCCCGCACGCCACCCGTGTACATGGCTACGCCCGGGTTGGCAGGACCGTGACACTGACCATCGTGGGCACCGGTTTCTACGGACATGTGACGGTCACGAGCAACGAAGCTGGAACAACGGCCGTCGTCACTCACGAGAGCGGCAAGTTGCTCACCGTCCGGGTAACAGTTAGGGCTGGATCCCGTACGGGTGAGCACACCTTCACCATCCGCCTGGCCAATGGCAAGTCGTGCAGAGTCAACTACTACGTCGCACCGACCTACACCGTGCCTAACCTGACGGGCGACAGCGTGGCTGCAGCCGAGTCGGCGATCAGCGCCGCGGGGCTGGCACTCGGCACCGTGACGGCCGTTACCGTTGGCGCAACTGCCGCTAACAACGGCGCCGTCGTTCCCGGAACCCAGAGCCCCGCCTCGGGAACCAGCGAGAGCGACCCGTCGACCAAGGTCAGCTTCAGCTACTACAACTACGTCGCACCGACCTACACCGTGCCTAACCTGACGGGCGACAGCGCGGCGACAGCCGAGTCGGCGATCAGCGCCGCGGGGCTGGCACTCGGCACCGTGACGGCCGTTACCGTTGGCGCAACTGCCGCTAACAGCGGCACCGTCGTTCGCGGAACCCAGAGTCCCGCCTCGGGAACCAGCGAGAGCGCTTCGTCGACCAAGGTCAGCTTCAGCTACTACAACTACGTCAACTACGTCGCACCGACCTACACCGTGCCTAACCTGACGGGCGACAGCGTGGCTGCAGCCGAGTCGGCGATCAGCGCCGCGGGGCTGGCACTCGGCACCGTGACGGCCGTTACCGCCGGCGCAACTGCCGACAACAACGGCAAGGTCGTTACCGGAACCCAGAGTCCCGCCTCGGGAACCAGCGAGAGCGCTTCGTCGACCACGGTCAGCTTCAGCTACTACAACTATTTCGCACCCACCGACACGATCACCTTCAACTCCGAGGGCGGCAGCACGGCCAGCCCGATGAGCGGCAACGACGGCTCGACGATCACCCTTCCCGGCGCGCCCACCTACGCCGGTTACACCTTCGCCGGCTGGTTCGTGGCCTCCTCGGGCGGCAG
>JBKQHU010000147.1:0-2914 GCA_052148655.1 Acidimicrobiales bacterium
CGCGAGGCACGCTGGCCATGCTGGCGCAGTGGATATCACTAGCTGCGCAGGACGCCTTCACCAAAGCTCGCGCTGAACCGCTGATCACCCTCGGTTCGGCACCGCTAGCTGAACCTGGCTTCCGAAGCGTGGTGCTCGGACAGCTCGGCGAGTCACGTCTGATCGCCGCAATTGATACCGACCTCGCTGGTGCGCATGCCCACAGCAGGGCGCTTGACGCAGACACCAAGGGTCCGCTGCGCGACATCCATCGGCGGGTGGGCACGGCCATCCTCTTCGAGTCATCGGGTGGGCAGACTGATAAGGTCGCCCATCTCCCGGAATTGCGGTTTGATCTCGGTGAGCCGGACCTGGATACCACGACAATCGACAATGCGGCCTTCGCGCTCGAAGACCGTTCCTATTACATCCGCAAAGCCGGGTCCGACGGCTTCCGTATCGGCCACCAGCCCACGCTGAAGAAGGTGGTCAGCGACCGGCGCGCGTCACTCGACGAGGTGACCGAGGTGAAGCCCGCAGTACGCAAACTTGTCGAGGAGGAGTTCCGGCGCGGGGCGAGCATTCTCGTCCTAGCATTCCCGAGCGAGGGCGCCGAGATTCCGGATACACCACGGCTCACGCTCGTCGTCGCTGATCCGGAGGCTGAATGGTCGGGTGGCGGTCCGCTCAGGGAACAGATCAGGGAGTGGACACGTCAGCGGGGCAAGTCGTCGCGGCTCTATCCTGGCGCGCTCGTCTGGTGCCTCAAGAAGCCCGGTCGCGACCTTCGTGAGAAAGTCGAGCTGATGCTCGCGTGGAAGCGCGTGGAGCGCGAGGTAAAGGATGGCACGCTCGGTGGCGAGTTCGAGAAGGGCGACCGAGCGGACCTGGAGACCAAGGTCAAGGACGCTGCCGGAGACGCCAAGGACGAAGTCTGGGGGGAGTACCGCTTCGCGGTGGTCTGGGACGCGCACGAGGCGGACGGCCTGAAGGTCATAGACCTTGGTGCTGGCCACTCCTCTAGCGGAGAAACACTCTGCGGCCGGGTGATTGGCGCGCTGAAATCAGAGGCGCTGCTAAACGAATCGGTCGGCGCCGGCTATATCGAACGAAACTGGCCGCCTGCGTTCCAGGAGTCCGGAGCCTGGCCGCTCGCGAGCCTGCGTCAGAGCTTCTTGGACGGATCGCTGACGCGACTGGTCGATCCCGATGCAATTTTGCGCGGCAAGATTGCCGACTTCGTTGCAAACGGCGACTTCGGCCTAGCCTCGGGAAATAGATCCGACGGCAGTTATGAGCGCTGGTGGTTCACGGGCATCGTAGGAACCGAAGAGGTAGCGTTCGAGCCTGATGTATTTCTACTCAAGAAGGCTACGGCTGAGGCGCTCGAAGCGAGTGCGGGACCCGAACCCGGGTCTGGGCCGCCTTCGCAGCCTGATCCCCAACCCCAGCCGGTGATCGAGTCCCATCCCACGTCGACTCAAGGCCATCCGGTCGGCGGTGGAAGCAAGAGCCTGCAGCTGGTAGGCGCAATCCCCCCGGAGGTGTGGAACCGTCTTGGAACGAAAATCCTTCCCAAGCTCCGGTCAGGCTCCGATCTCAAAGTCGACGTGGTTTTCTCTGTCACGGTGGCCGCGGAGAGCGCCGATCAGCTAGAGGCCGATCTTCGGCAGATCCTTCAGGAGCTTGGGCTAGCCGATTCGATGAGGCTCGAATAACGGGAACGGATCGTAGGAAATAAGGTATTATTGGCAAGGCGTGAACGGGGTATGGGGTTGGTTCAATTCCGTAGCGGGGCGGGCTCGGAGTCTGAGAGCGAGATCTGCCAAGCTCGCCACGACAGCTATAGCGCTTTCCCCGTACAGGCTCGGCACGCCGTGGTTAGAACAGGTCTGAACAGGCTTGGGCCCAGCGTACTTTCTCCCCGGGGGCGGATACCAGTGGCTCTTCTAGCGGATCCATGGCCAGCCTGGCTTACGGCAAGACCCGCGGCGCCAGGATCCGCCGCGACCTGATGGACGTCGCCGCCCGCACCGCCCTGCACGGCCCGCGGGTACATCACCTCGCACCTGGCCGAAGGCCGGCACCGCCAGCAGCAGTGGGCTGGCCCTGTTCGCCGTCGCATGCTGGCCGCCCGCGGCGACGACCTGACCAGCCTGGACCCGGTCACCCGCTTCCACACCTAAAGCGCCCACCCAGATCTTGACCCGCCGCCAACCCCGGACAAGCCGCAAGAACAGTGCGGCAAGGCAGCCACGTCCCGCTGCAGGCACGCAACCACTCGGCAGACTTGGTCAAGAGGCTCGCGACGCGGCATCCTGGGGTAGTGTTCATCGCCGACGATCTTGGAGCGTGGCTAACTTTCATTCTTGCGGAAGCGGGCCACAAGAAGCTGACCAGCTTGGTCCTCGGCGACGAGCAGGAACGTGCCCTGCGGTTGGCCGCCAGGGCTGCAGTCCAGCGCACTGCGGAAGAGTTGCGCCCTAGCGATGAAGTGCAAGCTGAGCAGCTGGCGATGGTGGTTGGCCAGGTCTTCGCTGAGCCCGTGCGTGGCGACCCGCTTGCGAACCATGCCACGGTGCTGGAGGCGTTGCGAGCGGGGATCGCCGCTCAACTGGCGGTGCTGGATGATCACACCCTGACCGGTACCGGGCAGTCGTCGGCGGACGTCATGGGAGTGCCTGGCACAGTGGTGACGGAGAAACTGACCGTTCACCTGGTGTGGGAGATCATGCACCGGGGGTCCGGTGGCGGGCCGCTGGCCCCCTTGGCGAACCAGCTGAACCATGAAATGACACACCTGCAAGGCCAGCGCATCGAAGGGAGGTTCGCCCAGCTGGCTGTCCAGATAATGGAACTGGGCCGATCCGGCAGCACCCCGGGCGTGCCAGGCAAGGCAGTACGTCTACCGCCACGGTCGGCCTCCCTCGTTGGC
>JBKQHU010000148.1:0-7460 GCA_052148655.1 Acidimicrobiales bacterium
GAACACAGTCGAGCGCGAGGAGCTCGCACGAATCGGTTCGGAGCTCGCAGAAGTTCACACCAAGCTCGCCGAGGTGGAGAACCAATGGCTCTTGCTCGCCGAGGAAGCAGAGCGATCTCATTGACGCCGGCCGCTAATGGCGAATCACGACGGGTAAGGCTTTGGGCGTCGAACCGAAGGCTGTTGGCGGGGCGTCACTCGGCCTTCGGTGTGCTTGATCGCCCTCTACCCTGTCAGTCGCAAGCTGGCTTCGAGCATTACCGCAGGTGGAGTGGTAGTAGCTAACGCGGATATCAGGCGCCCGCCACTAAGAAAATGGGTTTTCGGATTTGAGCGGGGAGCTGTCGGGTGAGGTATCACTCAGAACGCGACGAAGGCACTTCAAGCTTGAGGTGTGAGCCATCAATCAAGAAGCACCTTCGTCGTCACTGATCCTGGTGAGATCCTCGAGGCGCTCGTCGGCTTGCAGGACGTCCGCGTCCTTCACTATCGACGTCGCGGTCCCGACGTCGAGCCGAAATACCTCGCGCTCTTCCGTCTTTACGTTCACCGAAGGCGACGCCGTGGCCGTCATCCAACCATTCGGGTGTGTCGTTGCCTCGAAGAAACGTGAAGTTGCTCTGTAAGTGCCTCGAGGCGCTCGAAGTGCAGCCGTTTCGACTACGGCGAGCCCAAGCTTGCAAGACGGAGGTAATTTCAGGAGCCGGCTAATTTGCTCGAATCCGTCAACATGATTTCGGCGAACAAGCCCTTGCCGGAACACCAGGCACGCGCCATTGCCGGCGTGTTGCAGATGACAACCAACTCCCCTTCCGGATTCAGCACTATCGCCCCACCGGTTCCGTGCCAACGCTCTACAAGTGCCATGGCAGCGTAAGTCGCCTCCTCGCTCGGTTCACCTCGGCGAACGCCAAGGTCGATGACATGAGCGAACCCGGCCTTGACGAAGGCCTCTCCGTCACCGGTTGCAGAAACTGCTACCCCGCCTTCGACCGCCAATGTGCCGGCGCCTATTATCGGCGTATCACCGACCCTTCCTGGAGGCTGACCCTCGCGGCCTCCCGTCGATGTTGCCGCCGCCAGGCGACCCTCCTTGTCTACAGCCACAGCTCCGACTGTGCCGATCTTTGAGATCGACATTGACGAACCCCGGGTGAGAAGGGTCTCGTCGCGTCGATTCAGACCTGAATCTGCTGCAAAGCGGTCGGCGCCTGGGCCAGCTAGGAGCAAGGCATCTCCGCGTAAAGCTATAGCCCGTGCCACGTGGACGGGATTCGCCGGCCAAGTCATTGCGCAGGCAGCGCCTGCGACCTCGCGCCATATTCCATGATCTAGCACCTGGCCCATGACGCCGGCGTCCGTCTCGACTTCACCGGCGGTCGTTGGCACGGCGCCACGTCCGGCATTGAAGACGCCGCTATTCTCCATCGCTGTGACCGCGGCGACCGCGGCCTCAAACGAGGGCCCTCCGTCTACCAGAACCTTCCAGCCGGTCTCGATTGATTCATAGAGCCCGGCAACCTCGCGTTGTCGGATCGTCTCATCGTCGCCGGACGGTCGCACTCCTGCACCGCCATGTATCGCTATTGCTGGTAGACCCAGCTCCACCTTTTTGGTCCTCACCAGCGCAGTCTAGATGCGAGCCAAAAACATGGGCAAGCCGCCGCCCATAGTGCCAATTAGACGCTGAAGGACAAGTTTTCCACGGATGGGACCTTCACAAGACGTTGCATTTCCAACCAGCACACAGCAGGACTTGCAGGACTCTCTGCAGACCGTATTCAAGGAGGTACTGAAACTGACCGAGATCTTGGCTGAGTGTCGCTACCACCCGGCGTATGCGGCAACGACATCCGACGGCACCTTGCCTGCCACCGCGTCATCAATTGCCGTCCCGATTATGTCGACTGCTCGGTCGACCTGTTCATCAGAGATCACCAACGGTGGGGTGATCTCGAGCACATTGCCACCAACGTAAAACATGACAGCACCCAGTTCAAAAGCTCGGTAGACGACCGCCGCAGCCAGTTTGGGATCGGCAGTGTGACTTTCGAGGCCCGTCACCAGTTCGACACCGTTAGCCAGACCGCGCCCTCGGACGTCACCGATTCGTGCGTTCTGTAACGTTGCCAGTCCAGCCCGCAGCCTTTCGCCAGCGCGGCGAGCTCGTTCAGGGAGTTCTTCCTCTTGAAGCACCTTGAGGACCGTCCGCCCCACTGCTGCGCAGATCGGGTTTCCCGCGGTTGTCAACAGCGCACTGGCCGGAGGCGCGTCCAGGACCTCGGCGGGGCCAACGGTGGCCGAAAGAGGCAAACCGTTGCCAAGAACCTTTCCGAAACAGACCAGGTCCGGTGTTGCGCCGTCGATCTCGAAGGCGTGCATCATGCCAGGACGACCCAGCCCAACTTTCACCTCGTCGCAAGCCAAAAGCGTGTCATAGCGACGGCACAGCTCCTCTAACCTGCGCAGGAATCCCAAGGGTGGAACCACCATTCCCCCGTCCGCCAGGATCGGCTCACACATGACACAGGCGACATCGCCGTCGGCGAGCGCCTCTTCGACCTGGCTCAAGGACGCGCTCAGTGCCGCCTCGGCCGGTGAAGGTTCGAGGCCCGGAGGGCGGTACGGGTTCGGATAGTCGACGAAGGTGGTGTTTGGATCTGCAGCGACCGTACCGGACTCGACGAAGACTCCGGAGTTCGCCATGGCGACACCGATGCCGCCGTGATACGAGTGGTGGAACGCGACCAGACGTTTCTTGCCGGTAGCACGTCTCACGGCGCGAATGGCCACGTCGCAAGCGTCACTGCCGGCGTGGCCCAAATAGACCCGCCGGTCGCCAGAGCCGGGCACGAGCTCGAGGAGGTCCTCGGCGAGGCCCACGGCGGCACCGTGCACGAGTGAAAGGCCTGCACCTGGGGGATTCTGCGCAGCTTTCACCAGCGCCTCGACGACTTTCGGGTGTCCGTGACCAAGACCGACGGCGGTCCAGGTCGCGGTCAAGTCCAGAAGCTCGCGACCACCAACCTCGACCAGAGTGCAACCTGAGCCGGATTCCAGGGCAACGGGAAAAAAGCGAAGCTTCTCGACGCCTGCTACCGATGCCAGGTCTCTCAGGTACAGACCCCTGGCATCTGGGTCAATCCGGTCCAGCCCAGGGGGCGTAGGACTTACCATTACAGCTCAGTCGGGAATGGAGCCTGGCCAGGTCCGCTAGAAGCTATCAGTTCCTTGCCTTCGGGCTCGCCCAGATTACGCGAGAGCCCTATACCCACCTTCTCCGACATGCCCGGGAAGGCGATCGTGATCACCAAACCGACGAACATGACGGCGGCCGCCAAGAAGGGCTGCGCCAACCAGTTGGTCTGACCCTTCACGTTGAAGTAGAAGACCCCAAGAATTACAGCCGCACCGAGGATCGGTATAGGGATCTCGTACAGCAGCTCTCGCCGCTCCCGCAGAAAGTGGACCATCGTACCGACTTCGACCATCAAGTACGCCACCATGAGGCACATCGCTCCGACGGTGGCGAAGTAGAAGTAGGAGTCCAAGGCGGCGTCGCCGGTTCCCACCACTGGGTGTCCAGTGACAAACGAGAGGATGCTCACCACAAGTATCACGCCGTACACGGCGATGAGAGCATTGATTGGCTCGTTGCGGTTGGACAACTTGCTCCAAGCCCTCGGGCCGAGACCGTCTCGAGAGAGGGCGTACAGCAGGCGCCCCGCTGTCCCTGAAGAGCCCAGCTGGCATGCGAAGGACGACATCACCGCCGTGAAGGACAAGACGAGCGAGAACCAAAGGCCTACAAAATTGTTGCCCAGCGTGGCCAGCGAGTTGGGAGAGGCGATGTAGGCAGCAATTCCAGCGTGGGTTGTTCCGAAACCAATCGACTGGGCGAACATTATGACGATGAAGAGGATGCTTGTGCCGAGCACGCAACCCAGCAACGCTCGCGGTATGTTTCGTGCGGGATTGTTCGTCTCCTCGCCAAGTGCTGCGCAACCCTCAAAACCTGCCCAGGATAAAAAGCCCACAACAACGGCTCCACCTATCTTGGTGAAGCTCTGTCCGCTCGGATTGAAGGTGCTGAAGTCGAAACCCCCTCCGTGTGCCGCCCCGCCCTTGGCGAGAATGACGACAGCGAGAATTATCATGAAGACGATGCTGATGCCTTCAATAGCCAGCAGCGCGCGCACGACGTTGCGGAACTCACGCGTGCTGAGGAACGACGAGATAGCCAAAGTTACCAAGCCCGTAATGATCCACGGCACCTGGAATGGATGATGGGGATTTCCCTGCGCATTAGCAATAAATGCGTTGACAAAGGCGGAAGTAGCGGCGATATTACCGATGCCGAAAAAGAGGTAGCACACCATCACGCCGTAGCCGGAGAAGAACCCGGCCCGAGGTCCTATTGTCATGCCAACCAAGGCGTAGGCGCTGCCCGCCTGGTTGTAGCGCTGCGTCAGTCGGATGAAGCCATGGGCGACTAAGACGATACCGATGGCCCCAAAGACGAAGATCAGCGGTACTGCCTTGCCGACTGCAGCTGCGCTTCCCTGGCCATTCCCGGCCATAGCGAGGGTGGGACCGATGATGGCCAGGGAAAGGCCCACAGCTCCCCATAGTTTGAGATTCCTTTTCGGCCTAGCGTAGGGAACTGCCTCTTTGGTCTGGACGCTCACGATCCCTCCTAGCTGCTAGTACAACCCTCCCCGATAGTGCTATTTTCCGAAAAGGTACCAGAGTCGCCATCTTCGGGCATAGGCGAAGAAAAGCCCTAGTGGCACCTGGCGCTCGGACACGAAATGCGGATGTTCCGGCGACACCCTTCGGGCTACCTCACGTCCTCAGGGCCTCGGAAAACGGGTACTGATCTGCGAACTCTCGAGCGATGTCGGCTCGACGCATGAACACAACATCAGAAAACTGCTGGGCGTAGTCGATAAAGCGCGCCAAGCCATACGACCTGGCCGGATTGCCAGTCACCCGCGGGTGGAGGCCGATCGACATCATCCGACCGACATCGTCACCATCGTTTCGTAGCCGGTCCAGCGTCGCCTTCGCCGTCTGGAAGAAGTCCTCCGGGTTTGCGAAGCCAGTGCCGACTATGTATCGGACATCGTTTACCACCAAGGAATAGGGGACAACGAGATGCGGTTTGCCTAGAATCTGAGTCCAGTATGGTAGGTCGTCGTTATAACAATCGGAATCGTAGAAAAACCCACCTTCTTCAACGACCAGCTCCCGAGTATTGATACTCATTTCTCGGCAATACCAGCCTATCGGGCGAGAACCTGTCGTCTTCTGAATGGACTCGACCGCGAGCCGGATGGCTTCGCGCTCTTGGTCACGGTTCATTTCGAAATGGTTGCTCCACCTGTACCCGTGGCCAACAGCCTCATCGCCTCTCGTTGCGAGCTTCCTTGCCACAGCGGGATTGCGCTCCAAAGCAACCGCGGACGCGAAGATCGTGGCTGGAATCGCCGCGTTGTCGAATACTCGGAATAATCGCCAGATGCCGGCTCGTGAACCGTACTCGTACATTGATTCAACCGCCAGGTCGCGCTGCCCCTCTACGGCCCAGGGCAATTCGTACATTGTGTCGTTCTCATTGTCACCCATGGGATAAGTCTTTTCAGACCCTTCCTCATAGTTGACCACAACCTGCACAGCGACCTTGGCTCCACCCGCCCATCGAATCCGTGGCGGATTTTCTCCGTAGCCAACGAGCTCCCGTGGAGGTCCGGCTACTGGAGAATCTGCCCGTCGGAAGAAGGAAACCTCTTCAGCCATGGTCTTCGCCTCTCGCCCTGGTCCTTGTGCCGCGTCCCATCCGGTCGGTGGCCTTGCCTACCTGCCAGTTCGAAGAACTTTGCCCGAGACAACTTTTCGGGTATTCCAGCACATCTACTTGAGCGTCGTCCAAACGGCAGTCGCCAGCCAGTTTGGCTCCGCTGCCCCCGCTCGCGGTCCGACGTCTGGCGCCGCGATGGGGCGCGATCGGGGGCGTCCCCTGAGTTGGCGTAAAACACGCCCAGGATCTACCAGCTAGTGGTCCACCGGAGGGAATCGCGACTTGTCCTTCGAAAAGACACGGCAAGGAGATCACACCGTTGGTCCGACAAGAGTTTGATCCTTACGATCTGCTCGACGCGCTTCGCGCCCGGGGCGGCATCGGACCATTTTCGAGTCTGCGAACGTCAGATGGCCTGTTCCGGCTCCAGATTGAGCACGGCGTCAACGGGGACAACCACGCTCGTAGTTAACGTGTAAATCGGGCCGCCGCCACAAAAGAGCGCTCCCGAGACATCGGCTAAGCGCTCGGGATCGATGCGCCAGCGGATCATCCGGCCATCTCGCAGGGCTCCCGACGGGCTGCCCATGTTGGCGGGTCTCGGTGGCGCGGTCAACGGCGAGCGCCAACGCGGTTACGGCGACAACCGGGAATAGTGGTGACGCCTTGACAGTTATTACATCGCGATATATCGTTATACAACGTGAGCGGTCGGCAGACCAGCCACACGAGCTTTCGGGATCGGCCATCCGACCGGTCCGGAACGAGAATTCAAGGAGAACAACCTGATGTATGGACACAAGAGATTCGATGAAACCAATGCCGGTTCCGAAGGAGGACCGGGTTTCTCCGGTCGCCGTGACCGGTACGACCGCGTCGGCGGGGCCCCCCGAGGTCGGGTGGGCGGCCGCGGCAGAGGATGGGACGACGCCTTCGGCTTCGGAGGCGTGCGTCACGGCGCCTTCGGCCCGGGATTCGGACCCCCGATGTTCGGACGGGGTCCGAAGCGGGAACGGGGGGACGTACGAGCGGCCATCCTGGCCCTGCTGGCTGAGGAGCCGATGCATGGCTACCAGATCATCACCGAGCTCACCGAGCGCAGTGGTGGCGTCTGGAGCCCCAGCCCCGGGTCGGTCTATCCCACCCTCCAGGCCCTGGAGGACCAGGGATTGGTCACCGCGGACAAGAGTGAGGGCCGCAGGGTCTTCAGCCTGACCGCTGAGGGCCGCACGGCAGCAGAGGAGGCCGCTGACGGCCCGGCGCCGTGGGAGCGAGCGGCCCGGGGAGCCGACCGCTCCCTGCTCGACCTGCGGGGCCTCATCGGCGAGGTTGCCACGGCCACCATGCAGGTGGGACGTTCGGGCAGCGAGCGCCAGGTGAAGGCGGTCGGCGAGATTCTCGCGGACACCCGCCGGCGCATCTACCTGGTGCTGGCGGACGGAGCCTCGGCCACGGACGACACCGAGGCCGAGCCGGGTTCGTGAGTCCGGACGCTGCAGCGGCGGGCCACCGCTCACCCGGATCATCCGGGTGAGCGGTGCCAGGCCTGGCTGGCACCTACAGCCCCCTCATCGTTACGCCCGCTGCGAGGAGAAGCAGGACTGCATCGAACGTCTTCCCCACCCAATCTTTGGAGTCACAACATGACGACCGGAACTTC
>JBKQHU010000149.1:0-13404 GCA_052148655.1 Acidimicrobiales bacterium
CGTGGGCTCCAAGATGACCGTGTCGGGCCCGATCAGGCCGGCTTTCTCGGCGGCGTCGATCATCGCCACGCCGATGCGGTCCTTCACGCTGTGGGCCGGGTTGAAGAACTCGAGCTTGGCCACGACGTTGGCCCCGCTGTCGGCTGGGAGCCGGCGCAGGCGCACCAAAGGTGTGTTGCCAATGAGCTGAGTGATGTCGTCCGCGATCTTCATGCCCAAATGCCTTTCTCGCAATCTTGTAGGAACGGGTCAACATTAGGGACGAAATCTGACTCATCAGGTCGGAGTTATCTCGGTGGCGAGTGTCCCTCGCGGGTGGGGGCGAGAACTCGACGGGATCGACGGCGTGGTGGTCATCGCTGAGGGAGTCCGCCGTACAGGGGGTCAGGCCGCAAGGGAATGCTTCTGCGGCTGCGCGGTTTCGAGGTGGGCCCTCAGGTCGTGGGGGCCCCAAGTCCGCGCCGTCGACCACTGGGCGTCGACTAGCCGGATCGACTACGCCAGTCCGAGTGTCCTCGGCACCATGAAGAGCCCGAAGACGACGACGATCAGGCAGAGGCTTGTCGCCACGACCCGTCGAACTCCGTGCATTCGGTGCTCGTTCGGCAAAGCCCGCGCTTCGAGCACCAACAAGAAGCCGAGAACGATCGGCAAGAGAAGCGCATTCATCACCTCGACGTCGATCACCAACCTGACGAGATTGAGGCTCACGAGCACTATGGCCGCCCCTAACACGTGGGCAAGGCCGTAGGTGACATAGAACTTGGCCGTCTTCCGATCTGGTCGCTCGTTGAGGGTGTGGGTCCATCCGAAGACCTCCGCGAGCCCCCAGGCTCCCGCCAGGGACGCAACGAGGGCGGCAACGAGGGCGGCGCCCAAGACGGCTGCCCCAAGGAGAACCTTCGCTCCGATCGAGCCCAGGAACGGTCGCAGAGCCGCGGACATGTCGGCGACGGAATGAAGCGTTGTCCCGAGATGCGAGCGGCCGACGGTCGCGGCGAAGGTGAGCACCACCACGATCATGATCCCTTGTGTCAGCACGGCTCCGACAGCGGTGTCGCGACGCTCGCTGGGGATGTCAGAGGGCTTGAGGCCTTTGTCGAGCACTGCACCTTGCTGGTAGAAGACCATCCACGGCATGATCACCGCACCGACGTTGGCGGCCAGAAGGAACACGTATGAGCTGTTGCCGAGCGGTACGTGCCCCAAGCCTCGGACGATGGCATGAACGTTTGGGTGCGCCATCGCGACGGCGGGAATGAAGAACAGCTCCGCGAGCCCGAGCCCTATCCCGATACGCTCGGCTCGCCGATAGCTGCCGGTCATGGCGACACCGATCAGGAACGCCGCCGCGACCGGTACCGTCACCGTGCGGGGAACGCCGAAGAGTTCGCCCACGCCGGCGATGCCGGCGTACTCGGTGAACAGGGCCCCGACACCCGATGCGAACAGCGGCACCACAGCGAGCAGCGCCCATCCCCGCCCGAATTGCTCGCGGATGAGAGCCCCTTGACCCTTGTTGGTGAGGATTCCCAGGCGGACCGTCATTTCCTGCACGACGAAGAGAACCGGAATCAGCACAAGCTGGGGGAGGACCATCCGGTAGCCCCACTCGGACCCGGACTGAGCGGCGGTTATCAGGCTCCCGGCATCTGTGTCGGCGAGCATCACGACAAGGCCGGGACCCCAGACGGCCAGGATCCCGGCCAATACCCACCGACGACGGGAACGGGCTTGTCGCTCGATCAGCGGCGAGGCTCGGCTTTTCAACGGTCGCGGAGCCCGGCAGGGAGTCCCGTGACAGTTCGGACCAGTCGCGGCGACGACGCTTGGCACCCGAGGCGTCGTGCTCGGCGTCCTTCGTCGCCGGGACGCTCGAGGGTCTCGACCCGGTCCGCGGCGGGATGGTCCATGACGTCCAGGCTAATGGAGGTCTACGAGAAGACCGAACTGCCGCCTGGTGGTCAAGGTCGCACTTTTCGGGTGCTCCCACCGGTTGGTCATTGCGTGACCGCCGTCGCATATGCATGCTTCACGTCGGCAAGAACGAGCCACTCAAGAAAGGCACCCGCCGATGACCGTAAGCACCGAGAGCCCCGACAGCGTGACGCGTCCTTCGCGCAGCAGCTGGTTCCCCTGGCGCCATGCCCGACATGTCCACCCCGCCCTGCAGGCAGCTCACGAAGACCGCACCTTCGGAGAACGCGTGGCCGATGACATCGCCAGCTTCGGCGGCTCGTGGCCCTTCATCTTCATGTTCCTCGGCATGATCGTGCTCTGGATGGTGGTCAACACTTTCCTCATCCAACGCCTCCTTGGGCACCGGCCCTTCGACCCATACCCCTACATTGCGCTCAACCTCGTCCTTTCAGGTCTTGCCGGCATCCAGGCACCGATCATCATGATGAGCCAGAACCGGGCGGCTTCTCGCGACGAGATCCTCGCCTCTCACCACTACGACGAGACTCACAAGATCGACGAACTGCTCGGGTCGAACACAGAACTGACCCGACAAGTGCACGATCTGGCACAGAGGATCCACCAGATGACCGAGCAGATATCGGCTCGGGTACCTCCGGATGAACCTCCCGCGTGACCTGTCGGACACCTGGCACCGGCATGACGATCTCGGGAGGGACGGGCGTGAAGGCGAGCGCCTCGGTTGGCCTCGCCGCCTTTAGCGATGCGTGAATAATCGGAACCGAAGCTGGCGGGCCAACTAGGCCAAAGCTCCCGCCTCGCGCAACAGGCCGAGGAACGCGGGCATGAGCAGGCTGCCCGCCGCCACAACGGCGGGGCCCCGCCCGTGGGCTGCCTGCGGGAACAGGACCTCAGCGCCCGCCTCGGCGGCAATGACGCTGCCTGCGGCGTAGTCCCAGGGTGCGTTGTCCAACTCCCAGTAGGCATCGAGATGGCCGGCCGCCACGTGACAAAGATCGAGCGCGGCAGCTCCGCCGCGCCGGATATCGCTTACCCGGCCCAGAATGAGGGCCAAGGCCGAACCCTGCCGCTCACGCTGCGCTGCCTCGTAGGAGAAGCCCGTGGCCACGAGCGAGCGCTCGATCTCGGACTGGTCCCGCACGCGGATCGGGCGATCATCGCAGAAGGCCCCGAAGCCACGCACCGCCGTGTAGCAACATCCGGCACTCGAGTCGTACACGGCGCCTATTAGCAGCTCACCGCCGATCTCGACCGCAACCGAGGCGGCAAAGGCCGGATAGCCGTAGAGGTAGTTCGTCGTGCCGTCAAGTGGATCGATCACCCAACGCACCCCACTGGTGCCCGCGAGCAGCGTCCCCTCCTCTGCCAGGATGGCGTCATCGGGCCGAGCGGCACCGAGGCGTTCGACGATCACACGCTCCGCCTCGCGGTCGACTTCGCTCACGAGGTCGCTCGAGGAGGACTTGGTCTCAACACGAAGCGTGCGCGAAAGCCCCCGCCTGTGCACCTGGCCGGCCTCGCGGGCAAGTTCCACGGCGAGATCGGCGAGGGCGGCGAGTTGGGGCTGGGCACCGGGCCAACGGCTGCCAACTGCGACGGCATCGGCATCTCCGGTCCTAAGACCCCCGCGGCCACAGGTGTCGGGCACTGTGTGTTGTCCCTCACGCGCCTTGTGTGAATTCACACAGAAATCGTAGCGCTTTGCTTGCGTTTCAACATCTAAAATTGTACATTCGCACAGAAATGGACAGTCGATCACGCCGCGAAGCGACCTTGGACCTGCTCCAGGAAAAGGGCGAGCTGTCGGTGCTCGAGCTGAGCGAACGGACCGGCGCCTCGGCCATGACTATAAGGCGCGACCTGCAACTCCTAGAGCAGGAGGGAGTGCTCCGGCGCGTTCACGGCGGCGCCATCAGTGTCGCCTCGCGAGGTGACCTCCCTCCCTACTCCGTGCGGGAAAAGCGCGACCTGGACGCCAAGCAACGAATCGGCGAGGCCGCCGCCTCCATGATCAGGGAGCGGGAAACGGTCATCTTGGATGTGGGCACCACGACGCTCGAGGTGGCGCGAGCGCTTCGCGGACGGCGCAACCTCACCGTGATCACCTCGAGCCTGCACGTCGCCAACGTCCTTACAAAAGAAAGAGGCATCCGCCTGATGGTGACCGGCGGCACGGTCACTCCGGGCGACCTTTCCCTCATCGGAGACCTTGCCGAGGACGCTTTTGCACGCCTGCGCTTCGACACCCTCGTCATGGGCGTCGCCGGAGTGGACGCCGAAGTCGGCTGCACCGAGTTCAGCACCGACGACGCCCGCGTCAAGAGGGCAGCCCTCGCAACGGTGAGACGCTGCATCGTCGTGGCCGACAGTTCAAAGCTCGGTGTAGTGACATTCGCCCGGATCTGCCCCCTCGATTCGGTCGGTGTCGTAGTCACAGACGCCAGGGCGCAGTCCGAGCAAGTGGCTGCGTTGCAATCGACTCACGTGGAGGTAGTGGTGGTGTGATGAAAGACATTCATGAGTTGTTCGCCGACAAAAAGCCGCTCATCGCGATGGTGCACCTCCTCCCGACCCTGGGGACGCCCCTTTACGACGCGCAGTTGGGGATGGAGGGCAACGTCAAGCACGTCCGGGAGGATCTGGAGATCCTCCTCGAGGCCGGGTTCGACGCTCTTCTTTTCTGCAACGAAGGGGACCGGCCCTACTCGTTCCGCGCCGGTTACGAAGGAGTGGCGACGATGACGCGCGTCGTGACCGAGCTCGCTCCCACGGACCGTCCTTTCGGTGTCGACTTCCTGTGGGACCCGCGTGCCGCTCTCGCCGTCGCCGCGGCCACCGGCGCCTGTTTCGTGCGCGGGGTCATGACCGGGGCCTACGAGTCGGACATGGGTTCGTGGAGCACCGACGCCGCCGATCTTCTTCGCGAACGGCGTCGTCTCAATGCGGATCAAATCGGGATGTTCATGAACGTGACCCCGGAATTCGCGAGCCGGCCCGGCAGCCGCAGCATCGGCGAGGTGGCGCGGTCCGTCGTGGTCTCGAGCCTCGCCGACGCGATTCTCGTATCCGGCCCGATGGCGAGCGCTGAGCTGGACATGGGCACGCTTAAAGAGATCGCCGAGGCCGTCGACGGCGCAGTGCCGGTGATCGCGAATACGGGCGTGAGAGCGGCGACGGTGGGTTCCTACCTCGAGGTCGCCGACGGCATCATCGTCGGCTCTGACCTAAAGGTGGACGGCTACACCTGGAATGCGGTCGACCCGGCACGCGTCCGGTCCTTCATGAAGGCGGCACGTCCTTGACTCTTCTTCTCGGCATTGACATCGGCACCACGGGCACCAAGGCGCTGCTGCTCGATCCCCACCAAGGTCCAGTCGCGGAGGCCGAACGCCCCTCGCAACTCCACTCCGTGCTACCCGGATGGGCCGAAGAGGATCCGGACGCATGGTGGTCCAACGTCTGCGCGCTGACGCGGGAACTGGGACGCGGCGCCGATATCGCCGCCATCGGTGTCACCGGCATGGTGCCCTGCACCATCTTGCTGGATGCACATGACCGTGCCCTCCGCTGGTCGGTCCAGCAGAACGATGCCCGATCGGGAGCTGAAGTCGCAGAGCTGAACCGTCGCCTGGCCGGCGCCCGAGTCCTGGAGCGAACCGGATCTGCGATCACCCAACAGGCAACCGGCCCTCGATTCCTGTGGTTTGCAGAGCATGAGCCGGACATCTGGCAGCAAACAAGGACCGTGCTCGGCTCATACGACTACATCGCCATGCGACTGACAGGCGAACGGGCCGTTGAGGCCAATTGGGCTTTGGAGACGGGCCTGTTCGACTTCCGCGCCGGATCCTGGGCAGACGACGTCGTCGCCGCCTCGGGCGGCCGCCTTGACCTGCTTCCGCCTATCCGCAGGCCGGAGGAGACCGTCGGCCACCTGACCGCCGAGGCGGCCCGTGAGACCGGGCTACCAGAGGGCATTCCCGTCGTCGCCGGCTCTGCGGACCACATCGGTTCGGCGTTCGCGGCGGGGATCCTCGACGACGGTGACGTGCTCGTCAAGCTCGGAGGTGCCGGCGACATCATGCTCGCCGTTGACGAGCCTCTCGTCGACGAGCGCCTCTACCTCGATTTTCACCTTCTGCCAGGTCGCTACATGATGAGCGGCTGCATGGCGACGAGCGGGAGCCTGATTCGCTGGTTCCAGCGCGTCCTGGCAGCCGGAGCCGATCTGGCACAACTGGATCTGGAGGCTGATCGCGTCGGCCCGGGGGCCGGTGGTGTCATCGCCCTTCCCTACTTTCTGGGTGAGAAGACCCCGATCAACGACCCGGACGCCACCGGCGCCTTTGTGGGCCTGCAGCTGACCCACGAGCGTGGCAACCTTTTCCGCGCGGTCCTCGAAGGTATCGCCTACGGATTCCGCCACCATTTCGACGTTTTGGCTGAACTCGGGCACACCCCACGGCGCGTCCGTGTCACCGACGGTGGATCGAAGTCGAAGGTCTGGACACAGATCACAGCCGATGTCATCGGTCTGCCGCTCGAGAAGGTCGCGATGCGGAGCGGCTCGGCTGTGGCCGCCGCATTCGTCGCAGGCGTCGGCGTCGGCGTCTTTTCGAACTGGCGCGACATCGAACGCTTCGTGGAGGTCACCGAGGTCGTCGAGTCACATCCCGACCCCGTCTATGACAGTCACTACGCCACATATAGAGCGCTCTATCCGGCGCTGAAGGAGGTCCTTTCATGAGCGTGCTGGTCACGGGAGCTGCGAGCGGAATCGGCAAGGCAACTGCCAAACTCCTCGCGGAACGCTCCTTCAAGGTCGCCGTCACCGACATCGACCAGGATGCCGCGCGACGCGTCGCTGAGGAAGTGGGCGGTTTCGGCACCGTGCTCGACGTAACGAGCAGGCAGTCGGTTCGCAGAGCCATGGAGGAGGCCGAAGAAGCGATCGGGCCCTTGGACTGCCTCGTCGCCAACGCCGGCGTGTCCTCGTTCGTGACTTTCCTCGACATGCCGGATGCGGACTGGCACCTGATGCTGGACGTCAACACGACAGGCGTCTTCTACTGTGGACAGGAGTTCGCGAGGCGCTTGGTGGCCGCCAACCGCCAAGGCGCGATCGTCAACGTGGCTTCCATGGCTGCCAAGCAGGGACGCATTCCATGGTTGTCCCACTACGTGGCTTCGAAGTTCGCGGTCGTGGGACTCACCCAGTCCATGGCCTTCGAGCTCGCCCCCCACGGCATCCGTGTCAACAGCGTCTGCCCCGGCTACGTCGCCACGGGCATGCAAGAACGCGAGCTTGCGTGGGAGGGGGAGCTGCGCGGGATAACACCCGAAGAGGTGTTCGAGCTCTACATCAAAGACACTCCCCTCGGGCGCATAGAGACGGCGGAGGACGTCGCCCGCGCCATCGCTTTCCTGCTCGGGCCCGATTCGGCTTTCATCACGGGCGAGGCGCTGTCAGTGAACGGCGGAGCCTTCATGGATTGAACCCGACTCCTTGGGTTTCACCTCGCGATATGACCGAAGAGCACCGCGAAGCAAGCCCTCGGCCGAGAAGGTGCACCACTATCGCCCAGCCGGTGGCTGAGCGCGCTGTCAGGAAGGTAGGTCCGCAAGGCGTATACGGACATCTGCGGCGACAGCGCCTTTCTCGAGGACGAACACCGGGTTGAGGTCCATCTCGGCGATCTCGGGCAGGTCGTCGACGAGTGCGGAGACGCTGTGCAGCAGCTCGCGCAGGGCTGCGACATCGAGGACCGGCGCTCCCCGATAGCCCGTCAACAGCCGGTACGCCTTCAGCGACACCAGCATGTCCTCGATGTCACCGTCGGTAAGCGGTGCGACCCCAGCCGCGACGTCGTCCAGCATCTCGACCAGCGTGCCCCCGAGGCCAACGATGACGAGCGAGCCGAGCGAGGGGTCGTGGTTGACACCCACGATCATCTCCTGTCCCGACTCGATCTGCTCCTGGACGAGGAACTCGGTCGCCACCCCGCCAAGGCCGGCTGATTCCAGGTCGGCGCGAATAGCCCGTACCGCCTCTTTGGCCGCGGCGGGCGTCGTCACCCCGAGCCGGAGGCCACCGACATCGCTCTTGTGGATCGAGACGGCGACCTTCACCGCCACCTTGCATCCGAGCGCCGCCTGCGCCGCCGCGGCCTCTTGCTCGGTCTTGACGAGCACGCAGCGGGCGACCGAGATTCCGTAGGCATCGAGTAGCGCGTGAGCGTCGGCCACAGCAAGCCAACCGTCGCTCGCACGTGCAGCGGCCGTGGCCACCAAGCGGCCGACGAGGCCGACGTCGACCTCGGGCCGAATCACCCTGCCGGCCGGGCGGACCCGCCTTTGTTCCCATGCGACGCTCCGGGCGAGCGCACGCGCTGCCTTCTCCGGGAACGCGAACGAGGCGATACCCGCCTCGCGGAGCACTGGGGGTGGGCCTTCCCGGTTCATGAACACCGAGATCAACGGCACGTCGTCGCTGATCTCGGCCCGGGCCGCGACGAGCTCGGCGGCCACATCCGAGGCGCGAGTGATCAGGGGCGTGTTGAACATGACTATCAGCGCGTCGATCCCCGGCGCCGTCCCAAGGGCGCGAGCCGCTCGTCCGTACTGCTCCGCCGTGGCACTGGCGATCATGTCGACGGGGTTCTCCACGCTCGCCTCAGGTGGGAGCAACGATCGCAAACCCGCCGCGGTGAGCTCGTCGAGTTCGGGCACAACAAGCCCGTTGGTCTCGCAGGCGTCTGCCGCAAGAATGCCCGGACCTCCCCCGTTCGTCAGAATGGCCACGCGAGGTCCTCGAAAGCGTCTCTGTGAGCTCAGCATCGTGGCGAGGTCGAGCATCTCCTCAATCGATTCCGCGCGTATCACGCCCGCCTGGTGGAGCAGGGCGTCAACTGCCACGTCGCCGCCGGAGAGCGCGGCCGTGTGCGATGCCGCCGCGCGGGTGCCGGCTTTCGTCCGCCCCGCCTTGACGGCCACGATCGGGACGCGCGTGCCCACCCATCGGGCGATCCGGATGAACCACCGGGGATCGGGGATCTCCTCCAAGTAGAGCAGGATCAGGTCGGTGTCGGGATCCTGGCCCCAATAAAGGAGCAGATCGTTAGCGGCGATGTCGGTGCTGTTGCCGACCGAGACGAAGGACCCGATCCCGAGGCCTCGGGCCTGGGCGCCGTCGAGCACGGCGAGCCCGATCGCGCCCGACTGGCTGAGGAGCGACGTCCTGCCCGACGAGGGTACGGCTCGGCTAAACGTCGCGTTGAACCGTGAGTCGCCCGAACCGCTGAGTATCCCGGTGCAGTTCGGGCCAACGAGCCTCACGCCGTGCGCTAGCGCCTCCCGCACGAGACCGGCCTCGAGCCGGGCCCCGTCCACCCCAGTCTCCGCGAATCCTGCCGAGATGACACAGACCGCCTTCACGCCTAGGTCACCGGCTTGGGCGACTACCGCGGGAACGACGGCGGCAGGCACACAAACGAAAACGAGGTCCGGAACCACCGGGCAGGCCGCCAGGTCTGCATAGGCGGCGATGCCCTGCACCGTCGGGTGTCTCCTGTTCACGGGCAGGACGGTCCCGCCGAAGTGGCTGGCGACCAGATTGGCGAAGAGCAAGCCCGCGATCGTGTCCGGATCTGAGCTGGCCCCGACCACCGCGATAGCGTGTGGGTGCAAGAAGGCCTCCAAGGCGGGCGATGCCGCCTCCGACCTGTCCCGCAGCGCGGCGTCGAGATACCCGTCGGTGCCGGAGTCGGCGCCCTCGACAGTGTGAGTCGCTACCCGGCGGCTCACGCGCAGCGCTTCCTCCGAGGTCTCGGCACTTGTCTCGCTCACCTGCCCGATGCCCGACCCAAAACCGCCTTCCACCCCTCCAGTCTCGCAGTTGCGCCGGCGCGAGTTGAACAAAAAGCTCTCGATGTACCCGTCCCGGTCCTGGTGGAGCACGGGCGAGGACCAGATGCGGACAAAGACCCGCCCGTGGAAAGAGTCTTTTGGCCCCGTCGGGTACGACATAAAGGCCTTGCCTTACCAAAGCCCCCGGGTCGAAGATGGAAACGGTGAGTACGCCCTGTCCCGCTTTGGTGGCCCGAGGAGCACCTCGCACGACAGGTCGCGCGGCACGGTTTGCGTTCGGTTCGAGTTGCTTCGCGCCCACAAAGCGGCGGGCGCGTGCTGTAGTCAAGACGACATGGATGCCCGAAACATTCGCGTGGCAGGCGGCCAGCCCCCGCAGGAGGTAACACCGTGACCAGGGTGGCCGAACGACCCAAGCCCTTCCTCGTGCCGGAGTACTGCAAGGGCTGCGGGCGCTGTATCACCTCGTGCACAAAGGGCTGCATCACGATGGGCACCGAGATCAACCCGGTGACCGGGCTGGTTCCGATCGTTGTCGACCTGTCGCAGTGCAACGGTTGTGGTCTCTGTTTCGACGCCTGCCCGGAGCCCTACGGTCTCCGCCCGCAAGGTGACGAGGCGTCTTTCGAGCTGATCGACCCGGCCACGGTTCTCGGCCCACGTCCCTTCGAATCGCCTGAGCCGGAGCCGCGCCCGGATACGACAGTCCCGTTGCCCGAGCGCGAGCCCCTTGTCGTCAAGGGGACGTACGCCGCTGCGGTCGGCGCGGTCCTGGCCGGGTGCCGGCACGTCTTCGGTTACCCGATCACCCCGTCCACCGAGGGTGCCGAGCTGATGGCGAAGGTGCTGCCCGAGCTCAACGGCATCTTTATCCAGGCGGTTAGCGAGGTGGCGACCGTCAACATGATGTACGGTGCCGGCGGCGCCGGGAAGCGGTGCATGACTTTCACGAGCTCCCCCGGCTTCAGCCTCATGCTGGAGGGAATCTCGTACATGGTCGGCGCGCAGATTCCGGCGGTGTTCGTGAACGTCATGCGCGGAGGGCCGGGGCTGGGCAACATCGGGCCTGAGCAGGCGGACATCAAGCTCGTCTGCCGGGGCCTCGGCCACGGCAACACCCATGCCATAGTGCTCGCTCCGGCGACTCCGCAGGAAATGCTGGACATCGCGATGCTCTCGTTCGAGCTCGCCTTCAAGTACCGAAACCCCGTCATGATCGTCGGCGATGGTTACCTCGGCCAGATGACCGGGAAGGTGCAACTGCCACGCCAGATGGTGGAGCCGGGGATTCCCGAGTGGGCGGTGTTCGGCGACCACTCGCACAGGGGCAACCTGATCTGCTCGCTCGACCTCTCCGAGGTGGGACTCGAGCAGCACAACGTGCGCCTGAACGAGAAGTACGAACGGATGACGGCCGAGGAGCAACGAGCCGACCTCCACCGGTGCGACGATGCCGAAATCCTCCTCGTGGCGTGCAACACACCGGCTCAACTCGCGAAAGGCGCCATCAAGGAGCTGCGAGACAAGGGGCTGAGGGTTGGCCTCTTCCGCCCCATCACGCTTTGGCCCTTCCCGATCGAGGCCCTCCGCACTCTGCTCGACCGAGTGAAGCGCCTCGTCATCGTCGAGGCGAGCAGTGGCCAGCTGGAGGACGAGCTGCGGCTGGCACTGAGCCATGCGGATGTCCATGTGCCACCGCCGATGAGCCATGTCCGTCGCATGGGTGGGATCCTCCCCTCCCAGGGCGAGATCGTCGAACACGTGCTGGGTCTGGAGGAGGTGCACTGATGTCGACCTCGGTCTTCTACCGCCAGTTCGAGCGCCATGCCAACGGCGAGGGGATCAATGCCCACTCGACGACCTACTGTCCGGGCTGCGGGCACGGACTTGCACAGAAGTTCCTGGCTGAAGCCATCGACGAGCTCGGAGTTCAGGACCGTACCGTCCTGGTCTGGCCGGTCGGCTGTTCGGTGTTCTCCTATTACTACTTCGACGTCGGCAACACCCAGGCCCCGCACGGGCGCGCCCCGGCAGTGGCGATCGGCCACAAGACGGCGAACCCGGACTCGATAGTGATCTGCTATCAGGGAGACGGCGACCTCGCGTCGATCGGCCTGGCTGAGATCGTGAGCACTGCGCAGCTCGGGATCCCGGTCACGGTCATCTTCGTCAACAACGCCATCTACGGGATGACCGGCGGCCAGATGGCTCCCACGACCCTCATTGGCCAGCGAACGACCACAACGCCGAAGGGCCGGACGCTCCTGGCCGGCCAACCGCTGAAGATGGCTGAGCTGATATCGGTTCTGGACGGACCCGTTTACGTCGAACGGGTCGCGCTGTACGACAACAGGCGGCGGACCCACGCCAAGCGCTCCATCAAGAAGGCGCTCGAGCTGCAAGTCGCGGGCACCGGCTTTGCCTTCGTCGAGGTCCTCTCCGAGTGCCCGGTCCATCTCGGCCTCGAACCCGAGGCGGCCGAGGATTGGGTAAGGGACAACATGGAGCCGATCTTCCCGCTCGGTGTGAAAAAGGACACCACGGACGGGCCCGCCTACCCGGTCATCCCGACGGCTAGGTTCGATCCGGAGGAGGCGCTGACAGCGGTCGGCGCGACCACCGAGCGCCCACCCCGCTTTGCCGAAGGGTTCCCAACACACATCGACCCCGAGGACATCAGCTTCAAACTGGCGGGATCCGGCGGTGACGGCGCCCAAACCGCAGCAATGATCATCACCCGCAGCGCGATCAACGAAGGGTACGACTCGACGCACATCCCGAGCTATGGCCCCGAGTCTCGCGGCGGCACGTCGTATGCCGACGTGCATGTCGCCCTGAAGGAGGTGATGTCCCCGGCTGCGCCCCAACCCCACGTGCTGGTGGCGTTCAACGCTCCCAGTCTCGCGAAGTTCGGCCCAACCGTGAGGTCCGGTGGGCTCGTCATCTACGACAGTTCCGTCATCAGCGGCCGGCTGGACGGCCTTGCCGCCGGAGTCAGGGCTGTGGCGGTGCCCTTCACCGGCGTGGCCACTGAGCTCGGTGCCGCACTGGTGAAGAATGTCGTCGCACTCGGCGCCCTTCAGGGAGCAACGAAGGTCTTCCCGCGGGAGTCGTTCCTCACGGCCATCCGCGCCACCTTGAAACAGAAGTGCGCCATGATCCCGATCAACGAAGAAGCATTCGAGCTGGGAGCCAAGCTCGCCGGCGAGCAAGTCGTTTAGCCGGGTTCCCTCCGGCTCGCCCGAGGATGGGGTGGAGGGGTCCGCGCGGCCAGGGTGGCAGACAGCGCTGGCGAGCATCGGAGGGCTCAACCCCTGTCCCGATATGCCGATAACTGTCTGGATGAGGTTCTCGTCGGTTCACTACGCGGGTATGGACGAGAAACACCACGGTGCGCAACTCGGGGTCGGTATCGTCGCTTCCTGCTCGGCGCTGGTCCTCGCCACTGTCTGGTTCCTGCCGACAACGAACAACGGTCGATCGGCCGCACTTGCTTTCGTGGGCGTAGGCATGGTGATCTCAGTCGCCCTGAGCAAGCTCCCCTGGGAGCGGCTGCCTGTCTAGGCGCTCCTCATCTTCCCGGCTCTCGGAATCGTC
>JBKQHU010000150.1:0-5495 GCA_052148655.1 Acidimicrobiales bacterium
CTCAGCGGGCATCCCGAGACACATCTCGGGGAGGAGCGCTTCCCACAAGGTGGGCTGCGCGTTTACCGTTCTCAACATGGTGGCCTCGATCCGTACTAGTCCTACGGGTCGGGGCCATCATCGTCGATCGGCGCCTAGCTGAGGGGGATCCCCCGCTCACTTTTTCAGGGGCAAGTAACTACTAGTGCCCAGGGAGGACAGGCCGGCGGCCGCGGCGCGGGCGCGTGACGGTTTCGGTTCGGGGTTCGAGTCTCTCACGCCCACAACTTCTGCTCGGCAAAGAGGGGGACGAGGCCGCGAGATTGCCGCAGCGCGCACACGGGGCGGTGCGTAGCACTTGGTGGGGGTGGGTGCGTCTGGGTTCGTCGCCCTTACGGGTGGCGGACTCGGCTCCGCGTCCAACCTCGCGCATCTAGCTGGAACACGAGAACCGGAGGCAGGCCAGCGTTCTGCCACCAGCCATCAACGGCGTCGGTGTAGTAGAGGGCGGGAGTGGTCTCGGGAACCTGCAACAGAACTCCGGCACTATCAGGCGGGGTCGAACCTCGTCCATTGCCACGCCACCGAATTGCTAGTAGCAGGCGCCCGGGGCAGCGATGCCTTGGTACCCCCAGCCGAGGTACTCGAACGACGTGGAAGAGAGCGTGACCTGGTTACCGCGTACCGTCTTCCAACCGGTGACCTTTTGCCCCGTCTCGAACTCCGAGAGGGTGGGTACCTGCTGGAGGTCCCCTTTATCGAGGGCAGCTTGGAGGTTGTAGCGGACGATCGCGGGGAGCCCGGCCCCGGTCCACTCCGCCGGATCGATCACAAGATCGCCAGCATCCACTTTCAAATTCGAAATGGCGCCGGTCGGGCTGATCTCGGGCGGCCGGTCGGCCGGGAACACCAGAACTGACTGGCCGTCTCGCGCGTTGACGAGCGCGAACGCAAGAGCCCCCAGTAGCGTTTCTTTCGATTCCGTCGCATTGGTCTGCGCGAGCGTGCCCACCATCACGCTCGGCATTGAGGAGATCTGTTCAAGGCCCGTTGTCTTCGTCCTGACCGCCGTGTCGAACTCCGTCGCGAAGTCCGCCAGCTTCGTCTTTGGCCCGGGAAGCCCGTCGAACGTGATCGATTGGGTGTCGTACGCCTGGGCGGCGGTCGCGAGCCTCCCGTTGGTGTTTTCCGCCCACGCGTTGAGACGCCAAACACCCGGTGTCGTACCGACTGCGATCGCGAGGCTGTAGTGCCCCGTGGCGTCAGTTGTGACCGTAACGTACGAGCCATCCGGGTCCTGCAACGTGCCGGTCGGCCACACCCTTGTCCCGCTGCTACACACCGACGCGAGCGAACCGGCGGTAACGGCCTTTAGCGGAGACTCGCCGAACATGCCCTGCAGCTGAACCTCGACGCTGACCGGGTTGCCGAATTCCGTCGTCGTGATGGTCCCATCAACGACCTGAAGACCGTCCGCGAGAACAACCGACTTGTCGAAGTGAAGCTCGAGTTTGATCCCAGACTGAAGCGTAAAGTCAGCCGTTCCGCTAGAACCGGCTGCGATCGAGGTGACGTTCACCTTAGGGCGGTACTCCGGCGCGGACTTCCCGTGCGGACCGTCCGAGGGAACGATCTGGTAGCGCCCGGGCTGAACTTGCATCGCATAGTACCCGTCAGCTCCGGTCGTCGTACTGGCACCGCTTGTCCCCTTAGCGTCCACGGTGACCCCTGCAACCGGGCTTCCATCCTCGTCCTTGACGTACCCTTCGATGACCCCGACGCCCTTGGCGGGCACGCCGTAGTAGTCACAGGACTCCCAGCTTCCCTGTTGCGTGAAGCTGCCGTTGATGCACAGCGCGACCCAGGTGTTGTCCGTGGACGCCGTAGCTTTGAACACGCAAGAGGTGGCGTCCTTGCCGCAGCCGCTCACCACAGGGCCCGGCACCGAAGCCCATTCCCAGGTGTTGTCGGGCGCAGAGCCGCAGACACCGGGGGTGGTGCGGCCGACGACGTCGTGGCCGAGGAAGACGATGTGGCTGGCAACCGCCATCCCCTCGCACCGGGACTGCAGGGGGTTGACGAGGCCCCCAAAGCCCCCCGTCGGCGGGCTCGCAGCCGACGCTGTTGCCTGGGCTGTGGTGGCCAACATGGCGACCACTAGGGCAGCGGTGAGGACAACCCCAAAAGCTGTCCGTGCTGCGCTGCGGCCTCTGATGGCCATGGACGCTAGGGCCGGCGGCGGGAGCGAGGGCATTGAGGAAATCGATCGGGGGGAAGGCACAGCTGGCAGGCTACCGGCCGACCCTGGTGACCCCGCTCAGGCCCGGATGCCCTGCACCAGAAGGCTCCAGCCGTCCAGGTCCCAGAAGAGCCTGACCACTCCCAGCCGGCGGGCGACACCTGTCCGCCGCTTCGTAATTTGGCATGGCGCGCCGGTTCCGAAGGGGCCGCCCGCTGGAGCACCTGCAAGGCAATGAGCAAGTCCGGGCCGCGTCCCCGGTTCTGGCCTGTCTCCGTCTCGTTGTCTCTCTCTCCCGATAGCACTTTGTGCCCAGGTAGGACAGGCCGCCGCTGGCGCAACCGAGCCATGACGGTAAGCCCGCGTGTCTAAGGGCGGTGTTGCTGTCTATGTCGAACCAGCAGAAGGCAACTGCCGGCCGCCGGGGCGGGAGTTCGTCACGGCTCCCCGGCTCCCCGGCTCCCCTTAACCAGCTGTTCACACTGTGCTCATCGTGAGGAAACGGGGATTCCTTATCGTTAGCAAGTGACGGGGAGTCCCACGGTATTCAGATCCGTGCTGATAAACGGCGATCATGGAAAGGGGGGTTCGATGTCGGACGTGAGTGTAGGGGGGACGCGTACGAACCTGAGAAGCCGCTCGCCGACCGGACCACAACCGCCTCCGGCTCATTGGCCGTGGGCGTCCGCCGGGCTGGTCGCCTTCATGTTCATCGGCGTCGTTGCCGTCATCATCACGCTCTCGGTCGTGCTCAGCTGATGGGGCGCCAAACCGAACGACCTACGGAGCAGCACCGCATGGTTTTCGGCCGGGTCGCCCGGCTCAGTTCTCCTCGCCGAGCGGTGGCTCATCGAGGGCGCGCTGAGCGCGCAGGTGAAGCGATAACGCGATGCACAGGCGCCCGAGGCCCCCCGGCATCGGATGCCTATGGCGGCAACGAGGCCGCCCCCCGTGGCACCCAGGCACGACGCTGGCAGCTGACTCGTCATATCTGCGATAGTCCCGTCGTGAGTGTCTCCAAGACCTATCCCCTGTGCGGCGTCCGAGTGCAGCGGTGACGTGGAGATCGCTACGGCTGGGATGGGCACGTGTCCCGTGTGTCGTCTCATCCAGGTACTCGACGCCAGCACTCATCGGTTGCGAGTCGACGCCGTCGCAACACTGAACGAGCAGCGGCTGGCTCAAGCCGAACTCAACTCCTACCTATCGACCACTCCGCTGCCATTCAGCCAGGACGCGCCGGCATTCGACCCCGAGGCGTTCCAGCTCGCACGTGAGCGACTTGAGAAGGCCCAAGCGGGGAATGGCCAGCTGCGGGCACATCGCGACAGGCAGGGCCCAAATGGGTAGCTACACGCGGAGCCTGCCATCTGCGCAGCGGGTAGGAGCGAGGCAGGAGGGAGGACCTGAGGCAGGACCGACTCCAGGCGCGACGACGGGCACGGCGGGCCCGACAAGGCCGACCGGGACCGTCGGCCTGGCAGATGGGATGGAAGCGGAAGCAGGAATGGTCGCAGACGCACTCGGCCGTGTTGTAATCGAAACACCGCCGACGTGAGAGGTCTCGACCAAACGACTACCTGCGAACACGCTGAGCATCTGATTCTTCACGGCGGCGTCCGCCGGATAGTCGCAAGTTGCACGTTTCCCGCTAAACCAGTTTTGAGGTGGCTGGCCAGAGGACACCTACCCGGCCGCATGTCATGGGTGCGCAACGTGGCAACCCTGTTGAGGTCCGGCCACAGCGTCCTCACTCATCTGGTCCGAGTACGATGGGGTGCTCGATGACCCCTCGGCGCGCCGGTAGGACACGCTACGCCATCGTTGGCACTGGAAGCAGAGCGACAATGTACATCGACGCGATCTGCGCCAGGTACAGGGAGTACTGCGATCTTGTTGCTCTGTGCGATACGAGCATGATCCGGATCGCCTACCACAATCAACGCCTTGTCTCCCTTCACGAACACGTCGAAGTGCCGTCCTATTCGGCCGGTGATTTCAACCGCATGCTGCAGGAACGGAGTCCCGACGTCGTCATCGTCACCACTATGGACGTGTTCCATCATCTCTATATCGTGGCGGCGATGGAGCACGGCTGCGATGTCATAACGGAAAAGCCGATGACGATAGACGCTGAACGAGTCGGCGCGATCCTGTCAGCGATCGATCGGACGGAGCGGCATCTCACGGTGACGTTCAACTACAGATACGCCCCGGCGTTCACCCGCCTACGCCAACTCGTGGCCGAAGGCGCGATCGGAACACCACACCTCGTCGACTTCTCCTGGATGCTCGACACGAGCCATGGCGCCGATTACTTCCGTCGCTGGCACCGGGAGAAGCTGTCGTCGGGAGGTCTCCTCGTCCATAAGGCGAGCCATCATTTCGACCTCGTGAACTGGTGGATCGATTCCTGGCCCGAGACAGTTTTCGCCATGGGATCTCTCGCGTTCTATGGAAGCGAGGCTGCTGGAGGCCGCGGGGAGACATACGAATACAGCCGGTACACGAGCAACACCACAACCGATCCGTTCGCTCTGGATCTCGGCCGAAGTGCGATGCTTCGTGGCCTCTATCTCGACGCGGAGCCCGAGACGGGCTACCTGCGGGATCGGAATGTGTTCGGTGACGACATCTCCATTGAGGACACGATGGTGCTAAGCGCTCGTTACCGCAGTGGTGTCCTATTGAGTTATTCGCTCGTCGCGTACTCTCCCTGGGAGGGTCTGCGGATTGCGATCACTGGCGATCGGGGAAGGGTCGAACTCTTTGAGCAGCAAGGTGCACACATCATTGAAGAGACTCCCACCGGCGTCGTCGCATCGAAGAGCCCCGGATCGTGGGGGGTAAGCGAGCTCCGGCTGTTTCCGATGTTCCAGCAGCCGGTCGAGATCGAGATCCCGGCGGGTGAAGGCCCGCATGGTGGCGGCGACTCGCTCATGCTGGCGCATCTATTCTCTCGCGATTCTCCGCCTGACCATTGGGGCTGGGAAGCATCGCACCTCGACGGAGCAGCCGCTGTGCTGCTTGGAGCGGCAGCCAACCAATCAATCGGCTCAGGTGCACAGGTCAGGCTCGCGGACCTCGGCATCGGTCTTCCTCCCAAGCCGGTGTCGCCAAATCGACGCGTTGAACAGAGCCAGGCCTGAGCTAAGGGTCCACCGAATGTTAGTACGCGCGATGTAAACTGGTTCAGTGGAGGCCAGTCGGGAAGAGCTCGCGCGATTTTTCTCGACCGTCCTTCCCCATCTGAACGAGGTGCAACGCCGAGTGGTCG
>JBKQHU010000151.1:0-7847 GCA_052148655.1 Acidimicrobiales bacterium
GCGACGTTGTCTGCATCAAGCGGACGATGTCAGATGCGTCCTTGTCCTTGATGCGGTGCGACCGGTCGTCTTCAACACGGTCGTGGAGCTTGTGTGCCTTGGCAACAAGTAGTGCTGCAGGTCCGGCAACTTCTGCAGTCATCGAACGCGTGTCCGCGGCGTCGAGTGGCATGATCTGCATCGGTGAGTGATCGATCAGCGCCGCCTCCAGTCCGGGAATGCGGCGCGCGGCTCGGTTGCCGTGAACTCCAAGGCGCGCGCCACGCCGACCGCCGGGCGGCGCAGCGCCCTCCGGAACGATGAGGTCAACGGCGATTAGTTCCTGGTGGTCCCCGACCAGTGCTGGTGTTACCCAGATACCGGGCTCGAGGTGACCCTGTGGCCGGGGTGAAAGTTCAAACCCCGCCTCGCGCATCGCGGCTTCGAGTAGTGGATTGTCACCCAGCAGGGACGGGTTGATCACGAAGTCGCTGTCAATCGTGAACGGCGCGATCGCGAAGTCCGCATCGCCCGTGTGCAGGTAGATCGCCTGTGCTCCGGCAACGACGATCGCCTTACCATGCGGCGCAAGGGCGAACAGTGCGTCGAGCAGCACTCGGCGGGCTTGCACATAATGGGGATCAAGCGGTTCAGGATCCATCACGTCGTTCTTCCACTGGTGTCACGTCCTTCACAGAGGGCGTTCGCCATTCCGCTTGGTGCTCCACCATCCAGGTCACCAACGCTTCCCCCTCAGACGGCATGCGGCCGTTCCCGGTGAGGCAGTCAGCCGCCACCTGCGAAGGCGACACGTAACAGACCCCGTCCGCCGTCATCGTCCGTTCCCAGACGACCTCGTCGAAGGGCCTGAGCAGCACAACGTTCGCGCCGCGATCCGCGGGGAGCAGGTCGAAGGCAGTAGCGATTCCGACATCGCGCGCGTAGGCCACGAGCAGCGCGGGTGCGGCAACCGGGGCTAGGCGGACGGCGGCGAAGGACCCCGTAATAGCGATGTCGCCGTCATCCGTAAACCGCTGCATGAGTTTGGCTGGGCCTTGCCGTGCCACGAACGTCTGGGAGCCGTTCGTCTTGAAGACGTCGTAGTTCTCAGTCCAGCGAGTGAGAAGCCCTGGTACGTCAGCGGAGGCGACTTGCCCACGCTTGGTCCGTTCGATCAGCGCCTCACCGTCGAGCGATTCCAAAAGGCGGGAGACGTATCCGGGTGTCAGTCGGGTTGCGAGCGCGATTTCGCTCACGCTGTACGGAGGCGTGACGTCGCAGAGGAAGCGTACGAGACGGCCGGCTTTCGGACCGCGGACACGGGCCTTGCCCCGAGGAGCTGGTTGGGGGTCCCGATCGGCTCCTTGGTAGCTCAGGAACAGGCCAGGACTTGCGACCTCGATCCGCGCGTTGCCGGTGAGATCGATGTAGTTAATTCCTTCCGCCGAAAGGACATCGCGTGTCCGGGAGCTCAGCCAAGGCGCAACGACCAGTGTCGCGGAGGAGTACGGATTGAGTTGGCGATACCGCCGAGCCATGCCGGAGAACATCTGTTCAGCATCCTTCGGCGTGAGGTTGCGCTTCGTCTCCACCAGGAAACTGCCCAACCCCTGCGGAGTCGTGACATTGATCACGCCATCGATCTGAACCGTGCCGCCGGGCGTGGCGACGATCCGGTCGGCAATCTCGACCTTCCACGTTGGAGGCAGAACCGACCGCAGCCAGTCAGTCGCCCTCTCCAGTAGTGCTGTTTCCTCAGGTGCGAGATTTCCCGGCATGGTAAATGGAGTGTAACAGGAACGATTTACTTAGACATACTATTTGCTGTCCCAGCAACTCTGCCGATTGGAGAAACGATTTGTCTTGGACTCCGGCCGCATCCGAATCAAGACGCTCCCGAACGTCGATGGAAGTCGTGCCGTCAGCGTGATCATGCCGGTCAAGTAGGGGGCACCCACCCAACATTCACCCGTTGGGCTTCCGAACGCGTCTGCCAGCGTCCCCGAGCGTCTCGCTCAAAACATGTATGGCCTGTTCAGACGGCAAATTTGAGACGGGGCGAGACGCCACAAGACGCCTCCGCACGGGCCAGATTGGACCTTTAATCCCAAGGTGCCGGGTTCGAGCCCCGGGCGGCCCACCAAAGACGCAGGTCAGAGCGCACTTCTGACTTGCGGCAAACGCGTGTCCCCGGCGTCGAGCGGCACGATCTTTATCGGCGAGTGATCGATCAGCGCCGCTTCCAGTCCGAGAGCCCCGGGCGGCCCACTACCGGCCCACTACAGGTGGCGGCCGCAAAAGACAACAAGTTGACAAGGCTGGGTGGCCCGAGGTCGCCGCAGGCACGACGGCGCGATCCAGCCCCTCATTGACCGAGAGCTATGAGGTTTCCGTTTGTGAGCGGCACATAGACGACACCGTTCGAAACTGTCGTCTCACCCTCCACCGCCGACGCCGGAGAATAGAGGAACAGTTGGGCGCCAGTGGCCGGATTGAGGAACAGGACTTCGCCGGTCGCGCCGTAGCCCATGATCAAAATGCCCGGCACTTCGGTGATTCCCGAGGTCATGCTGCCTTGCACACACGCGCGCCAGATGAATGAGCCCGTCGCTGGGTTGAGCGCCGAGATGTTCTCATAACAGCTGGTGCCGTTGATGATCGCATTGCCGCCTCCCACGTATAGGCGCGTTCCGTCCCAGGTCGCCGACACGATCGAGAGCGGACCACCCGCAGGATCGGCGATCCTGGTCTGCCACACCGGGCCCGCGGCCAGCTTGTTGCGGTCCCAGGCGTAGAAGATCCCGTTTTTGTTGATCGCGCCGACAAGTTGGCGCTGCACTCCGTTGATCACGGCCGTGAATAGAGTCGGAGTCGAGCCGAAGTCAGGATCGTCGTATAACTGCACTTGGGGTATTTGCCAGCTGGACAGCACGGTTAGATCGCTAGCTCGCAACTTCACGATCGCCGGGGCGAGTTCGCCAGGTGTGCCGCATCCGTTCGGCGTGCCGGTCGTCACATAGATGCTTCCGTCGCTCGTGTCGATGGTCGGGGACGACCAGATACCGCCGCCGATACAGCCGTTCGGTGCCATGTCGGCCACGTGTTCGACGATTCCCGTTGTCGCATTCATTTCAACCAGTTGGCCCTGAACTAGCGGGCAATCGCCGAAAGAGGCCACACCCTCGTAGACGTTCCCGTTGTAGAGAATCGGGGAACTCCACAAAAAGGCCGCGGGCGGTGTCCCCAGGTTTGTCTGCCAGATAACCGCCCCGGTGAGCGCGTTCAGCATGTAGAAGTTGTCAAGTCCGCCGGGCACGTATAGGACTGGAGTGGTGCCCATCATGGCTGCCGTTGCCGTGCCGGCCACTCCCACTACCGGAGGCAGGCAGGAGCTATCGGTGTTCACCCCGAGATTCGTCGTCCAGACGTCGGTTCCCGTGAGAGTGGTCCCGTGTTCTTCTCCGTTCCAGTCCCCCCAGTAGACCATGTTGTTCGCCACTATGGGCTGGGCGTAAGACCCAGTTCCGCCAGTGTCGGTCCAGTGCAGTTTGAGGCCTGCCACATTCGAGGGCGTGAGGCCCGTGGCCGAGGGGTAGTAGCCGCTGCGGGCGAGGCCGCCACGGTAGGTGGCGACCATCGTCGGCGGAGGTGTGGCCGTGCTGTATGTGAACTGGTCGGCCGCGCTCGCAGCGCTCGTGCCCCCGGAATTAACCACGGTCACATCGACGGTGCCTGAGCCAGTTGGAGCCGTCGCCGTGATGCCGGTGTCGCTGTTCACCGTAAACGTCGCGGCCACGCCGTTGAAGTCCACTGCGCTGGTGCTCGTGAAACCGGTTCCCGTCACGATGACCGAGGTACCGCTGAACCCAGTGTCCGGACTGATCCCTGTGACCGTTGGCTGAGACGGAATCGTGTATGTGAACTCATCGGCGGTGCTCGTAGTGCTCGTGCCTGCGACGGTCGTGACCGTGACGTCGACTGTTTGGTTTCCGGGTGGCGCCGTTGCGTAGACCGTCGTCGCATTGCCCACGGTAAATGAGCTCGAGGGGTTGTTTTGCCCGAAGTCGACGGCCGTCGCACCGGACAAATTCGTGCCGGTGATCGTCACCAATGTGCCGTTGGGCCCCGAGCTCGGGCTCACTCCGCTCACCGCGGGCGGAGGTGGCACCGTGTATGTGAACTGGTCGGCCGCGCTAGTAGCGCTCGTCCCCCCGTCTGTGGCGACAGTGACGTCGACTGTGCCGACCGTGCCCGGGGGAGCGGTGGCGGTGATGCTGGTCGAGGTGTTGACGGTGTACGCCCGTGAAGGGTTCCCTGACCCGAAGTCGACACTCGAGGCGTCCGACAGTCCGGCCCCGGTGATAGTGACTACCGTTCCGCCGGTGCTGGGCCCTGAGTTCGGGCTGATCCCGGTGAGGGTGGGTACTGACGCGGTCGTGTAGGTGAACTGGTCGGCGCTGTTGGTGGCACTGGCGCCGTCGGGATTGCTGACCTGGACGTCGAATGTGCCTAACTGGCCGCTGGGGGCTGTGGCCACGATAGTGGTCGTGTTGACAATGCTGAAGGTCGACGCAGTATTGGCCGGCCCAAAGGAGACCGCGGTCGCGTCAATGAAGTTCGTGCCGGTGATGGTCACCACCGTGCCGCCCGTCGTTGGTCCCGAGTTCGGCGTGACGCCGGTCACGGTTGGAGGCGAAGCGACGTAGGTGAACCGGTCGGCTGCGCTCGTGGCGCTCGTGCCCCCGAGCGTCGTGACGATGACATCGACGGGCCCGGTTCCAGGTGGCGAGGCTGCGACGATGGTGGTTGAACTACTGATGATGTACGAGTCCGTCTCGGCGGACCCAAAGGCGACGGCGGTTGCTCCGGTGAGGTTCGTGCCAGTGATGGTGACCGACGTGCCGCCGCCGCTCGGCCCCGAGTTCGGGCTGACCGAGGTCACGCTCGGGGGCGGTACCCCGGCGGAAGTGGCCGTGATGAAGACGTTCTGGACCTGGTGAACGTCGTTGAAACCCCCGGTTCCACCGGTGAAACCGACGAGAAGGTACGGCGGCAGGCTGGTCGCGTAGTTGAGTATCTGTGTGCCGTCCATCCACACGACGATTCCGGTGGAGGAAGTGGCAACCACGAAGTGGTGAACGCTGTTGCGAAGTTGTGGAACCGAGGTGTCCGTGGCCACGTAGTTCAACTCGTTGGTCGCTCCGGGAATCGGCCCGTCGGCAATGCCAACAAAGTTGTTTGACGGGTTGACGTTGTTCTTCCAGGTATCGAGGGATACCGCGAATCCCGAGATCCCGGAGAACCCCTCCCCACCGCCGTTGACGCCGAGCGCTGTGGGTGGGGTGCCACTCGCGTCGGCCAGCGTGAGCGTGAGCCCATCGGCGCCCGTGCCCGATCCGATGAAGGCGTCGAAGGAAACGGTTACACCCGCGCTGACTAGCGGCGTCGGATAGAAAGCAGAACCGGCCTGCCAGTTCGTGGCTGTCGTCAGCTGCAGATTGGCGGGTGAAGCGCTTGGGTTGAGGAGGGCTGTGCCGTTGAGCTGCCAGCCCCCAGAAACTGGCGAGGGCACCGAGTAGGGCACCGCCCCCGACGTATACGTGAACTGGTCCGCCGAACTCGTGCTGCTTGTTCCGCCGCCAGTTGTGACAGTGACGTCGACAGTGCTGGGCGAGCCGGCTGGCGCGAGGGCGGTGATGGTTGTCGAGTTGTTGATGGCGAAGCTCGTTGCCGGGTTGCCGGATCCGAAGTCGACGACGGACGCTCCCAAGAGGTTGGTCCCGCTGATCGTGACCAAGGACCCGCTCGGCCCGCTGTTCGGACTCACCGCTGTGACGGTGGGGGGAGGGGGCACGGTATAGGTGAACTGGTCGGCTGCACCAGTGAGGCTCGTTCCCCCGGGAGTAGTGACGGTGACGTTCACCGTGCTCGGCGAGCTGGCTGGCGAGGTGGTCGTGATCGAGGTCGCGCCGTTGACCGTGAAGGTCGTTGCCGCGGTACCGCCGAAGTTCACAGCCGTCGCACCCGTAAAGTTCGTGCCTGTGACCGTCACCGAGGTGCCACCAGTGCTGATTCCCGACGTTGGGCTGATGCCCGTGACCGTGGGCGGGGGTGGCACCGTGTAGGTGTACTGATCGGATGCGTTGGCTGTGCTCGTCCCGCCAGGCGTGGTGACCGTGACGTCGACAGTGACGAGGGTGCCGGGTGGCGTGGTGGCAGTGATTGTTGTCGCGCTGTTGACGGTGAATGTCGCCGGGTTGCCCGATCCGAAGTCGACGGCGGTCGCTCCGGTGAAGTTCGTGCCGGTGATCGTCGCCGAGGTCCCGCCGGTGCTTTGTCCTGAGGTGGGGCTGACGCCCGTGACTGTGGGCGGTGGCGGCACTACGTAGGTGAACTTATCAGCCGCGCTCGTGGCGCTCGTGCCACCCGGAGTTGTCACCGTGACGTCAACTGTGCCGAGAGTGCCGGCCGGTGAGGTAGCGGTGATAGAGGTCGGGCTGTTCACAGTGAACTTTGCTGCCGCGCTACTGGCGAACTTCACCGCGCTCGCACCGGCAAACCCAGTGCCGGTGATCGTCACTGATGTGCCGCCGGTGCTTGGTCCCGAAGTAGGACTGACTCCCGTGACAGTGGGCGGGGGGGGCGGGCTGTAGGTGAACTGGTCAGCCACGCTCGTGGCGCTTGTGCCACCCGGAGTCGCCACCGTGACGTCAAACGTGCCGAGAGTGCCGGTCGGCGATGTGGCGGTTATGGAGCTTGGGCTGTTCACGTTGAAGTTCGCTGCCGGGGCGGTGCCGAACTTCACGGCGCTGGCCCCGGTGAAACCGGTGCCGGTGATGGTCACGGACGTGCCGCCGGTGCTTGGTCCCGAGGCGGGGCTAATGGAGGTGACTGTGGGCGGTCCGGGCGGGGGGTTCGAAGCGATGGTGACGTTCTGGACCTGGTGGATGTCGTTGAAGCCGCCTGTCCCACCGGTGAAGCCGACAAGCACGTAGGGCGGCAACGTGGTCGCGTACGCGAGCACCTGGGTTCCGTCCATAGTGACCGTGATGCCCGCGGAGGAGGTCGTGACCACAATGTGCTGCACCGTGTTGCGTATGGCGGGAATCGAGGTGTTAGTCGCTACGTAGTTCAACTCGTTCGACGCTCCGGCAACGGCGCCATTGGCGATGCCAATGAAGTTGTTGGACGGGTTGACGTCGTTCTTCCACGTGTCCAACGACACAGCAATTCCTGCTATGCCTGAGTATCCTTCGCCACCGCCGTTGACGCCGAGCGCTGTCGGCACCGTTGTGCTGGCGTTTGCCAGGGTGAGGGTAAGCCCGTCGGCACCTGAACCTGAGCCGATGAAGGCGTCGAAAGCGACGCTGATTCCCGTCCCTGGCACCGGTGTTGGAGAAAAGGCTGAACCGGCTTGCCAGTTCGTTGCTGCCGTCAGCTGCAAATTGGCGGGCGACGCACTCGTGTTGAGCACCGATGTGCCATTGAGCTGCCAGCTCCCGGACACAGGCGAGGGTATGGAGTAGCTCCCAGTCATGTAGCTGAATTGGTCAGCTGCGCTCGTGGCGCTGGTCCCGGCCGGGGTGGTCACCGTGACATCAACGGCGCCGCTGCCCGCCGGCGCGGTGGCGGTGATGGAGGTGGAGCTGTTAACCGTGAAGGTCGCAGGGTTGCCCGATCCGAAGTCGACAGCGGTCGCTCCCACGAAGTTCGAGCCGGTAATAATGGTCAGGGAGCCGCTCGGACCGGAGTTTGGACCCACCCCGGTGACGATCGGAGCGGAAGAGGTCGTGTAGCTGAACTGGTCGGCCGCTGATGTGGCGCTCGTGCCCCCGAGCGTGGCGACGGTGACGTCTACAGTGCCGCTG
>JBKQHU010000152.1:0-33095 GCA_052148655.1 Acidimicrobiales bacterium
GCCTAACACCAGAATTGTTACCAGGTCTTCCATGCCGGCGCGCCGTCGCCTCCCGGTTGGCCACAGGCGCCATGTTCGAGCGCTCTGGGCGGCGCTCGGGCACAGGAACAGACACTGTCCCGGCACCGGCTCTGGCTCAGAAGCGACCGCGCTCACCGCGAGACCTGCCAGGACCTACACTCTGGCACGCCCGAGGTTGCGGGCAGGCGCTCGTCACGGAGCTCGATCGAGGAACAGTCGCTCGACCGCCAGGCTCCGGTCCGCTTCGTTCCTGTGGGGGAACTTGTGCATCACAGCAAAGGACAGGACATGGGAGATCTCGTAGTGGACCCGGGCAAGGACGATGTCCTCGTCGAGGAGCTCGCCGGCCCCGCCGCCAGTTTGTTCAACCGCCATCTCTCTGTCTCAAAGGAGTGGTACCCGTTCGAGGACGTCCCGTGGGACAACGCCGCCGACTTCGGAGAGGAGAGATGGAACGCCAAGCAATACCCCCTCTCCCAAGGTGTGCAGAGCGCGATCATCGTAAATGTCCTGACCGAGGACAATCTCCCCTACTACACCCACACCCTGATGTCGCCCATAAAGCCGGACCATCCACTCCGGGAGTGGAGCCGGCGCTGGACCGCGGAGGAATGGCGCCATTCGGCCGCCATTCGTGACTGGATACTCGCCACGCGGGCGGTCGATCCCTACCAGTTGGAGGACGACCGGATGGTCCAGATGTCAAAAGGGCAGGTCCCCCAGAGCAACAGCGTGGCGGAGATGATCGCCTATGTGAGCTTTCAGGAGCTCGCCACACAGGTTGCCCACCGCAACACCGGCCAGGCCCTGGACAAGACGAAGCGAGGCAAGAAGATCATGTCGAAGGTCGCCGGTGACGAGGGCCTCCACCATGCCTTCTACCGGGACCTCGTCCTCGCCGCCCTCGAGATAGACCCGTCGACGATGGTCATGGCGATCCAGGCCGAGCTGCGGACCTTCAAGATGCCGGGCACGGGCATCCCAGGGTTCAGCGCCCACGAGGAAGCCATCGCCCTGGCGGGGATCTTCGGCGCGCAGCAATTCGTCGAGGCCGTCGTGAGACCGACGGTCGGCTACTGGGGGCTCTTCGAGCTCGAGGACCTGAGTGCCGAGGCCGACCGGGCGCGGGAAAAGATCGCCAAGAACCTGGCTGGGCTCACCCGCCTCGCAGCAGCTCAACAGGCACGCATCGCAGCCTCACAGGCGTGATGCGGATGCGAGCCTCGAGGGGCACCGAGGACCCTCGGGCCGGCAGGCTCAGCCGGCGGCAAGCTCGGCGAGCAGCACGGACAGCGACATAGTGGCCACTCCTACCGCAGAGTCGCCGATGCCGTAGGGGAGGATCAACGTGCCGGCGTGCACGAGGGCGCCGCACGAGTAGACGACATTCGGCACATAACCGTCCTGCTCGTCCGGCGCCGGGCTCAAGAGGGGCTCGCGGAGCTGGCCGATGACCCGGGTCGGGTCTTCGAGATCGAGGAGTACGGCGCCGATTCTGTACGTGCGCATCGGGCCGACACCGTGGGTGAGCACCAGCCAGCCGGCTTCCGTCTCGATCGGTGAGCCGCAGTTGCCGAGCTGGAGCACCTCCCAGGTCCGGGTAGGTGCCTGGTACGGCAGAGCGTCCTCCCACAGATGCAGGTTCTCTGAAAAGACAACGGTATTCGTCTCGTGACCGGACCTGGACAGGGCGGCAAAACGGCCTCCGATCCGGCGGGGGAACAATGCGAGGCCCTTGTTGGACGCGCTGTTGACGACGGGCGAGGCGGTGAAGACACGAAAGTCCGTGGTCTCGAGAAGCTGTTGAACGATATCGACGCCGTCATAGGCCGTATAGGTGGCGAAATAGGAAACGGTCCGGTCCTGGTGCTCGAACCGCACGAAACGGGCGTCTTCCATGCCGTTGCGTTCCGCAGCCATGGCCGGCAGGAGGACTCGCTCGGCCAGCGAGGTGTCCGCTCCGAAACGGATCTCGTAGGTCCGTTCGGCAATCCTGCGCATGAGCCGTATGACCGACCCGTCCTTGCGGCAGGTCGCCAACTGGGACTGAAGCCGGGCTAGCCGGTCCTCGAGCTCGTCTGAGGTGAATCGCTCACCCAGCGCTTCGAGGATGTAGTCGGCGCTCTCACCGTCGCTGCGGAGCCGGCGTAGCTCGCTGCGGAAGACGACTGCGTCGAGCGGCACCGGAGCGATCGCTCCTCTCGTGGCGAAGGCTGGCACAGCCCCGATGTCGACTTCGCCGCGGTCGTCGACAGTTCCTGTCCGAAACCCGATGGAGGACCGGTGTCCCTCCCCGATCCCCCGCACGCTCATCACAAAGCGCAGGCTGCCCTCCGCCACGCCGGTCTGATCGGGATGGGGCACCACGCTCGGGTTACACAGCGCCGTGCCTTCGAGCGCGTACTCGCTGGTGAAGGTTGCCCCGAGCAACAAACGACGCTGCTCGGAGAGGTCGCATCCGGGATCGAGGCGATCGGCCAGCTCGTCCGCGTGCTGCCGGAAGGTGCCGGTGAGGTCGCGGTGGCGGTGTTCGAACCGGGCGGCGACATCTCGCAACGATTGCTCCACCTCATCGTCGTCCAGCGCCAGGATGCGAGCCACCACAGCTGAGGTGCGGGGCTCCTGCATGTCGAATCCCTCTTGCCCGGGCACGAACAGCATCGTGACCACGCGGGATCGGTCCGCGGCGAGGCGCTGGCGGCTGCGCCGCACGCCACCTGGGACGACTTGGGTCACCGAGATGCCAGGTCGAGCCGCCGCGCATGTTGCCGCGTCGAGAGCAGAGCCAGCGTCGACTCGGCGCCCTGGTTGAGGTTGGGCCCTCCGGGCGTGAGGCCGTCGAAGCCACCACCTGTGTCCGGGTCCCACATGACGTGTTGCCCGTCGTTGTCGCCGAGGAACCAGTCCTCTGCCGCGCCCAGACCGTCGACCCAGCGCCGGTCTCGGTCAACCCCAGCCGCGCGGGCGCAGGCGTCGGCGAGCGCCGCCACCTCGATGGGCTGCTGGTCGAACCGAGGCCGGGTATCGCCCGGTCCGGCGCCTCCCGCGGGCGTGACCGACAGGTGTGAGCCCAGCGTCTCGTGCTCCAGCAGCCAGCCCAGAAGATCCAGGCCTTGTCGCAACAGTACGGGTCGGTCCAGCGCGGCTCCGGCGGCGATCATCGCCTCCGGCACGACCGCGTTGGCATAGTGGAGCCGAGCCTCCGGCCAGGGCCACACGGCACTCGCGCCCGGCGGCGACATGACGTCGGCTGCATCGCTCAACAACGTGCGCGCCACGCGGTGGTCGCGCTCGGCGGCGAGCAGCTCGGCGGCTCCCAGCGCCGCGAAAGCCGTCGCGCGCAGGTGGGGCGAGCGGGGCTGCGCGGCGCGCTCGAACTCCGCTCTGGCCGTTTCGCGCAGCCAACGGTCCCCGCTGTGGCAAACCGCGGTACCGAGCCCCCAGAGGCTCCTTCCCCAGCAGTCCCCCGACGACGGCCGGTCCTCCCATCGGCCCGACCGGCTCAACCGGTTCCGGTAACGGCCGTCGCCGCCCCGCGCGGCGATCAGGAACTGCAGGCTCGTCCTGGCGAGCTCACGCACCTGCGGTGTGGGAAAGGGTTCTCGTGCCGTGACGACGAGCACGCGGGCCACGTCGTCTGTGCAGTAGCCCATCTCCCGCCTGGGCTCGTCGTAGCGGGCGTGCTCGAAGGTTCCCAGATGGTCCGTCATTCGGTAGAGATGGTCGAACTTGAGCGCCGTCATCCCGGTCACACCAATGCCGCGTGCTTGCTGAGCAGACGGTTCGCCAGGTCTACGTAGGACCCGGCGACCACAGCCCAGCACATGGTCGGCGCCAGTCGTGACGCCTCCGCAGCCATGCGGTCGGCGAGCCCAGGCGCGACAAGCACCCGACGGAGGGCTGAGACCAAAGCGGCCGGGTCGTCACGGTCGACGATGATGCCCGCCCCGCTCGCCAACAGCTCGACGGCGTGGGGAAACGACGTGGCCACGACGGGTCTGCCTGCCGCGATGGCGTCGGCGAGCACGCCGGAGGTCACCTGGTCCTTGGAGTCGTAGGGCAGCACAACCACTGTGGCGGACTGGAGCAGTGCCGTGTGGGAGGCGACGTCGCGGTAAGTGGCGTCAAAGAAGACCGACCCTGCGACGCCGTTGCGCGCTGCCCGGTCGATGAGGGCGTGACGGTATGCCTCGCCGTTGGCGGCGAGCACCTTCGGATGGGTCTGGCCTGCGACGAGGTAGCGAGGGCGCCCGGGAAGGTGCTGCAAGTACCGCATGGCGTCGATCACCCTCTCGATCCCTTTGCCCGGTCCGATCAAACCGCAGGTCAGGATCGTCGGCCGAGCACCCGGCTCGTGCGGGGCGGGGCGCGTCGGGATCGCAGCCCCGTGCGGGATGGTCGTGACCATCGCCGGGTCGACGTCGAAGCGGCTGCAGAGCCGCTGCCGGGCGGCGTCGGACATGACCACCAAACGGTCCGCCATGGCGGCGACCGCCACCAGAGTCGACCGCTGGTGGGGCGTGGGGTCAGTGAGAATCGTGTGGGCGATGACGATGGACGGGATGCGCAGGCCGGCGAGCACGTCCAGCACCTCGTCGCCGTCGGCGCCGCCGTAGAGGCCGTATTCATGCTGCACGATCGCCGCGTCGCACTGGTTGAGCAGCTCTGAGCTCTCCGCCACGGACTCGGCGGAACCGTTCACCAGCTCTCCGATTACACGTTTGCTGCTGGACAGCGATCCGTCCGCCACTCTCACGATGCTCACGTCGGCGCCGTTGGCGATCAGACCGTTGGCAAGAGCTGTGCTGAACGTCGCCAGACCGCACGCGGTCGGTGGGTAGGTGCTGAGTATCCCGAAACGGGAAGGACGACAACGCCCGCCAACGAAGGGCGGGACGATCGGACCTGGGGCTTGCACGCGTCTCCTCGAGGTTGCTCGGGTCGAGGCGTCGAGCCTGCACGGGGCGACTATTGGGGGGTCTCGAGCGACCGCCCTGCCCAAGCGAAGCGACTCTCCCAAGGGAACTATCTCTAGGAGACTACCGCATTGACCACAAAGTCCCGGCCCAGTCCGGGAGAACGTAACGTGACTGGAGCGCATAAGGGTGCGGCCGTCGCCCAAAAGAAGGCTCCTGGCGACCCGACGTCATGCGTCGGACTGCCGAGGTGTGGGTGCTAGCCGGGTGAGACGGCCGCGTCAAGCAGTCCCGATCGGACGCTCGCGGCCCGTGTCCACCGGATAGGGGTGTTCTTCGTCGCGCGCGTAACGGTCTTCTCTCAGGTGGCCCAACAGTCTCGCCAGGCTCGTGTGGGCCACGCACACGACGCTGTCGGCCGCACCGTAGTAGACGTGCAGCGTGTCGCCGTCGTCGCGAAGGATCCAGCCGCACGGGAAGACGACGCCGGGGACATCGCCCGAGAGTTCGTAGGGCGCCTGGGGACCGAAGATCCACTCGTTTCCGCGCGCCACGACCCTTTCGGGGTCGTCCCTGTCCAAAAGGGCCAACCCGAGCCGGTAGATCGACCCGGACGCTGTGACCCGGACGGCGTGGTAGCAGACCAGCCAGCCGTCTTCTGTGAGGAGAGGCGGTGGGCCGAGCCCGACCTTGTTGGAGTCCCACCAGCCACCGTGCCGTGCCGCTAACAGCACCCGGGCGTCGCCCCAGTGGCGCAGGTCGGGGCTGAACGAGATCCAGACGTGGGCGCCCAGACCTGACATCGCCGGTGCCGGCCGGTGGATGAGCGCCCACCGCCCCGCGAAAGTCGTCGGGAACAGCGAGGCGTCCTTGTCCTCGGGCGGCTGCAGGACGCCGCTGCGCTCCCAGCGAAGGAAATCCCGCGTCTTGGCCAGGCAGACAAGGGGCCCGGCGGTGGAGTAGCCGACATAGACGACGAAGTAGTCGTCACCGACGCGGGTGATCCTCGGGTCCTCGATCCCCCAGTGCTCCTCGAAACCGTTCGGCTGAGGCTCGAGGCCGCGGATCGGGTCGATCTCCCAGCCCGTCAGCCCGTCTTCGCTGGTGGCTACGACGAGAGAGGAGAGGCCGGTACGGTGCTCGACCCGCAACAACAACAGCGTCCGGCCGTCGATGACCGTCGCGCCCGGGTTGAACACGGAATTGACCTGCACAGGGAAGTCTTTCGGGCTGAGGATCGGGTTGCCCGCGTACCTCTGCAACAGCTCGCGGGCATCGTCTTGCTTGCGCACGCTACCCCCCACCTTTCTGGCTCGGCTCTGTCTGTTTCGTCTCACAAAGAACGCCTCAGCACCCGATCGGTCCGGGCTTAGGCGTGGCGCGCGCCCCCGGGAGACGAGGACCCGACATGGAAGCCCTCTCCCGGCGGTCTCGGGGTCAATGCCAGTACCCGTCGAAAACGCTGCGCGCCTCGTCGACCAGCTCGGGCCCCAGGACCTCGACTCCACGCTGCCCACTGGCGAAGACCTCGCGGCACGGCAGGTCCATGGTCGGGTTGTCCGGATGGTTGCCCGTGAGGCCTTTCAAATCGCGTTCGGTCAGCCCGAAGACGACACGGCCGATTCCGGCCCAATAGATGGCGCCCGCGCACATGGCACAGGGCTCCGCGCTCACGTAGAGGGTGAAGCGCGCCAGCTCGCTCGGTGCATAACGCCGGGCAGCTCGGCCCGCAGCCAACGTCTCAGCATGCGCGGTCGGGTCCCTCACCGGGACCAGGCCGAGGTTCCCCTGCTCGAGCACGACGTTGCCGGCCCCGTCAACGAGCACGCACCCGAAAGGGAGGTTGCCTTCCTCGCGAGCCCTGGCGGCAGCCCGGAAGGCGGCCCTCAGGTTGCGCTCATCGTTCTCGCTCAACCCCGTCATGGCCCGCTCCCCCCGGTTCGCCGGCTCCTCACGGGCAGGCGTCAAGCTCGGCGCGGACCTCGAGAACAAGGTCCTCCTCGGCGACGATCCGGGCCTGGTCGCCATCGCGACGCTTCAACTCGACACCGCCGGCTTTCAGTGATCGCTCGCTCACCGTCAGGCGCACGGGGAGGCCGATCAGGTCCGCGTCGGCGAACTGGACACCGGGGCGCTCCCCGCGATCGTCGTAGAGCACGCCGATGCCGACGGCCTCGAGCGTGGCGTAAACCCGCTCCGCCACCTGGCCGGCGTCCGAGTCCGGTCCCCGCACCACCGTCAGGTGCACCGGGTAGGGGGCGATGGCGCGCGGAAGCCGCAGGCCCCGCTCGTCATGGTGCTCCTCGGCTACACAGGCCAGGAGCCTGCCGACGCCGATCCCGTACGAGCCCATGACGATCGGCCTGGCGTTCCCGTCCGGGTCGAGATAGGTCGCCCCGAACGCATCCGAGAAACGGGTCCCGAGCTTGAAGATGTTGCCGACCTCGATGCCGCGCTCGGTGCGCAGTGGAGCGCCGCAGACCGAGCACCCGTCGCCGTCTTCGGCGGCCGCGATGTCGGCCACGACCTCCGGCTGCCAGTCGCGGCCGGCGTTGGTATCGAGAAGGTGCCAGCCCTCCTCGTTCGCGCCCGCCACCAGGTTCGGCGAGGACATCACGAGCTCGTCGGCGACGACTTCGGCGCCCCTCAGCCCGATCGGCGAAGCGAACCCTGCCACGGCGCCGATGGCCGAAATCTCCTCGACGGTCATGGGGCGCAGATCGGCACCCCCGAGCAGGTTCGCGAGCTTGGCCTCGTTCAAGTCGGTGTCGCCGCGGACGACCGCCACGACGAAGCGGACGACTGGATCGCCGTCCTTGCTCCGGTGCTCCGCGGCGAGGAACACGATCTTGGCCGTGCGGGCCTTGGGCACCTGCAAGAGCTCGGCGAGCTCGTCGATGGTCGTGGCGTGCGGCGTCTCTACGCGATGCGCCTCACGAAGCTCCTCCGGCTCCGCGGCCGGCTTGCGGGAGGTCGCCACCTGGCGGTTCTGGGCGTAACCGCAGCTGTCGCACAGCACCAGAGTGTCCTCCCCGAGCGGCGACAGGTACATGTACTCGTGCGCCCCGGTGCCGCCCATGATGCCGACGTCGGCACCGACGGCGACCACCGGCAGCCCGCACCGGGCGAAGATCTTGAAGTACGCCTCGTAATGGGCCCGGTACTGGATATCGAGGCCGGCCTCGTCGAGGTCGAGGCTGTAGGAGTCCTTCATCGTGAACTCCCGGGTGCGGATCAAGCCTGCTCTCGGACGCGGGTCGTCGCGCCACTTGATCTGGATCTGGAAGACGAGCTTGGGGAGCTGGCGGTACGAGTTGATCTCACCCACGGCAAGGCTCGCGACCACTTCCTCGTGGGTCATGGCGAGCACCATGTCCCTGTCGCGGCGGTCCTTGAAACGCGTGAGCTCGGCGCCGATCTTCTGATAGCGGCCGCTCTGCTGCCACAGCTCGGCCGGGTGCACGACGGGGAGGGAGACCTCCACGGCGCCGATGGCCGTCATCTCCTCGCGCAGGATCTGCTCGATGTGCATCATCGCCTGCCAGGCAAGGTGGAGATAGGAGAAGATGCCCTGGGAAAGCTGGCGGACATAGCCCGCCCGCAGGAGGAACTGGTGGCCGGGCGACTCGATCCCGGCTGGCGCCTCCCGCAACGTCTCACCGAACAGCCTCGACATCCGCACCGCAACCGCCTCCTTGAGAACTTGTTGGCAGAAGTTACTCGGATGTGGTGCGCCGTCGTCGTGGGTGGCGGAGTTGTCCCTTGCGCGGACGTCCGCAACGTGTTAGTGTACGCTAACACAACGTGAGGCCCGATCTTGTGGCGATCCTTTCCGAACCCAATCGGCGGAGGCTCCTGGAGCTTCTCTCGGCTGGTGAGCAGCCTGTGAGCCGCCTCGCGGGTGAGTTCGGGGTCACGCGCTCGGCCATCTCGCAGCACCTGGGGGTGTTGTCCAATGCAGGACTCGTGCAGGCTCGCCAGCAGGGCAGGTTCCGGTACTACCGCCTCGACCCGGAGGGGATGGCGGCGCTTCGCGACGCGCTCGAACAGTTCTGGACCCACGAGCTCGAGCAGCTTGCCGCTGCCGGCCGACCTGAAAGAGGAGACCACGGCATGACCGCAGAAACGTCCGTGCTTGTGCCACTCGACCCGGACGAGACGTTCGCTCTGTTGACCGAGCCGGAACGCCTGCGTCGCTGGCAGGCAGTCACGGCCCGCGTCGAATTACGGGCGGGGGGCGAGTACCGCTGGACGATCACTCCCGGCCATACGGCCGCGGGCACGATCACCGAGGTCGAGCCGGGCAGGCGGCTCGTGTTCACCTGGGGCTGGGAGGGCTCCGAGGACTTGCCGGCGGGAGCCTCGACCGTGACGATCACGCTCGAACCGGCAGAGGGCGGGACGCGGGTGAACCTGGTCCACAGTGGACTCACGCCCGCGCAGGCCGAGAGCCACCTGCAAGGCTGGCACCACTACGGAGAGAGGCTCGTCGCCGCCGCCCGCAACGGCGACGCGGGAGCCGACCAATGGGCCAGCTTCGAGAGCGGCGACGCTCTTACCGCGGCTGAGGCCTCCCTCGCCGTCTGCCAGGGCGTGCTGCGACAGCTCAGGCCCGGCGACGGGAGCGCTCAGACGCCGTGTGCCGAATTCAACGTCGACGAGCTCGTTGAGCACCTGGTCGGGTCGCTGCAGTTCCTGGGCGCGGCCGGCGGTGCGCCGGCGCCCTCAGATCAGACCGGGCCTGCGGAGGTACGCGTGGCCAATGCCGCCCAGGCGACGATCGAGGCGTGGCGCAAGCGGGGCTTGGAGGGCACGGTCAACCTCGGCCGGTCCGAAGCCCCGGCCACTGTCGCGCTCGACATCATCTTGATGGAGCTCCTCGTGCACGCGTGGGACTTCGCGCAGGCTTCGAACCAGGCGATCACAGTCGGCGATGCCCTGAGCACCTACGTCTTAGAACGCGGGCGTTCGCTGATCACTCCGCAGATGCGAGACGGCCACAACTTCGCAGAGGAGATCGAAGTCGGCCCGGAGGCCGATAGCCTCACCCGTCTCGCGGCCTTCACCGGCCGCAAAGCCTGACCTGACGCTTTTTCGGAACTTCACCGCCAGAAGAGGGCTCTCATCTGGAGCCCTATCGGACAAGAAAGGAACCACCGATGCCCCGGCGCACCTCTTACACACAAGGAACCCCCAGCTGGGTGGACCTCCAGACAACAGACACCGCTGCAGCCAAGTCCTTCTACGGAGGGCTGTTCGGCTGGCAGTTCGACGACACGCCGGTGCCGGGAGGGCCGACCTACTCCATGGCCCTGAAGGACGGAGAGCTCGTGGCGGGCCTGTCTCCACAACCGGCCGACATGAGCGCCCAGGGCGTCCCGCCCTATTGGAGCACGTACATCGCCGTCGACGACGTCGACACCGCCACCGGGCGGGTCACCGACGCCGGCGGACAGGTCCTGATGCCGCCCACCGATGTGATGGAGGCGGGACGGATGTCCGTCGTGACCGACCCCAGCGGTGCCGCTGTGGGCCTCTGGCAGGCACGCCAGCACATCGGGGCCACGCTTGTGAACGAGCCGGGGACCCTGATCTGGAACGAGCTGTTGACCGACGACGGCGAGGCCGCTTACGCCTTCTACGCCGAGGTCGTCGGGCTCACCTCGGAGCCCAGCGACATGGGAGGGAACCCGTACACGCTGTTCAAGGTCGGCGAGGACATGGTCGCGGGATCGATGGTGCCCCCGATGGAGGGCATCCCGAACCACTGGCACGTCTATTTCGCGGTCGAGGCCATGGGTCCTGCGCTCGACAAGGCGCGCCAGCTCGGGGGCAAGGTCGTCAACGGCCCCATGCCGACGCCGATCGGACCGATGGCGACGGTGAGCGACCCGCAGGGCGCGCTCTTCAGCCTCTTCGAGCCCTCGGGGCAGGCGTCCTAGCCGTGAGCGTGCCGCAGCACCAGGACGACGGCTCCCAAGCACGATGATCGGTGTGGACATGAGCGATGACTGGCCGAGGATCCAGGCCGAACGCGAGGCCTGTGCAGAGCTGTTCGAAACGCTCGCGCCCGAACAATGGGCAAGCTCCACATGGTGCGGGCACTGGACGGTGCGCGAGGTCGCCGGTCACCTCGTCGCCTCGACCCGCCAGTCGCCGGTCATGTTCTTCAGCGGGCTCGCCAAGGCCGGCTTCAGCTTCGACAAGATGGTCGATGCCGCGGCCAAACGCATCGGTGCAAGCGACCCGGCCAGCCTCGCGGCCGAGATGCGCTCCGGGGCGCTCAGGCGCAACCACCCGCCGGGACCGGTGACGGCGATGCTCGGGGAAGCCGTCGTCCACGGAGAGGACATCCGCCGCCCCCTCGGGCTGCACCGCGACATCCCCGAGGAGACCCTCGTCGCCGTCGCCGAGTTCTACAAGAGCTCCAACCTCATCATCGGTGCCAAACGACGCATCTCTGGGCTGCGCCTCAAAGCCAGCGACGCCTCCTGGGCGAGCGGTTCCGGCCCGGAGGTCACAGGGCCGCTGGCGTCGCTGGTCGTGGCGATGACCGGCCGGCGCCAGGCGTACGCGGACCTGTCGGGCGAGGGCGTGGCGACCCTCGCCGGGCGACCATGATCGTCGGGCCTCGGCAAGACCAGCTCGACTCCTAGAGAGCCAGCACCCAGGCGGCCACGATGGCCGCCACCTCTTCGTCACGTCGGCGAAGCCCGTGGTCGCCGTTGTCGACCAGAACACGGGTCACCGGGCCCGTGATGGCAGCTGTCGCGGCCTCGAGCTCGGCAGGGGTGGCGAACTGGTCGCGGGTCCCCGAGACGAACAGGCAGGGCACCTTGATGGCGCCGAAATGCTCGACGCGCAGCTTGTCCGGCCTGCCCGGCGGGTGCAGCGGATAGCTGACCAGGACGAGCGCAGCCGCCGGCAGGCCCTCGGCCACTGCTATCGAGCAGATGCGCCCACCCATCGAGCGGCCCCCGAGGGCGACCCGGTCCTGGGCCAGGCCGAGACCGTCCGCGAATCGCCGCGCGGCGGCCACGACACTGGCTACGAGCACAGGTTGGCGATCAGGTGCGCGCCTGCCGGCGAGACGGTAGGGGAAGTCGATGCGCTCGACTTGTATGCCGCGGGACGCCACCGCTTCGTCGATCGCGACAAGAGCGCTCTGGTCCCTGCCGGCGCTCGCACCGGGCGCGAGCAGCAGGCCGGAGAGGGCCTCCCGTTCCCCTGTCACGCCTGCTTCCCCGACTTGTGGCCGGGCCCGCCGGCTCTACCGGGGCGCGACAGCCGGGGTGCAGGGGGCTTCTCACCTGTAAGTGGCGCGAAGAGGTCACCCAAGGACTCGACCCTCTCGAGGACCTGGGGGGCAAGGAAACGAAGCCCCTCTCCCCCGCCGTCGGCGCCCTGTCGCACTTCATCCCAGGTCAACGGCGTCGAGACGCTCGGCAGCGGCTGCGCCCGGAGCGAGTAGGGCGCGATCGTCGTCTTGGCGGCGTGATTCTGGCTCCAATCGATGAGCACCTTGTTCCGGCGGAGGTCGCGGCGCATGTTCGACAGCACGCGATCCGGGTGCTGACGCTCCATGAGCAGGGCGATGTCGTGTGCCTCCGCGTGGGCCTGCTCCCACGGCCGCGGTGGGTCGAGCCGGGCGTAAAGCTGGAGGCCTTTCGAGCCGCTTGTCTTGGGGAAGGCCGCCAGGCCTCGAAGCTCGAGCTCGGCGCGCAGCCAGCCGGCGACGACACAGCACTCCTCGATGGTCGCCGGAGCCCCGGGGTCGAGGTCGAACACGATCAGGTCGACGAGGCCGTATATGCCGTCGGACACCGCCCGCCACTGCGGCACGTGCAGCTCCAGGGCGGCGAGGTTGGCGACCCAGACGAGCGTGGCCAGGTCGTCGACCACGACCTGCTCGATGAATCCGGAGCCCTTGGCCCGGTCGGACTTGGGAACACGGGCGCGATGGGCCCACTCGGGCGCCTTGCGGGCGCTGTGCTTCTCGAAGAACGACTCGTGTCCGACCCCGTCGGGGTAGCGGGTCATCGTCAACGGGCGTCCCTCGAGATGCGGCAGGAGAACCGGGGCGACGTGCACGTAGTACGAGATCACGTCGGCTTTGGTGAACCCCGCCTCCGGGTAGAGGACCTTGTCGAGGTTGGAGACGCTCATCGTCCTGCCGTCGACCTCGATGAGGGTGCGCTGATCAGGGCTCAACGACGACATCCTCCGCGCGCTGGTCGGGGCGCAGCCCGCGCCAGGCGGGCTGGCGCAGCCGTCCCGAGCGGGTCCACTCCGTGAACCTGGCTTCACCCACCAGCCGGGGCTCGACCCAGGTCACCCCGGCAGCCTCCGAGCGGGGCACGCCACCGATGAACGGGGACGTGGCGCGCACCAGGCCGGACAACCGCGTCAGCAGCTCACTGCGCGCGGCGGCATTGAAGCCGGTCCCGACGCGGCCGACGTAGTCGAGCCCGCCAGCCCCCGGGATCCCGACCAGGAGTGCTCCGAGGTCTCCCTCCAGATGACCTTGGCCGGCCGCCCATCCTCCGACGACAACCGACTGGGTACGGAAGTTCTTCACCTTCCGCCAGCTCGGGTCGCGAACTCCGGGCCGGTACGGGCTGTCGAGCCGTTTCGCGACGATGCCCTCGAGTCCGGCGTGCATTGACGCCCCGAGCATGACTGCGCCACCGCCCCGCTGCGAGGGAGACGTCGCCCAGTGGGGCCCTGTGAGCCCCAGACTCTCGAGCAGGCGGCGGCGCTGTGCGTAGGCGATCGGGAGCGCCGAGTGGCCGTCGAGATGCATGAGGTCGAAGATCATGTAAGTGACCGGGACCGTCTCGGCCAGTCGCCGCACGCGGCCCGGTCCGGTGACGTTCATGCGGGGTTGCAGGGCCTCGAAGCTCGGCCTGCCCTCGGCGTCGAGCGCCACTATCTCGCCATCGAGGACGGCCTGGAACGACCCGAGCGCCTCGCCGAGGCCTCTCAGCTCCGGATACGACGCCGTCACGTCACGGTCGGTCCTCGACAGCGCCCGCACCCGTCCTCCCTCGACGTAGAGGATCGCACGTACGCCGTCCCACTTGAACTCGTAGGCCCAGTCGTCATCGTCGTCAGGGACCGCGTCGGCTGGTGTGGCGAGCATGGGGCGGACAAGGTCGGGCAACCGCTCCCAGCCCGGCGGCGCGGCGTCGATCCGGTGGATCATCCAGTTGTCTCCGTCAGTCCTGAACATGCCGTAACGACCCTGCACGCGGGTGCCGTTCAGGCGGACCTTGACCTCGTCTTCACTCCATCGGCTGCACTCGTAGGTGCCGCTGTCCCAGATGGCGACGTCGCCCGCGCCGTACTCGTGGTCCGGGATGTGCCCCGCGAAGCCGGCGTACTCGAGGGGATGGTCCTCGACGTGGACGGCGAGATGGTTGACGCCGCGGTCCATCGGCAGGCCCTTGGGGACGGCCCAGGAAACGAGCACGCCATCGCGCTCGAGCCTGAAGTCCCAGTGGAGGGAACGCGCGTGATGTTCCTGGATGACGAAGGAAGACCCATCGGGGACCGAACCGGCAGCCGGTTCACCGGACGGGACAGGCTCGGGAGTGCGACCCGGGTCCCGCTTGGCCCGATAACGCTCGAGCGGGGTCACGCGCCCCCCGTGCTCACGCCTCGCGTGCGACGGTCAATTCGAACGCAGCAGCCCCACAGCGGCATCGGCGGCCTCCCCTGGTGTGACCCCGAGCACTCCGGCCGCTCGAACGAGCAGTCCGTCGAGGTACACAGCCAAGTTCAGCACGAACACCGCGCGATCGGTCACGCGCAGCGGCACCGGCTCGCTGGCTTCGTCGAGGCCCGACACCGACACCAGGGCAGAGCGCAGCCGCACGAGGGCGTCGACGGTCTCGTCGCAACCGACGCAGTAACGCTTCATCCAGGCGCTCAGGCCGAAGCAAAGGCCCAGTGAACCTTCGAGGGGCCCCTCTGCACACAGGTGGGCGATGCAGTGCAGGATCTCGTCCGCGAAGTCGATCCCCACCGGTCCAGTCTCGATTGCGGGTCCTGGCTCGGTCACACGCTCGCTCCAATGGTCTGGTCTCGTTTCTCGCGGCCAGTGTCCCAAGTGGGTGTATCGCTGTGGTGGATCCTCCTCCTGACGAGGCATTTGGCCGCCACCACTGTTCAAGACGGCCGCGACATGATTCACTGGAGGTCTTTCCTAAGGGGGAGTCAAGGGGGAGTCAAGATGGCCAAGGCGATCTGGACCGGGTCGCTCAGCTTCGGTCTCGTCAACGTACCGGTTGGCCTGTACTCGGCGACCGAGGACCGGTCGATCCACTTCAACCAGTTCCGAGCGGGCACCTCCGAGCGCATCAGGAACAAGCGCGTCGGCGAGCAGACCGGCGAGGAGGTGGCGTACTCCGACATCGTCAAGGGCTACGACCTCGGAGGTGGGGAGTATGTCATCCTCACGCCCGAGGAGCTCAACTCGGTCGCGCCGGGCCCGTCGCGCACCATCGAGGTCACGGACTTCGTGGAGCTCTCCGAGATCGACCCGATCTACTTCGACAAGCCTTACTTCCTCGCGCCGCACGGCAAGAACGGCGACCGCGCCTACGAGTTGCTGCGAGAAGTGATGGCCGAGACGAACAAGGTGGCGATCGGTAGCTTCGTGATGCGGGAGAAGCAGTACCTCGTCGCTGTCCGGCCGGAGAAGTCATCGCTGGTGCTCGAGACGCTCCTGTTCGCCGACGAGGTGCGCGACCCCGTGAAGGAGATCGACGTGCTGCCGGTCCAGGCGTCGTTCGCAGATCGCGAGATCGAGATGGCCAAGCTGCTCATCGACTCGATGACCAGGGCGTGGGAGCCGGAGAGTTATCGCGACACTTACCGCGAGCGCGTCGAGGACCTGATCGAACAAAAGCGTCAGGGAGCCGTCGTCACGACCGACGGCCCCCGAGCCGAGCCTGCCCCCGTGGTCGACCTGCTCGCAGCACTGCAGGCGAGTGTGAGCGCCGTCAGGGGCCGCGCGGCGACTCAGGCACCCTTGCCCACCCAACGAGCCCAGAAGCTGCCGGCGGTGGCGGCTCGCCCCAGGCAGGCAGCCAACGCCGTGAAGACACGCTCTGTGAGCCGTACCGAGCTGATCCGTCAGGCAGCCGATCTGGGCATCGCCGGGCGATCGAAGATGAGCCGCGAGGAGCTCGAGCAAGCTGTCGCAGAGGTGTCGGCCCCCCGGCGCCGCAAGGCGTCCTGATCAGGCGCTTAGGCGCCGCTCACCTACTGGTGCCCAAGCCGTTTCGACAAGGAGGCCGCCGGCATTCGTCACCGGCCGGCGCCGCTCAACGCACCGCCCGGTAGGCTCCCAGCAGAGCACGTACGTTGCTCACGAGTGAGGCGGCATTGTGAGAACGGGGCGATCGAACATCCGGCGGCCGGGAGGCTTGGCTCGGTGAAGGCCGTCCCGGTCGCGATCGCGCCTAGGCGTCCGCCGCTCTCGATGCCGGCGACCGGTCCGCTCGTCGACTCGTTCGGCCGTGTCCACAACGACCTGCGGATCTCGGTGACCGACCGCTGCAACCTGCGCTGCGTTTACTGCATGCCCGAAGAGGGAGTCGAGTGGGTACCCCGGTCGGAGATCCTGACCTTCGAGGAGATCGAGCGGATTGCTCTCGTGGCCCACGAGCTCGGGGTCGATTCCCTGCGACTGACCGGGGGCGAACCGCTCGTGCGCGCGAGCGTCACGGACCTGGTCGCCCGGCTCGGCGCCATCGGATTCTCAGACCTGTCCATGACCACGAACGGTTACGGCCTCGCCCGGCTGGCACCAGCGCTGCGCACGGCCGGTCTCATGCGCGTCAACATCAGCTGTGACTCGCTGAAACCGGAGCGCTTCGCTGCCATTCGTCGTCGCGGTGTCCTCGGGACCGTGCTCGAGGCGATGGATGCCGCCGAACGGGCCGGCCTCACGCCCGTGAAGGTGAACGTGGTCGTCATGGCCGGGGTCAACGACGACGAGATCCTCGATTTCGCGCGCTTCGCCCGTGCCACAAGCCGCATCGTGCGCTTCATCGAGTTCATGCCACTGGACGCAGGCGAAGCCTGGGAACGCGCCAAGGTAGTGCCGGGCGAGGAGATCCTGGCGCGCATCAACGACGCCTGGCCGCTCGAGCCGGCCAGCAGACGCGCCGACGACGCGGCACCGGCGGATCGCTACCGCTTCGCCGACGGCCACGGCGAGATCGGCGTCATCACGAGTGTGACCCGGGCGTTTTGTGGCTCGTGCAACCGCCTCCGGCTCACAGCGGATGGGGCCATCCGCAACTGCTTGTTCGCCAACGAGGAGCACCCGGTGCGGGACGTCCTGCGGTCGGGCGGCAGTGACACCGATATCGCCCTGCTGCTTCGCCAAGCGGTATGGGCCAAGCGCGCCGGGCACGGCATCAACGACCCTTCCTTCCTTCGCCCCGCCCGGTCGATGTCGATGATCGGCGGCTGAAAGCGGCGCGCTCGTTTCGGTGCGGCATGCCGTGTCCCGGGGTTCAGGGATTCACAGATTCGGGACGCTGTCAGATGCGGAAAGGGGAGAGCAAGTCACTCGCGGCCGACACATAGATCTCGACGAGCCGTTGCTCGAGGGCAGCGCGCACGACTTTCCTCAAGCTGGAGGCAAGTGCCTGAGCCTGGCGGGGACCGGAAAAGATGGCCCCCTGCACGTGGACGGCCGGGTTTGCCGCCGCGAGTCCGTGTACCAACGTGCCGGTGAAGTCTAACCTCACGGTCGAACTCATCCCGGTCGGGGCTGGAGCTGCGGCACCGTTGGCGCTCACCATGGCAACCAACAGATCCTCGTCGAGTGGAGGCACGGACGTCCATGACCAGTTTCCGATGGCCGGGACCGCCGGCGTCGGCGTGGATCTGACGATGCGGTCCACGACGTCGTGCAACCCGTCCGCAAGAGCGGCCGCATCGTCGATCCTGAGCACCGCGCTCTCCTGTCGCCGTTGCGCCCGATCATCCACTTCTGCCTGCCGGACGCCGATACCAGTCATGACGATCCGCGCAAAAGCCGTCCTCTCGCCGCCAATATCGGCTTCGCCGCCTTGGACCGCGAGAGCCTTGACGATGATGTCGTCGCGCGGGCGCGGGGCGAGCGGGGACGACTCCACAACCGCTGTCGGGGGTTGAGGTTGGAGAGGTCTCACCATCACCGTTCACTCTGCTCGAAGGGCCTGAGTCACCTGTAAGACGGCCGGCGGGTTCGCTCTTGGCTCCGCCCGGCTCAAGCGACTACTTGAAGGCTGGAAATCGACGCTCTGCTCGAGGCCACGACATTGGCATGAGGACCCAGTTCGTGTCAAGGGCGCGCCAAGATTCAAGAGCGCCCACAATGCGGGCATCCGACGCCCATGCAGGTTTCGGCGACGAGGACGGCCCCGATACGTGTCGCGGTCCCGTCGGCAGCGACCCGTCGGGTTGGTGGCCTTCCCGCTCATCGGGGTGCCTGATCACCTCCTCGAGAGGCGTGGTCAGCCACTGGGGCCGAAACGTTCGACGCGGGTGCGCTCGTCGGGCAAACCGAGGCCGGCGAGGAGATCCGTCACGTGGTCGGCGAAGCCCGAGGACCCGCATACGTACGCGGTGGCGTCCGGAATGAGCACACCGCTGAGGTCGTACGCCCCGAGCCGGCCGGGTATCCGGTCGCACGACGGCGGCGCTTCACGCGTGAACACCACCGTCGTCTCCCTGCCCGGGAGCTCGTTTGCGTAGTACAGCTCACTCGGGCTCCGCACCGAGACCACAAAACGGACGAGCTCGGAACGTCCCGATCGCCTGGCCAGGCGCAGCATCGACATGAGGGGGACGACGCCCGATCCGCCGCCGATGAGCAGGGCCGGTGTGTCACCACGCCACACGAACCAGCCCCCGATCGGGCCACGCACCTCGAGCTCGTCACCGGGAACCACGACCTCGTGCAGGTAAGAGGACACCTCGCCGTCGTCCAGTCGCTCGACTGTGATCTCGATCTCACCGGAGTCTTCCGGTGGCGACGCGATCGAATACGAGCGCGAGGCCGTGTAACCGTCCTCCGCTGTCAGGCGTACGACGTAGTGCTGGCCGGCGAGGTGACGCGAGGGCGTGGAGAGGCGGAGGCGAAAGGTCTTCGCGCGCTCGGTCTCCTTCCTGACTTCTTCGACCGTCGCAGCCTGCCATGGGCCCGGCGCCGGCAGATCCACCTCAGTCGCCCTGATAGCGCTGTTCGAGCCAGGGATCACCCCTGTCGTGATAGCCGTTGACCTCCCAGAACCCCGGTTCGTCGTGGTCCAAGAGCCGCAGCCCGGCCACCCATTTCGCGCTCTTCCAGAAGTACAGGTGTGGCACGAGCAGCCGAGCCGGGCCGCCGTGGGCGATCTCCAGTGGGCGCCCGTCGTAGTCCCAGACCACCCATGCCTTGTTGTCGGTGACGTCATCGAGGGGCAGATTCGTCGTATAGCCCGTGTGCGAGTAGGCGACGACATGGCTCGCTGACGGAAGTGGCACCGCCGCGGCCAGAAGGGTGTCGACCGAGACTCCGCGGAATGTCACGCCGAACTTCGACCAGGTCGTCACGCAATGGATATCGCCCTCGTAGGTCGCAGGCTCCAGGGCGTGGATCTCGTCCCAGTTCCATGTGACCCGATTGCGGACCAGCCCCTCGATCGTGAATCTCCACTCCGCGGCCGCCAGGTTCGGCGTCGCTTCCGCGCTGAGAACCGGCCAGTCCGAACCGATGTCGTACTGGCCCGGCGGCAGCCTCGGATCGCGTACTTGACCGCCGCGTCCTTTGAAGTCGCGTGTGAACTTCACCACAGCCTGCCGTAGCGGTGAGAGATGGTGTCCCCCTTTTTCCTCGATCGACTAGCCCGCAGTGTGCCCCATGACCTCGTCGCGCTCAAGTGGCCTTCCGGACCCATCATCGGTCATAGCCGCCCTGCGGCTTCGGCGCGGGTGTCACGAGCACCGGCGAGTCATGGAACAACCGCGGGTCGTAGATTGTCCGCATCGCTGCAGGAACGGGAGGACCGATGGCAGAGGAACCTCAGGGTCTGCCGGGACACTTGCTTAGTTTCGGCACAGTCGTCGAAGACCGGACCCTCAAGACCATTCAGGACTTTAATAACCCGCGCCAGGAATGGCGTCGGCTCTTCTCTGAGGTGCTGGGCACCTTCTTCCTCGTGCTCGTCGCCGCTGGCGGCGGCATGATGGGGCGGGCTTTCCCCGACACCATCAGCCGTACCGACGCGGTCGTCGCTCCCGCCCTCATGGTGCTCGCGATCATCCTTTTCATGGGAAAGGTCTCCGGCGCCCATCTCAATCCTGCCGTCAGCGTCGCCTTTGCGCTCCGGGGTGATTTCCCCTGGCGACGAGTACCCGGGTACATAACGGCCCAACTCGGCGGGGCGGCCCTGGCGGCCTGGTTCCTCCAGGCCGTCATCCACGTTTCGGCCTGGTACGGCTCGAACTACCCGGCGGCGAAGTACTCCGGGGTCGACGCGTTCTTGATGGAGGCCGTGCTCACCCTCGGGCTCGTGAGCGTGATCCTCGGCACGGCCTCGGGTGCCCAGAATGTCGGTATTTTCGGGGCCGTCGGTGTGGGTGGCTACATCGCCCTCGCCGGCCTGTGGGCAAGCCCGATCTCAGGGGCATCGATGAACCCGGCCCGAACCTTCGGCCCCGACGTCGTGAGCGCCCACTTCGGCCATTACTGGGTGTACGTCGCCGGTCCGTTGGCCGGTGCCGTCCTGGCCGTCGCAGTTGCCTACGTGCTGAGAGGGCCCGGCGGCGGGACTTCGGGCTCGACGGCTGCTCAAGGCGCCCTGTTCACAGATGTCCGGCGCCGAGAAGCGACCGCGCACGACTAGTTCTCGCCGGATCAGCCGGCAGGGGGCTCTGGTCCCAGGTAGACGAACTCATCGAGCACGACATCGTTCCCGTACCGCGAGGTGACCTGACCGGCGCGCCTCCAGCCACAGTTTTCGTACAGGGCGATGGCCGCCTTCTGATACGTCACCACGTCGAGGACCGGCCACAGTCCGCGGGAGTGCGCCTCCCCGCACGCGACCTCGAGCAGCGACCGAGCGACTCCCTGGCGCCTACGCGCCGGGGACACGAGCAGGCGGGCGACGACACCGAGGCGATCGGGGGGCACCCGGAGGGCCTCGACGGCCAAGGCGACAACAGCCTCCGAGCTGCTCGGACGAAGGGCCACGTGACCGATGACCTCGCCTTGGTCCTCGGCGACCCAGGCGAGCAACGCATCGGGGGCCGAGATGAACCTGCGGAGATCGAGGGGGAGGAACATCGGATACCGGTCGAGGGCGTGGACGACGTGCGCCAGTCGCACGCAATCGTCGAGGTCCTCCTCGACCCTCTCTCGCACGAGCACCGGGAAACGATGGCACAAATCAAGCTGGGGCGGGCGGACAACTGGGAAGCGGTCGGCGACCCTTAGCATCGAGGGCCATGGGCGTGGAGAGGTGGATGGGCGCTTTTCGGGGGCGCAACTTCCGCCTCTACTTCCTCGGCCAGTTGACATCCTCCATCGGCACCGGGATGACTCCGGTGGCGCTCTCGTTCGCTGTGCTGGCGCTGCGTCATTCGTCTGCATCCGACGTCGGCGTTGTGCTCGCAGCCCAGACAGTTCCGCTCGTCGCCTTCTTGCTCATCGGGGGCGTCGCCGGTGACAGGTTCGGCCGCCGCCACGTGATGCTCGCCGCCGACGTGCTGCGAGCCTCGGCGGAAACTGTGCTCGGTGCCTGGATCCTCCTCGGGCACCCCCCGCTTTGGGGCTTCCTACTCCTCCCGGCCATCGTCGGAACAGGCACGGCCTTTTTCATGCCGTCGCTCACCGGGCTCATCCCCCAGATCGTCGCCAGCGATCGCCTGACACAGGCGAACGCCCTCAACGGACTGACGTTCTCGATAGGGGCGATCATCGGGCCGGCAGTGGCGGGTGTCATCGTCGCGGCGTCCAACCCCGGTTGGGCGATCCTCGCCGACGCTCTCAGCTATGTCCTGAGCGTCTGCTCGCTCGCGGCTCTTCGCCTCGGGCCGGCGCCGGGGGCCACCCCGGACTCCTTCCTTGCCCAGCTGGCGAAAGGGTGGCACGAGTTCTGGTCCCGGAGCTGGCTGTGGGCGACGGTCACGGTGGCGTCGGTCTCCAACATGACCATGAGCGCGCCATTCCTCGTCCTCGGCGCAGTGATCTCGAAGGAATCGCTCGGTGGCGCAACTGCCTGGGGGACGATCCTCGGCGCCCAGGGCGCCGGCGCGGTCGTAGGCGGCATCGCGATGCTGCGCGTGCGATTCCGCCGACCGCTCGTGTCCGCGGCATGTTCACTCTTGGTTTGGACATATCCCCTGCTGGCCCTCGCCTACCGTGCGCCCGTGCCGGTAATCGCGATCGGAGCGTTCCTCGGCGGGGCGGCCTTCGCGATCTTCGACACTCAGTGGCAGACGACCATGCAGAGGGAGATACCTGCGCAGGTGTTGTCGCGCGTGAGTGCCTACGACTGGTTCGGCTCGCTCATCTTCCTCCCCCTCGGGTACGCCATCGTCGGCCCGGTAGCCGCCGTCATAGGGATCCACGCCGTGTTCATCCTCGGCACCACCTTTTTGATCATGGGTGTCGGCGTGATTGTCCTGATCCCCGCGGTCCGCCGGATAGGCATGGATGCAACTGGGGTCGCGGCGGCGTCCTCCCGATGAGCTCCCTGACCGACAGCCGTGGTGGCTTTACTCGCGCGACAAAGCACGCCACCATGGGTTTGCCATGAGGTTCCGCCTAGGTCTCAGCTACGGGTTCCGTCATGGGCCGCGCGCCTTTGGCCTGCTCATACTCGTGCTTGTCATCGCGGCGCTCGTGGTCGGCATCATGGCCCTGGTCCGGACGCGCCGGCACCCCGGCCTGCACCTGCAGGCCTGGAACTGCCCCCCCGGGCCAAGCATCGACCCCGCTCTCAACGAGCTCCGTGTCCGGTACGCCCGGGGTGAGTTGAGTTGGGAGGAGTACGCGCAAAGAGCTGCAGATTTGGGCTTCCCTCTCCATTCCCGTGCAGGCCCTTACTTCGGCCCGGACCAGCCGCCGCCGGCCCCGTAAAGATGGGCGCGCTCTCACGACCAACGAGGACCCGACGGCAGCGATCCCGCACGGCGGTGGGATCCTCCCGGCTGATGCGTTGACAAGTCCCCGTCGCCCTGGAGGAGCGGATTCGCGCCCTTCGGGGCGGACACAAGGTCACTACGATCCGCAGAGACCGCGAACGCGGGCGATCGGCTGGTGGGCATGAGAATCTCCAAATCACACGAGTACCGCGGGCTCGGCGCAACTGACGAGCCAAAGCCGTCCGCGACATGGAGGAACCGGCACGCGCGTCAGGGCGTCGCCCTCCTCGGCGCCCTGACGTTCGTCATGGCCGCCTGCAGCTCACCTGCGGCCAAGGCTCCCGCTTCGCACCACCACTTGCAGGCCAAGCACAAGGCGACCGCGGTGGCAACGAATATCACCTTCCCCAGCCCGGATGGCGTCGAGGCAAGCTGGGTCGTCGCCGAGAACCAACGACCGGGGACCACGGCCTGGAAGATCAAGGCCGGAACGCCGTCGGGCATCGCGGGGTACGCCTCCACGACCTATGCCGCCGAGGGAGCCCGGGTCAGTTTGTACGTGTCCACCGAAGCCGCCCGCTTCCGTGTCGAGGCCTACCGCATGGGCTACTACCAGGGAGACGGAGGGCGCCTCGTCTGGCAATCGGGCAACATCCCCGGACGCGAGCAACCCACGTGCCCGCTCACCCCAGGGGTCAACATGGTGGCGTGTGACAACTGGACGCCGAGCCTTTCCGTCCGCATCACACCTGCCTTCGTCCAAGGCGACTACCTGCTCAAACTGGTCGGTTCCGGCGGCCAGGCGAGCTACGTCCCGATCACGATATGGGACCCGAGCTCCACTGCCACGTACGTCGTGAAGAACGATGTCTTCACGTGGCAGGCGTGGAACCCTTACGGGGGTTACGACTTCTACGCCGGTGAGGGCCCCTGTCCTTCGGACGTGTACCCGCTCTGTTCGAGGGCGCGGATCGTCTCCTACGACCGGCCCTATGCCTACGGCCAAGGTGCCGGTGACTTCATGGGGAGCGAGCTGCCCTTCATTCGCTTCATCGAGGAGCATGGGCTGGACGTCGCCTACGTCACCGACGTCACTGTCGAACAGCACCCGGGCATCGTGCTCCGACACAAGACCCTGCTCTCGCTCGGTCACGACGAGTGCTGGTCTCTCACCGAGCGCCAGGCGGCGGTCGCTGCCGAACAGGCCGGCGTCAACATGATCTTCTTCGGCGCGAGCGCCGTCTTGCGCCATGTCCGTCTCCAAAGCTCTCCGCGCGGCCCCGATCGCGAGTTGGTCGACTACCGAGATGCGAGCGAGGACCCTCTGAACGGAAAGGGGAACCCCCTCCAGGTGACCGGGAACATCTGGGCCAGCCCGCCGGCCGACTGGTCCGAGGTCGGCTTCGTCGGGGAGAACTACGTCGGCTTCGTGGAGCCCGGCGAACCAGCGGTCCCCTTCGTCGTCGCGGACGCGAGCGCTTGGATCTTCGCTGGAACCGGCCTGGTGGACGGCTCGAGCGTGCCTCGCGTGATCGCCACCGACCTCGACGAGTTCGACCCCTACGACTACCCAACCAACGTCCAGATCCTCGGCCATTCGCCGGTTCCGCTCCGGGAGGCCGTCAGTGACCAGGGTGACTCGCAGGGCTTCCTGGATTCCGACATGACCTACTGGACCGATCCCAAGAGCCACGCGGGCATCTTCGACAGCGGAACCACGAACTGGATCCCTGCCATGGCACCTTGCAGACCTGGCCAACGGTCCTGTCCCGGTCCCGTCGTGGGCGAGATCACCGGGAACCTGCTCGCCTTGTTCGGCAAGGGCCCGGCCGGGCTCTTCCAGCCCTCCAAGCCGAACTGGCACCAGATCTACCCGTCGGCCACCTGACGCCTTGTCGGCTAGGTCACGCGGCGCTGTGCGGCCACCGCCACAGTGCCCCGGCCGACGTGGGCCCCGATGACCGGGCCGAGCCAGCCGACATTGATGCGCTCTTTCGGCAACAAGGTGGCGAGAAGCTCGACGAACGAGTCGACATCGGAGGCCGCCGCGTGCACGACGGCGATCCGGTCGAGCTCTCCCGCTTCTCGTACCTTGGTGGTGAGGCGCTCGAAAGAGCGGGAACGGGTCCGAGGACGGGACTCGAGCACGAGGGCACCGTCTCGGATCTCGAGCACAGGCTTTATGTCGAGCAGGCCCCCGAGCAGGGCCTGGGCTGATCCGAGGCGTCCGCCCTTGCGCAGGTTGTCAAGCGATTCGAGTGCTCCAAAGAGCAAAATGCGCTCGCGGCTTGCCACAGCGACCCTCTCGACGGCTGCCAAGTCCCCGCCCGCTTCTGCAGCGGCCACCGCATCGAGCACCGTCAGCCCTTCTGCCATAGTCGCCAAGAGCGAGTCGACGACCCGTACCGGGATCCGGTCGCTCACGCTCTCGGCGCCGATGACCGCAGCCTGGTAGGTCGCGGACAACTTCGAGGAGAGGGTTATGCAAACGATCCCTTCTGCGCCTTCTTCCGCCATGGCTGAGAAGGTCTCCTTGAATTGCCCCGGCGAAGGTGCAGAGGTCTCGGGCAATTCTGCGACCGCGGCGGACCTCTCCCAGAACTCCTCGGGCGACCAGCTCGAGGTGGCCTCCGGCCCGAACGCACCAAGCCTGACGTCGAGGTGCACGACGCCGACGCCGTGATCGGCGGCGACTGCCTTGTCGAGATCGGCGGCACTGTCGGTTACGACCCTGATCCCGGGCTTGCCGCTCGTGGACTGAACGCCGCCTTCGCCGAGGACTCGGGGCAGACCATCCGCTGGGATTTCTTCCGGCATTCGCCAAGCTCCGTTCTGCTTGCTCGACTGGATTCTGCCATTAAGCGGAGGTAGTCCTCCATTTTCTCGGAACTGGCTGTAACTGGAGGCTGTCCTCCGGTTATCGTAAAATGAGGTCGTGATCGAGACGTCGGACGGGGGCCCTCCCACCGGTGGGATTCCAGCCGGGGCCGCCGACGCCGGGAGCTCCCCCGGCTTGCGGGCCGACGCCGAGCGCAATCGGGAGCGGATACTCGCCGCAGCCCAGGAGGTGTTCGCCGAATGGGGACTGAACGCTGCCCTCGAGAAGATCGCCCGCCGAGCCGGTGTCGGGATCGGCACTGTTTACAGGCGATTCCCAACCAGGGCAAACCTCATAGCGGCCAGCTTCGAACGAAGGATGGCTGAATACGCGGCCGCTGTTCGGCACGCGCTCGAGAGCCCGGACCCGTGGGCCGGGTTCTGCTGGCTCGTCAACAAGACCTGCGCCATGCAGGCCGCCGATGCCGGACTGAAGGACCTCCTGACGATGAGGTTCCCGACGGCCTCCTCCGCCGAAGAGCTGCGAAGGCGCGCCTTGGACGACCTGGAACAACTCATAGGACGAGCAAAGAACCAAGGCGCTCTCCGCTCCGACTTCGTCTCCGCGGATGTGCCCATGCTGCTGTTCGCCAACGCCGGTGTCGTGACAGCCACACGCGACGACGCTCCCGACACCTGGCGGCGGTTCACCGCCTACATGATCGACGCCTTCCGCTCCGAACGTTCCAGGCGCCCGCAAGACTCCTGAAAGGGCCGACGGAGACACGGGTCGCGGTCGAACGCGAGCTACTCGGCGGCGCGCACAGGGCCCGGCTCCCTCGACCGGGCCTGATCATGCAGGGCAACCGGCCTCGCCGGCACCGCGAACGCAGCGATACCAGCCGCGAGCGCGATCGCCGAGCCGATCCGGAAAGCAAGTGTGTAGCCGTCGGTCAACGCCGCCAGGCGGTTCACGACGGCGGCGACGTCGGCTGTCCTCGTCGTCGCGAGCGTCGCGAGTACCGCAAGGCCGACGGCGCCACCGATCTGGCGCGACGTGTTCACGAGGCCCGAAGCGAGTCCCGCCTCGTGCGGCTGGACGCCGGCCGTGGCCGCATAGGCCAACGGGGTGAACGAGATCCCGAGCCCGAGCGTGACGAGCACGCTCGGCAGGAAGAAGCCCGACCAGTAACTGGTGTGCACGCCCAAACCGGAAAAGAGGAGCAGACCGACAGCAGAAAGAAGACCGCCCACCGCGAGCAGGGGCCTCGGCCCGGTACGAAGCACGAGCCTGGACGAGAGCTGTGCACCGACCATGATTGCCAGGGTCTGGGGGACGAAGGCGAAGCCCGTCCGTAGCGGCGAGTACCCGTGGACCTCCTGCAGGTAGAGCGAAACGAAGAACCACATCGCGAACAGAGCGCCCGACAAAAGGAACATCACAAGGTTGGCGCTCCAGATTGATCTTCGTTCGAACAAGGCGAGCCGCATGAGCGGCGACTTGGCCACGAGAGCCTCGTGGACCACGAACCAAACCAACAGGCAGGCTGCAAGCCCGAAGGCGACGATGGACTGCCAGGAGCCCCAGCCGACGCTCGCCGTGCGGACGACCCCGAACACGAGCGTCGTGAGGCCGGCCGTCACGAGCACGGCTCCTAGCACGTCAAGCGTCTGCCGCTCGCCCTGGGCACGGCTCTCTTGCAGGAACGCCCGCCCCAGGATGAAGGTGACGATCCCGATCGGGATGTTGATGAAAAGGATCCAGCGCCACGACAGCTCCTCGGTGAGAATGCCTCCGAGGAGGGCGCCGGCCGCGCCACCGGCTCCCGCCACCGCGCTCCACGTGCCCATGGCGCGGGCACGGGCCTTCGGCTCTCGGAACGTCGTCGTCAGGATCGTCAACGTTGCTGGTGACAGGATCGCCCCTCCCAGGCCCTGAACAGCCCGGGCCCCGATCAGCATCGCCTGATTCTGTGCCAGGCCCCCGAGCAGGCTGGCGAGGGTGAAGACCGTCAGTCCGACGAGGAAGATACGCCGCCTGCCGAAAAGGTCGGCCGTGCGACCACCCAGCAGGAGGAACCCGGCAAACGTCAGTGTGTACGCGTTCAGCACCCACTGGAGCTCGACCTGGGAGAAACCCAGGCTGTGCTTGATCGACGGTAGAGCGACGTTCACGATCGACACGTCGAGCAGAACCATGAACTGGGCCACGCAGGCCAAGGTGAGCACCAACCAGTCGGGGGTGTGGTGGGTTGGCGTCGCCTCCGAGGTCAGGTCCATGGCGCGATCACCCAATGTGTATCGCCTGTTCCCGCCGAATTGTTCCCTTCGGCGCAGTGCTCGCGACCGTGAGCGCTCTCTGCGGGAGCGTGAACCCGGGTCTCAGGCCTGCGATGATCAGAGATCGCTACGGTAGTTTGGGTGGCGGCAACTGGGCGGTCGGTCCGATGACAGGGTCTCACAAGCACGACTGGATGGTAGGGACCGCGGCGGGGATCGTCGCCGCGGCGGCCCTGGTAGGCGGCTCGGCCTTCGGGAATGTCCACAGCCGTGTGATGCACCCGAAGCTCGTCGCCTGGATCGGCGCGGCGGTGTTGCTGGTCTCGGGGGTCATCGCTACGCGGCGACTTGCCGCCGGCCTCGGCCACGTCGTCACGCGGCGCTCAATCGCCGCTGCCGGCGCGGCGGTCCGGCTGCTCACAACCGGCGTCGGTTACGTCGTGGTCCTCTTCGCCGTGTTCGCCGTGCTCGAGGTATCCGTCGATCACCTTCTCGTCGGTGCCGGGCTCGCAGGGGTAATTATCGGGATCGCGGCGCAGCAAAGCCTCGGGAATGTCTTTGCCGCCCTCGTGCTCCTGCTTGCCAGGCCCTTCAAGGTCGGCGATCACGTCCGGATCCGTTCAGGAGCCCTGGGCGGGATATTCGATGCCTGGGTGCTCGAGGTCAGCCTCACCTACGTGACGCTGCGCACCGACGACGGGGAGCTCAAAATACCGAATTCGGCCATGCTCGCCGCTGGCGTCGGGCAGCTGCCGGTCGCGCCGGCGAACGCGGCCGTGCCCGAGATCGACCCCAGCCAGCCGCCGGGCGTCGGGGACGCCGGTCCCGAGCACCAAACCTAGGCTCGCTCCGCCCCGGCTACCTTGATCAGGCATGCACGAGAGCGCTTCTTCGGCCCGCGCGTGCTGGTTCGACGAGGCCCGTGTTCGAAAGCGGGCTTCCTACCGCTGGTGGCTGACACGGTGCCTCGGCGGCGGCAGCAGGCTTGGCGCTTGCATGCCGGCCTCCCGGGCCGGTTCATGCTAGAGCGTCAGCTCGTCACTGCTCGCGCGAAATGCTCGAAGTTGCCGAGCAGCCGTTCGACGTCGGAGCTGTCGTGCTGGACCGAGATGAGCCACTGTTCCGTCTTGCCCCACGGAGGAAGGAACACCCCGCCGTTGTGCTGGAACAACCAGTGAGCGTGGTTGTACCTATCGTCGATCTCGAGAAACTCACGGTAGTCGTGCACGATGCCTGGCGAGAACGTGGCACAACCCTTGGCCCCGATCGACACGACGTGGGCCGGCAGGCCGGCTCTGGTGATCATCTCGCTAAGCGCTTGATCGATCCGCGCCCGGAGAACACCAATCCGTTCGTAGGAGTCGTCGGTGACAACCTCCTCCAACATGGCGCGGGCCGCGGCGACCGAGAGCGGGTTGCCGTTGAACGTCCCGACCATGTTGTAGATGCCGTTGGCGACGTAACTCATCACCTCGGTCGTGCCTCCCACGGCGCCGAAGACGAGACCTCCGCCGATGGCTTTGGCCAGACAGACGATGTCCGGCGTCGTCCCGAAGGCCACGGTCGCCCCGCCGGGACCGACCGTGAGACCCGTCTTGACCTCGTCGAAGGCGAGCAGAGCCCCGTGCTCGTGCAGCACCTCCTTCAAGCCGGCCAGGTAGCCCTCGACGGGCAGGATGATGCCGGCGTTCATCATGATCGGCTCGATGATCATGCCGGCGACCTGACCGGGGTTCTCCTCTAGAAGACGCCGGACGCTGTCGACGCTGTTGAACGAGGCGATCTTCGTCAGCGACAAGATGGCCTCCGGGATGCCGGTGCTGGCCGAAGCCCCGATGGGCCTGTCGGCAGGGCCGATGTCGTCGGCCTCGGGGGTCACCGAGACCTGCACCGAGTCGTGGTGCCCGTGGTAACAACCCTCGACCTTGATGATCAAGTCCCGACCGGTGATGGCACGCATGAGGTGCACCGCGTCCATCGTCGCCTCGGTGCCCGAGTTGGTGAAACGCCACAAGGGTAGGCAGAAACGCTTCGCGAGGTCCTCGGCCACAATGATGGCGTCCTCGGTCGGCTGGGCGAAGTGGGTTCCCCGGCCGACACGGCGGCGCACAGCCTCCACGATCGCCGGGTGGGCGTGGCCCGCCAGGCCCGCGCCGTAGCCACCGTGCATGTCAACGTATTCGTTACCGTCGACGTCGTAGATTTTCGAACCGACGCCGTGGCTTATCCAGACACTCTGTGGGCGCGTTATCTGCCAGCTCGAAGTCACACCACCGGCGAGGGCGCGGACTGCTCGTGCGCTCAGTTGCCGGGACTTGGGCTGGCGTTCGCAAAATATCTCCTCCTGCTCAGCGACGACGGCGTCCAACCGTCTGTCGACCTGCTTAGTGGTCGCTCGCGTGGACTTGGGCAACTGGACTGCCATTGCTATCTCTCCGTTCGGGCGGCACCGGTGTCCGTCCGGCGCCGTCGCCTCTTTGACTACACACGCCCGGCGTCGAACAGCCACGCTTCGCCACCGGTCCTGGCGGCGCAGCACGCGGCCTCGAGTGCGTGCAGGGCGTGTACGGCACTCGGGTCTGAGCCTACCGTTGGGAGGGTGGCTCCACTATGGTGAAATGACGCGAACCGCTAAGCAAACATTCGATGTCGTGCCTGCGAGGGACCGGAGCTGTTGAGCATGGCAATCCAAAGGATGTGAACTAGATTCGGTACGTCGTGAACCGGGCAAGTGGCGAGTGTCTGAGACGGCTTTGGATGAGCTGAATCGGCGGCGAGCGCGCTTCGGGGACCGGCTCTTGGCCGGGCTGCTCGACGACCTTCCCGACGCGGTGATCGTGCTCGATCATCAGCTCGTGCTGCAATGGGGCAACCATGCTGCCGAGCGCCTGTTCGGACGGACGCTCGGCGACTCTTTCGGAATGCCGGCACTCGAGCTCGTCCACCCTGAAGACGTTGAGCTCGTGCTCCGGTCCATAACGAGCGTGCAGGACAAACAAACAGGAACGCTCATCGAGGTACGGGCCAAGACCGCCACGGGGTGGCGACTGCTGGAGGTCATCGGCTCGCCAGTCGCATGGTTCGGCGACCGAGCGGTCCTGTTCAGCCTCAGGGACCTGACAGAACGACGACGATTCGAGGTGGCGCACAACGAGGAGGCCCGCCTCCGGTCCCTCGTGCAGAACGCGGCCGCGGTGACTTTCCTGATCTCACCCACCGGCCTGGTGGACTCGGTCTCCGGGGCGCTCAACCGCCTCTTGGGACACGATCCCGAGTTCGTGGGACAACGGCCCCTCGCCGAGCTCGTGTGCGAGGCTGACCGTCCCGATCTCCTCGACGCCTTCGAACGGGCCTCGCTCGGAGCGTCCGCTTCGAGCCCCGCCACCGTCGTTGTGCGTCTCCTCCGCTACGCGAGCACCGAAACGGTGCCCTTCGAGCTCTCCTGGGTCAACCTGCTCGACGATCCTGTCGTCGGGGGTTTCGTGGTCTCGGCCCGCGACATCACGGCCACGCTCGCAGCCGAGTTGGAGCTGCGCAAGACGCTGTCCCTGCTCACCGCGACGCTCGACTCCACCGCCGACGGCATCCTCGTCGTGGACACAGGTGGCCGCTTCACGAGCTTCAACGCCCGTTTCAGGGAAATGTGGCGTGTGCCCGACGCAATTCTCGCGACAGGAGACGACGGCACAGCGGTCGCGTTCGCGATGGAGCAGTTGACCTCGCCGGAGGCATTTCAGGCAAAGGTCGCCGAGCTGTACGCCAACCCCGAGGCCGAGTCCAGCGACACTTTGGAGTTCAGAGACGGTCGGGTGTTCGAACGTTACTCAAAGCCGCAGTATGTCGACGGAGCAGTTGTCGGACGTGTGTGGAGCTTCCGCGACGTGACCGAGCGCAAACGCACAGAGGAGGAGCTGCGCGAGAGCGAGCAGCAGTTTCGCCAGGTCTTCAATCAAGGACCGCTCGGGATCGCGCTCGTCGACCTCGACTCGCGGATAATCGACGCGAATCGGGCCCTGTGCCGCTTCGCAGGACGAGCGAGGCAGGAGCTCCTGGGTGCGACGCTCGCATCCTTCGCCCACCCGGATGACGCGGACAAGGAGTCCGAACTCGACCGGCAGCTCGCCGCGGAGATGATCTCCGGCTATCAGACCGAGACGCGCTTTCTCACCGATGTCGGTGACGTCGTCTTCGCAAGCGTGACCGCTTCTGTCATCCGGGGTGAACTGGGTGCTCCCGTGTATGGCTTGCGCATCCTCGAGGACATCACCAAGCGCAAGCGTCTCGAGAGCGAGCTCGTGGCACACGCAACGACTGCGGGCAAGCTCCTCGCGAGCTTCACACCGAGAGAGACGGAAATTCTTTCCTTGCTGTGCGAGGGCTACCCGGCCTCGAGGATGGCCGACCGTCTCTCGCTCTCGGTCAGGACCGTAGAGTCGCACCTCGCCAACAGCTACCGGAAGCTCGGAGTGCGCACCAGGGAGGACGCCATGGCCGAGTTCACGCGTTTGACCCTGGCCGTGAAGGACCTCAAGAAAGGGATCCCCGGGGGCGGCTCCGCCGAAGAGTACGTAGAAGAACTCAGTACATTACTTACGAAATTCCCGTACCTGGAGGCCTAAAGGACACACGGATTGCGCCGACATTTCCAATGTCAGCATTTTTCTGAGGAAGTGCTCCAAGACTTGGAAACGGGAGGTTGTCATGTCGGTGACAGGTTCGGGAGATGCCGGTGCCTCGCTTCACGCGAGCGAAAAGGGCGCCCGACTCCGATTCTCTTGGACTCGCAAGACCAAGGTCGCCTCGGCCGTAGTCGGCGCCCTGCTGGCGGGAAGCGGCGCCTACGCGGCGACGAACTGGACCGTCGGCCTAGCCGGCGGCTCGAGCGGTGAGGCCCAGTCGGCGACGGTGTCCAACCTCACCATCACCGCC
>JBKQHU010000153.1:0-13302 GCA_052148655.1 Acidimicrobiales bacterium
AGTGGCTACTCTTCTTGCTCCCCGGACCTCGGGCGCAAGAAGCGGCGCTCCTCGGTCACGGTTGGCGACGGCCATCTCCACCGCGGCACGGTCGGCACGGAGCACGGCGTCGGGGTCGAGGAGGGAACCTACGGCCTAGTCGACGGTACCTCTCAGCCCGACTGCTCAGGCGCCCGCCTTCAGGTCCCACTACTGCACAGTCGCGTTCCCGATGCCCTTATTGCCGCATCTAGCGTCGCCCCGATGCCCGTTCTAACGGGGTCCTCCGTGGGTCTCGTGACGCTGATTTGCCGGCCGATCGCCGACTCCTTCACCTTCCGTGTCGATTCGCGGTGCCAGTTGCTGCCTCGCATTCGTCTGAGGGAGGAAGCGGACGGTGAGGACAACGCCAGCCAGCGCGATGCCAGCTGAGACCAGGAGTGCCACGTCCATCCCGTGGACGAAGGCTCGCTGCACCGACGCAAGTAGCGCCGCCGAGTGGAGCTTGCCGGCGACCGCGACGCCGCCGAAGACGCTTTGGCGGACAGCGGCCACCGAGGCCACCGGCAGACCCACCAGGTCGAGTCGGGCCAAATAGCCAGCGCTGAGCACGCTGCCGAGTACGGCGATCCCGAGCGGGCCCCCGGTCTTGTTCACTGCCTGCATCACCCCTGAGCCGACTCCGCTCCTCTCCCCCGACAGTTCGACCAGCGCGGCGGACATGGCCGTCGCCATGGCGATTCCGACCCCGAGCCCGGCGACCGCCATCCATCCGGACACGAAGAGACCGTCCGATCCGACGCTCATCGTCGATCCGAGGAACAACCCGACCGAGAGCAGGCCGAAGCCGGCGGCTACGGCTACCTTGGCGCCCACCAAGCGCACGACTCGGGCCGCGGGAATGGCTCCGACCATGAGTCCGCCGACGAGAGGTAGCAGTCTGATGCCCGATCCCATGGCAGTCGTCCCGAGCACCCCCTGGAAGTATTGCGGCATGGTGAACAAGACGCCGAGCATGGCGACGATGGGGAACATGGAGAGGATTACCCCCCAGGTGAACGAGGCCGAGCCGAACAGCGAGAGATCAAGCAGTGGCTGACCGCCGGGCCGGCGGGTCAGCCGGCGCTCCCAGGCGAAGAAGCCCACTAGCAACGCCACTCCGCCCAGCATCATGACGAGGGCATAGACATTGCCCCAGCTTTCCTGGCCGGCTTTGATGAGGCCGTAGGTCAAGATGACCAGCCCAGCGGCCGAGGTCGCCACGCCGACGAAGTCCAGGCCTGGGCGTTTCGAGGCGCGGGATTCTGGCACCGCGGCGACGACGGCGACCAAGCCCACCACGACGACGGGCACGTTGATCAGGAACACCCAGCCCCACCAGTAGTTCGTCAGAAGCCAACCACCGAGGATGGGGCCGATCGGGAAAGCCACGAATGTGGCCGCTGAAATGATCCCAACGGCCTTGGGTCGCTCCTCTTTGCTGAAGAGCACCGTGAGAACCGAGAGCGCCATGACGATCAGCCCTGCGCCGGCGAGGCCAACGAGTACCCGGGCAGCCATGAACTCGCCCACGGACCTCGAATAGGCGCATCCCGCGGATCCCACCCCGAAGAAGGCCAAGGAGACGAGGAGCACCTTCTTGCGGCCGTAACGGTCGCCCAGAAGACCAGCCGGGAGCATCGCCGCGGCCAGGACGAGGAAGTATCCCGACGAGAACCATTGGAGGTCGGACTCCGACGCGTGCAGCGCTTTGGACAGCGTCGGCAGGGCCACGCTTAGCACGGTGCCGTCCACACCTACCGCCAAAACGGCCAGCGCCAAGGCGCCGAGCGCCCACCACCGTCGATTGACGGAGGCCGGAACGGCTTTTGGTGGGTTGTCCAGTACCAGCGTCACGGCGTGGCTCCTCCCGCTGAGGAGGCGTCGAGCCCGCACGGGGCGACGGCCGTAGGTGGTCGTCCTGCCCGAACCAGGCGTCTCGTGGATCAATCTGCCAAGCCAGCGCTGCCAGTGTCCGGAGCAACGCTCCCGGAGGCTGCCAGTGGTCCAAGCAGAGTCCAACACGGCTACGGGACTGCCCGTCGTGTCAGAATCGACTGTACCAGGGCGCTAATCACCGGGCTTAAGAGCAGATGCCAGCTCGCACGCAGCCCGAAGAACCGGCGGTTCGAGGAAGCACAGATTGCCCGATCTGGCTCATGCGCTCGGACCCCGTTTCCGCTCCGACCGGCGCGGGAAGGCTACGGAGCGCGCGATGCTCGATCAGCGCCGAGCGCCGAATGCCGGCGCGTCTGATGACGGTCCACGTTGTTTGGTCCGGCCCGCCCCGCGCCGCCTGGCCAGGCCGCTACGCCCTCAGTGCTGGCTGCCTTGTGGTGACCGGATGGCTTGGACGGCCAGGTCTCGGCTCATCACCCGCCTTGCCACCTCCGAGAGCAAGAGTCTGTGATGGCTGGCATAGCCGCGAAGCAAGACGAAGGCTTCGTCCACGTTCGTATCCGTGGCCGCGGCGACGACACCCTTAGCCTGCTCCAGGACGGCCCGGGCATTGAACGCCTTTTGCACCTGCTCGGAGACCTCCTCGCGCTGGTGGATGAAGCGCTGGTGGAGGATACCGATGGTGGCCACGTCAGCCATGGCCTGGGCAACGGCCTCATCGGGCTCGATCAGGCCGTAAGGCTGGTTGGCGAAGAGGTTGAGAGCACCGAGACGCTCCTCGCGAAGGCGCATAGGCACGGCGTACACAGACAAGAAACCAGCGTCCAGGGCTGCTGGGGCGAAGCGCGGCCAGCGTGCCCGAGCCTCGGCTAACTGGTTCTCGCGTACAGCCTCGCCGCTGCGCCAACAGTCCAGGCAGGGACCATCCTGGCGTTGCAACTCAATGAGTTCGACGAGACGCATCCGTTCGCTCGAGGAGGCCAGGGGCCGGAGCTGTCCCTCCGAACCGACGAGCACCACCCCTGCCTCGGCCACCCCGAGAAGCGACACACACCGCTCGGCCAGCCGATGGAGGAACTCGATCTGGTCGTAGTTCTCGACAAGGGTGTCGGCCAATTCCACGAAGGTCCGTGACAGGAGATCTTGTCGGGTCACGACATCGTCACCACCTCAGCGTTCGAACCGCCCACCGAACCGATCGACATGAATACAAACTAGAACCATTTTGCTCCAATTGGCCGCGGCGCTGTCACAGGTGGAAGTGGAACCTTCGCGCGACGACATCAGCGGCCACCTCGTCCACCGGTCGGCCGGCAGCATAGGCCCGCGCCCGAAGGATGACTATGGCCTGCTCGGGACTGACGCCCAGCTGCACAAAGATCATGCCCGTCGCCTGGTAGACGACGGTCCGTTCTCTGGCGAGAGTCTCGAACACATCGTGTAGGGAGCCTGGAGGCACCTGGGCCTGCAGGCACAGTGTGATCTCACAGGCCATGTCGGCCATCGCCAGCGCGTCGGCGAGGGCGCCTTCTTCCAACGGGCCCGGTCGATCGCGACAGAACGTCAGGACCCCGAAGCGCGCCGCGCCTATCTGCAGGGGCAGGGCGAACACTGCCGCTACGCCGGCCGCTACTGCCTCAGGGGCAAAAGCCGGCCAGCGAATCGCGGTGGCGAGCTCCGGCACGAGCACCGGTCGTCTATCGCGGTGGGCGTCGATAGTCGGCCCTTCACCGGAGGTGAACTGCAGGTCTACGACAAATGAAGCCCGTTCGTCGGAAGCGGCAATGTTCCCAGGATCGTCGGTGGCCGGGATCAGCGCGACGGCTGCCCCGCTCATCCCCAGCTCCTTCGCGCAGATGCGGCACAACCAATCGAGTGATGCGTCGGGATCTGCGAGGTGTCCCAGCGAACCCACGACCGCGGCTAGCCGGCGGGTCAATGCCACACCGGTCCGACGGGTCCGACGTTCCCCAGGCGGGCCAGAGTGCCTGTGACATCGCCGGGGCGGTCCTCGATCCCCACTTGTAGGTCCTTTAGTCGGTCCCGAGTCACCGTCGCGGAAGACGCCAGACCGAGGTCTGGATTGCCGATCGGTCGTCCATAACGATATGTCCCCCGCGACACCGTGAGCTCGTAGCAAACAAATGCGCCATCTGGGCCCTTACTGCGGCCGGACCAGGCCCGCACAGTCGGAGAAGGCACGCTCAACGGTAACCAACGCATCTTCCTGCTGACGCCTGACAACAACTGATCAGGCTCATCCACGACAGCCTTCTGGTGGGTCGCGGCTGCGCAAAGCGGCCCACCAGGCTTGGGACGGCGTCGTCATGGTTGGCGGGGGTCACATCGATCTCGGTCACGCCTGCCGAGCCATGTGCTTGCCGGAAGAGTTTACGGCCCCTTCCCAGTCGCGGCTGTCCAGCCGGCTGGACGCCACTTGGACCGTTTGTAGCTTCTCCGGTTGGCTTGCCTGCCCGCTCCGCCTCTTGATACAGATGAGTTGACTCGTACTGCTCCACTGCTGTTCTGTAGACCGGTGACGGAACTGTTCGCACCACTGCGTAGCCGGGCCTTTCGGTGGCTAGAGGGCACAGCACTGTTTGCCAGCACCGGTGTGTGGATGGTCACTCTCGTCGGCGGCTTCATCATGGAGCGCCTGACGACATCGCCGATTCTGGTCACGCTCGCCGCAGCCATGAGCCCGCTCGCCAGCATCTTCGCCGTCGTGTTCTCCGGCGCCGCGGCGGACACCCACGACCGGCGTGGCGTGCTTCTCGTGGCAAAGATCTTGCTTATCGGCTCGGTGGCGCTCCTTGTCGTGATGTCCTCGTCGCAGCTGCTGTCGCCGGCGACCCTCCTCCTCGGCCTTGCCGGCCTGGGGATAGCCAACGGAACCTCCTCGCCTTCATGGTGGACGACGATCGGCAGCCTCGTGCCGCCCGATGTCGTGCCCGTGGCGCTCAGCTTGGACAGCTTCCAGTGGAACATCGGGCAGGTTGTCGGACCGGTGCTCGGCGGCGCGGTCCTGCGGGGCGCGGGAACCACGGTGTTCTTCGGCCTCTGCGGCGCGTTCATGGTGCCCCTCGTCGGCTTTCTCCTGTTCTGGCGGGGAAGGGATGACCTCCGCTTGTCAACACCAGGCGCCTCTGCCGCTGAGAGCCTCATGGGTGCGATCTCGTCCGGCTGGCGGTACTTCTCGAACACGCCAGGCCTACGAGCCATTGCCGCCCGCACAGCCCTCTACGTCACGCCAGCGACTGCGCTCGGAGCACTACTCCCGCTCTTCGCAGCTCACTACCTGCACACCTCGGCCTTCGGCTACGGCCTCCTCCTGGCACTCAGCGGGGTGGGTGCCCTGTTTGCGTCGCTCATTCTCCCCCGCCTCCAGGGCTATCTCCACCTAGACGCCATCGTCGCCGCCGCGACGCTCGCCAACGGGCTCGCTGTGGCCGCGCTGGTTGTCTGGCCGACCGGTTGGGCAGCCATGCCCGTGCTCGTTGTCACCGGCGCGTCGTGGGTCTGGGCGACAGTGGCCTTCACCATCGCCGCTCGCCAGGTGACCCCGGACTGGGTTCAGACCCGTTCCCTGTCACTCTTTTACGTGGTGCTCCAAGGGCCTTTTGTTCTAGGCGGCCTCGGGTTTGGCGTGATCGACACGTTCCTGCCGTTACGCGAGACCCTTTTCGTCGCGGCCCTCACCTTCATACCGGGCATCCTGTTGATCCCGCGGTTCGGGCTGCCGGTCGTGGCACGTTCCTCGTTGCAGCTCGTGGTGAACCCGTCGCTCGCCATCGGCGAGCACATCCACCCCGACGACGGTCCGGTCATGATCCTCGTCGAGTACAGCGTCGGCGAGGAGGATGTCGACGACTTCCTGGAGGCCATGACCGAGCTGCGAATCGTGAGGCGACGCCTCGGCGCGACGCGCTGGGGTGTTTTTCAAGATGTGACCACGCACGGCAAGTTCCTCGAGACCTTCCTCGTGCCTTCCTGGAGTGGCTACCTGCTCCAACGCGATCACTACACCAAGGCGGACCGGGAGACCGAGGCGCGAGCCTTTGCGTTCCACCGGGGAGCCGACGGGCCGAGGATTACCCGTTTTGTCCACCCAGATACTGTCGAAGCCGCCCGAGCCCGGTCTGCCTGGCGACGGGAGATGCTCCGGCTCTTGAAACCCCAGTAGGAGGATTTTGCCAGGTCCTTGAGTGCCGGACCGGCCTGGTGCTTTTGTTCCGCCGCGCGACACGAGTTTTTGACTCGCGCCAACCCGAGACCTGGCAGGTGATCTTGGCTTGCCACCAAGAAGCGACCGTAGACGTTGACTGCGGCGGGGAAGACATTCCGCCAAGCCTTTCCGGCGGATGGGGAGCATCTTCAAGGACGTCCATTTGTAAGACGCCCGGTTCCTTCCGGTTTTGAAAAAGGTAGATTGCGACTATGGCCTTGCGCCGCGTACACAAAACCGTGCCGGGCACCTCATCGAGTTTCTGAAGACCTGCCGTGCCAGACGGAGATACTGCCGGGAAGCTAAGCCCTGCCGGTTATGAGGTCGGGTGGGCGAAAGGCGATCCTCCCCGGAGGATATGGGGTCTCAGCCACACTCACTTGGCAAATGCCATCGACCAGTTCTCAAAGGGCTCCGGGGAGGGAGTAGCTCACGAGTCGCTGCTGAGGGAGGCGACTGCAGCATGGACGGGCTTCGCGTGGCTAGTGGAGCTTGGAGAGCGACTTGAGGTGACCAGGCCTCTGGCGACGGCGTGCGACGACTTCGCGAGAGGAGTCGCTAAGGGCGACTCAGAGCTTGCGATGCATGGCTATTCGGCCGTCGAGACGACCGTGAGTCAACTTCGTGAACGATTCGGTGAGGACCTGGGCCGCTCATGGAACACGCAGGAGATCGATGAGGAGTTCGATCGGCTGATCGAGGCCTCTGCGGTACTCGTCGACCGACTCAAGCACGAGAATCTGACGGATGCGGATACCAGCAATACCTATGAGTTGGCCGTCAAGATCGCCCACGGCTGGACGCGGCTCGTGCACGGAAGCTACTTCCTCGGGTACTCCGAGCCGTACTCGCAGGCGGCAACGAAGATCGTCTCCGCAATGGAGGACCGCAACCAGGGTCACCTTCAGGCAGGAATCGACCAGATGGTCGTGCTCGCGCTGCGAATGTCTCAGGTGTCAGCAACGATTGTTGAGGGTGCACAGCCGCGAAAAGGCGACCCCGTCGAGTTCCCCGATGGCGTGCCGGGCGGGCGGTACGTCGCCACCACTGACGGACGTCCCCTTGAAGGAGAGCGGTGGTCTGTGGACGTAGTCCTCACCGACCCCCGGGATGGGTGACTCCCGGTCCTGAATCGACGGATCGGCGCCAAGCACTTCCTTGTTGGATGGGTCGTCACCCCGGTCTACCCCAGGGAAGACTGGCCGACTGGGAGCACCTAGCCTCCGGATCGCGGAGGACGCGGACGTGACTTTCGCCGAGGCCGACCGGGCTTGCCTCAAGGCGCTGGAGGCCTCGCTCCGGTCCTTCCTGGAAAAACAATGACTGTGGCAACAGAGATCATGTGACAGGGCGGACATTGTCAGGGGCGAGCCAGGCGTCGTCCGCTCTCGGTGTTAGTGGGTGTGTAGTTCATCTCGAAATGGTGATAGAGGGTTGACTCGTCCGCATGGGACAGCTCCTTGCCATGCAAAAGGGATCGGGCGATGATCCTGAGCACTGACGAGCCCTAGCCCCCCACCCGCTCGCTTGGAATTCCGCCAAGGTCTTACTTACGTACCCCAATGGGTCTGGTGATCAGCCGTCGGGTTTGGGATCCTGGGCCGTCTAAGCTGGCCTGATGGGTGCCCCTGAGCAGGCAGCCTGTGGGATTCCGGCACTTGGCGCGTTTTGAAATCTGGAGGACTCAACAATGAGGACGCGTCGCGGGTGTCACCACAAGCCGAGACGCAGCGCGACACCGCCGAGGGTGGGTGCAGCGGGACGGGGCTGGGAGTAGTCGTTGAGGGTCTCGTTACCCTCTTTCTATCTTGACAGTCTCCGCCCTTGTTACTGTCCCGCCCTGTCTCTTCCCGGACACGGTGGCCTCCACACGCGGCGCACCTGCTCGGTCTGATCTGTGACGGCGTCACGTCGGCCACTCATCCGCCCAGTGGTGGCGTGGGTCTTCGGAATCCTCGGGCTGCTCTCATACAACTGGTGGGTCCTGGTTCCGCTCAGGCCCGGCTTGATCCGCTCACCCAACGAACTCTTCAGTGATCTCGAGGTGACCGGGCAACCCTTCGCCACGGCGATGCAGCACGCCGATCTTCTCTCCGGCCTGCTCGTCATGGGGGCATTCTTGGCGGCAGGAAGCAACAGCATCCCGGGTGGCCGACGCGAGTGGTGGGCCATGATGGTCTTCGCCGGCGCCGGATCGTTCGGTGGAGTGTTCCCGGAGATGTGCGCCGATGGGATCAACGCCCTCTGCCGGAACATGGAGTGGAGTTTCCGGCTTCCCCTGCAGCAATACCTGCACATTGTTGCCGGCATCCTCGAATTTGGTGGCATAACCGTCGCCCTCCGGTTCGCCTGTCGACGAACACGCAATCAGAGGACTCGCATCGCCAATGTCTATCGAGGCTTGGGCAGGGCCGCCTTCGTCGCATACCCGATCCTGGGCCTGGCTTACCTGCTGAACAGGCTGGGAGGTCTCGTGGAACCAGTCTTCTTCGTTGGCTTCACGGTGATGGTTCTGACACAGCTCGTCGAACGAACTCATCATTGCCGCCACCGACCTGGGGCTGGGCGTTCTTCCTGCAGTCAGAGGAGCATTCGCCCTTGCGCCGGCGGGGAGCTGCCAGCCTGATCGGCAGTCGAGGTGATCAACCTACCCCATCGCGTGGATCTTGTCAGCGGTGATAGTGAGGATGACGCGAACCTGGTTGCGGCCCCCGTACCAGGGATAAGGACCGCCAAGGTAGCGCTGGGCGAGGACCTCGACGTGTTCCGCACCGCCCTCGGTGGTGATGTTCACGACCCGCCCGCGGACCGCGTAGTAGCGCGAAGGGTTGGAAGGGTCGGAGACACACACGGCCACGCGTGGGTCACGGCCGACGTTGTTCACCTTCTGGAAGCCTTGGACGGTATTGATGACGATGTGCTCGCCATCAGTGTCGGCCCACGTCTGGGTCATCTGGGGTGAACCGTCTGGCATCAAGGTGGTGATGTAGCAGAGGCTCGGCCGCTGCAGCAGAGAGACGAGATCCACGGGCAGGGTCACGCTTTGTCGCTCCCATCTAGTCGGCCGAGGATCGCCGAACCACAAGCGATGCTAAGTCGACAGGTGCGCGATGGCTAACCCGGAGATCGAAGAATCCGCCTGTGACTGCGCCAACAAGACCGAGAACGTTGCGAGCAACCGCGACGACGCGAAGGGCGGTATTTGCTGGGAGGTGCCGCCGGTCTCGCCGGGCTGGTGGCGGGCACGGTGACCCCGGCGCAACCGGCGAGTGCCCAACAGAGAGGTCCGTCCTCCTGGGAAAGGACGACATCCACCCGACTCGACTGACGACAGCTAGTCGGGACCCCAGAGTGTCAAAGTGTCGAGTTCCGCCTGGACCGCGCTGTCGCTGTCATACGGTGGATCCCGTTCAGCGTCGTCCGCACGGCGCAAGTCCTCACCGTCGCTCGGTTCGTTTGATGCTTCGCTGCGGACAAGCGTCGTCGGGAGCGGGGTATCAGGGGGCGGGTCATGAGACTCGATTCCGTCGTCGCGGACCAACGAGGTTGGCTCGCCATCCGAGAGCCAACGGTCGTCATGCTTGCCGTAGGGATCCTTGTACCAACCTTCTGCTGCGAGACGTCCGGCCACTTCGTCGAGCTTAGGCCCCTCCATCGCTCACCGCCCCTTTAGGCTTGCCAGGGCCGTCGCAAGTGTCCTGAACGTGCCGTCGGGCAAGGAGCCTCTTGGATCTGACGGGTGGCACATTCGAGCAGTTCGAGGACGCCAGGCTGGCGGGGCACGGCACCTGAGTACGATTCCCAGGCGCCGGCCGAGCCGACGACACAGAGGAGGCACGTCAGTGGCGAAGACAGCGCACGGCGACGACTTGGAGGCCTTTGCCGCGTCTTTCGTGAAGGAGCACCGCCTGCCGGGCGCCGCCGTCGGGGTCGTGGAGGGCGGAGAGCTCGTCTGGTCAACAGGGGTGGGCTTCGCCGACGTCGCGGCACGGCGCCGTACCGACGCAGCGACGGTCTACCGCATCGCCTCGATAACCAAGACCTTCACCGGCACGGCGATCATGCAGCTGCGTGCGGCCGGTCTCCTGCAGCTGGACGACCCGGCGTCGTCGTTCCTCCCTGAGCTGCGTGGCGCGGCGGCCCGGTTCGGGGCGATCGAGGCCGTGACCGTCCGCCGGCTCCTCTCGCACGAGTCCGGGCTTCTGAGCGAGCCGCCCGGGACCGACTGGTCCATCCCCCGCTTCGAGGGCGACATCGCACGAACGCTCGCCCGCGCCGGGGAGATCGGTACGGTGATCCCCCCCAATCGCCAATGGAAGTACTCGAACCTCGGTTACCAGCTCCTCGGCGAGATCGTCGCCCGTGTGGGCGGCTCGCCCTACACCGACTACGTGAGCAAGCAGATCCTGCAGCCGCTCGGCATGTCAGCGACCTCGTTCGAGCCGTTGCCCGCGCAGCTTGCCGCGCGGGTGGCGACCGGATACGCGGGACGGACCTTCTCCGACGAGCTCGAGGTGGCGCCGGCGATGCCTCCGATCTTCGCCGAGGGAGGTTTGTGGTCGTGCGTCGAGGACCTGTCGCGCTGGATCGGCTTGCAGCTCGGCGCTTATGGCGATGCTGCCACCGATAAGGGCGCAACTGCTGCCCTGGTCCTTTCGGCTGGTGACCTGAAGGAGATGCACAAGCCCCGTTACCTCGTCGACAAGGAATGGACGCAGGCCTGGGGGATCAGCTGGTTCGCCGTCCGCAAGGAGGACGTCATCTGGGTCCAGCACTCGGGCGGACTGCCCGGGCACCGGACCAACGTCTGCTTCGATCCGAAAAGCCGAGTCGGCGCGATCGCCCTTGTCAACGGTGACGGAGATGCTTCAGCTCTTGCCATGGGACTGGCGGGCATCGCCCGGGGCGCGGCCCGCGCGAGGGCTCCGGAGCTCAGGGTTCCACCGGCCATGCCGGGGCGCTACCGACCCTTTCTCGGGGCGTACCGCGGTCGCGACATATTCCTCGTCCTCGAGTGGCGCGACGGCAGGCTCACCTTTCTGGACGCGGAGGATCCCACCTGGAGGCCAACGCTCGCGGCCACAGACGACGGCGACACCTTCCTCGTCGAGCCCGGGGTCCGGGAGTCCGGCGAGCCGGTCACCTTCGAGCGCCTGCCCGACGGTCGCGTCGCCTCGGTGCATCTCGCCGCCTTCAGCTTGCGCCGCCAGGACGACGTCAGAGCTGATGGCTGACAGACGCACGTGTCTTTGCCGGCGCTCGCGGGCAGGCGACGCCTGAGACTGGGCCACCTGCGACGGGCGCCCGGCAGGCGGAGCGGCTGCCTCGCCGGGCCAGCGCCGGGAGGGCCGTGGACGTAAGGCTTGCGGGAGGTGTCGCCCCGGGTCATTCCGGCGCCGTGGCGACGAGGAGGGCGAGGTCGACGTCCGCGACCACGCTGCCCGGCTCTGGTCCCGCCTCGGCGATCTCGTGGAGCGACCGGTCCCGTCCGGAAGAAAGACGACGCCGTCGGGCGCGCAGAAGCGGCCGTGCACTACGGAGCGGTCAGCATCGCCCTCTCGAGGAGTGCGTGACCGATGATCCCATCTACTGTGTTGCCGATGCCGCATCTGCCCACATGACCAACGAGGAAAGCGAACGCGGGTCGCAGCTCTCACCTCCACCGCAAGTCCATGAAGAGCCACCGACGTGGAGCCCCGCGACGCAGGCGATTGCCGCCGGTCGACCCTTGAGCGTGCCTGACGGGCCCTTGAATCAACCAGTGGTGTTCGCCTCCACCTATCGCGCCCACGGCCCGGTCGGTTACGGCCGCGAGGGCAATCCCACCTGGACTGCTCTCGAGGAGGTCATCGGTGTCCTGGAAGGCGGAACAGCGGTCAGCTTCGCTTCGGGCCTGGCTGCTGTCGCCGCCGTGTTTGAGCAGGTTGCCATCGGGGGCGCGATCGTATTGCCACGCGACGGCTACAACGGGACGCGGGCCTTCGCGAATGCCGCCGTCGCAGGTCGCTGGGAGCTGCGCCGAGTCGACATCTCCGATACCGACGCTGTGGTAAGCGCCTGTCGCGGAGCCGCATTGTTGTGGGTGGAGTCGCCCACCAACCCGAACATGGACCTCGCCGATATTCCCGCGTTGTGTCAGGCGGCACACGCTGAGGGGCTACAGGTCGCGGTCGACAACACCTTCATGACCCCGCTCGGGCAACGACCGCTGGATCTCGGTGCTGACCTCGTCGTGCACAGCGTCACCAAGATGCTGGCCGGGCATTCCGACGTCATACTCGGCGTGGTCGTCGCAGCACCCGGGACCACCCTGTGTGAGAACCTGCGCCGGCGCAGATCGCTCGCCGGGGCCATCCCGGGTCCGATGGAGGCGTATCTGGCGTTGCGCGGCCTTCGTACCCTTCCTTTGCGCTTCCGCCAGGCACAGGAGAACGCGGGAGAGCTCGCCCTACGCCTGGCCTCGCACCCGGAAGTCGAGCGGGTCCGTTATCCGGGGCTCGCGGACAATCCTTGGCATGAGCGTGCCCGCGCCCAGATGCGCGGGTTCGGGAACATGATTGCGTTCGAGGTGCGTGGGGGCGTCAGTGCCGCCGAGGCGGTGGCAAACTCCACCCGCCTGATCGTGCATGCCACCAGCCTTGGAGGCATCGAGTCCTCGATCGAACGCCGCGCCAAGTGGCCGGGTGAGGAAGCGCCACCATCTCTTGTACGGCTCAGCGTCGGCTGCGAGGATGTCGACGACCTGTGGGCCGACCTGGAGCGTGCTCTCTCCGTCGCTGGCGGAGTGAGGCGCGGGCTAGGGATCCTGTGAGCCCTGGCAGGTCGAGGGCGATTGCTGACGATGCCTAGGGAGCAGGTCCCGGAGATCTGAAGTGTGATCATGAGCGAATCGCTGGGCACGATCCCCGGATCAGTCTGCGTGGGCGCTCAGTGAGGACGGCGGTCCCGAAAGGTCAGAACGCCTTGAGAACAAGCGGCGGGCCGTTCAGCCGATCGCTGTCCCCTCTGGCGAAACGGCCACCTCGGAACCCTAAGGGCTCACCGAGAGTCTGATTGAGCGATCGTGTAGTTCCAGTCGCCGTGGAACTCGTGGCGTGTGAGCGGCACCGCCGCAAGCTGGGCGTCACTGACCTTGGTGCCGGTCTCGTAGAAGTTGCGAT